>JBEHYR010000032.1:0-57319 GCA_048498075.1 Verrucomicrobiota bacterium | reverse complement strand
ATCCCGGTGGGCGAAGGTCCAGCATCGCCTGCAAGCAGGCTCCTACAGCGGCTATGGAAAATTTCAAAGCGTTCCAGGTTGATCGTTGGAGGGCGTGGCAGAGTTCGAGCCGGCCGCCGCTGACGCAGGCTTGCCGAGAGTTGGCAGCAGGGCAGCAAGGTGGAGCCCGACGTCCTCGTCGGGCTGGTTTGAGAGCGAACGCGACTCAGCCCGAGAGGACATCGGGCTCCACCTTTTCATCGCAAAGTACACGAGCGACAATCGCGCTCCACTGCGCGTTTCCGTTTCAGGACGCCGGCGCGATGCTGTTCAGGATGAATTCCGCGACGGCGGACTTCGCCGCGGGTCCGAAGTCGAGGCCAGTGCCATCGGCGCCGAGCAGGAGGACGGCGTTGTCGTCGGCGTTCATGCCGAGGCCGGGCCGGCTGACGTCGTTGGCCACGATCCAGTCGAGGCGCTTCTCGCGGAGTTTTCGGCGCGCGTAGGTTTCAAGGTCGTGCGTCTCAGCCGCGAAGCCGACGACCGTCTGGCGCGGCGTCTTGCGGGCGGCGAGGGTTTTCAAAATGTCGACGGTCGGCACCAGCGCGAGGGTGAGCGAGCCCGGATGCTTTTTTTTCTTTTGCGCGGAGAATTCCGCCGGCCGGTAATCCGCGACCGCCGCGACGGCGATGAAAAGGTCGCATTCCGCGAATAGGGGCTCGCACGTGGCGAGCATGTCGGCGGCGGAGATTACCCGGTGCATCGTCACGCCGGCGGGCGCCGGCAGAGCGACGGGCCCGCTGACGAGGTCGACGTGCCATCCGCGGGCCGCCGCGGCGGTCGCGAGCGCGTAGCCCATTTTGCCGCTGGAGCCGTTGCTGAGAAATCGCACCGGATCAAGATGCTCGCGAGTCGGTCCAGCCGTGAGGAGACAACGGAGCGGCGATTTCGCGGAGACAGCGACGGCGGCGACGGCGGCGGGCATGACACGAGATTGATTTGGGCCCACAGGGATTCGAACCCTGAACCAAAGGATTATGAGTCCTCTGCTCTAACCGTTGAGCTATAGGCCCGTAAATTGTGTGCTGAGGGTGGTGATGGCGAACGTCGCCCGTGGCGACGACGCGGCAACGAGGGGGAGCGTGTGAAAGCCCGTTCCCAGCTCAACACAAACCACGATGGAAATGGTGAGGATCGTCGGGCGCGTGGCCAGTTCCCGGTCACTTCCCGCCGGCAGGAGAACGCCGGCGAATATCCGCGGTCTAGGGGCCGATGAGCGTCAAACGTGCGGTCGCGGTCACGCATCCCGACAAGGTTTATTTCCCGAGCGGATTCACGAAGGCGGAGATGATCCGCTACTACGCGGGCATTGCGCCGGCGATGCTGCCGCACCTGCGCAACCGGCCGGTGACGCTGATCCGTTTCCCCGAAGGCGTGAAGGGCGAGAGTTTTTACGAGAAGAACGCGCCGGCGCACCGGCCGGACTGGGTGAAAACGTTTCCGGTGCCGCGCCGCGCCCACGAAGGCAACATCGACTACATCCTGATCAACGATCTCGAAACGCTGGCGTGGTGCGCGAATCTGGGGGCGATCGAGCTGCATCCGTTTCTGCACCGCGCACCGAAGCTTGAGCAGCCGACGGCGGTGGCGTTTGACCTCGATCCGGGCGAGGGCGCGAACCTGCTGACGTGCATCGAGGTGGCGCTGCTGCTGCGGGAGATGTTCGCGAAGCTGGAGCTGCAGGCTTGGCCGAAGGTGAGCGGTTCGAAAGGGCTGCAACTTTACGTGCCGCTGAACACGCCGGCGCGTTATGAGGCGACGACGCCGTTTGCGAAGACGGTGGCCGAGCTGCTTGCGAAGGAGCACCCGAAGCTGATCGTGAGCGAGATGTCGAAGGCGCTGCGGAAAAAGCGCGTGATGATCGATTGGTCGCAGAACTCCTATTCGAAAACGACGGTGAGCGTCTACTCGCTGCGGGCGAAGCGCGACGAGCCGTTTGTGTCGATGCCGGTGACGTGGGCGGAACTCGAGCGGGCGTTGAAAAAGAAGGATCGCGCGAGCCTGGATTTCACGCCGGAGGAAGCGCTGGCGCGCGTGAAGAAGCAGGGCGATCTGTTCGCGGAGGTGCTCACGAAGAAGCAGCAGCTGCCGAAGGCGTTTCAGAAATTGGCGACGAGCGCGGTCGGGAAAAAGATCGCGGCGCAGGCGGCGGACGCGGGCGTGCCGCGGCGGGAGCGGGTGGCGGCGAACAAAGCCAAGACGGGCGGAAAAAACGAAAGCGAACGCGGGTCGTTAAAGCGTTACGCGGAGAAACGCGACTTCACGAAGACGGCGGAGCCGGCGCCGCACGCCGGGAAGGCGGGGCGGACGAAGGCGGGAAGGAAAGACGCGGGAAAGGCAGGAGACGGGGAGGAGCTGCGTTTCGTGATTCAGAAGCACGCGGCGTCGCACCTGCACTTTGATTTCCGATTGGAGATGGGCGGGACGTTGAAATCCTGGGCGGTGCCGAAGGGCCTGCCGTATGAGCTGGGCGTGAAGCGGTCGGCGTTTCAGGTGGAGGATCACCCGATCGATTATCTCGATTTCGAGGGGACGATTCCGAAGGGCCAGTATGGCGGCGGGACGGTGATGGTCTGGGACATCGGCACCTACGAGCGGCTTGGCGGGCACTGGCACGAGGGAAATTTGAAGCTGTGGCTGAAGGGAAAGAAGCTGAAGGGCGAGTGGCACATTTTCCGGATCAAGAGCGATGACGAGAAGCCGGTGTGGCTCGTGGCGAAATCGGGCGTGGCGATGAAGCCGCTGTCGAAGCGACGCGAGGAGACGTCGGCGATCACGGGCCGGACGATGGAGAAGATCGCCGAGGAGAGTACGGCGACATGGGAGAGTGGGCGGTAGGACGTCTCTCCGAGGCGTCCGAATGGCTTCGCAAGAAATTATGAATACTGAAGCGGACGGCTCGGAGAGCCGTCCCTACCTCACGCGGCTTTTTTAGCCGGTTTCTTTTTCGCGGAGGTTTTCTTTTTCTTGGCGGAGGCGCCGCTTTCCTTGCCGGCTCCTTCGAGGCTTTCCTGGAGGACGGAGAGCAGGTCGACGACGTTGGTGGCTTTCGGCTTTTCCTTTTTGCCGGGGAGTTCCTTGCCGCCGCTTTTGATTTTCGCGTCGATGAGCTTCATCAGGGCGGATTTGTAGTCGTCGGTGTAGCGGTTGGGATCCCACTTCTCGCTCATCTGCTCGACGAGGGTTTTCGCCATGTTGATTTCGCGGGCGCCGAGCGCCTTGCCTTCGGGGATTTTCACGGCGTCGGGGGCGACGAGTTCGTCGTTGAAACGCATCAGCTCGAGGACGAGCAGATCGCCGTTGGCTTTCACGCCGGCGAGGTGCTGGCGGGTGCGGATGATGACTTTGGCAATGCCGGCCTTGTTGGTTTCGGCGAGGACGCGGTTGAGGAGCTTGTAGGCGGGCGCGCCGCCTTTCTGGGCTTCGAGGTAGTAGGGCTTGTAGAAGTAAACGGGGTTGACCTGCTCGAGGTCGACGAAGTCGACGATGTCGATCGTGTCGGTGGCCTCGAGGTCGACGCGCTGGAAATCCTCGTCCTTCAAGACGACGAATTTCCCTTTTTCGTATTCGTAGCCTTTTACGATCTGATCCCACGGGACTTCCTTGCCGTCGAGGGCGGCGACGCGCTTGTAGTTGACGGGCGAGAGATCGGTGCCGCGGAGGAGGCGGAATTTCAGCTCCTCGGTGCGACTGGCGTTGACGAGGGCGACGGGGATGTTGACGAGGCCGAAACTGATGGAGCCTTTCCAGATGGGGCGCATGGCGAGGTGGGATTTTGCGCGACGGGTATGGGGCGCGGAGTTGGCGACACAGACTCGGAAACGGCGGAGCGGTTCGCGGTGTAGGACGGGGTGGGTGCAGGGCGGGGTCTCCCGACCCCGCCGGGTTGGCCGCGATTCGCGGAATGATTCGGCGAATACGCGGACATCGGCGGGGTGCGGAGACCCCGCCCTACATTTCGGAGGCGAGGAGGCGTTGGAGGCGGTCGTAGGCGGCGATGGTCTTGCCGCGTTTCAGGTCGGCGGCGGCTTGGCGGACGGCGTCGCGCCAGGGGGAAGCTTTTGCGGGCGCGGGTGACGGCGGCGGAGAGGAGAAGGCGACGATGTCGGCTTTGGGCAGGGAGGCCTTCCGCGAAGGTGTAGGGAAACCGGCGGTCTCCGGTCGGGACGGCTTGGGAAGCGGTCCGCGGGTGCGGTCGCCCGATGGGGCGGCGGTTGACGGACGTCTCGGAGAGACGTCCCTACCCTCGGCGGGTTTGGCGTGAGGGCGGGGTGTGATGGAGGATTTCGCGACGGGCGTGAGCGAGTCTTCGGCGACGGCGGCGTAGTCGATGCCGACGACGCGTTTGCCGGCGAAGGCGCGGAGGGATTTCGGGAAGACGAGATATTGGACGCTTTTGCCGGGATGCAGGCCGACGAGGCCAAAATCTTTTTTCTGGCCGCGGGCGTTCTGGTGCACGGTGAGCAGACGGCAGTGCTCGACGGCGGCGCGCAGGGTTTTATCGCGCGTCGGAGTCGTCCACGTGAGGTGCACGTGCGGCGTGCCGCTTTTGGCGAGCACCTGGGAGAAACGCGCGGTGGTCATGGCGGAACGACGGACACGCGGGACGGTGGACTCGTTCGACCGGATCGGCGTTTGCTGCGGCGAAAGAGCGATTCAATCGGAAATTTTTTTCCGCGGATTTCGCGGATGAACGCGGATGGCCCGAACCGGATTTTGAATTTATCCGCGTTTATCCGCGAAATCCGCGGTAAAATCCGATAGTCGGAAAAACGCGGCGGAGGAGACTACTTCGCCACGGGGATATGGGCGGCCTGGCGGAGGACTTCGCTTTTCGAGAGCTTGAGGCGCTGGGCGAGGGCGTTGAGGCGGACGACTTCGGGCTGGGTGAGCGCGGTGAGGCGGGCGGTGCCGTCGCGGTCGGTCCAGTTCACGTGGTGGATTTTCTGGCGCGAGGCTTTCACGAGGTCGCGGAGAAAAATCTGTTCGTCTTCAGCCAGGTTCATGCGAGGGGCCAGTTCGGTCCGAAGCGAGCGAAGGTCAAGGCGGCGGGGGCTTCCGCGCGGCGGGAAGGAGCAGGACACCGCGGCGGAAACCGATTCGGCGGCTTTGGCTATTTTTCGTCCAACTCGGCGCGCACGATGCCGGCGAGCTGTTTCGCGGTGGGCAGCTTGCCTTTGAGTTCGCCGGGGAGTTTCGACTGGAGCGTGTAGGCGGCGACACCGATGGGATTGGCTTTCGCGCGGAGGGCGTATTCGACCTCCACGTCGTCTTTCTCGGCGCAGAGGATGATGCCGATGGAGGGCTGGTCGCCGGGGGCGCGCTCGCGGTCGTCGAGGACGTTGAGATAAAAATCCACCTTGCCGGCGAACTCCGGCTCGAAGGGGCCGACCTTGAGATCGAACGCGACGAGCGCTTTCAGGAAGCGGTGGTAGAAGAGCAGATCGATGAAGTACTCCTTCGCGCCGAGCGCCACGCGGTATTGGCGGCCGACGAAACAAAAGCCGTAGCCGAGTTCGAGGAGGAAGTGCTGGAGGCGGGAGGTGAGCCGGTCTTCGAGTTCGCGCTCGCGGACGGCGCGGCGGAGACCGAGGAATTCGAGATTGTAGGTGCTCTTGAGCATCTCGCTGGCCTGCTCGGCGAGGTGCTCGGGCAGGGCGAGGGGAAAGTTGTGCGTTTTCTTTTCCGTCTTCGCGCGCTCGTAGGCGCCAGCCTTGATTTGGTTGAGGAGGACGTTGCGCGACCAGCCGAAGCGGGCGGTGGCGCGGAGGTAGTAGAGGCGGGCGGCGGGAGCGGTGAGCTTGTTCAGCAGCAGCAGATTGTGTCCCCACGGAATTTCTGCGACAAGCTGTTGCAGAAATGAGACGGTCTCGGCGTCGGCCGGTTCTGCCGCAGGCTGTGGCCGTTTTATATCGGTCGCCAATTCTGCGACAGGCTGTCGCAGAATTGGAAGAGCCGTGCGGTGCGCCCTTTCTTTCGCCGCTTCTGCGAGAATCTCGGCAGCGGTGTAGGCTTCATTGAGACGGCGCATGTCCCACACATTGCGGGCCGAAAAACCCGTCATCTGCGGAAACGCCGCTCGCAAATCCGCCGCCACCATTTCGACCACCGCTTCGCCCCAGCCGAGTGAACGCTGCTTCTCCACGATCCCGCGGCCAATGTCCCAATAGAGCAAAATCAGGTCGCGGTTGACGGCGCGGGCGGCCGAAAGCTGGGCGGCGGCGACGCGCGCTTTCAGGTTCGTGATAAACTCACGGTAGTCGGGCGCGGTCAGCAGCACGGAGTCGGCGGGGGCGGGTTTCATGGGCGGCGGGAGCGTTCAAGACTCAGGGCGGAAATGCGAGGTGGAGCAAGCGTGTGCAACCGGCGACGCACGGGCCGGACTCGGGCCGTGGAGTAACCACGAATGGACACGAATGGACACGAATTCGGAGGAGAGCTTCGATGCGAAGTTGTCCTGCGTCGGTGACTGGAAAGTGCCTGGTCCCCGACGGCGTTTTCATTCGGGCGCGATGCGGCGCCATCTCGGAATCTGTCGGCTTTATTTTTTTCGAACGGGAAATCTCACAGGAGGGAGCAGAGGAGAGGAGGTCGGTCTCATCCTCTGCTCCCTCGGCTTCCTCCTGGGCAAATTTTTCAGTCGGTTGCGGCTCCGGCGCACTGGGTTTCTCGGTTCGACTGAATGGTCGAGACCTGAGGGTTGAGAGCGAGACCAGCAGGTGGCGGGGGTGTGTCAGGTCTGGGGCTGCGGGCGCGCGGGCAGCGACTCGGGGCGGAGGCGGCGAAAATGGGCGCGGGCGAATCCGTTCACACGCAGGCGCGTGCGGTCGAGCCAGAGATAGATCACCGGCACGGTGTAGAGCGTGAGGAGCTGGCTCACCGCGAGGCCGCCGACGATCGCGAGGCCGAGCGGGCGTCGCATCTCCACGCCTTCGCCGGTGGCGAGCACGAGCGGCAACGCGCCGAGGAGCGCGGCGAGGTTGGTCATCAGGATCGGACGAAGCCGGAGTTGCGCGGCTTCGAAAATCGCGTCGCGGGGAGCGCGGCCGTCGCGGCGCTGGGCGGCGAGGGCGAAGTCGATCATCAGGATCGCGTTCTTCATCACGATGCCGATCAGGAGGAAAAGTCCGAGCAGCGCGATGAGCGTGAACTCGGTGCCGGTCAGGCGCAGGGCGAGCAGCGCGCCGACGCCGGCGGAGGGCAGCGTGGAGAGAATCGTGAGCGGGTGGACGAGGCTTTCGTAGAGAATGCCGAGCACGAGATAGACACCGACGAGCACGCCGAGGAGGAGGAGCGGCTGGCGTTGGAGACTTTTCTGAAACGTCTGCGCGGTGCCGACGAGGCGGCCCTGGATGCCGGTCGGCAACATGATGTGCGCCATCGCGGCGTCGATCGCGGCGAGGCCCTGCTCGAGCGAGACGCCTTTCGCGAGGGAGAAACCGATGTTCTCCGCGGCGAACTGGTCGCGGTGCTGCACGCGGTCGTTGATGAGCGAGAAGCTGTAGTGGGAAAAGGCGGACAGCGGCACGCGCGCGCCGCCGGCCCCGATCACCTGCACCTGGTCGAGCACGGCGGGATCCTGCGTGTAGCGCGGCTCCAGTTCCATCACGACGCGATACTGGTTCAGGTCGTCGTAGATCGTGGAGATCTGCCGCTGGCTGAAGGAGCTGTTCAACACTTGCGTGACCATCTGCATGTCGACGCCGAGCCGGCGGGCTTTCTCGCGGTCGATGGTGAGCGTGACCTGTTTCGCGCCGTCGTCGCTCGGGCCGTCGACATCGGTCAACTGCGGCAACGCCTGCATCGCGGTGGCGACCTTCGGCGCCCACTGGCGGAGGAGCGAGAGGTCGTCGGCGAGGAGCGTGAAATCGTAGGAGCCGGCGTCGGACGTACGCGGCATCTGGATATCCTGCGTGACGTTGAGCCAGAGACGGCCGCCGGGGACGGGCGGGACTTGGAGGCGGAGGCGGTTGACGACCTCGCTGGCGGGCTCGCCGCGCTGGGCGAGGGGTTTCAGGCGGACGGCCATCCAGCCGTTGTTGAGGCCATTGCCGCCGCCGGTCATGCCGATGACGTCGGCGACGGCGGGATCGGCGAGGACGAGTTTGCGGTAGGCTTCGATCTTCGGCTGCATCGCCTGGAAGGAGAGGCCGTCGTCGCCGCGTGCGAAGCCGCCGAGTTGTCCGGTGTCCTGCTCGGGGAGGAAACCTTTCGTGATGGTGAGGTAGAGCGAGACGTTGAGCGCGATCGTGCCGAGGAAAATGAGGAGCGTGAGCGTGGGGTGGCGCAGCACCCAGCCGAGCGAGCGCGCGTAGACGCGGCGGAGAAAGGCGAAGTCGTGTTCGCTGCGGTGCTGAAGGAAGGCGGCGAGGCGGGCGGGGAGGGGCGAGCGGTGGCGGGCGGGCGGGCGTGAAGGTAGGGACGTCTCTCCGAGACGTCCGTGTTCGAGGCCGTCGATTTCGGGGCGGTTGTTTTCGGGGCGGTTGCTGGGGAGCGGATCGAAGGTGGGGGTGGTTTGCGGACGGCTCGGAGAGCCGTCCCTACCGGGGGTGGGGTTCGCGCGATGCGGTTTCAGCCAGCGGGAACAGAGGGCGGGCGTGAGGGTGAGCGAGACGGCGAGCGACACGAGCATCGCGGCGGCGAGCGTGATCGAGAATTCGCGGAAGAGCCGCTCGACCAGTCCGCCCATGAAGAGGATCGAGATGAACACGGTGACCAACGAGAGGTTCATCGCGAGGAGCGTGAAGCCGACCTCGCCGGCGCCTTTCAACGCGGCGCGCAAAGGCGAGAGGCCGCGTTCGATGTGACGGGAAATGTTTTCCAGGACGACGATCGCGTCGTCGACCACGAGGCCGGCGGCGACGATCAGCGCCATCAGCGAGAGATTGTTCAACGAGAAACCCTGGAGATACATGATCGCAAACGTGCCGATGAGCGACACAGGGATCGCGAGGCTGGGGATCAAAGCGGCGCGGGCGTTGCCGAGGAAGAAAAGCACGACGGCCATCACGAGCGCGGCGGAAACGATGAGCGTGAAACGCGCTTCTCGGAGCGTGGAGCGGATGCCGGGCGAGCGGTCCATGACGAGCGCGAGGTCGGCGTCGGCAGGGAGGAGCGCGCGCAGGCCGGGGAGCTGGGCGTTGATGGCGTCGATCGTGGCGATGATGTTGGCGCCGGGCTGGCGTCGGACCATGACCAATACGGCGCTGCGCTCGTTGTGAAACCCGCTGCTGTAGCGGTCCTCGACGGAATCGGTGACGGTGGCGACATCGCCGAGGCGGACGGGCGCGCCGTCGCGGTAGCGGACGATCAGCGGGCGATATTCGGCGGCGTGGCGGAGCTGGCCGCTGGTCTGGACCTGCCAGTGGCGGTCGCCGGCGTCGATGGCGCCGCGCGGACGGACGGAGTTTGTATCGGCAATGGCGCGACGCACCTCGTCGAGGGAGAGGCCCTGCTGGGCGAGGGCGTTGGGGTTGAGCTGGACGCGGACGGCGGGGAGCGAACTGCCCCAGACGTCCACCTGGCCGACGCCGTTCACCTGGGAAATTTTCTGGGCGATGACGGTGGCGGCGATGTCGTAGAGCGCGCTCGAGGCGAGGTTGGGCGAAGTGAGCGCGAGGCCCATGATGGGCGCGGCGGAGGGGTTGACTTTGCGGTAGCTGGGGTTGCGCGGCATGCCGGAGGGGAGCTGGCCGCGGGCGGCGTTGATCGCGGCCTGGACGTCGCGGGCGGCGGCGTTGATGTCGCGGTCGAAATCAAATTCGAGCGTGATGTTACAGCCGCCCTGGTTGCTGCCGGAGCGGATCGTGGTGAGGCCGGCGATGCTGCCGAGGGCGCGTTCGAGCGGCGTGGCGACGCTGGCGGCCATCGTCTCGGGGCTCGCGCCGGGGAGCGAGGCGGAGACCTGGATCGTGGGGAAATCGACCTCGGGCAGCGGCGCGACGGGGAGCAGGCCGTAGGCGAGCAGGCCGAGGAGAACGACGCCGACCGCAATCAGCGCGCTCGCGACGGGGCGGCGGATGAAGGGACGGGAGAGGTTCATGGGGCGACGAGGGGATCGGCTCGCTGGCGCTCGTCGGTACGCGGAGGCGTGGAAAACACGTCCCGTGTTGAAAACACACCCCGCCCTGTCGGGCGCCCCTCTTGATAGAGGGGACTTCGGCTGCGGGGCGGCGTCGCTTCTTTCAACCGCGCCGGAGAAGGCGCACGGGAAATCACCGGCGCTCCGCTGGCAGCGACGGACATCCCCTCTAAAAAGAGGGGTGGCGCGAAGCGCCGGGGTGTGTGAGGCGCTGCGGTCATCGCGACGGGGCGCTGGCGGGGAGGGCGGTTTCCACTCGCTGGCGCTCGCGGCTACGGGACGGGGCGCGGTGGGCGAGGCGGTCGAAGAAGAGATAGACGACGGGCGTGGTGAAGAGCGTGAGGAGCTGGCTCACGAGCAGGCCGCCGACCATCACGAGGCCGAGCGGTTGACGCAGCTCGGCGCCGGAGCCGTGCGAGAGCATGAGCGGCAACGCGCCGAAGAGGGCGGCGAGGGTCGTCATGAGAATCGGGCGGAAGCGCAGGAGCGCGGCCTGGTGAATCGCGGCGCGCGGGGAGAGGCCCTGGTGACGTTCGGCTTCGAGGGCGAAGTCGATCATCATGATGCCGTTTTTCTTCACGAGGCCGATGAGCAGGATGATGCCGATCACGGCGATCATATCGAGCGGGCGGCCGGTGGCCCACAACGCGAGCAGCGCGCCGACGGCAGCGGAGGGCAGCGTGGAGAGAATCGTGATCGGGTGGATGCTGCTTTCGTAGAGCACGCCGAGGACGAGATACATCGTGACGACGGCGGCGAGGATCAGCCAGAGGGTGTTGGAGAGCGAGGCGCGGAAGGCGTGTGCGGCGCCCTGGAAACGCAGATCGACGGAGGCCGGCAACGCGATGTCGCGGGCGGCGGCCTCGATCGCTTTCACGGCGGCGCCGAGCGAACTCTTCGGGCCGAGATTGAAGGAGATCGTGGCGGAGGGGAACTGGCCGGTGTGGTTGATGAGGAGCGGGGTGAGGCGCTCGCTCACGGTGGCGATGCTGGAGAGCGGGACGGGTTTACCGCCGGCGGGCGTGACGAAAATGCTCTCGAGGGACTTCGGGCCGGTGATGAGGCGCGGGTCGGCTTCGAGGATGACGCGATACTGGCTCGCCTGCGTGAAGAGCGTCGAAATCTGCCGCTGGCCGAAAGCGCTGTAGAGCGCGTCGTCGATATCGGCGACGCTGATACCGAGGCGGCTGGCGGCGTCGCGGTTGATGTCGAGGTAGGCCTGGAGGCCGTGGTTCTGGAGATCGGCGGCAACGTCGGCGAGCGCGGGCGAATCGCGGAGGCGGGCGACGAGGCGCGGCACCCATTCGCGGAGGAGTTCGCCGTCGGGGCTGGTGAGCATGAACTGGAATTGCGTGCGGCTGACGCGGTCCTCGATCGTGAGTTCCTGGACGGGTTGGAGAAAAAGCGTGATGCCGGGGACGCTGCGTGCGGCGGCGGTGAGGCGGGCGATGATCGATGTCGCGGATTCGCTGCGCTGGTCGCGGGGGAGGAGGTTGATGAGCATGCGACCGCTGTTGAGCGTGGCGTTGGTGCCATCGACGCCGATGAACGACGAGAGGCTGCGCACGGCGGGGTCCTCGAGGATTTTCGCGCCGAGCGCGGCCTGACGTTCGGCCATGGCGGAAAACGAAATCGACTGCGGCGCCTCGGTGACGGCCTGGATGGCGGCGTTGTCCTGCACGGGGAAAAAGCCCTTCGGCACGATCACGTAGAGGAACGCGGTGAGCGCCATCGTGGCGACGGTGGCGAAGAGTGCGAGGCGTTGGTGGGCGAGGACCCAGTCGAGCCAGAGGCCGTAGCGGGCGATGATGCGTTCGAGGAAATCGGGGGCGTGGGCGGCGTGTGCTTCGGCGGGTAGGGACGCCACTCCGAGGCGTCCGGTTTTCGATGAAGACGGGTCGGGGGAGATTTGCGGACGGCTCGGAGAGCCGTCCCTACCGGAGGTGACGGCGGGCGCAGGTGCTTCCGGCGGGCCCAGCGGTCCCGCTCGACCTTTTTCGTGCTTCGGCGCGACGAGCATGCGGGCGCACATCATCGGGGTGAGCGTGAGCGAGACGACGAGCGAGATGAGGATCGACGCGGCGAGCGTGATCGCGAACTCGTGAAACAACCGGCCGACGACGTCGCCCATGAAGAGCAGCGGGATCAGCACGGCGATCAGCGAGACGGTCAGCGAGACGAGGGTGAAGCCGATCTGCGAGGCGCCTTTCAGCGCGGACTCCATCGCGGAGAAGCCCTGCTCGCGGAAGCGCGCGATGTTTTCCATCATCACGATCGCGTCGTCGACGACGAAGCCGGTGGCGATCGTGAGCGCCATCAACGTGAGAATGTTGAGCGAGAAGCCGCAGAGATACATCACGCCGAACGTGCCGACGAGGGAGAGCGGCACGGCGATGCTCGGGATGATCGTGGCGGCGAAATTGCGGAGGAAAAAAAAGGTGACGAGGACGACGAGGCCGATGGCGAAGATCAGTTCGTGTTCCACGGAGCGCACGGACGCGCGGATGCTCTGCGTGCGATCGGTGAGGACGGCGAGCTGCGCGGCGGCGGGGAGGCTGGCGGAAAGTTGCGGGAGCAATTCCTGCACGCGGTCGACGACCTCGATGACGTTGGCGCCGGGCTGGCGCTGGACGTTGATGAGGACGGCGGGGAGTTGGTCGGCCCAGGCGGCGAGGCGGCGGTCCTCGGCGCCATCGACGATGCGGGCGACGTCACCGAGGCGCAGCGGCGCGCCGCCGCGCCACGCGATGATGAGGTCGCGATACTCGGCGGGGGAGCGGAGCTGGTCGTTGGCGTCCATGAGCACGCTGCGGATGGGGCCGTCGAAACTGCCCTTCGGTTGGTTCACGCTGGCGGCGGAGATGGCGCTGCGGATCGAGGCGAGATTCAGGCCGCGGGCGGCGAGTTCGGCGGGGTTGACCTGCACGCGGACAGCGGGGCGCTGGCCGCCGGCGAGGCTGACGAGGCCGACGCCGGGAATTTGGGAAAGCTTTTGGGCGATGCGGGTGTCGACGAGGTCGTGGACCTCGGGGAGCGGCATCGTGGAGGAGGTGACGGCGAGCGTGAGGATGGGCGCGTCGGCGGGGTTAACCTTGCGATAGATCGGCGGCGTGGGGAGGTCGTTCGGGAGGAGATTCGAGGCGGCGGCGATGGCGGCCTGGACGTCCTGCTCGGCGGTGCCCATCGCGACCTCGAGGGAAAATTGCAGCGTGATGACCGAGGCGCCGCCGGAGCTGGACGAGGACATTTGCGCGAGGCCCGGGATCTGGCCGAAGCGGCGTTCGAGCGGGGCGGTGATCGCGCTGGTGGTGACGGACGGGCTCGCACCAGGGTAGAACGTGAAGACCTGGATCGTGGGAAAATCGACCTGCGGCAGCGCGGCGACGGGGAGGAGCCGATACGCCATGAAGCCGGCGAGCAGCAGCGCGACCATCAGCAGCGTGGTGGCGACGGGGCGCTGGATGAAAGGGCGGGAGAGGCTCATGGGCGGACGGAGCCTGAGGTGCGGACGGGGAGACCGACGGCGCAGAGGTGGTAGGGACGCCTCTCCGAGGCGTCCGCGAGGGCTGGTGACGCGGGGGACGGGGGCGGACGGCTCGGAGAGCCGTCCCTACCGGGAAGCGGCGTATTCATTTCGCGGTGGCGGCGGTGGACGCGGCGGCGGAACCTGCAGCGGCGGCGTGGGCGGTGGCGGCGGCCGAACCTCCGGTGGCGTCGGAGGGAGCCGTGGCGTCGTCGGTGATCACGACGCCGCGGCCTTCGCGGAGACGGTCGAAGCCTTCGAGGACGACGTTGTCGCCGGCGGCGAGGCCCTTGGCGATCGCCTGTTGCGAGCCGTCGGACGGACCGAGGACGATGTCGCGGATCGCGGCTTTTTTATTTTGGTCGACGATGAAGACGTAGGTGCCGCGCGAGCCGAATTGCACGGCGGCGGAGGGAATCACGACGGCGTGGTCGAGCGTGCGCACGCGCATGCGGACGTTCACGAACTGATTGGGAAAAAGATGTTCGTCGTCGTTGGCGAACTCGGCCTTGAGGCGGAGCGTGCCGGTGGCGACGTCGATCTGATTGTCCATGGTCTTGAGGACGCCCGTGGCGAGGATGGACTGCTCGTTGCGATCCCAGGCTTCGACGGGGAGTTTTTCGCCGGCATGGAACGGTTCGAGGACGGCGGGCAGCTCGGTCTCGGGGATCGTGAAGCTGACGGCGATGGGGCGGGTCTGCGTGATGACGACGAGGCCGTTGGCGTCGGTGGTGCGCACGAGGTTGCCGGCATCGATCGAGCGCAGGCCGACGCGACCGGCGACGGGGGCGACGATGCGCGTATAAGTGAGCTGGAGACGGGCGTCGTCGACCTGGGCCTGGTTGGCGGCGACGGCGCCTTCGCGCTGGGCGACGAGGGCTTCCTGGACGTCGAGCTGCTGGGCGGTGACGAGATTTTGCGCGTGGAGATCGCGGATGCGCTCGAGGTCGGCGCGGGCGCTTTTGAGCTGGGCGGCGTTTTGCTGGAGTTCGCCCTCGGCCTGGGCGAGCGCGATGCGGTAGGGCGCGGGATCGATTTCGGCGAGCAACTGGTCGCGTTCGACGCGCTGGCCCTCCTCGAAGGCGACGCGCAGCAACTGGCCGTTGACGCGACTGCGGACGGTGACGGTGTTGAGCGCGGTGACGGTGCCGATGGCTTTGAGATGGACAGGGAGGTCGCGGAGCGCGGCGACGACGGTGCGCACGGGGATGAGCGGCGGATTACCGATGCCGGCCCAGGCGGGTTGCGGGTAGCGGTGTTTCTGCGGCACGGCGCGGAACGCGAAATACCAGGTGCCGAACGCCGCGACGGCGACGACAGCGGCATAGAGAAACCAGCGGCGGCGGAAAAAAGAAGACGGAGCAGCGGACATCGGGCGGTAAGACGACTGGGAGGAAAAAAGAGGCGCAGAAAATTTCAGGCGGACGGTCGGAAGCGGGGCCGCAACGTTGCCGCCAAATCCACCAAGTCGAGTGGCGGCGGGAAGTTGCCGCAGGCCCGGGGTGATTTCGCCGAGGCTGGTTTAAAATAAAACACCCTGGAGGAGAAACCGCTGATCCAGGCCCATGAACGCTCATCAACCTGAATTTCGCGATTACCGCCGGTCAATTTTCACCTCGGAATTCGCGAATCTCCACCGATCCAGAAATAATTCGGTCTAAATACGTCAATTGAACCGCAAAGACCGCAGAGAGAAGACGGAGGTTCATCACCAACTCCGATTCACCTGCGCGGTGAATACAGTCGTTTCGCTGAAAACAACCGGAAGAGCCGTTGGAGTGGCGTCTCCACAGATGACTTTAGAAATTTTTCCTTGGCCTTCCGAGCGGAGCGAAGGATCCAGGGCGACGCCGTCCGTGAAATCGTGGTTTCAGCCGCGTTACCCCGCGATTGAAACGCGGAGGTCACGAAAAGCGTCGTGATGAAACGGTGGCGCCGTTCACGCCGGCGCGCCCGTGGAGGCGAATCACGCGAACAGGTCCGGATCCCAATCGCGGAATTCCCACGCGTCTTTGCGGACCGCCTGGGCGTTTTCCAGGAGCGTGTTGTTGAGGAAGATTTCCGGGAGTTGAGAGTTGAGGGATGAGAGTTGAGAGACGGAGTCCGGATCGGTCTGGAGGAAGACGTCGGCGAGGTAGCGGTCGTATTTGTCGGGCTTCGTGGTGTTGATCACGACGGCGGTCGTCTGCGCGACGAGGGTGTCGACGAAGCGTTTGGCCGTTTTGCCTTCGGGCGTGCTCAGCTCGGGGCAGTCGAGTCCGCGCAGCCGCAGTTTCTGCTCGAGGAAAATTCCCGGCGCCACCTCGAGGGCGACGACGAGCGTATCGCCGTCGACGACGCGGCGCAGGGCGGCGGCGTAGGTGAAGAGGTCGGCCTTGGTGGCGTCGTCGGCGCGGCGGACGCTGCCGTCCGCGGCGAGACGAACGATGTCGCCCTTCGCGAAGCGGCTTTGCCGGGTCTCGGAGAGCGGCTGGTAGAGCTTGAAGCCGAGGTCGATGGCGAGGTCGCCGGCGGTGCGTTCGACGATGAGGTGAAGGCCGGGTGTGCCGCGTTGCGGAGCGAGGAGTTTGGGCGGGGCGGCGGAGGCCGGCGGGTCGGCGGACGACCCGAGCGCGGCGAGATTCAGCGGGCGGATACGCTCTTCCAATTGCGCGGCAGTCCAGGCGTTTTTAACGGCTTCAGCGGCGAGGAGTTTGCGCTGGGCGCCGTCCTCGACCTGGCAGAGCACACGATAGTGGGCCCACGCCAATGGTGAACGGCCGTTCACAATTGGAAACAGACGGGCGAACTGGGCGCACTGGTAGAGGACACGCTTGCTGACCTTCAGGTCGGTTTCGAGCTTGGTGAAAACCTTCGCGCCGTAGTCGGCGCGGTCGTCGTGCAGCAGGATGTGTTCGTTGATGAGGCGGCCGGTTTCCCAATAGGTGTGGACCTTGGCGCGCTCGATGTCGCGCTGGCCGGCGAGGAGCGCGGTCTCCACGCCGCGGCGGAGATCGGCGTAGGATTGCGGAGCGGTGACGGGAGTGATCGTGCGCTCGGGCATTGGAATATAATCCTCAGTTGAGGAGCCGTCCTGTGTGGGGATCAAGCAGCGTGACGCTCCAGTCCTCGCGGCCGACGAGCGGCGCGAAATCCTGGTCAGCCGTCAGGAGGTGTGCACCGGAAACTTTGGTCGCGGCGCCGACCCAGAGATCGTTCTTGCCGTTGAACAGCGACCAACCCGAGGCCTGCGCCAGCGTGGAAAGATCGGCGTAGGCTTCCTGCACCCGCCAATCGGAGAGATCGATCACAGTGACGTCGTGATGGATGGCCTGCATGCGCTGCCGGTGCCGGTCGCTCCATTGCGGATTGCGGCTGAAGGCGAGCATCTCGCCGAGAGAGACCTCGCAGATCAGCGGGCGGAGCGGCGACGCGGAGAGCTGGAATTGTTCTTCGATGGCTGCAGCCTGACTCTTGCCTCGGGTCCAGAGAAGCAGGACCGAGGTATCGAGGAGGTAGGCGGCAGCCATGATCAGCGTAGCGCGTCGAGCGCCGCGAGAAACACTTCATCCGATTCCTCGGCGGGCACGCTGCCGCGCAACCTGGCATACGCGGATGGTTCTCCGGCCCGCAGATGCGCCGACTGCAGGTAGTCGCGAGCGGGAGTGGCAATCGGAAGATCACGGAAAAATTCGTCCTGCTGGGTGGCGGCGAGGAGCGCATCCGCATCGATGCGCAGCAGCGTGCCGGAGGGGCGGAAAATACCGAGGCCCTCGAGCACTACTTCGCGGTTAAACAGTTCGTGATGGCGCTCGATGGGATCGGCGCCGCTCCAGAGCGCGGTGACGATCTGGTTGTTTCGCACGTGCAGTTTGATCACGCCTTGGCTGGCGCCCATCAGGTCGAGGCGGCCGGTCACGCGGACGCGGCGGGAGGGCGGCGTGGCCTGAGACAAGGCGTGAGCCGTCTGCACCACCGCCCGATCGATTCGAGGTTTGGCGCCGAGACCTTCGTCGTCGATCGCGATGGAGGAGAGACCGCGATTCAGCAGGCGTTCGTAGGAGCCGAGATGGCGGAGCAACGACTGATCGAAGCGATTGCTGTTTTCCCGCCGGGCGGCGACATCGCGCACCGCGGAGCCGAGGAGTTCGAAGGCGGTGGCCTCTGCCGCGGGGCCATCGTCCCACATGCGCCCTTGGGCGTAGAGATCCGGCGCGGCGTCGCCGAAGCGGGGCACGCGAAACGTGAGGACGGTGCCACTTTCGCCCGCGGCGGAGTGGCCGACAAACGTGACCTGCGCGGCGGCTTTCAGGGAGTCGGAGATCCGGCCGGTGGCGCGACTGGAATTCAGGAAGCCCATGCGCACCGCGTCTTGGAGGGTCTCGGGAAGATGCGTGAGGAGCGGGCCGATGAGATCGGGGCGCGGGTAGCGGCCGAGACCTTCAGGCGCGGCGAGAGTAAACGAGCGTTCGACGAAATTCAGGGCGGCCTCCGGGAATGGTTGAGGGTGAGTGTGCGATTCTTTGCGGGGGAGGCAAGGCGGGCGGTGTAGGACTGCGGAGCGGAGGCTAGGGTATCAAAGTTGTCGATCCAATCGAGGTCGGCGCCGGGGCGGAGATTTTGCGGCAAGAAGGCGGCGACGCTACCGCGGGCATGATTGTCCCGGATACCGGAGACGGAGGGAGTGGTGACGGGGGAGCCCGGAAGGCATTTGGCAGGCGAAGCAGAGGAAAGTTATGCGGCGGTGTAAATGGCTTTGCGCGGGAGCGGGCGGCGGACGCCCGTGGCGCGGTCAGGTTGACCGCGCTACGGGGTGGAGAGACGGCGTGGCAGGATTTGGGGCTGGCGGCTGGACGTCGGCGGAAATCCTGAATCAATTGACGTATGCGTCTCCTACCCCGACCGGTTCGACCGGCCGCTTTCCTGCGTGTGATCGGTTTTGGAATTTGCGCCGGGCTGTTTGCAGCCGGTGCCCTGCGCGCGGAGACGACGCCGGCGTTCGCGCAGGCGGCGAGCGATCTGAAGCCGGATCCGGCGGCGCGTTTCGGGGCGCTGCCGAATGGGGTGCGTTATGTGGTGCGCGCGAATGCCGAGCCGAAGCAGCGCGCGTCGCTGCGGCTCGTGGTGCTCGCGGGGTCGTTCATGGAAAAGGAGCAGCAGCGCGGGCTCGCGCACTTTCTCGAGCACATGGCGTTCAACGGCAGCGCGCACTATCCGGCAGGCACGCTCGTGGAATTTTTCCAGCGGATGGGCATGAACTTCGGCGGCGACACGAATGCCTACACGTCGTTCGACCAGACCGTCTACATGCTCGAGCTGCCCGACACGAAAGCGGCGACGCTCGCGGAGGGGTTGAAGGTGTTTTCGGATTACGCGGGCGGGCTCACGCTCGCGCCGGCGGAGATCGACAAGGAGCGCGGGGTGATTCTTTCGGAAAAACGCACGCGCGATTCCGTGGGCTATCGCACGATGCTCGCCGAACTCGATTTCAACCTGGGCAACACGCTCGTCGCGAAACGGCTGCCGATCGGCTCGACCGAGGTGATCGAGCACGCGCAGCGGCCCGAATTCGAAAGTCTCTACAACGCGTGGTATCGGCCGGAGCGGCTGGCGGTCGTGGCGGTGGGCGACTTCGAGGCGGCGGCGGTCGAGCAGCAGATCAAGGAGGCGTTCTCGCCGCTCGCGGCGCGGGCTCCGGCGGCGGGCGAGCCGGCGTTGGGGCAGGTCGTGCCGCCGGCGGGATTGCGTGTGAGTTTTCATCCGGAGCCGGAGGCGCCCGCGACGACGGTGTCGTTGAGTTCGATCCTGCCGTATGCCCATGAGGCGGATACGGCGGCGAATCGCATCCGCTACCTGCCGCGCTCGCTGGCGGTGGCGATGCTGAACCGGCGGCTGTCGATTCTCGCGAAGGCGGAGGGCGCGCCGATTTCGTCGGCGCGCACGAGCGTGGACGAGCAGTTCGATTTTTATCGCGAGGCGTCGATCGACGCGACGTGCAAGCCGGAGCAGTGGCCCGCGGCACTCGGCTTGATCGAGCAGGAGTTGCGGCGCGCGCTCGAGCACGGTTTCCAGGCGGCGGAATTGCAGGAGGCGGTGGCGAATTTCCGCAACGCGCTCGAGCAGGAGGCCCGGACGGCGCCGACGCGGCGGTCGGCGGATATCGCGGGCGACATCGTGGCGAGCATCGTCGGGAAAAACGTTTTCACCTCGCCGGCGGAGGAACTCGCGTTGTTCGAGCCGGTGCTCGGCCGCGTGACGCTCGAGGACTGCGCGGCGGCGCTGCGCGAATCGTGGAGCGCGCCGGGGCGGAATCTCTTCGTCGCGGGCAACACGAAGATCGAGGGCGATGCGGCGGTGGCGTTGACGAAGGCGTATGAGGCGTCGCGCGCGGTCGCGGTCGCGGCGCCGGAGAAAACGGTGGAGGCACCGTTCGCCTACACGGATTTCGGGGCGCCGGGCGTGGTGGCTAAAAAAGAATACGTGAAGGATCTCGACCTCACACGGGTGGAATTCGCGAACGGCGTGCGGCTGAATTTCAAGAAGACGGATTTCGAGGCGAACCGCATTCACCTCGCGTTGCGGGTGGGGACGGGTCAGTTGACGGAGCCGCGGGACGAGGCGGGGCTGGGCGTGTTCGGCGGCGCGGTGTTCACGCCGGGCGGGCTGGGCAAGCACAGCGCGGACGATCTGCAGCGGATTCTCGCGGGGAAAACGCTCGACGCGAATTTCGGCGTGGGGAGCGATGCGCTGCATTTCGGCGGCAGCACGAATCGCGAAGACCTGCTGCTGCAATGCCAGCTCCTCGCCGCGTATGTGACCGATCCGGGTTATCGCGCGGAGGCGCTGCGGCAGGTGCGCAAGGGCATCGAGCAATATTACAACAGCCTCGACCACTCGCCGAGCGGACCGTTGCAACGGGAAATTCCGCATCTCCTCGCGAGCGGCGATCCGCGCTTCGGCCTGCCGCCGCGCGAGGCGCTGATGAGCCGCACGATGGACGAGTTAAAAGCGTGGCTGACGCCGCAGCTCGCGAAAGGCGCGATCGAGATCGCGGTGGTCGGCGACCTCGATCCCGACGCGACGATCGCGGCGATCGCGAAGACCTTCGGCGCGCTGCCGAAGCGCGAGCCGAAGCCGGCGCTCACGGAGGAGCGGCGCGTGAGTTATCCGGCGCAGGGGATGGAAAAGGAATTCCGGGTGGAGACGAAGATTCCGAAGGCGGTCGTGGCGCTGTACTGGCCGACGGACGATGCGAGCAAGATTCACCCGACGCGGCGGCTGAACCTGCTCGCGAGCGTATTCACGGACCGGTTGCGGTTGAAGGTGCGCGAGGAGCTGGGCGGCGCCTACAATCCCGGCGTCGGCAGCGCGCCGAGCGACACGTATACGGGTTACGGTTTGCTGAACGCGCAGGTGACAGTCGACCCGGCGCAGGCGGCGATGATCGCGGGCGTCGTGCAGCAGGTGGCGGAGGATTTGCGGGCGAAGGGCGTGACGGACGACGAGTTGTTGCGGGCGAAGCAGCCGATCCTCACGGCGCTGCGCGAGAGCGCGCGCACGAACGGCTACTGGCTGGGCAACGTGCTCGCGCGGGCGCAGGAAAAGCCGGAGGTGCTCGACTGGTGCCGCTCGCGGTTCGCGGATTTCGAGGGCATCACGAAGCCGGAGATCGACGCGCTGGCGTCGCAGTATCTTGGGGACGCGCGGTTGTGCCGGTTCACGATCACGCCGATCGCGCCGGAGAAGGAGCCGGTGGCGACGCCGACGCCGGTGAGCGCGCCGGCGAAGTGACGGGGCGGGTGCGGAGGGCCGGCGGAGAGGGCGGAATAGTGGCGGTCGTGAATTTCTGTTGGTGGCGCGTTGGGGGTAGGGCGGGCTTCAGCCCGCTCGGGGTATTTGATTCGGGGGGCGGGCTGAAGCCCGCCCTACCGATGATGCGGAAGGCGGTGCGCTGAGAAGTTCATGCGGCGAAAGTCCCGCTGCTTCCGCAGCGGGCTACGCGGAGAAGAAGGAGCCGGAGCGAAAATCCGTGGCTATCTGCGGAATCCGTGGTCAAATCCGGTTTGCTGAATCCGCTCACGCATGAAAACCGCGCGCCTGAATCGCCTCTTTAATCCGGTCACCGGCCGCTGCTTCGATGTGGCGCTCGATCACGGGTTTTTCAACGAGGCGTCGTTTTTGGCGGGGATTGAAAATCTGCCACGGGCGATCGAGACGATCGTGGCGGCGGCGCCGGATGCGATGCAACTGACGATCGGGCAGGCGCCGCATCTGCAGAAACTGCCGGTGCGGCCGAAGCCGGCGCTGGTGCTGCGCACGGATGTGGCGAATGTTTACGGGACGGCGCTGCCGCGCGCGCTGTTTTCGCGGATGATCGAGGACGCGGTCGAGCAGGCGGTGCGGCTCGATGCGGCGTGCGTGGTGGTGAACCTGTTTCGGATTCCCGAGCAGCCGGAGGTCACGGATCAGTGCGTGCAGAATATTTTGCGGCTGAAGCCGGCGTGCGATCGCTACGCGATGCCGCTGATGATCGAGCCATTGGTGTTTCAACCGAATGCGAAGGCGGGCGGCTACATGGTGGACGGCGATGAAAAGAAAATCATCCCGCTCGTGCGGCAGGCGGTGGAACTCGGCGCGGACATCGTCAAGGCGGATCCGACGGAGGATGTTTTGGTTTATCGTAAGGTGATCGAGACGGCGGGCGGTGTGCCGGTGCTGGTGCGCGGTGGCAGCAAGGCGGGGGAGCGGGCGATTTTGGAAAGGACGAAGGCGCTGATCGAACAGGGCGCGGCGGGGATCGTTTACGGGCGGAATATCATCCAGCATCCGAAGCCGGCGGGCATCACGCGGGCGCTGATGGCGGTGGTGCACGAGATCGTGAGCGTGGAGCGTGCGATGGAGTTTTTGGGTGAGGCGCGATGAGGATTAACCACAGAGGCACGGAGGCACAGAGAACCGGAAATTCTGCCGGAGAAGGCAGAGCAGCAGAGGAGATGGTCGGCGGGTGAAGGTGAAACACAGAGGCATGGAGGTACAGCGGGGAGGGGGCGGAGGATTTCTCCGTGCCTTTGTGCCTTTGTGGTTCAAATGTTTGAGGACGAATCCATGAATCCACCTTCAGCAGTGCGGGTCGGCGTGATTGGCGCGGGGTTGATGGGGCGCGAGGTGGCGAGCGCGTTTGGGCGGTGGTTCGCGCTGCTGGATTGTTCGGTGCGGCCGGAACTCGTGGCGGTGTGCGATGTGAATGCCGCGGCGCTCGAATGGTTTCGCCAGGTGCCGACGGTGAAGCATTTTGTGACGGATCACGGCGAGTTGCTGGGGCTGGCGGAGGTCGACGTCGTCTACGTCGCGGTGCCGCATCACCTGCATGAGGAGATTTATTTGGATGTGTTGCGGGCCGGGAAGGATCTGTTCGCGGAGAAGCCGTTCGGGATCGATCTGGCGGCGGCGAGACGGGTGCGGGACGAAGTGGGGAAGCTCGGGCGGTTTGTGCGGGTGTCGTCGGAGTTTCCGTTTTTGCCGGGCGTGCAACGGGCGCTGCAGGTGGTGCGCGAGGGCGGGCTGGGGACGCTGCTCGAGGCGCGTTGCGCGTTTCTGCACTCGAGCGATCTCGATCCGGCGAAGCCGGTCAACTGGAAGCGGCAGGCGAAATTTTGCGGCGAGGCGGGCGTGATGAACGATCTCGGGCTGCACGTCGCGCATGTGCCGTTGCGGCTCGGGTGGAGGCCGGTGTCGCTCTACGCGCAGCTGCAGAAAATTTATGCGGAGCGGCCGGACGGACGCGGCGGGAGGGCGGCGTGCGACACGTGGGACAACGCGACGGTGCACGCGAATGTGGAGGTGGACGGCAAGCGCGTGCCGCTGGCGCTCGAGATGAAACGGCTGGCGCCGACGGAGACGAACACGTGGCAGGTGGAGGTGCTCGGGACGGAGCGAGGGGTGAGGTTTTCCACGAAGGAGCCGAAGACGCTCTGGATTTACCGACGGGGAAAAGAGCAGACGTGGGAGAAAACCGATTTGGGTTTCGCGATGCCGTTCAAGACGATCACGGGCGGAATTTTCGAGCCGGGGTTTCCGGATGTGTTGCAGCAGATGTGGGCGGCGTTTCTGGCGGAGCGGGCGGGGTTGTTGGGAGGAAGATTCGGGTGCGCGACGCCCGACGAGGCAGTGGCGCAGCACGAGATCTGGGCGGCGGCACTGGAGTCGCAGCGGGAGCAGCGCGTGGTGCGGGTCGGCGGGAGATAATTATCTCAACCACGAATGGACACAAATGGACACGAATGAGCCGAGCCGGCGGGTTCGTATTCGTGTGAATTCGTGCCTATTCGTGGTTAGTTTATGAAACGTTCTGAGATCAACCGGGCGTATCGGGACGCGCGGGCGTTTTTCGCGGCGCAGCGCTGGGCGCTGCCGCGGGAGGCGCGGTGGGATATCACGGATTTCGGGCTGGGAGATTTCGCGCGGTTCGGACTGACGCTGGTGACGCTGGCGAACGAGGCGGAGTATTGTGAGAAGATCATGGTGGCGTGGCGCGGGCAAACGACGCCGTGCCACTGTCATCGACGGAAAAAGGAGGACATCATCTGTCGCGCGGGCGAGCTGACGGTGAGGCTCTGGGCGATGAAGCCGGGCGACGGAAACGCGGGCGCGAAAAGTCTGAAAGTTTCGGTGAACGGCCGTGTCGAGGCGATCGCGGAGGGCGGGGCGGTGGTGCTGGCGGCAGGATCGCGGGTGACGATCGCACCGGGCGTGTGGCACGAATTTTTTCCGACGAGCGACGAGTGCCTGATCGGAGAGGTGTCGACGGCGAACGACGACGAGCACGATAATTTTTTCCTCGATGCGAGAGTTGGGCGATTTCCCGGAATCGAGGAGGATGAACCGGCGGCGGTGAGGCTTTTATCCGAAAAATAAATCATGCGCTCTGGAATCATCGCGGGCGGAAACTGGACGGTCGATTACGTGAAGGTGATCGACACGTGGCCGCCGCAGGATGCGCTGGCGACGATTCTCAGCCAGTCGTGCGGCAATGGCGGCGGGCCCTACAACGTGCTGAAGAATCTGGCGAAGCTCGGCGCGGCGTTTCCGCTGGAAGCCGTGGGGCTGGTGGGCGACGACGCGAGCGGGCGACTCATTTTCGAGGACTGTCGCGCACATGGTATCGCGACCGCGCAGCTACGCATCGCCACGAAGGCACCGACGTCGTTCACCGACGTGATGACGGAGCGCGCGACGCGGCGGCGGACTTTCTTTCACCAGCGCGGCGCGAATGCGCGATTGCTGCCGGAGCATTTCGATTTTTCGACGACGGCGGCGAAAATTTTTCATCTCGGTTATCTGCTGCTGCTCGACGGGCTGGATGCGCTGGGCCGCGACGGTGCGCCGCGGGCGGTGGAGGTGTTTCGGCGGGCGCGGGCGGCGGGGCTGCGGTGCTCGCTCGATTGCGTCAGCGAGCCGAGTGAGCGTTTTCAATCCGTCGTGGCGCCGGTGCTGCCGCTGGTCGACGTGTTGTTCGCGAACGATTTCGAAGCGGAGAAAATTTCCGGCGTGACGATCGGTCGCGGTGATACGTTGCGAGGAGCGGCGGTGGAGGAGGCGGCGCGGCGATTGGTGGGGCTCGGCGTGCGCGAATGGGCGGTCGTGCATTTTCCCGAGGGCGCGTGTGCGTGCTCGGCGGCGGGCGAGGTGGTGTGGCAGGCGAGCGTAGCGCTGCCGGCGAGTGAGATCGCGGGCACGGCGGGAGCGGGCGATGCGCTGGCGGCGGGCGTGCTGCTGGGGCTGCACGAAGGGTGGACGATGGCGAGGGCGCTGGAATTGGGCGTCGCGGCCGCGGCGGCTTCGCTGCGGCACGAGACGTGTTCGGAGGCGGTTTCGTCCGAGGCGGATTGCCTGGCGCTGGCGGAGCGGTACGGTTTCCGAGGAACGCGGGATTTTTGATTGTAGCCCGGCGCGGGAGCGCAGGGAAATCGGGAGGCGGTCCCTGCGCTTCCGCGCAGGGCGACGAAGGCGGGTGGTCCCTTAATTTTTATATTATGAACGAAAAAATTGGCTTTGTCGGAGTGGGGCGGATGGGCGGCAACATGGCGCGGCGCCTGAAGGACTGCGGGTATGCGGTCGTGGCGGTGCACGACGCGAACGCGGTGGCGGCGCGGGCGCTGGCAGAGGAGATCGGGGCGGTGGCGTGCGAGACGCTGGCGGCCGTGACGGCGGCGGCGGAGGTGATTTTCACCGTGGTGACGGACGATGCGGCGCAGCTCGGCGTGTTGGCGGAGAGCGGCGACTCGCTGCTGGTGGGCGCGCGGGGAAAATTATTCGTGAACTGCGCGACGATTTCGCCGCGGACGCACGTCGAGGTGGCGCGGCGCGCGAAGGCGGTGGGCGCGGCGGCGCTGGAGGCGTGCATGGCGTCGTCGATTCCGCAGGCGCGGAGCGGGACGCTTTATCTGATGTGCGCGGGGGAGCGGGAGGATTTCGAACGGGCGAAGCCGGTGTTGGATAAATTGAGTGCCGCGCTGCGTTACGTCGGCGAGGCGGGGCGCGCGGCGCAGGTGAAGGCGCTCGTGAACCTGGTGATGAACATCAACACGGCGGGGCTGGCGGAAGGGTTGGGGCTGGGTGCGGCGCTGGGGCTCGATCTGGAAATGTTGCGCGAAGTTTTCCTGCAGACGGGCGCGAATTCGCAGGTGCTCAAAACCGATGGCGAGGACATGCAGAACCGTGCGCACGATTGTTTTTTCTCCGCGGCGCACGCGGCCAAGGACAGCACGATCGCGTGGGCGCTCGGGTGCGAGGCGGGGCTCTCGCTGCCGCTGGCGGCGGCGACGAAGCTGCAATACGACAAGCTCGTCGCGCTCGGCCTCGGGCAGCTCGACAAGAGCGGCGTGGCGGAGCTGACGTTCAAGGGCCGCCACGCCTGACCGGGGCCCGCCGCTGCGGCCGCGTTAGGCGCAACGAACGGAAAATGGAGTGTAACGCATTGCGTTACACTGCGGATGGGCGGAGCAGCGCTTGGAACCGGCGGCGGCGGCCCGTTATCGGGCAGGCGCGCGCGGCAAAGGGCGGCGCGGCAAAAGATGACGCGGCAAAAGACGACGCGGCAAAGGATGGCGCGGCGAAGGATGACGCGGCGAAGGACGGCGCGGCGAAGGGCGGCGCGGCGACGGGCGGCGGGGGAAAAGACGCGTTCCGGTGCGCTCGGGCGGAGTGGAACCGGGAGGGGAGTGTAATGCATTGCGTTACACTTTGCCTGGACGAGGGGCCACGCGTGAATGGAACGAGCCGGGGGGCCACGCGTGAATGGAACGAGCCGGGGGGCCACGCGTGAATGGAACGAGCCGGGGGGCCACGCGTGAATGGGACGAGCCGGGGGGCGCGCGGAGGCGGGGTCGTGGCGGGGATGGGAATTTCAGTGGGGGAGGGATTGCGGTGGGGAGGGATTGCGGTGGGCGGCGGTGGAGGAGGATTTCGGTGAGGGGATTCCGGTGGAGTTGAGGCGAGGGAGGGGCGGAGGGGAGTGTAACGCATTGCGTTACACTCCATCGGATCTCGCGTGACCGCCTGCCGCCCGCAAATCGCCTATTCGTCCCGCTGCTTCCGCAGCGGGCCACGAGTGCTTCCGTAGCCTTGCGCGGGAGCGCAGGGACTTTGCCGCGATGGTCAGCCTGAGACGCGAACCTCAGTAAATTGGGGCGGGGCGAGGAGGCACGGCGGCGGAGGATGCACGGCGGTGGCTTGCAACGGGGCGGGGTTCGCATCGTAGTTTGCGCGACACATGACCGGCGTTTCCCCCACCGCTCGCCCGCTCGGCTTTGGCATCGTCGGTCTCGGCATGGTCGCCGATTATCACGCGCGCGCGATCGCGGCGGCGGACGGCGGGAAACTCGTCGGCGTGGCGAGTCGGTCCCTGGAGAAGTCGCGGGCGTTTGCGGCGAAACATGGCGCGGCGTTTGCCACCGACGATTTCGCGGCGTTGCTGGCCCATCCCGACGTGGACGTCGTGTGCATCACCACGCCGAACGGCGCGCATCTCGAGCCGGTGCTCGCCGCGATTCGCGCGGGGAAACATCTCGTGGTCGAGAAGCCCATCGAGGTGACGCTGGAGAAAGTGGATCAGATCATCGTGGCGGCGGAGCGGGCGGGCGTGAAGTTCGCGCCGATTTTTCAGAGCCGGTTCGGCGAACGCGCGCGCGTGCTGAAGGCGGCGATCGAGGCGGGACGCTTCGGACGGCTGGCGTTGTGCAGCGCGTATGTGAAGTGGCAGCGGAAGCCGGAGTATTACGTCAACTCGTGGCACGGTGTCGCCGCGCTCGACGGCGGCGGCGTGTTGATGAACCAGGCGATTCACGCGATCGATTTGTTGCAATGGTTCGCCGGGATGCCGAGCGAGGTGTTCGCGTGGGCGGGGCGCTGTGTGCACACGGGCATCGAAGGCGAGGATACGGCGGCGGCGGCGTTGCGCTTCGCGAATGGCGCGTGCGGCACGATCGAGGCGAGCACGGCGATTTTTCCCGGCTGGTCGCAGTGCATCGAGATTTGCGGCGAGCACGGGTCGGCGCGGCTCGAGGACGACCGGCTGGCACGCTGGGAATTTCGCGAGGCGCGCGACGCGGATGCGGCGATCCTGGCGGCCGCCGCGGATAACCGCGTGCGCTCGGGCGCGGCGGCGCCGAACGCGATCGGCATCGAAGGACACCGGCGGCAGATTCAAGATTTGATCGACGCGGTGCGCGACGACCGGGCGGTGGCGCTCGACGCCCGCGAGGCCCGGAAGGCGGTGGCGATCGTGCGGGCGCTTTACGAATCGGCGGAGGGCGGGGCGGCGGTGAAATTATGAAACGAGACGACGAGCCACCGGCAGCGGCAGGGCGGGTTCTCCTGAATCCGCCGAGATCAGATGGCGAATGGAACGTGAAACGGCGCGTTAGGGATAACGCGCCCTACCGGTGGTGAACGCCTCCGCTGCTTCATCCGCCGGTCCGTGGTGGCGATCGTTCAACCGCACGCACTGGCATGTGTTCATGCTGGCGTCGCTCGCGTGGCTCTTCGACTGCCTCGACCAGCAATTTTTCAATCTCGCGCGCGACGGCGCGATGGAGGATCTGCTCGCGAACAAGGCGCGGGCGACGGAGTTCGGGCCTTACACGACGTCGGTTTTTCTCGTGGGCTGGGCGGTGGGCGGGTTGATCCTCGGCGCGCTCGGCGACCGCTTCGGGCGGGCGCGGATGCTGACGTTTGCCGTGCTGCTCTACTCGCTGTGCACGGGGTTGAGCGCGTTCTCGGCGTCGTTTTTCGATTTTTGTCTCTACCGTTTTCTGACGGGGCTGGGCGTCGGCGGCGTGTTTGGGTTGTCGGTGGCGCTCGTCGCGGATTCGGTGCCGGATCACACGCGGGCGCCGGCGCTCGGTTTGCTGCAATCGCTGTCGACGTGGGGCAACCTGCTCGCGGGTTTCATCGGGATGGGCGTGGGCGCGCTGGCGCTGCGGCAGATGCTGCCGTTTCATTTGAAGGCGTGGCAGACGATTTTTCTGGTGGGCGCGTTGCCGGCGCTGCTGTGCGTTTTCATCCTCGCGAAATTGCCCGAGCCGGAGAAGTGGACGCGGGCGCGGGAGGAAGGCGCGACGAAGGGCGTGAAGTTCGGTTCGTATGCGAATCTGTTGAGCCACCCGACGTGGCGGCGGCATGCGTGGGCCGGACTCCTGATGTGCAGTGCGGGGATCATCGGTTTGTGGGGCATCGGAAATTTTCATCCGCGGATCGTGCGCGACGTGCTGGAAACGCATCTCGCGGCGGCCGGGCTCTCGGCGCAGCAGATGGCGAGCGAGAAGGCGTGGTGGAGTTCGCTCGGGTTGCTGCTGCAGAACGTGGGCGGATTTTGCGGCATGATGACGCTGGCGAAAATCGCGCAGGTGCGCGGGCGGCGGTTCGCTTTCGGCCTGGCGCTGACGTGCTCGTTTTTGTCGACGCTGCTGGTGTTTCGTTTTCTGCGCGACCTGAGCGACATCTACTGGATGCTGCCGATCATGGGCTTCGGGCAGCTCTCGATTTTCGGGGTCTACGCGATCTATCTGCCGGAGCTTTTTCCGACGAGCCTGCGCAGCACGGGGACGAGTTTTTGCTACAACTGCGGACGCGTGATTGCGGCGACGGCGCCGTTCACGGTGGGGCGGATCACAAAAAATCTCGGCGGCGACGTGGAGAGTTTCCGCACGGCGGGCATGTGGGTGAGCCTCGTGCTGCTGGTGGGTTTTGCGGCGCTGCCGTTTTTGCCGGAGACAAAAGATCAGCCGCTGCCGGAGGAGTAGGGGGCGGCGCAAAGTAACCCAATAGGTTACTTTAAAAATCCTCGCGACTGAGGAGGGCGTGGGGAGAGAGCAACCTAACGCGAGGAGCGGGAGAGCGGTTTAAGGCCAACGGTAGCCGGTGCTCGTGGCTACGAGTGAGCTTATACCAATCGCCCGATGCGGTGACACCCCGACGCGATGACATCCGACGCGATGACATCCGATGCGATGACACCAAGGTCGCCAGGATCGGCAAGGAATCACCGGGCTCGCCCAGACTTCCGGGCGTGGGCGATCTGGGTGGAACCACTCCGCTGCCACGCCGAAAAAGGCACGGCAAGGCTTCCGGCTGTAGCGGGAAGCGGGAGCTTTTCGTGGTCGCCGCCGAACGAAACGCTCACGCGTTCCGCTACGAGCGGCCGATCCGGCTTCCTCGCCGCACGCGCGGTCGCCGTCCCGCTCCTCCACTCCCTTCGGATCTAGAGACACGCGCGATTGGTCTTAACTTGAATTCCGCGATTGAAACACGGAGTGCGCGGAGACCGCGGAGGAACAAGCGCGAGATTGGAATCCCGGAGAGATTCGCCCGCGAGGTGAAGATCCGGCGTGAAGCGTGGTTTTGGGTTTTCTCCTCTGTGCTCTTCGTGAGCCCCGCGTTTCAACGGCGTTTTTTGTTAGAGGCTGTCATGAACTTTCTGTCACCGCCTCGGAGGTAGGGCGGGCATTCCGCTGCCCGCCGGAAAGTCTTTTGTCATTCGCGGCGCTCACGGAGTGAGCGCCCTACCGGCCAAACCTTCGAACTAAAGTTCATGACAGCCTCTAGGATTAAACCGCTCCAAAGTATCCGGGGAGGGCTCGGAGACGCCCCTGCCGCAAACCTGCTCAGCGCTTGAAGGTGTTCAGCCACGAGCCGTCGGCCTGCTCGTGCGAGCTGTGCGCGAGGCCACGCGTGTCGAGTTCGGCGAGGAGATGCACGGGCTTGCGATCGGTGATCGCGCGCAGCGTGCCGCCGGCGGCGAGTTCCTCGATCGCGCCGAGGATGCGCAGCATCGGCTCGGGCGGTTCGAGGCCCCGGAGGTCGAGCGCTGCGCCGTCGCGACGCACCGACGCACAGCCGCCGGTGGACGGAGCGATCGGCTCGGTGGCGGGCGCAGTGGCGAGACGGGTGATCTTGACGGCGAACTCCTCGGGGCCGCGCTCGAGATAATCCCACGTGAATGCGCCGGGGAATTGCGCGGCGAACTGATAGTAGAGCGGGACGGGATCGTGATCGTTGACGAGCACGAAGTGCGCGCCGACGGCCAGTTCGGTCCAGCGCTGGAAGATCATCGCGTGCTTGATGCGGCAGGGGATCTCGCGGACGTCGAAGCGCGCGGGATCGTTGAGGTCGATGGGAGGATTCATGGTGGTTGGGAAAAAAGTCGAGAGTGGAGGGTCGAGAGTGGCGAAACAGCTGGCGGCGCCTGGCGGGAACGGCGCGGCTCAGGCCTGTGGCTCGCCGCAGAGGATGAGCAGCATGGTGAAAGGCTCGGGGGCGCGAGCGGCGTGCGGCGCGTTGGCGGGCAGGTGGAGCAGCGTGCCGGCGGCGAGCGTGTGCCAGGCGTTGTTGTAGAAAAATTCGGCGGTGCCGGTGAGGATCTGCACGAGGGCGCGTCGGGCGTTGGTGTGCGTGGTGAGTTCCTGGCCGGCGTCGAAACTGAAGAGTGTGACGCGGGCGTCGGGCAGACGAAGAATCTGGCGGCTGACGATGCTGGCCGTGGCGGGCGAAGCACCGTCGAGGAGTGGAATCGCATCGGCGGTGTCGGCGGAAAGAAGTTGGGAAGGCATGCGGCGAGAGTAGCCCACGCGCACGGGCCGTGCCTTGATTCAAATCAAGGCAGACAAAAAAACCGGCGGACCATCACACCGTTCGCTGCGACCCACGCAGCGCCGGGCAGTCTCTAGAGCCGATGTAGGAGCCTGCTTGCAGGCGATGTTGGACTTTCGCGCGCCGGGATCGCCTGCAAGCAGGCTCCTACATCCGATCCAAAACACGGCGACACTACTTTTGAAACCGCTCCAAAGTGCCTGACAGGCTCTAGGGAAAATCTTTACCGAGATCTGGTGGCGGACCCAATACCGGGCGCACCGATTCATGCCGTAGAGTGTGGGGATGAACATGTTTCCCTTCCCCCCACCAGCCTTCACATTATCCGGACGCGTCACGCCGGGCCGCGCGAGCGCCGGCGCATTCCTCGATTCGATTGATCTGGATCAAGGCCGGGCGATGGCAACGCTTCGATAGTTCGGACATGTCGTCGACCTCATTACCTTTTCTCCCGCAGGCGACGGCGGTGCGCTGGCGCGAAGTGGTATGGCCGAAGGAGCACGGCAGCTGGTCGCTGGCGCTGGAGCCGGTGGCGCTGGCGCTGATCGCGGCACCGTCGGTGGCGGGGGTGTGGCTCGCGGGGGCTACGGCGGCGGGATTTCTGGCGCGGCGGCCGTTGAAGATCGTCGTGCGCGAGAGCGCCGGGGCGCGGCGCGGCGCGGCGATGCGCGCGCTCGCGGCTCTGGCGGCCGGGGCGGTGGCGGCGCTGGCCGGCGCGATCGTGAGCGGCGGCACAGCGTGGCTGGTGTGGCTCGCGCCGACGGTGGCGCTGGGGGGAATTTTCGCCGCGTTCGACCTGAGAAACGCGTGGCGTTCCGAGTTCGCCGAGATCGCGGGCGCGGCGGCTTTCGCGTGGTTGACGGCGGTGCTGGCGGCGGCGGCGGGGTGGTCGGAAGGCGCGGCGATGGTCCTCGGGTTTGCGATGGTCGCACGGGCGGTGCCGACCGTGATGTTCGTGCGAACGGTGGTACGCGGGGCGAAAGCGGGGATCGCCTGCCGGCAGGCTCCTGCCGCCGCCGTCGCGGCGGCGGTGGCGCTCGCGGGCGGGGCGATGCTTTGGCGGATGGGGCTCGCGCCGGCGGTGCTCGCGATCGCGCTGGGAATTTTATTTGTGCGTGCGGTGGTACTGCCGCGGATCGCGCGGTTGCGCGCCCGCACGCTCGGCATCGTTGAACTGTGCGTCGGCGTCGGCTACGTGGCTGCCGTCGGCGCGGCGTGGAGCTTCCGTTAAAGTCTTGATTCAGCTCAAAGCGGCGCGGCGACAAATCGGCTACCTTCCAACTCGACCCTTTCACTCTCATGAACACGATCCACCACCCCACCCGAGCGCGGCTCCGTTCCGCGGCTTTCCTCTTCGCTCTCGCGACGGCCTTGGTTGTTCCCGACCTCGCACTGCGTGCGCAGGAGGGTCCGTCGGAGCCGACCAACAACCCCGTCGTGACCGATGACCTGCCGACGGAGGAGGCGATGCTGACCTCGGCGCCGAACGTGCCGCCGCCGATCGTGCGGCATCACTCGGCGCGCGTGGTGGTGCATCTCGAGGTGCGCGAGGTCGTGCATCGGCTGGCGGACGGGGTAGAGTACACGTTCTGGACTTTCGGCGGCGGGGTGCCGGGAAAGTTCATCCGCGTGCGCGAGGGCGACGTGGTGGAGTTTCACCTCGGCAATCACCCGAGTTCGAAAATGCCGCACAACATCGATCTGCACGCGGTCACGGGTCCGGGCGGCGGCGCGACGTCGTCGTTCACGGCGCCGGGGCACTCGTCGCAGTTCACGTTCACGGCGTTGCGGCCGGGCATCTTCGTCTACCACTGCGCGACGGCCCCGGTGCCGATGCACATCGCGAACGGCATGTATGGCATGATTCTGGTCGAGCCGAAGGACGGGCTGCCGAAGGTGGATCGCGAATACTACGTGATGCAGGGCGAGGTCTACACGTCGGGGCGCAACGGCGAGGAAGGCCTGCAGATGTTTGATCCGGTGAAGGCGGTGGATGAACAGCCGCCGTACATCGTGTTCAACGGTGCGGTCGGCTCGCTCGTGGGCGACAACGCGCTCACGGCCAAAGTCGGCGAGACCGTGCGGCTCTACTTCGGCGTGGGCGGGCCGAATCTCATGTCGTCGTTTCACGTGATCGGGGAAATTTTCGACACGGTTTATCCCGAAGGCGCGCTGCTCAATCCGCAGCACAACATCCAGACCACGATCGTGCCGCCGGGCGGGGCGACGAGTGTCGAGTTCAAGGTCGAGGTGCCGGGCACGTTCGTGCTCGTCGATCACGCGCTGTCGCGCGCGTTCAACAAAGGCACGCTCGGGATGCTGAAGGTCTCCGGCAGCAGCACGCCGCGACTCTATTCCGGCAAGGAAATCGACGAAGTTTACCTCGGCCAGTATGCTGAAGCGGGCTCGGCGGCGAGCAAGCGCGAAGCTGAACTCGTCGCGGCGAAGAAAGAGGCGATCGAGCAGAATCCGGAGATCGCGAGCATGACGAAGGAAATCCGGATGGAGCGCGGCAAGAAGGTTTTCCTCTCGGCGTGCTTCGCCTGCCACCAGCCCGACGGCAAGGGGTTGCCGGGAATTTTCCCGCCGCTCGCGGGTTCGGATTTTCTCAAGGCCGACAAGGAGCGCGCGATTCACGCGGTGACGAAGGGCCTCTCCGGCCCGATCACGGTGAACGGGAAGCCGTTCAACAACCTGATGCCGCCGCAGGATTTTACGGATACGCAGCTCGCGGATGCGCTCACCTACGTGATGAACAGTTGGGGTAACGACTTCGGCTCGGTTTCGCCGGACGAGGTGAAACAAATCCGCAGCCAGACGAAGTGACGGCCGGAAATTCCGTCGTCGCTCTTCGCTCGTCGCGCTTCGCCGCCATGCCTCTCCGCCGCCGCTTTTCGCTTCGGTCCGCCGGCATCGCCTTCGCGCTGCTGGTCGCGGCGGCGAGATTGGGCGCGGGCGAGATGGTGCTGATTCCCGCGGGCGACTACACGCCGCTCCTGCGGGCGAACGGCGATCCGGCGACGACGCCGGTGGCGGCGTTTCGGCTCGATGTGCGGCCGGTCACGAATGCGGAATTCCTGGCGTTCGTGACGGCCAATCCGAAATGGCGGCGCGCGCGGATCAGTCCGTTGTTTGCCGACGAAGGTTATCTCGCCGACTGGGCGGGCGAGCTCGAACTCGGCGCAAATGCTCCCGCGGAATCTCCGGTGGTGCGCGTATCCTGGTTCGCCGCACGCGCCTTCGCGGCGTGGGCGGGCAAGCGCCTGCCGACGACGGCGGAGTGGGAGCGTGCGGCCTCCGTCGGCTTCACCACGACGAACGGCGCGACGGAACCGGAGCATCGGGCCGCCATGCTCGAGTGGTTTGCGCGGCCGACGCCGGCGACGCTGCCGCGCGTGGGCGAGGGCCGCCCGAATCTCTACGGGGTGCGCGACCTCGCGACGCTCGTCTGGGAATGGGTTTCGGATTTCAACACGGCGCTCGTCACCGGCGAATCGCGCGGCGACTCGAACCTCGAACGCAATCTCTTCTGCGGGGCCGGGGCGACCGGCGCCCGCGACACGACCGACTATCCCGCCTTCATGCGCGCCGGCTTTCGCAGCTCCCTGCGCGCGAACTATATTGTGCCGAACCTCGGCTTTCGCTGCGCCCGTTCACTATGAAAAATATTCCGACGATCAACGCGGCATCGGCCGCTCAGGCAGAGGAGTCGCAGCGCTCTTCCCTGCGCTCCCGCGCAGGGCTACGGCGGGCGCGGACGGTACGCTCGCTGGCGCTCGTCGCGACGGTGGCGGCGGCTTTTCCCTCTCTGGAGGGACGGGCGGTGGGCGCGCAGGAGGCCGCGCACGCGTGTTGCGCGGCGGCGGCGCCGGCGGCCATCGCGCCGGTGACGGACCGTTCACTTTATCAACTCGACGCGACGTGGACCGATGACCACGGGCGCGCGGTGAAGCTCGCCGAGTTCCGCGGCCAGCCCGTGGTGCTGGGGATGTTTTTCGCGAGCTGCACCTATGCGTGCCCGCTGCTCGTCGCGGACGCCCAACGGCTCCGCGACGCGCTGCCCGCCGACGTGCGCGCGAAAACAAAATTCGTTTTCGTCAGTTTCGACACCGAGCGGGACACGCCGGCGGCGCTCCACGCTTATCGGGAACGGCTGCAGCTCGACGCGGCGGGCTGGACGTTGCTGCATGGGGCGGCGGACGACGTGCAGGAACTCGCGATGCTGCTCGGCGTGAAATACCGCCGCGACGCGGATGGACAGTTTTCCCACTCGAACGCGATCACGGTGCTCAACGCCAGCGGTGAAATCGTGCATCAGCGCATGGGTTTGCAGGGCGAGGTTGCGACGGCGGCGCGCGCGGTCACGTTGGCGGCGAAATGACGATGAGCGCAGGGGAGAACAGGAAATTTCGGACGATCGACTTGCGGGCGACGATCGCGCGCGGCGAGGAACCGCGGGCGAAATTATTCGCGACGGTGGCGGCGCTCAGGGCGGACGAAGGGTTGATCGTCGTGACGCCGTTTCTGCCGTCGCCTCTGATCGAGCGACTGCGCATGGACGGCTTCACGGCGCGACCGGAACGGGCCGGCGATGGTTCGTGGCGGACGACGTTTGTGCGGGAGTGAGAGCGAGCGGGTGGCGGATTTTGGCGCCGCCCCGTCCAAGTGAGGCGGAGAGCGCGGTCAGGTTGACCGCGCTATGACGGAACGCTTTTGTTTCCGGCATGCCGACCGATCTCGCCCCCCTCCGCGCCGCTGCGATCGCGACCACTCTGCGCTCGGCGCAGATTTTTTCCGGGCTGCCGGGGGGCGATCTGGAGACGATTGCGGGCTTCTCGCTGGTGCGGGCGTTGGAGAAGGGCGCTTATCTTTTTCGCGAGGGCGATGCGGCGGAGGGATTTTACGTCGCGCAGAAAGGCTCGATCAACGTGCACCGCGTGAGCGCGGCGGGGAAGGAGCAGGTGATTTATGTTTTCCGTGCGGGCGAGTCGTTTGCCGAGGCGGCGCTGGCGAGCGAGCAGGGTTATCCGGCGAGTGCGCGGGCGGTGGAGAATTCGAGTGTGATCGTGGTGCCGAAGGCGCCGTTTCTCGGGCTGCTTGCGCGGCGGCCCGATCTCGCGTTGCGGATGCTCGGCTCGATGAGCCAGCACCTGCGCGTGCTCGTCGGGCTGGTGGAGGATCTGACGTTGAAGGACGTGGAGACGCGGCTGTTGAATTGGATTTTGAAACGCTGCCCAAAGGAGGCGACGAAGGCGGAAATCGAACTCGGCACGACGAAGCGCGTGCTGGCGGCCGAACTCGGCACGAGCAGCGAAACGCTGTCGCGGACGTTTGCGCGATTGCGCGACGACGGCCTGCTGAAAGTGCACGGGAATCGCCTCGTGCTCGCGGACGCACCAGCGCTGACCGGGCGCTTCCGCCGGCTGCTGGGGGAAGCGTGACGTTGGTTGGCGGGCGAAGGGTGAACCAGGTGTGCGGGGCGGTGTCGCGTGCGACTCGCGACGGCTCGCTGCGACTTGCTGTGGCTCGCTGTGGCTCGCTGCGACTTGCTGTGGCTCGCTGTGGCGCTGTCGTTGGCTGTCGTCGGAGTTGTCGTCGGCGCTACAGCGTTTTGAACAAACTCGTGGCCGGGTTCGTTGGCCCCCGAGAGCTACATTCGCTCGCGAAGAAAGCCGCCGGAGTGGACGACCCCAGCGCTTGGAGGCTGTCATGAACTTAAGTTCGAAGGTTTGGCCGGGAGGGCGCTCACTCCGTGAGTGCCGCGAATGACAAAAAACTTTCCGGCGGGCAGCGGAATGCCCGCCCGACCTCTGAGGCGGTGACAGAAAGTTCATGACAGCCTCTAGTTCGTCGGCGCAGCGCGGCGCGACACCACTACGCCGGCTTCAACGAGGAGGCGTCCACGGTTTTCCTGAAATCGCTAAAAGGGGAGTGTAACGCATTGCGTTACACTACGACGGGAAGGTGGGCGGGGATTTTTCGACCGCACGAGGGGCGAGGGGCGGTGGGGACGGGGTTACGCGAGATCCTTGCCTTGGCTGCGGGCGCTGAGCCAGACGAGGAGGAGCAGCGTGCGCTCGGCATCCGGTAGATGACGGCGCTGTCGAAGCAGGTCGTGAATGCGCTGGCGCGGCAGGCCGAGGATGCGACCGAGGCGGGCCTTGTCGCCATAGCGCTGGAATGCGCCTTCGACGGCGGCGGCGAGTTCGTTCCAGAGCGGGGTTTCGGGGCCCGGCTTCAACGTCAGCTGGCCGCGCCGCGGACGGTGCGCGGCGGATTTGCCGGCTTTGGCGGCGGCGCGCGCGGAGACGACGGCCGCATCGAGGAGGAGTTCGGCGAGTTTGATCGGGATTTCCAGTCGGGGGTGCATGCGTGCGATTTGGCAGAAATCAGAGTGTAACGCAATGCGTTACACTCTGATTTGTGAGACGGGGAGGGAAAGGAGGGTTGGGGGCGGGACGCCACGGACGGACCGGAGGTGACCGGACGGACCGGAGGTGACCGGACGGGCCGGAGGGGATCGGAGGGCCGGGGGCGATCGGAGGACGGGAGGGGATCGGAGGACTGGAAGGGCGGAGGGAGTTGGGGCGGCGAGGGGGCGAGTGAGGGGACGGGAGGAGCGAGGCTGGGAGGCCTGGGTGGCCGGGGTGGGCTCGCGGGGCGTGGCGGCGAGGCGCTCGGGGAATGCGTGGCGGCTGCGGACGCAGCCGTGGAGACCGGTGGCGGTGTGGCACGACGCGAGGCGGTAGAGGCGGAGGGTGACTGTTTTCGGCGTGCGCGGCGGGCGGTGGTCGGGCATGCAGGGCGAACTCGTGAAAGATGCGGCTCATACGCGTGCGGTGGGATTACTGGTCATGGCGGCGCTTTGCTGGAGTCTCGGCGGGCTGTTGATCAAGACGGTGACGTGGCCGCCGCTCGCAGTCGCGGGCGGTCGCGGGGGCATCGCGGCGTTGTTTCTGTTGGCGACGAATCGCGGGCTGCGGTTCGATTTTTCGCGGGCGCAGGTGATCGGGGCGGTGGGCTACGCGGCGTGCACGGTGACGTTTTGCACGGCGACGAAGCTGACCTCGGCGGCGAATGCGATCCTGCTCCAATACACGGCGCCGGTGTGGATCGCGCTGTTCGGGGCGTGGTTTTTGGGGGAGCGGGCGACGCGGGCGGATTGGATCACCATCGCGGCGGTGCTGGGCGGGATGACGTTGTTTTTCGCGGACAGCCTGGAGCTGTCGGCGGTGTTGGGAAACTCGATCGCGGTATTGAGCGGGGTGTGTTTTGCGGGAATGACGATCGCGCTGCGGAAGCAGAAGGACAGCTCGCCGGTGGAATCGATCATTTTGGGCAACGGGCTCGCGTTGCTCGTGGGGCTGCCGTGGATCGTGCGAGCGCCGACACTGGGCGCGGCGGGCTGGGGCGCGTTGACCACGCTGGGGGTGGTGCAGCTCGGCGTGAGTTACTGGCTGTATGCGCGGGCGATCAAGCACGTGACGGCACTCGAGGCGGTGCTGATTCCGGTGATCGAGCCGATCCTGAATCCCGTGTGGGTGCTCATCATGATGGGCGAGCGGCCGACGAGGCTCGCGCTGGTGGGCGGCGCGATCGTTCTGGGTGCGGTGATGTGGCGGGCGATCAGCTCGATTCGCGGAGGGTGAGGGGCAAGCGCGGCGGCGGCTTGAGTTGGAGAAAGAGGTTGGCGGCGGTGATGAGGCCGCCGCCGAGGAGCAGGTGAGGCGTGGCGGTTTCGTTCGCGTAGTCGATGGCGGCCCAGATCGAAATGAGCGCGGGCAGGAAGAGCGCGAGCACGGCGCTGAAGATCGGCTCGACGCAGTAGATGAGGCCGGCTTCGGTGGAGGTGATTTTCGGCTGCCAGGCGTTCATGATCGTGAACGCGCCCAACGTGCAGAAGACGGTGAGCAGGAGCGTGAGCCCGAGCCAGGGCAGTGAGTTCCAAGGCGCGAGCAGGGCGGCGAGATCGGGAGCGGCGGCGAGGGCGAGCGCGCAGAACACGACGGCCTCGGTGGCGAACATGACGAGCGTGAGCTTCGCGGGACGGTTGGCGGCGTAGGCGGGTTTTTCGAGCCAGAGAATCTGGCCCATGAAGAAGAAGGACGAGGCGAGGGTTTCCCATTCGCCGCGGCCAAAGGAGAGCGCGCGCCAGTCGAAGCGGCCGAGGATCGCGACGCCAGCGAGCACGAGGACGCAGCTGATCCAGACGATCGGGCCGGGCCAGCGGCGGGAACGGAGCGCGAGATAAACGGGAATGAGGATCGCGTAGAACTGGGTGACGAAGGCGGAGGTGGAGGCGGCGGTGAAGCGGAGGCCGTCGTTTTGGAGGAGCATGCCGATGGCGGCGAAGAGACCGATCGCGATGCCCTGGGTGAGTTCGCCGCGGGTGACACGCCAGAAATCGCGGGCCTGAAAAATCACCAGCACGAGCGTGGCGAGCAGGAAGCGCGGGGCGACGGTGTAGAAGATCGTGAGCCAGTTGTCGCCGGGGAGAAGGCGCTCGTGGAGGAGGAGGAGGGCTTTGATGACAGGGAAGCTGAGGCCCCAGAGAAACGTCGCCGCCAGCAGCATGAGCACGGCCCGCGTATGCTGCGGATGTTTCGGGGCGAGAAGCATGTCGTGAAGAGAGGACGGTGGAGGCTGCGTGGTGGCGGGGGGAGCGCCAAGCGAATTGGCGGATGGCGGGGCGCGATGCAGGATCGTGCCGCGCTGCGCAGGGGAGAGGCGCACGCGTGCTCTCACCTTGCGTTTTGCGGCGGGACGGGAAGTCATCGGGGACCGAAACTCATGAGCGAAAAAGCACTGGTGGCGCAGCGGTTCGTCCTCGATCTCGGTCCGTACGCGGCGGTGCTGGCGTTATTCGCGGCCTGGGTGTCGTATCGGGCGAATCCGCTGCGGGCGGTGAATCGGTATTTCGCGGCTTATCTGCTGGGGATTGCGCTGTGGCAAATCCACGTCGCGCTGGCGCGCAGCACGCAAAATTACGGTTTTTGGGGACCGCTGGCGACGCCGTATGGTATGTTTCTCGGAGTCTTGGTGTTTTTGCTGTATGACGCGGCGATCGAACCTCACGCGCTGTTCCGGTCGCGAGTGAAGCGAAATCCGTCGGCCAGCCTGTCGGCGGTCGTCTTCATGATTGGCGCGGCTTTGGTGTTTACCGCGCAACGCGCGCCAGAATTTTATCCCTTCCACTATCGTGTGATCTGCACGCTGATCTTCCCGCTGCAGATACTGGCCACAGCGCAAAAGGGGCGGGACCGAACGGGACGAGTCAATCCGAGCGAGTTGATCCTGCTTCTAGTGAGCGCCGTTTATTCCGTCTTGGTTTACACGGTTTTTCTGCTGGTGCGGAGTCCGGCCGGTTCACGTATCCTTTCAGGAACCACGATTGTCTTCATGGTCGGCGTGATCGCGATGCAGCTCTCCGAGCGGATATTGGATGTCAGAGGGTCCGCCAAAATAGCGATGGGTTATCTCGTGACGGTGGTGGTGCATTCGTTGTTAACGATGATACCGATCAGCGTTTTTTTGATGGCTGGCGGGGAATTCACAGAGACGACGGCGTGGGGATTTTTGGTGCTGGGGGGGCTGATGAGTTATCCGCTGTTTGTCTTTGTACAAGGGGCGGTGCGCCGGAGTTTATCATCGCTGACTGCGCGACCGGCCGACGACGCGCGCGAGGCAGTCGTGGAAGTGGCCGCCAACGCGGAAAAGGAATCAACCATTCTGGCGCGGGTTAGCGCGGTGAGCAAAAGTTTCCTCAAGGGCCAGGATGTCGCGATCGAGCTGTATTCAGCTGAACTGCACGAAGCGGCGGGGTTGAATTCGGGACGGCGCCTTCTCGCGGAGCGCGCGCACAAAGGGTGGCTCTCTCCCGAGGGGGCGTTGCGGCAGTTTTGGGGCGAGGCGCTCGATCGAATCCTGACCGTTTTTGCGGAGGAGCGGCTCGGTGCGCTGATCAAGAAAAGCGGGCCTAGATTCTCATTGTTGCTTTTCGTGAGCGAGCGCAGCGGCGGCACGCGGCCGATTACGGGCGAGGAAATCGAACTTTTGCAGGAGCTCGCGGCCATCGCGGCTACCGGCATCGAGCGCGTGCGGGCGCTCGAGCAGGCGCTGCGGGCGCATGGGCTCGCCCAGGTCGGACGGATCGCGGCGCAGTTCAGCCACGAGTCGCGGAATCAGATCGAGGCGATCCTTTGCGTGCTGGAGGCGTTGCGTGACGGGCAGGAAGGCCGGATCACGCCTCCGCACCGCGCCGCCGTTTATCAGCAGGCGGCGGATCTCGCCGCGAATCACAATCTCGCGTTGGAAATGGTGCGGCTGCGGCCGGAGCGGATCGAGACGCAGAGGGTGGATCTGAGGGCGGCCGTGACACAGAGCGCGGTGCCTTTCCAAAGCGGGACGGTGGAAATCAGCGTGCAGGCGAAGACGCCCGGCGACGCTTACGCGGACGGGCGGCTGCTCCGGCAGGTGCTGCTGAATCTGTTTCGCAACAGCGTGCAGGCGTCACTCGTGGCGGGCACGCCGGCGCGGGTCGACGTGCAATTCGGGCGCGGGGATGGCTTCGCGTTTGTCGACGTGATCGACCATGGTCCCGGCGTGCCGGCGGAGATTCACGATGCACTGTTTGCGCGGTGGACGACGACGAAGAGCGACGGCACGGGGCTCGGGCTCGCGTTCTGTCGGGAAGCGATGAATGCGATGAAGGGCGAGATTTTTTACCTCACGCCCAAGGGACAGGCGGGCGCCCATTTCCGACTGGCGCTGCCGTGCGTCGCGGTCGCCGATCACCCGCTCCGTGCCGCGGGCAGGTAGAGGGTGAACGTCGAGGGCTCCGGCGAATTCAGCGACACTTCGAAGACGAGGTGATTGTCGGCGATGGCCGCGGAAAGCATGAGAAGATTCGCCACGCGTGGATTTTCCGAGCACCGGCGCAGCGCCTCGTGGAGGAGCGCCAGGTTGAAACCGGCCAGGTCGACGTGGACGGTGAGCGCCACGCAGGGTTCCCGGGTGGCGGCTTTCGCGTTGAGCACGTAGTGACCCGTTCTCGCCGTCTCCAGGTCGGCGCGCAGTTTTGGTTCCAGCGTGGCGCTGATCGCGAATGCGGAGCTCAGGCGGGCCTGCATCGCGCAGTATTCGGCGAGGTGCCTGAGGGCGGTGACGACGCGTTGCGGGTTCGCGCAGAAGGAAAGCCGGGACGATGGGCGTCGCAGGGAAAAGACCAGCGCCCGATTCGTCAGTGCCGCGTTGTGCACGAGCGCGGTGGAAAGTGCATCGAGGCATTGATCGACGTCGGCGATGCCCGGCGTATTGCCGAGCCTGGCGAGATAGGAATTGCCGAGGAAGGCGGTCACCTCCGCGCCGAGCCTTTCGACGGCGGCGAGGTGTTGCGCCGCGAGCGGGTGAAACTCGTCCGCGGTGATATCGGCCCGCGCGAGGGCGGCCGCGTGCTGCCCGAGCACTTCGATCTGGCCGGACAAGCTGGCGGTGAAGCCGCGGCACATTTCCGCGACGGCGATCTGGTCGTCGGTGCGCGCGAGGACGTCGACGAGCTGGTCCTGCGTGCTGACGGTGGCGGCGGCGTCGCGCTGGGTGCGGCGGCGCTGGCGGGTCTCGACGATGCCGAGGGAAACGGAACGGCGCAGCGATTCGCTGGCTTTGGGATGGCTTTTTAAAACGCGGCGAATGGCGCGGGCTTCGAGGGCGGCGTCGGCGATCGCGAGGTCGTCGTGGGCGGTGCGGATGATAATGCTCGTAACCGAATCAAACGCGCGAAACTGCTCCATGAACCACAGGCCATCGACCGGGAGATTGGGCATGCGGATGTCGACGATCACGAGATCGACTTCGTTGTGACGGAGAAATTCGAGCGCGGGCCGAGGATCCTCGAACTCGAGGAAATCGTAGTAGCCGACGCTGCCGAGCTGGAGGCAGATGCCGGCGCGCTGAGCGAACTCGTCGTCGAGGACGAGGATGCGGGGTTGGACCGAGGCGACGGGGTCGAGGGCGGTGGACGAATTCATGAGGAGCGCGATGAGAGGCGGCTTAAGTCCGGCGGGCGCCGAGGTAGTGGCGGAAGGCGGCGGTGAGTTCGGGGAGACGGATGGGTTTCGTGAGGTAGTCATTGGCGCCGGCCGCGATCGTGCGGTCGCGCTGCTCTTCGCGGGCGTCGGCGGTGAGGGCAATGATCCAGACGTCGCGCGCGGCGGCGCCGGCTTCCCCGGCGCGGATCTTGACGGTGGCGCTCAGGCCGTCGAGTTCCGGCATGTGGAGATCCATCAACACGATGTCCGGGGTCGCGCGCGCGAGCGACTCGAGGGCGAGGCGGCCGTTGGCGGCGGTGGTGTATTCACAACCCAGATTCGCGACGACTTTCTGGATGAGGCGCTGGTTGACCGCGTTGTCCTCGACGATCAGCACGCGGAGATTGTAGGTGTCGGCGGTGAGGCTCGGGCGCGTCGCGGCGGGGGCCGGCGGGGAGAGCGCGAGGCCGGTCGAGGGCGACGCGAGCATGCTGAGGAGCATGTCGTGATGAAGGGGTTTGTTGAGGACGAGGCGGAAATGGCGGCGGAGTTCGGCGCGGAGTTCGCCGGGGAGGACCACCGGCACGAGGCCGATCATTTTTTCCGGGGGCAGGGCGGGCTGGGGCGCGCGGGCGCCGGCGATGGCGAGCGCGGCGGAGCCGGTGACATCCATGATCGCGACATCCCACCCGGGCGTGATGGCCAGCGCGGCGGGATCGACCTCGATCGTCGCGGCGCCGAGGCGCGCGCCGAGGCGGGTGAGTTCGCGCCGCAGGCCCGGCGCGGTGGCGGCGACGGCGAGGGTGCGGCCGGTGAGCGGGGGCGGCGGCCGGGCGGGAATGCCGGCGTGGTGAACGGGCACGCGGATCGTGAACGTGAAGATCGAGCCGCGGCCGGGCTCGCTCGCGAACGAGATGCGACCTTCCATCAGCTCGACGATGTTTTTGCAGATGGCGAGGCCGAGGCCGGTGCCGCCGTAGCGGCGGGTGGTGGAGTCGTCGGCCTGGCTGAAGGGGCGGAAGATTTTCGCGTGATGCTCGGGGGCGATGCCGATGCCGGTGTCGCGCACGGTGAATTCGAGCACGCACATCGGCGTGGGGCCGGCATCGGGGGCGTCGACGGAGAGTGCGCGGGCGGCGACCTCGACCTCGCCCTCGGCGCTGAACTTCACGGCGTTGTTGACGAGGTTGACGATCACCTGGCGGAGGCGGCTGAGATCGGCGACGATCGCGCTCGGGACGGAATCATCGACCCAGTGGAGGAGTTCGATGGCCTTGTTCGTCGCGGGCGCAGCGACGAGATCGAGGGCGTTTTCGATGCACTCGCGCGGGTCGCAGGGCTGCGGGTCGAGTTTCAGGCGGCCGGATTCGATGCGGGCGTAGTCGAGGATGTCGCCGGTGAGCTGGATGAGCGTCTCGCTGCTGGTGCGGATGGTCTCGACGTATTCCTGCTGCTCGGGGGTCAGGGCGGTGTCGAGGAGGAGGCTGGAGAAGCCGACGATGCCGTTGAGAGGGGTGCGGACCTCGTGCGACATGGTGGCGAGGAACTGGCCCTTGGCGCGGTCGCCGGCCTCGGCGCGCTCCTTCGCCTCGCGGAGGACGGTTTCGGTTGCCCGAAATTCGGTGAGGTCTTCGAACACGGCGACGTAGCTGCGCGTATCGCCCACGCGGTCCTTGACCGGGGTGAAGCCGCCGCGTACGGGGAATAGCGAGGCATCCTTCCGCTGCATGCTCCACTCCCCGGACCACGGATGGCCGCTGCGCAGCGTGTCGATGAGTTCGCGCATCAATTCGGCGGGGACGTCCGGGCCCTGGAATTCGCTCCAAGGGCGGCCGATGAGTTCGCGGCGGGTGAAGCCGACCTGCTGGCAGAAGCCGGCGTTCGCGTATTCGATGCGGCCGTCGAGATCGACGATGATGACGGCGGAGTGGCTTTGCTCCATCGCCTCGGTGAGATTGCGGAGGGCGTCGCGTTGCTGGGTTTGGCGGCGGCTGTTGACGAAGGTGACCAGCGGCAACACGAGAATCATCCAGACGTAAATCGCCGTGCCGAGGCTGTCGCTCCACAGCGAGCGGCGCCAGCTCTCGGCGGAGACATCGAGGCCGAGGACGTCACGCGGCTCGCCGCGTTTCGGCGTGCCGATGACGGCGTAGGCGGTGATCCACATGCCGAAGCGATCGGCGACGGGTGGCGCGGTCTCGGCGAGGACGTTTTCCAAATCGGAAGCGGAGGCGGGGAGTTCGGGGGCGTCCGCGTCGTTGGCGAAGCGCAGCACGCCGCCGGCGTCGATGGGCGACGAGTCGGCGAGGAGCTGGACCTGGCCGGCGGCGGGAAGGATGCGGAAAATATAGACGCGACGGACGCCGGGCTCGACGTCGTGGAGGCGGAGGAGCCGCGCCTTCACTTCGGCGTGGACCAGAGCGTTGGTGCCGGCGGGGTCGGCGCTGAGTTGCCGCATCTCGGAGGCTTCGAAGGCGGCGGCGGAACGGCGGACTTTGATGATGAGGGCGCTGCGCATCGCTTCGCGCGCGCGGCCGTAGCGCCAAAAGCCGGCGCCGGTGCCAGCGAGAAAAATCACCGCGACCGTGAGAATGAGCGCGAGCTGGCGTTGAAGGAAGGAAAACATGGCGCGGCGGAGGCGGCGGGAGGGTGCGGAAAAGATCAGCGTGGCGCGGCGGACGCGCAATGCCGAAGGCGGAGCGGGCGTTCTCGTCGAGCCGGCGTGAGACGACGTGAGGTCGTTTCGAGCCGGGCCGACAGGGACGTCGGGCTCCGCCGGTATCGTCCAGAATGAACGCCGAGGCGGCAGGGTCATTGCCGGTTTGCGGGGCGCGCACGATCGGACGCGCGATGGAGGTCGGCCCGCGGACACAAAAAAAACCGCCGCGGAGAACCGCGGCGGTCGAGAGGAAAAACTGAATTCAGCTCAGGAGCTGACGTGGCCCGAGACGAGCTTGGTCATCTCGAACATGGAGACGGACTTCTTCTTGTTGAAGATCGCGAGGAGCTTTTCGTCGGCGTTGATCTGCGTCTTCACCTTCTTGTCCTGCAGACCGTTCTTCTTGATGTAGGCCCAGAGCTTCTTGGTCAGCTCGGTGCGGGGGAGAGGAGCGGCACCCACGACGGCGGCGAGAGCGGCGTCGGGCGTGACGGGTTTCATGAATGCGGCGTTCGGTTTGCGAGCGGATTTTTTAGCCATAATGATTTTGGGTTGTTGGACGCTTTCCCGTGAAAGCAAGGGCACTTCTAGAGGGAAAATGGGCCTTTTGCCTAGGAGAATCTTCAAGTTTCTAGAGGGAGGCGGGGGGCGAGGCGCGATCGTCGAGCTGCACAAATTGGTTGTAGAGCGCGGCATAGTGACCGCGGGCGGCGAGCAGACCGGCGTGTGTGCCACGTTCGATGATACGCCCCTGGTCGAGCACGAGGACGAGGCCGGCGTGGCGGATCGTGCTGAGCCGGTGGGCGACGACGAAATTCGTTCTTCCCTGCAAAAGAGCTTCCAGAGCCTTCTGCAGGCGGGCTTCGGTGATCGCGTCGATCGAGCTGGTGGCTTCGTCGAGGATGACGAGGCGCGGGTCCGCGAGCATCGCGCGGGTGAAACAAACGAGCTGGCGCTGGCCGACGGAGAGGCTGGCGCCGCGCTCGCCGACCTCGGTCTGGAAGCCCTGCGGAAGGGCTTCGAGGAGGTCGAGGCAATCGAGCCGGCGGGCGGCGTCGCGCACGTCTTCGTCGGTGGCTTCGGGGCGGGCGAGGCGGATATTCTCGAGGACGGTGCCGCTGAAGAGGAAGTTCGCCTGCTGCACCATGCCGGTCTGGCGATGGAGCGAATGGCTGGTGAGCGTGCGAATCTCGCGGCCATCGATCAGCAGCTCGCCGCCGGTCGGCAGGTAGAATTTGGAAACGAGATTGACGATCGAGCTCTTGCCGCTGCCGGTGTGGCCGACGAGCGCGACGGTCTGGCCGGGTTCGGCGACGAAGTTGATGTCGTGGAGCACGAGGCGGGCGGGATCGTAGCCGAAGTTCACGGCGCGGAATTCCACGCGCATGCCGGCGGCGGCGGCTGCGCCGCGCTGGTTCGGAGTTCCGGGTTCCGGGTTCCGAGTTGAAGCATTGGCGTTCGAGGTGTCGGGGTTTGGCGAACTCGGGACCCGAAACTCGGAACCCGGAACCGCGGCGGCAGCCGCGCGCCGCGGGTCGGGCAGGTCGGTGGCGTGCGGGTCGTCTTCCCAGTCGGGTTTCACGTCGATGAGGCGGAAGACGCGCTCGGCGCCGGCCATCGCGACGAGGGCCTGGTTGTATTGCGTGCCGATGAGGGCGATCGGCGCGAAGAATTGATTTGCGAGCAGGAAAAACGTGATCAGCCCGCCGACACTCATGTCGCCGTGAAACACGCGCCAGCCGCCGAGCAGGAGCAGGATCGCGATGAAGAACTGGCTGTTCAACTCGAGCAGCGGCGTGAGTTTCGCCGAGGTGCGGGCGAGCGCGATGTTGTAGCGGGCGTGGTCGGAGAGGAGGCTGCGGAAGAGGCCGAGATTGGTTTCCTGGCGCACGAAGCCTTGCGTGACGCGCATGCCGCCGACGGACTCGGCGAGCGTGGCGGTGACGCGGCTGAAGCTGTCGCTCGCCGAGCGCGAGAGGCGGCTGAGCTGCATGCGAAAATGATTGTTGATGAGCCAGAGCACGGGCGCCATCGCGGCGACCACGAGAAACATTTTCCAGTCGGTCCACGCCATCACGACGGCGGCGAAGAGCATGCCGCCGAATTGGACGACGCAGACGAAGAGCACGTCCTGGATGCCGACGCGCAGCGCCTCGACGTCGCTCGTCACGCGGCTGATGATACGGCCGAGCTTCACGCGGTGGAAGAAACTCATCGGCTGGCGCTGGACCTTCGCGAAGATTTCGGCGCGGAGCTGGTTGACGACCGACTCGCCGATCTCGAGGGCGAAGCGCTGGCGGAAGTGGAAGATGGCGTCGGTGCTGACCGCGAGCAGCGCGTAGCCCGCGAGGCCGGCGGCGAGCGCGGAGAGATCGTGGCGGGTGATGGGGCCGTTGATGATCACGGCCATGAGCCAGCTGAACGCGGGGAGCTGCGCGGAGCGGACGACGGTGAGGATGATGAGCCAGTTGCGCTTGGCGGCGATCGGGCGCGTGTAGCCGAAGAGGCGGCGCATGAGGCCCCACTCGAGCGGGCGAAATTGCTCCTCGTCCTCGTCGTCGCGCGGACGGTGGACGAGCATGAGATTTTTCTGCGCGGCGGCGGAAGCGGGCGCGGGGGCGGGGGCGCTGGCGGAGTTCGGCGCGGGGGCGGGCGGTTTCATGCGGCGCCTTTCGACGAGGAGTTGAAACCGCAGCGCCCGATCGTCGAGTAACCTATTAGGTTACTCGACACGGGGCGGACGGATGAGGGGGGGCGGGCGGAAAAGGCGGGGGCGGGGTTTGCGGTCATGCGGCGCCTTCCTCGAGTTTCAACTGCTCGAGTTCGCGGCTGTCGACGAGCTGCAGGTGCGCGACGCGCAGATACGGGCCGGGCACGGCCATCAACTCGGCGTGCGTGCCGCGCTGGACGATGCGGCCGTCTTCCATGACGACGATGAAATCGGCGCGGCGCAGCGTGCTGAGCCGGTGCGCGACGATGAACGTGGTGCGGCCGGCGATGGCGCGGTCGAGCGCCTCGAAAATTTCGTGCTCGGTCTCGCTGTCGATCGCCGCGGTGGGGTCGTCGAGGAGCAGGATCGCGGGCTCGAGCAGGACGGCGCGCGCGATGGCGAGGCGCTGGCGCTGGCCGCCGGAGAGACTGCTGCCGCTTTCGCCGAGAATCGTGTCGTAGCCCTTCGGCAGCGCGGCGATGAAATCGTGCGCGGCGGCGATGCGGGCGGCTTTTTCGATCTGCGCGGGTGTGGCCTCGGGGTGACCGAAGGCGATGTTCGCGGCGATGGTGTTGGAGAAGAGAAAACTTTCCTGGAAAACGAGACCGATGTTCCGGCGCAGGTCGTCGAGGTGGAGTTGGCGGATATCGAGACCGTCGATCAACACGCGGCCGGCGGTGGGATCGTAGAAGCGCGGGATGAGGCTCATCAGGACGCTCTTGCCGGCGCCGGTCGCGCCGAGAATCGCGACGCACTGGCCGGGCTGCACGTCGAGGTGGATGTCGCGGAGAACGGGTTCGACCGGCGCGGTGTCGTCGGGGGAATCGGAGATGCGGGCGAGCCGCCCGCGCTCCCAAGGCGAGTAGATGAAGGAGACGTTTTCGAAGCGGACGGCGCCGGTGAGGCGGGCGAGTCGGAGCGGGTGCGGGGCGTTTTGTACTTCGACGGGAGCGTCGAGGACTTCGAAGACGCGGCGGGCGCCGATCAGCGATTGCTGGATGCTGTTCACGATCGTCGCGATGTTGTTCACCTGACCGGAAAATTGTTCGAGGAGGCCGGCGAAGACGACGAGGCCGGAGCCGAGGGGCAGGCGGTCGTGAGTGACGAGCCAGCCGCCGTAGCCGAGGAGAATCATCGTGTTGATCCGCGTGAGGAAACCGACGGCGGGCGAAAATAAACTCACGCGCCAGAAGATGTCGCGCTGCTGGTCGAAGCAGGCCTGGTTCGCGGCATCGAAGCGGGCGCGGTCCTCGGCTTCGCGACCGAAGGCTTTCGTGACGGCGATGCCCTGGATGCTTTCGGCGAGGCGCTGCACCATGGTTTCGACGAGGGTACGGTTATGCGCGTAGGCGGGCTGGATTTTCTTCGAGAACCACGCGGCGAGTCCCCAGAGGAGCGGCGTGGTGCCGAGGCAGGCGAGCGTGAGGCCGGGACTGAGGCTCACCATGTAGAGGACATAGACGGTGAGCGAGATGACCATGATCACGCTCTGGATGAGGACTTGGTCGACGAACATGCGCACGGCCTGCACGTCGCTCGTCACGCGCGTGATGATCGAGCCGGTGGAGTTGGCGTCGAAGAAACGAAAGCTGAGGCGCTGGAGTTTGTCGTAGACGATGCCGCGCAGATCGACGACGAGGTGCTGCTGGACGAGTTTGTTGACGGAAACGAAATAGCTGTAGTTGAGGAGGGCGCGGGCGAGCGCGAGGACGAGGATCAGGCCGGCGAGGAGCCCGAGCACCTGCTGCCAGGGCCACTCGTCGGGGAGCATGAGGTGCAGGGGATTCGGCGAGAGCGGCACGTGCGAGACGCGGTGCCGGATGTAATCGATGCCGAGGCCGGTGAAGCTGAGGCCGACGATGCCCATCGTGAGGAGCACGAGTTGCATCGAGAGCACGCGCAGGCAGCCGCTGCGGTAACGCCACGTGAGCGCGAACAATCGCCGGATGATGGCCGGATTCGAGTGTTCGGGCGGACGCGAGACTGGGCGGACTGCGGGCATGCGAACGGCCAAGCTACGCGCGGCCGCGGGAGACTGACAAAAGTTTTCCGGAGTGGTGCGGGTGGCGGCGGGAAACGCCGGGGGGCGAGAACGACGGAAAGCGAGAACGGCGGATGCGCCGCGTGGTGGAGCGTCCGCTGCTGGGCGCCGAATCTCGTGATGCAGGAGCCTGCTTGCAGGCGATTTTGCGCGTGCGAAAATCGATCATCGCCTGCAAGCAGGCTCCTACAGCGGGCGGGCTGCGCTGCCGATGGGCATTCGGATTGTCATTCTGAACGCAGTGAGGAATCCAGTGCGCGCTTCGTGGCATGACGCGCGTGCGAAAGTCCAAATGGATTCTTCGCTGCGCTCAGAATGACAGGCGTTTGAGCGTTCATCGGCGGATGCCACCCGGCGGCTTGGCGTTGGTTCGGAGTCTCAGAATGACAGGAGTTTTAGTGGCTTTCATCCGCGCTGAAACCGGCGCGGCAACACGGCGAGCACCGGCGGGCGAGGCCCGCGACGCGAACTCAGCGCCGCGCGGGCTGACCCTGCGGCGTCTGCGGCGTCGGCTGACCGGCGGCGGTGCGATTCGCCTGGATCGCCTGCTGGCGGATCATGCGGCGGCGATTCACCTCGGCGGCGATCGCTTCGAGGCGGCGCTGCTCGTCGGCAGGAGTGGGATTGAGGACGACGGGGCCGCCGATCGGCTGCGGCGTGGGCCCGCCGGGCGCGTTTTGAACGGGCAGGGCGTTCACCGGAGCGGAGACGACCTTGGCGGTGTGCAACGCGAGCGTGAGCGTGCGGCCCTGGTAGTCGACGCTGACGGTTTCCTTCGAGGCGTCGTAGCTGCGGACAATGAAGTCGCGGCCGACGTCGTTGAGCTTCGTCCACGCGCTCATGTGGTGCGTGGAGTCGTAGATGCTGAACATCGTGCTGTCACCGGCGGCCATGATGCCGCGGAGTTCGAGATTGGCATCCTGCGCGGGCGCAGTCGAAGCGGCGGCGGCGGCGGGGGGGAGGAAAGGGTTGGCGTTGTTGTCGGCGAGCGCGCGCGAGGCCGGCCCTGCGAGGAGCAGCGAGGCGGCGAGGAGCGAAGGAACGCGGAGCGATGACATGCGAGAACTAGACAAGGCGTGGCGGGCGGCGTCAAGTGACGCGCCGGACTAGAGCAAAGTTCCGCCCAGAATGAGCAGGGCCACGGTAAAATAGATCACCAGGCCGGTTACGTCGACGAGCGTGGCGATGAAAGGCGCGCTCGAAGCCGCAGGATCGAAGCCCAGCCGCTTGATCAACATCGGCAACATCGAACCCATCAACGAGCCCCACAACACGATGCCGACGAGAGTCAGGCCGATGGTCGTCGCGACGAGGGCCCAGTGTTCGCCGTAGATGTTCGAGAATCGCGACCAGATCGTGATGCGCAAAAATCCGATCGCGCCGAGGATCACGCCCAGCGCGAGTCCGGCGCCAAGCTCGCGTCGCATCACCCGCCACCAATCGCGCAGTTTGAATTCACCCAGCGCCATCGCCCGGATCACGAGCGTGGAGGCCTGTGAACCGGCGTTGCCGCCCGAACTCGTGATCAACGGAATGAAAAGGGCGAGCACTGCCGCGCGTTTTAATTCGTCCTCGAAGTAGGCCATCGCGGTCGCGGTGAACATCTCGCCGAGAAACAGGACGACGAGCCAGCTCGCGCGTTTTTTCACCATGCGATGCAACGCAATCGTGATGTAGGGCTCGTCGAGCGCCTCGCTGCCGCCGAGCTTCTGGATGTCCTCGGTCGCCTCGGCCTCGGCGACGTCGAGCATGTCGTCGACGGTGATGATGCCGATGAGTTTTTTGCTTTCGTCGACGACGGGGAGCGCGACGCGGTCGAACTGCTTGAAGAGCGTGAGGGCTTTCTCGCGGTCGTCGGTCGGCAGCAGCATCGTGTAGTTGCCGTCGAGGAGTTCGCGCACGGGGCGGTCGAGCGGCGAGAGGAGGAAACGCCGCACGCGCACGTCGTCGATGAGGTGGCCGTGGTCGTCGACGACGAAGACGACGTTCAGGGTCTCGCGGTCGTAGCCGTGCTCGCGGATGTAGTCGAGCGCCTGGCGGACGGACCAGTCCGGATGCAGCGCGATGTAATCGAGCGTCATCATGCGACCGACACTGTGTTCCGGATACGCGAGGAGCGACTGGGCGACCTGCCGCTCGTCGGGCGTGAGCATCGCGAGGAGCTGCATCGCGACATCGAGCGGGAGTTCGTTGAGGAAGGCGGTGCGGTCGTCGGGTGGGAGCGCGTTGAGCAGCGCGGCGGCCTGGTCCTGGTGGAGAACTTTCAGCAGTTTCTTCTGCGCCTCGAGCGGCATGTAGGTGAACGTCGCGGCGGCGAGTTCGCGTGAGCCGACGCGGAAGAGCGCGGCGAGTTCGCCGACGGGCAGGTCGGCGATGATCGGCGCGAGATCGGCGGGCAACCACGGCTCCAGGAATTTCCGGAGCGCGACGACATCCTTGCGGTCGACGAGCGCCATCACCTCGGCCTTGACGTTCACTAGCGCGGGCATGCGCAGAGCGAGACAACTCCGCGGACGCGAAGCAACTCCGCGACGCGCGCAAAAGCCGCCTCGCGCTTTCGTTCTTGGAGGACAGCGGGGCGGCTGACAGAAAACGTCGATGCGTTTCTTCGCTGGGTTCGTGATTGCCGGGTTGATGCTGGCTGGCTGCAGCCGGCCGCACGAGACGCGTTGGCAGGGTTATCTCGAAGGGGAGTTCGTGTATGTCGCTTCGCCGCTGGCGGGGCGGCTGGAGCGGCTCGCGGTGGCGAAGGGCGCGCGCGTGGAGGCGGGGGCGGCGCTGTTTGCGCTGGAACGCAGCGCGGAGCTGGCGGCGCAGCGGCAGGCGGCGGACCAGTTGCGCTCGGTGCAGGCGCGGTTGGAGGATTTGAAAAAAGGTTCACGGCCGTCGGAACTCGCGGCGCTCGAGGCGCGCAGCGAGCAGGCGCGGTCGGCGGCGGAGCTGGCGAAAAGCGAATTCGTGCGGCTCGACGAGCTGCATCGGACGAAGGTCGTGTCGGACATCGACTACGATCGGGCGCGATTGAACCATGAGCAGGCGATGCGGGTGCTGGATGAATTGACCGCTCAGCTGGCGACGGCGCGGCTGGGCGGCCGGCCGGATGCGATCGCGGCGGCGGAGGCCGACGTGAGCGCGGCGGAGGCGGCGAAGGAACGGGCGGATTGGAACGTGGAGCAGAAGTCGCAGGCGGCGCCGCGCGCGGCGCTGGTTTACGACACGCTGTATCGCGAAGGAGAATTCGTCGTCGCGGGAAATCCGGTGGTGGCGCTGCTGCCGCCGGAAAACATGAAGGTGCGGTTTTTCGTGCCGGAGGCGGAATTCGCGACGCTGCACGCGGGCGACGCGGTGCACGTGAATCTCACGGGGCAGGCAGCGGCGCTGGAGGCGAAGGTGAGTTATCTCTCGCCGCAGCCGGAATTCACGCCGCCGATTTTGTACAACCGCGAGAATCGGTCGAAGCTGGCGTTCATGGTCGAGGCGGTGTTCGATCCGGCCGCGGCGCGGGATTTGCACCCGGGGCAGCCGGTGGATGTGACGCGAGGAGAGCGCGGGCCGGCGGTCCGCAAGGAATAAGAGCGGGCGAGCGGCTCGCGTTTCCATGTCCACCGTTTCCACCGACCTCGCGATCGACGTCGCCGGCATCACGAAAAAATTCGGCGACAAGACGGTCGTGAACGCGATCGATCTCCAGGTGCGGCGCGGCGAAATCTACGGATTTCTCGGGCCGAACGGCTCGGGCAAGACGACGTTCATCCGCATGCTCTGCGGCTTGCTCACGCCGGACGCGGGCCGGGGCACGTGTCTTGGGTTCGACGTGCTGACGCAGCAGGCCGAGATCAAGCGGCACGTCGGCTACATGACGCAGCGATTCAGCTACTACGAGGATCTGAGCATTCGCGAGAATCTGGATTTCATCGCGCGAATCTACGCGGTGCCGGATCGCGACGAGGCGGTGAACCAAAGCCTCGACCGGCTGGGACTGCGCAACCGAAGCGCGCAACTTGCAGGGCAGTTGTCGGGCGGCTGGAAACAACGTCTCGCGCTGGCAGCGTGCTTGATTCACTCGCCGCAGCTGTTGCTGCTCGACGAGCCGACGGCGGGCGTCGACCCGAAGGCGCGGCGGGATTTTTGGGATGAGATTCACCAACTCGCCGCGGGCGGGCTGACGGTGTTGATCACGACGCACTACATGGACGAGGCGGAGCGCTGCCACCGGCTCGCTTATCTCGCGTATGGAAAATTGCTCACGCGGGGCACGCTCGACAAGGTGCTCGAAGCGGCGCAGCTCACGACGTGGAGCGTGAGCGGGCCGGCACTGCACGCGATCGCGGACAAACTCCGCGGGAGCGAGGACGTCGAGCAAGTGGTGGCATTCGGCAACACGCTGCATGTGACCGGACGCGACGCTCAAAAACTCGAAGCGGCGATCGCGGGCGTGCGCGACGCGCGGCACGAGTGGCGGAAAGTGGACGCCGGGCTCGAGGACGTGTTCATCAGTTTGATGGAGGAAGCGAAGGATAATTTCGCATGAAATCCGCCCTTCCCTCCCGGACGAAGTGTCATCTATTAAATGACACTTTACCCACCGATACCTATGAGAGTGGTTCTTTGAAGTGTCATCTAATGGATGACACTGGGGTGGAGGAGGCGGGATGAGGCGGTTCACGTGGCATCGGTTGTGGGCGATCGTGTTGAAGGAGTTCGTGCAGATGAAGCGCGACCGCGTGACGTTCGGGATGATGGTCGGCATTCCGTTGATGCAGCTCCTGCTGTTCGGGTTCGCGATCAACTCCGATCCGAAGCATCTGCCGACGGCGCTGCGCAGCGCGGACCAGGGGCCGTTCGCGCGGACGCTGGTGGCGGCGCTGCGGCAGAGCGATTATTTCAAACTGGTGCGCGAGGCGGAGACCGAGGCGGAAACCCAGGAGCTGCTGCAGCTGGGGGACGTGCAGTTCGTGATCAACATCCCGGAGGATTTCTCGCGCAAACTGCTGCGCGGCGAGCGGCCGGCGGTGTTGATCGAGGCGGATGCGACCGATCCCGCGGCGACGGGACCGGCGATCTCGGCGGTGCGCGCGATCGCGGAAAGCGTGCTGAACCGCGATCTCACGGGTCCGCTCGCGCGGCTGCGCGCGAAGAGCGGGCCGGTGGATTTTCGGATCCACGCGCACTACAATCCGGAGAACATCACGCAGTATAACGTCGTGCCGGGGCTGATGGGCGTGGTGCTGACGATGACGATGGTCGTCATCACGGCGCTCGCGATCACACGCGAGCGGGAGCGCGGCACGATGGAAAACCTGCTCGCGACGCCGGTGCGGCCGTTCGAGGTGATGGTGGGAAAAATCCTGCCTTACGTCGCGGTCGGCTACGTCCAGGTGACGCTGATTCTGATCGCGGCGAAATTCTTGTTCAGCGTGCCGATGGTCGGGAGTTTGCCGCTGCTGTATGCGGTGTCGCTGCCGTTCATCGCGGCGAATCTGGCGATGGGGATCACGTTCTCGACGCTGGCGCAGAATCAACTGCAGGCGGTGCAGATGGCGTTCTTCTTTTTCCTGCCGTCGATTTTGCTCTCGGGTTTCATGTTTCCGTTTCGCGGGATGCCGGAGTGGGCGCAGTGGGTCGGCACGTGCCTGCCGAACACGCATTTCCTCCGGATCGTGCGCGGGATTCTGTTAAAGGGAAACGGCGCGGCGGAGATCGCGCCGGAGTTGTGGCCGCTGCTGCTGTTTCTCGTCGTGGCGATGACGATCGGCGTGAAGCGATATCGGCAGACGCTGGATTAGAGGGAGTTTAGCTGTTCATTTTTACCGCGGATGGCACGGATGAGCACGGATGTAGAAGCGCGCTACGGGCGCACTGCCATCGGGAACCGCTCATCCGCTTATGAACGCTGATCGAGAGAGAGGGAGAGAGAGTCGCGTTCTGAAAACGGCCGGTTCATCCGGGATGAACGGGAGAAAGGCGCGGGCAGGTTGCCCGCGCTACGCTCAGGCGGAGGGCGGCGTGGGGCGGGAGGCGGCGATCTTTTGCAGGGCTTCGCTCTCGAGGTGGAGCGTCTGCGTGGGGAAGGCGAAGGAGAGGCCGCGGCGTGCGACCGCGCGCATGAATTCG
>JBEHYR010000031.1:0-58673 GCA_048498075.1 Verrucomicrobiota bacterium | reverse complement strand
CGGGCAGCGGTTCGTGCGCGGCGAGGCGGCGGGCGAGTTCGAGGCAGCCGTAAAGGACGCCGGAGTCGTCGGCGCCGACGACGGCGATGGTGCCGTCGGTGCAGCGGGCGAGCAGAAAACCTTCGTGGGCGGCGTCGTCGTTGGCCGAGAGCGAGAGCTGGTGGGCGGCGACGAGGGCGCGGATCTCGGGGGCGTCGACGCGACCGACGTGGACGGTGGACGCGGTATCGGTGCCGAGCGCGGCGGTGAGGCGGTCGATGCCGTATTGGATTCGGCTGGACGGCGACGCGGGCGGGATGACGGCGGCGGAGGCCGCGACGCTGGATGCGAGGGCGGCGAGGAGGAGGCGGAAAATTGAGGGAGAGGCGCGGCGAAACATCACGGTTCAGTCAAAGTGATGAGAGGTGAAGAAACCTCAGCGGGCGGCGGCACGGACTTCCGGCGAAAGGTGAGCTGGTCGACGTTGTCGGGACGGAAACCGCCGAACACGAGGCTGGCGAGGTAGCCGACGCCGAAGAGGATGACGTGGCCGAGGAGACCGATGAGGATGGGGTTCAGGTTGAAGTTGAAAGGCAGGTCGAGCTGGCGGTTGGCGGGCTGCGTGAGAATGCCCCACGCGGAGAAGATCACGCACGCGGCGATGCCGACGTAGCAGCCGGTGCGCGTCGCGCGACGCGTAAGGAAGCCGAGGAAAAAGAGTCCGAGCATTCCGCCTGAGAGCACGGCGGCGATCGTGACGCCGCGCTCCATGATCGAGGCGGCGCCGGAGCGCGGGACCATGAGCAGCGCGACGCCGGTGGCGGCGGCGCCGGAGAGCGCGACCATGAGGCGGCCGAGGAGAAGTTGCACGCGATCGGAAAGGCCGGGGAAAAAGTGATTGAGATGATCCGTGGTGAGGACGGTGGCGACGCTGTTGAGGTCGGGACTGATCGACGACATGGACGCGGCGAGGATTGCGGCAAGAAGCGCGCCGACGAGTCCGGCGGGCAGATGCGTGACGATGAACGCGGGGACGACGTTGTCGGTCGGTGTCGGCGCGGGCTGGCCGGTGAGCTGGTAGTAGCCGTAGAGGCACGCGCCGATGAACATGAAGATCGCCCAGACGGGCACGCAGACGAGGCCGTTCCAAAGCGCGGCACGGCTGGCATCACGGTCGGTGCGGGCGATCAGGTAACGTTGCACCATATGCTGATCGGCGATGTAGCGGCGCGCCCAGTTGGCGGTGTAGGCGAGGATGAACAGCCACTGCGTGGTGACGACCGGATCGGAGAGCGAGCGCCACGAGAGTTCGAAGGAGCCGAGCTGAAACTTGCCAGCGGCCCACGCGCTCGCGATGACGCTGCCGGGCGGGCCGGCTTCGGGTGCGAAAATCAGGCGCGCGGCGAGCACGACGGCAGCGGCGACGAATACCGCGCCCTGCACGACGCTCGTCCACACGACCGCGGTCATGCCGCCGATCATCGTGTAGGCGATGGTGAAGACCGACAGCCCGAGGATCACGGTCGACAGGTCCCAGCCGGTCATGACGTTGATCGGAATGGCGGTAGTCAGAATCGTGACGCCGACGTCGAAGAGCCGGTCAGCGACGAAACACGCGGAGGCATACAACCGGCCGCCAAAGCCGAACCGGGCGCCGAGATACTCATAAGCGCTCATGCCGACGACGTGGCGGTAAAATGGCACGATGTAGCGGGCGACGATGAGCAACACCAGCGGAAGCGTGACGCTGCCGAGCAGGAGGATGAGGCCTTTTTGGTAAACAGTCGCGGGATGGGCCACGAGCGTGTTGCTGCTGATCAGCGCGGCCATCATCGCGAGGGCGACGGCCCACGCGGGCATCGAGCGGCCGGCGACGAAATAATCCTCGGTCGTCCGGCTGCGTTTCGAGACCACCAACGTCAGCACGCCGATGCCGACAAAGTAAACGACGAGGACGGCGATATCTAGTGGGTGGAGATGGAGCATGGGGCAGAAATTCTGGCAGTGGGCGTTCCAGCGAATCCGGGGGGCGGCGTTGGGTTTGCGGGCGGGCCGTCGAACCGGCCCGCAAAAAGCGGCGTCGAGCCGCCGCACTCCAGATCGCAATGGCCGGTGAGAAAAATCATCGCGTTTCGTTGCGGACCGGGGTGATCGCGACGTCGTCGATCAGAAAGGAGGCGGCGGGGAGCTTTTCGTCGGCGCCGGGGATGTCCTGGCCGCCGGCGCCGCGGTCGCGGAAGGCGCCGGTGCGGAAGGAGAGGCGTTCGACGGACGCGACGGGGTCGGTGAAAATCGCCGGACGGGCGAGAGGCGAGCGGCCGTCGATGGTCAGCGCGCAATGATCGGCGGTGAGACTCGGGGGAATTTCGAGTTCGATCGTCTGCCACCGGTCGGCGGCGTAGATGCCGGCGTCGAACCATTGTCCCTCGTGATCGGCGCGGATGACGCCGTCTTCGCAGAGAGCGAGGCGGACGGGACGGGCGCCATGGGCGTCGAGGAGTTCGATTTCGAGGCGGGCGCCGGTCTGGCGGGCGAGGAGCTTGAAGGAAATTTTCACGCCGTGCGTCGCGGGGAAAACGCGGATGGCGCGGGCGTAGTCGCAGGGGTCTTCGTCGCGGAGTTCGAGCGCGTGGGTGGTTGCGGTGTCTGGCGCGGAGGAGGATTTTGTTTCGACGATGCGGACGGGGGCCCAAAGCGGGCTGTAAGTGTTCCAGCCGGCGGGGAGTGCGCCGAGGGGGTCGGATTCGAAGGTGTCGTGAACAGGGCCGGAGGCGGTGGCGGTGGCGGTGAGCGGGACGGGGACGCGGGAGATCCAGATGTCTTCCTTGTTCACGCTGTAGGCGACCCAGGTCGCGGCGGCGTGGTCGGGCGGCGTGCCGTTGCCCTCGGCGATGCCGCGGACATATTGCGGCCCCATGTTTTTGAACGCGCCGCCGAAGCGTTGGTCGGGAAGTTCGCCGTGAATCGCCCAGAGATTCGTGAACGTGGCGCTGTCGTCGCTCGTCATCACGGCGAGTGGATGACGGAGACGGTTGGTCGGATTCAGAAAGAGCGCGTAACGGCCGTCGTCGGTGTGCTGCAGCCAGTATTTGGAGGCGTTGTTGGGAACGTTGCCGGCGAAAACTTTTTCGCTCCACGAGCGGCCGTCGTCGTGCGTCGTGGCGACGAGGCGGTTTTTCCAGATGCCGAGCACCGAGCCGTCGGGGCGATGCACGTAGGAGAGCGCCTTGCCCTTCACGGTGTAGAAGCCGCTGTCGTCGAGCTGGTCTTCCTCCCACCACTGCGCGGTGACGAGTTGGTTCGCGAGGAGCGCGTCGCAGGCGGCGACGAATCCATGATCTGGCGACGCGGGGTAGAGCGGATAGGGCGGAGTGAAATCGGGGAACGGCTGGCGGGCGTTGAGGCGGATGAAATAGATCGGACCGAGCGAACCATCGTCGTGAATCTCGCGGATGGCGCGGCCGAGGCCGGTGCCGTCGTTGGGCGCGGGGTGCTTGCCGTAGAAGGCGAGCACGAGGAGACGGTCGTCGGCGGCGACGTAGAAACCCATGCGCTGATGCGTGATGGTTTGCGAACCGTCGGGGAGCGCGAAAGCCGGAAAGATCACGTGAGGCGGCGACCAGTGCACGCCGTCGGGCGAGGTTGTGAGCGAGTTGACCGTGCCGGGATCGTGCTCGTTGCGCGTGGCGCTGAGGAATTCGAGGTAGAACTTGCCGTGCCACCACGCGAGCATCGGCTGGTGCGTGTAGGTGTGATCGAGGCCGTCGGCGTGAGCGGAGTGGGTGCGATTCGCGCGGTAAACCTGGATGTTTTGCACGCCGACGACGGGGCGGAGATTGCCGTCGGCGGCGGAAGTGGCGGTGTCGTGGCCGACGTAGACGAGAGGCGGCGTCGAGGGAGCCGGAGCGGCGAGCGCAACGAGCGGCAGGAAAAAAAGCGACAAGTGGCTCGTTCTCATGACGCGGGGCGGGCCATGGTAGCGGCGAGCTTGATGGCTTCGATGAGACTGCGCGGATCGCCGCGGCCGGTGCCGGCGTTGGCGAAGTCGGTGCCGTGTTCGACGGACGTGCGGATGATCGGGAGGCCGAGGGTGACGTTCACGCCGCGCCAGAGGCCGAGCATCTTGGCGGCGACGTGTCCCTGATCGTGATACATGGCGACGGCGGCATCGAACTCGCCCTGGAGCGTGCGGAAGAAAATCGTGTCGCCGGCGAACGGGCCCGAGACGTCGAGGCCGGCGGCGCGCGCTGCGGCGATGGCGGGAGCGATGTATTTTTCCTCCTCGTCGCCGAAGAGGCCGCCTTCGCCGGCGTGGGGATTGAGGCCGGCGACGGCGAGACGCGGGCGCTCGATGCCGAGGCGGCGAACGGCGTCGTGGGTGAGCTGGAGAACTTTCAGTATCCGTTCGGGGCGGACGCGCTCGATGGCGACGCGAAGCGGGACGTGCGTGGAGACGTGGCTCACGCGAAGGTTACCGGCGGCGAGCATCATGGTGGCGCCGGGCGACTGGCAGAGGTGGGCGAGGAGGCCGGTATGGCCGTCGAAGCGATGACCGGCGGCATTGAGCGCGGCTTTGTTGATGGCGGAGGTGACGACGGCGTCGATCCGGCGGGCGAGCGCGAGAGCGGTGGCGGCGCGGATGGCTTCGAAAGCCGCCTGGCCGGCGAGCGGGTCGACCTGACCGAGCCGCGCGCGTGCGGCATCGACGTTTTTCAGATCGAGCACATCGACGGAGGCTGGATCGAAGCGAACGTCGGCGATGTCGGCGACGGGATTGAAGGCAACGGCCGTGCCGGTGAACTGCTGCGCGCGGGCGAGCGTGGCCGCATCGCCCACGACGAGCAGCCGGCCCAACGCGCGCACTTCCGGCTGGGCAAGCGCTTTCGCGATGAGTTCGGGGCCGGTGCCGGCCGGGTCGCCGAGCGTGAGGGCGATGATCGGCGTTGGGGGCATGTCAGGCCGCGGCGACGGCGGAGAACTCGTGACCGAACGCGGTGGGCCACGCGTAGCTGCCGGGTTTCAACGTGACGACGAAGTCCGGCGCGGCGGCGGGCCGGAGGGTGACGACGCCAGGGCCCCACACGCGGGCGACCTCCAGTTCGGTCCAGCCGAAGGCGTGCAAGACTCCGGAAGCGGTGGCGCCGCCGGCGACAATGAGATGGCGAAACGCGTCCGCATCGTGCAGCCGCACGGCGAGCCGGACGAGGAGACGATGCAACCGGGCGGGGGCGGTGGAACTTCGCCCGAGCGTGCGCGGCATCGCGATGGCCGCGAAGCCCGATTTGTCGAGCGCCGGCTGCAAGCGGGCGGCGAGCGCGGCGGCGGTGGGCAGGGAACGCAGCGAAAGTTCGACGACCGGGCACGGCAGCGGCGAAAGAGGGGTGGGCGGAGTGCCGGTGCCGCTGAGCAGCAGCGTGCCGCCCTGGGGCAACGGAGCGCTGAGCACGCGCGGGCCGTAAGCGCGGCGGCTCTGCAGCCAGGCGCGGAAAAAATCGGCGCCGCCGGCGGGCAGGGTGTGACGATCGACCTGGCCGGCCCAGAAAGGCACGTCGGCCGGCGTATCCGCTTCGCCGATAACAAGGCCGGATTCGGGCAGACGGCCGGTGCGGGGCAGGCTGACGAGGGACGAACCTTTCTCTCCGGCGAGCAATGCGCGGACGTCGGAAGTCTGGCGCGGATGGTGCGGATCGCGGGCAAACGCGGTGCGATGCAACGGCACTCCACCCACGAAGTAATGCCCATCGCGAATGACGCGGCCGAGCGAAGGATTGCAAGGCACGAGCAGCGTGCGGCGACGGCCAAGCGCGGCGGCGCAGGCGTTTACCTCGGCGAGCACGGGACCGCGGAGGACCGAATCGACCTTCTTGAAAAAGGAAACATGCGAGCGGCGTTTCAAGAGTTGCACCAGGTCGGCGACGGCACGGGCGGCGCGAGCGGGCGGAAGCAGCCGCGTATTCGTATCGCAGACGAGCACGTCGGCATCGCTCTTGCCGGTCGGCGGCGTCGTGTGGACCACGGCGCGCAGTCCGGATTGGTGCGCGATGGCGGCGATTTCGGCGGCACCGGTGAGATCGTCGGCGAGGACGACGAGAGGAGGAGTATTCATGAGTTCAGCCGAAGGCGGCGATTTCGTGGGCGACCGCCTGGCGGGCGTCGGCATCGAGCGGACGAAGGGGAGGAAGCATGTTATCGGAGCAAAGGCCGCGGGCAGCGAGCGCGGCTTTCAAGGCGGCGAGCGACTGGCCGAGCGAGCGGTCGCGCTGAAAGACGACGTTGAGGGCGTCGAGTTTCTGCTGGAGCGCTTCGGCGCGAGGCCAGTCGTTTGCCGCCGCGGCGTCGGCGAGCGTGCGCCAGAGCGCGGGCACGAGGTTGCCGGAACTGGGAACGACTCCGGCGAAGCCGAGCTTGAGCGCGGCGACGGCGTGAACGGCGACGCCCATGTAGAGGGCAAAACCGGGACGGCCGGCGAAGCGCCCGGCGACCTGTTCGCCGCGGCCCGGAGTGTTTTCGGAATCCTTCAATCCCGAAATGTGCGGTCGACGCGAAAGGCGATCGATGACGTCGAGCGGCAGCGACATGCCGGTGGTCTGGGGCATGTTGTAGAGGAGAAACCGGCCGGCGATTTCGTCGGCGAGGCGGACGAAGTAGTCCTCGATTTCCGCGGGACCGAGTTTGAAATAATTCGGAAGCATGCCGACGACGGCGTCGGCGCCGGCAGCCAGATGAGCGCGGCCGAGGGCGACGGCGTCGGCGAAGGCGTTGTGGGCGACGCACGCGAAGACCGGCACGCGACGCGCGGCGACGCGGACCGCAATCTCGACGTAACGCAGCCGGAGCGCGGCGGGGAGGGACGCGACCTCGCCGGTGGTGCCCAGCACCAGCATGCCGCAGCCGTGGGTGGCGAGATGCTCCACGAGGCGGGCGGCGGCGGGTTCGTCGAGCGCGCCGTCGGCGGTGACCGGTGTCACGAGCGGAACGATGACTTCGCGATGAAAAGGGGCGGAAGGCATGTCAGAAGGCGGATTCGTAAATGCGCAGCGCGTCGGCGCGGGTGATTTCGCGCGGATTGTTTTTGAGGAGGCGTGTGACCTGGAGGGCTTCGTCGGCGAGGCGCGGCAGCGCCGCGCGAGGAATGCCATGCGCACCGAGTCCGCGCGGCACGCGACAGGCAGCGAGCAGCAGATCGAGCCGATCGGCGCAGGCCTCGGCGGCGGCGGCGTCGGACAACGCGGAATCGGCGCCGAGCGCGCGAGCCAGCGCCGCATGCCGTGCGGGCATCGCAGGGGCGTTGAACCGAACGACGTGCGAAAGGAGCAAGCCGATCGAGAGGCCGTGCGGCAGGTGAAATTCGCCGCCGAGAGGATAGGCGAGCGCGTGCACGCCGGTGGTATTCACCGGGCCGAGACCGAGGCCGCCATAGAGGCTGCCGAGCGCGACGCCGGCACGCGCGGGCAGGTCGGCGCCATTGGCGATCGCAGCGGGGAGATGGGCGGCGAGCAAGCGAACGCCCTCCAGGGAACGCAGATCGACGACGGGATTTGCGGCCCGGTTGGCATAGGTTTCCAGACAGTGCGCAAGCGCGTCCACTCCGGTCGTCGCCGTGAGGGCCGGCGGAAGGGAAATCATCAGTCCGGGATCGACGATGGCGACGTCGGGAACCAAAGCCGGACCGATGACCGCTTTTTTGGTGCGCGAAGAATCGTCGTAAACGAGCGCGTTGGGCGAGACCTCGCTGCCCGTGCCGGCAGTGGTCGGAACGCAAACCAGGCCGGTGCGACGGGGCGGCAGCCGCGCCTGGCCGTAAAATTCGGAGAGCGGCGCGGGGTGGTCGTGCAGCGTGGCGGCGAGCTTGGCGGCGTCGAGCACGCTGCCGCCACCGAGCGCGAGCACGAGGGTGGGTCCAAAAATTCTGGCGCGAACCCGAAGAGCTTCGATGGCGGCGGCGTTCGGCTCCGGCGAAATACCGCCGACGATTTCGACGACCGCGTCAACCGCGCGCAGCGATGCGGCGAAACGATCGGCGTGCGGCTGCACCGAGGGGGAGGTGACGACGAGCACGCGGGTGCCGGGCCGAGCCAGCTCTGCCACGGCGTCGGCCGCGCCGCCTTCGCCAAAGATCACGCGCGACGGCTGCAGCAGGTTGATGGGGCGGAGATCGGGCATCGCGGCGAGGAACGCAGGTTCTAGGCAGAATGGCGGATTTCCGCATTGGCAACTGTGGAAACGAGATCGTCGGCGCGTGGAAAAAAATATGACAACGCCATCGCGCGGCGCAGAAAAACGCGGCGGCGGCGGACAACGCGCGAGACGGATGCTGCGCAAGTCGGCGATTCACCTGTGAATCGCGAAGGCCCGCGGAAAGGGAGCGCGCGGGAGGGGCGTCGGAGCTGCGTTCATGGCCGCAAACGCCATATTACGATCCCGGCAATAATTTTCCTAAACGTGGAGGAGCCTGCGGTCTCCTTAGGTTATTTTAGGGGTTTAGTTTCGCGATCAAACCGCGCAGATTCGCCGGCCATATCGGCGCGGCGGTCCGCCGAACGCTCTTCCCCGTTTTGCCCCCTCTCCCGCACATGTTCTCGTTTCGAAGCTGCGCCGCGTCTGTCAGGACGAGGCCGCGCCGGAGCGGGCGGAGTTGGCTCGCGCGGGCGGCACTGGCGCTGGCGACGGGCGGGTGGGCAGTGGCAGCCGAGGAGCAGCGCGTGTTGCACGCGGACGCGTTTGCGGGGCAGGTGGCGGCGTTCAACGCGCTGGAGCCGGAGGACGTCGTCAATGCCATCCCGAATGCGGCGGCGTGGGATTGGCTGCGCGGGAACGTGCCGCTCTTCGAGTGCAGCGACGCGGCGACGCAGGAAATCTACTGGTTCCGCTGGTGGGCGATGCGCCGGCACCTGAAGCACGACGAGGCGAGCGGGCGTTGGGTGCTGACGGAGTTCATCACGAAACCGAAGCCGATCAGCAGCGCGCTGGGGCATCACCTGATGGAAGGCCGCTGGCTGCGCGACCCGGCGTATTGCGACGAGTATGTGACCTACTGGCTGCGCGGGCCCGACGGCGGCGTGCAGCCGCACCTGCACAAGTATTCACAATGGCTGGACGACGCGCTTTGGCAGCGCTGGCTGGTGACGCAGGACACGCCGACGCTCGTCGGACTGCTCGATGCGCTGGTGGCGGACTACCGGAAGTGGGAAACGGACAATGGCCGAGCGGACGGACTCTTCTGGCAATACGACGTGCGCGACGCGATGGAGGAGTCGATCAGCGGCGGGCGGAAAGTGAAGAACGTGCGGCCGACGATCAACAGCTACATGTTCGGCAACGCGAAAGCGCTGGCGGCGATCGCGCGGCTCGCGGGCCGGACGGAGTTGGAAAAGGAATTCGAGACGAAGGCGGCGAAACTGCGGCAAGCCGTGGAGGCGACGCTGTGGGACGACGAACTTAAATTTTTCGGATCGGTGACCGAGGCGGGCGTAAAAATAAAAGTGCGGGAGGAGATCGGTTTCATTCCGTGGTATTTCGATCTGCCGGAGCGCGGACGCGGATTCGAGGAGGCGTGGCGGCAACTGACCGACGCGCAGGGTTTCAAGGCGCCGTTCGGCATCACGACGGCGGAGCGGCGGCATCCGCAGTTTCGATCGCACGGCGTCGGCACGTGCGAGTGGGACGGCGCGGTGTGGCCGTTTGCGACGTCGCAGACGCTGACGGCGCTGGCCAATCTCCTCGAGGCGGGACCGACGCCGGCGATCACGGCGCGGGATTATTTCGACGCGTTTCAAACGTACGTGCGGTCGCAGCGCTACGACGGAAAACCGTATATCGGCGAGTATCTCGACGAGAAAACCGGAGCGTGGCTGATGGGCGCGAACCCACGGAGCCGCGACTACAACCACTCGACATTTGCCGACCTGCTGATCACGGGCGTGATCGGGTTGCGGCCGAGGGCGGACGACGTGGTGGAAGTCGCGCCGCTGCTGCCGGCGGACGCATGGGACTGGTTTGCGCTCGATGCGGTGCGCTATCACGGGCGCGAGTTGACGATCGTCTGGGACCGCGATGGACGACATTACGGGCGCGGCGCGGGACTCACGGTGTGGGCGAATGGGAAACGGATCGCGCAGGCCGACGGGCTGGGGCCAGTCTCGGGGAAATTGCCATGAGCTCCGAAAGCAAAAACGCGGGGAGATCCGTCGCATGGCGGTCCAAGCGAATCGCAGCGGAAGGACACGTTTGCGGACGCCGCGGAGAGGCATCCCTACCACGTGGGAGACTGGCCTCGCTTTTGTTTCTGCTGGTCGCACCCGCGCTCGTTTTTGGCGAACAACGTCCGCCGGTGGTGCATCAGGTGCGCGAGGGAGCTGCGCTCGAATACTCGGTCGGCGCCATGAGCGATCGCGTGCCGGATTTTTCGTCGGCGGGCTACGGTGGCGGCGGCGTGCCGCTGCCGGATGTGGCGGCGTTGGTGCGCGTGGATCCGGCGGAAGGCGATGACGGCGCGCGCATCCAAGCGGCGGTTGATTTCGTGGCGTCGCGGAAGCCGGACGCGCACGGTGGGCGCGGGGCGGTGCAACTCGGCGCGGGACGCTACGAGATCGCGGGGCAGTTGAAAATTTCGGCGGGCGGCGTGGTGTTACGCGGCGCGGGCGCGGGCGGCGAGGGGACGGTGTTGGTGGCGACGGGAACGGATCGGCGGGCGTTGATCGCGGTGGGCGGGCGCGGAGAGCGGAAGCTGGCGGCGGCGCGGGCGATCGCCGATGCGCGGGTGGCGGTGGGAGTGACGGTGATGCACGTCGCCGACGGCGGCGGGTGGCGCGAGGGCGACCGCGTGGTGATTTCAAGGCCGGCGACGAAGGAGTGGATTCACGCGGTGGGGATGGATGTCGCGCCGGGGCGGCAGCAGTTTACCTGGAAGCCGGCGGCGATGACGCTCGAGTGGCAGCGGACGGTGGTCGCGGCGAATGAGAAAGAGATCACGTTGGACGCGCCGTTGACGACGGCGCTCGAGGAGAAATTCGGCGGCGGGACGATCGCGGTGGTGAGCGAGCCCGGCGAAATCAGCGAGGTCGGCGTGGAAAACCTGCGCTGCGAGACGGAGGTCGATCCGGCGAATCCGCTCGACGAGCAGCACGCTTGGGAAGCCGTGCGATTTGAAAACGTGCGTGACGGCTGGGTGGCGAACGTCACCGGCGTTCATTTCGCGGGTTCGACGATCGACCTCGGTGCGGGCTCCAGCCGAGTCACGGTGCAGGACTGCGCGTCGCTGGCGCCGGTGTCGGAAATGGGCGGTTATCGACGACACACGTTTCACACGGACGGACAGCAGACGCTTTTCCTGCGCTGCCGCGCCGAGGATGGGCGGAACGATTTTACGGTCGGCTACAAGGCGGGTGGCCCGAACGTGTTTCTCGAATGCACGGCGCTGCGCAGCCACGGGTTCAGCGGGTCGACGGGCAGTTGGGCATCGGGCGTGCTGTTCGACAACGTGACGCTCGACGGCGGGACGCTCGAGCTGAACAATCGCGAGACCTGGAACCAAGGCGTGGGCTGGGCCGCGGCGAACTCGATGCTGTGGCAGTGCTCGGCGCCGGTCGTGATTTGTCGCGCGCCGCCGACGGCGGAGAATTGGGCGGACGGCGTGTGGGGACAGTTCCTGGGCGACGGGCGGTGGAGCGAGGTGAACGAGTTCGTGCGGCCGCAGAGTCTCTATCGGGCGCAGTTGGCGGCGCGGATGGGCGAGAAGGGATTGGTGGCGTTGGAGCGGAGGACGTATGCGACGGAGGCGGGGGTGAGGGAGGAAGGCGGCTCGATGGGACGTGCGGGAGGTAAGGCGGCGGGGTTCGGCGACCCCGCCCTACATGGGGCGAAGGAGCTCGCGGTGGTGAATGGCGTGCTGACGGTCGGCGGCGAGCGGCTGAGCGGGCGGGAGCAGGGAATTTCATGGTGGCGGGGATTTTTGCTGAAGGATGCGGAGCCGACGGAGCCGGCGATCACGCGGTTCGTGCCGGGAAAGACGGGAGCGATTTTCACGGACGATCTCGAGGCGCTGACGGACCGCATGGTCGCGACTCATGCAACGGTGCTACGACACCACTACGGCCTCTGGTACGACCGCCGGAGAATGGATCACGAGCGGATGCGGCGGCCGGACGCCGAGGTGTGGCCGCCGTTCTACGAGCAGCCGTTCGCGCGGAGCGGACAGGGCAGCGCGTGGGACGGGCTCAGTCGCTACGATCTCACGAAATACAATCCGTGGTATTTCGGGCGGCTGCGGGAATTCGCGGCGCTGGCGCGGGCGAAGGGACTCGTGCTCGTCGACGAAATGTATTTTCAGCACAACATCCTCGAAGCCGGCGCGCACTGGGTCGATTCGCCCTGGCGGCCGGTGAACAACATCAACGGCACGCACTTCACGGAGCCGGTGCCGTTCACCGGCGATACGATGAAGATGGCGGCCGAATTCTACGACCTGAGCGATCCGGCCTACCGATCGCTGCACCGCGCCTACATCCGGCAATGCCTGACGAATCTCGCGGGCGAGCCGAACGTGATCCACACGCTGAGCGCGGAAAACAGCGGGCCGCTGAACTTCATGCAATTCTGGCTCGACGTGGTGGCCGAGTGGGAGCGGGAGACCGGAGCGCATCCGTTGATTGCGCTGAGCGCGTGCAAGGACGTGCAGGATGCGATCCTGGCGGATCCGCAGCGGGCAGCGGCGGTGGACGTGATCGACCTCACGTATTGGTTTCGCACCGCGGCCGGAAAGGAATTCGCGCCGAAGGGCGGCACCGATCTTGCGCCGCGGCAGCAGCAGCGGCTGTGGAAAGGCGGACGGCCGAGCGCGGCGTCGATCACGGCGATGGCGCGAGAGTATCGCGACAAATTTCCCGGCAAAGCCGTGATCACGGGTCTGCCGGAAGCGGGTGACGTGCAGCCGAAATGAAAGGGCTTTCCGTGATCTTTCGAATGATGAATGGAGGAGGCTGCTGGCAGGCGATTTCGGCGGGCGGATGTCATTTATCGCCTGCAAGCAGGCCTCCTACATCGGCGTTCATGCAGCTGATTCCTTTTATAGACGTTTCATGAAAATTCATCGACGCATCCTTGGTTTGCTCATGGGCGCTCCACTCTTGGCTGTGGCTGCCACGGCGGCGGGCGCGCAGATGGTCGAGAAATGGGACGTGTTCGAACTCGAGTTGAAAGGGCCGGCGGGGGGGAATCCTTTCGTCGACGTGCGCTTCTCGGCGATTTTTACAGACGGCGCGCATACGCATGAAGTCGATGGGTTCTACGACGGCGAAGGCGTTTACCGGGTGCGTTTCATGCCGGAGGCAACGGGTGCCTGGCGTTACGAGACGAAATCCAACCGATGGGAGCTGACGGGCAAGCTCGGCACGTTTACGGTGACGCCGGCGGCGAAGGGGAATCACGGGCCGGTGCGCGTGCGCCATACATTTCATTTTGCCTATGCGGACGGCACGCCGTTCAAGCCGGTCGGCACGACGATCTACAACTGGCTCGATACGCCGGAGGAAGTGCAGGAACAGACGCTGCAGACGCTCGCGACGGCGCCCTTCAACAAGGCCCGCATGCTGATCCTGCCGCAGACGGAGGCGTTTCGCCGGAAAATTCCGCCGGCGCGCTGGCCGTTCGTGGGCAAGCCGCCGCGGGATTGGGATCTCACGCGCTTCAACGTGGAATTTTTCCGTCACTACGAGCAGCGCCTCGGGCAATTGCGCGCGCTCGGCATCGAGGCGGATCTGATTTTGTTCAACCCCTACGGCAAGCCGTGGGGCTTCGACACGATGGGAGCGGCGGCGGACGAACGCTACGTGCGTTATGTGGTGGCGCGGTTCGGGGCGTTTCGGAACGTGTGGTGGTCGCTGGCGAACGAGTTTGATTTCGTGCGCACGAAGACGATGGCGGACTGGGACCGGCTCTTTGAGCTCGTGCAGGCGGCCGATCCCTACGACCACCTGCGCTCGATCCACAACGGCGCGTTGCTCTACGACCACGCCAAACCGTGGGTAACACACGTCTCGATGCAGAACGGAGCGGCTGTGGAGGAGCCGGGACGAGCCGAACTTTATCGCGACGTCTGGCGCAAGCCGGTCGTTTACGACGAAGTAAAATACGAGGGCGACAGCCATTACCGCTGGGGAAATCTCAGCGCCCAGGAGATGGTGCACCGTTTCTGGTGCGGTACGGTGGCCGGCACATATGTGGGGCACGGGGATTATTTTTACCGGGACGAGACGGACACGTGGACCTCGTTCGGTGGAAAACTGCACGGCGAGAGCGCGCCGCGACTGGCGTTCCTGCGAAAAATCCTGGAGGACGGGCCGGCGTCGGGAATCGATCCCATCGACAAATGGCAGGAAGCGAACACGGGCGGCGTGCCGGGACTTTATTATCTGACGTATTTCGGGCGCGAGCAGCCGAGCGAGTGGGAGTTCAAACTCTACAAAAACGGCGTGGCCGATGGACAACGCTATCGGGTCGAGGTCATCGACACGTGGGCGATGACGATCACGCCGGTGCCGGGCGAATTCGTGACGAAGAAGCTGGACGACTATCAATTCGGCGACGCGACCGGACGACGAGTCTCGCTGCCCGGCAAGGCCGGAATGGCGATTCGCGTGCGGCGAATCGGCGCGGACGGCGAGCCGGCGAAAACGGAGCTGCCGACGGATTGAGGGAGCGGAATTCATTCAGAGAAGAACCAGAATGGACACGGATGAACGCGAGTCAGGCAGAGGAACGCGCGCCAACAGCGGGCGGAAGGGGCGGAGCGGTCTCCCGGGCGGTGTGCTAAGGCGCGCGGTTACCGGCTGCGTGATGGCGCTGGCTGGGTGGGTCGGAATTGCGCGGGCGGCGGAGGCGCCGCGGCCGGTGCTGCCGGAGACGTGTTTCCTGTTCGCCTATTTTTATCACGACCGCGAGGCGGAAGGTTTCCGCCTGGCGTGGAGTGCGGACGGGTATCGATTCGAGATGCTCAACGACGGACGCAGCTACCTGAAGCCGGCGGTGGGTGCGGAAAAGGCGATGCGCGATCCGTGTCTTTATCGCGGGCCGGACGGCGTGTTTCGTCTCGTGTGGACGAGCGGCTGGAAGGGCCGTGAGATCGGCTACGCGTCCTCGCGCGATCTGCTGCATTGGTCCGAGCAGCAGGCGATTCCGGTGATGGCGCAGGAACCGGCGGCGCAGAACTGCTGGGCGCCGGAAATCGTGTGGGAGGCGGCGAAGCAGCACTATCTGATTTTCTGGTCGACGACGATTCTCGGAAAGTTTCGCGAGACCGAGCTGTCGAACCGCCGGCCGGAACGGAATCATCGCATCTACGCGACGACGACCACGGACTTCGCGAACTATACGCCGACGCGGCTATTGTATGATGGAGGTTTCAACGTCATCGACGCGAACCTGCTGCGCGATGACGACGGGACGTGGCTGCTCTTCGTGAAGAACGAAACGCTCGCGCCGAAAACGGAGAAGAACATCCGCATGATTCGCGGCGAGACCCCGGAAGGACCGTGGGGCGCGGCGTCGCCCGCGCTGACAGGAGCGTATTGGGCGGAGGGGCCGACGAGCATCAAGGTCGACGGCGAGTATCGCGTGTATTTCGACAAGCACATGCTCAACGCGATCGGCATGGTGCGCTCGCGGGATTTGAAAACGTGGGAGGACGTGAGCGACAAAGTGAATTTCCCGGCCAACGCACGGCACGGGTGCATTCTCGCGGTACCGAGGACGCTCGTGGAGCGGCTGATCGCGGCGGCACCGGGCAAATCCTGAATCTCGCATGCGCCAGAACTACAAATGGGCCGTGGTCGGGATGCTGTGGTTCATTTGTTTCTTCAACTACGCGGACCGGCAGGCGATCTTCTCGGTGTTTCCGCGACTGAAGGCGGAATTTGGATTCGATGCGGTGCAACTCGGACTGATCGGCTCGGCGTTCGCGTGGGTATATGCGGCGGGTGCACCGCTGGCGGGTTTCATCGCGGATCGCGTGTCGCGGAAAAAACTCATTCTCGGCGGATGCGCGTTCTGGAGTTTGGTGACGCTGCTCACCGGCAGTTGCGGCCGGCTGTGGCAATTCGTGGCGGTACGCGCGCTCGAAGGACTCGGTGAAACGTTTTATTTTCCGGCAACGATGTCGCTGTTGAGCGATTATCATGGCCGGCGCACGCGATCGCGCGCGATGGCGTGGCACCAATCGAGCGTCTATGCAGGCACGATCGGCGGCAGCTGGTTCGGAGCGTGGCTGGCGGAGACGCATGGGTGGCGCAGCGGTTTCTATGTGTTCGGCGGGCTGGGGCTGGCGCTGGCGGTCGTGCTGGCGCGGTTTTTGCGCGAGCCGCCGAGGAATTCGGAAGAGCCGGAGACGCCGGAGCGGGCGGCGGCGCTCGGCGCGAGGGAAACGTGGCGGGAGATCTTTCGCCGCCCGGCGGCGTGGCTGTTGATGCTGGCGTTTCTCGGCGCGAATTTTGTCGCGACGATTTTCCTGACCTGGACGCCGACGTTTCTCACGGAGAAATTCGGATTCCGGCTGACGACGGCGGGGTTGTCGGGATCGCTTTTCATTCATCTCGCGAGCGCGATCAGCGTGCCGATCGGCGGCTGGCTGGCGGATGCGTGGTCACGCCGCTGGGCGGCTGGACGAATCCTGGTGCAGGCCGTCGGACTCGCGGTCGGAGCGGGTTTCATCGTGCTCGTCGGCCTGACGCGCGACGTCACCACGCTGCTGGTCGCAATGACGTTTTTCGGCCTGAGCAAGGGACTCTACGATTCGAACATCTTCGCGGCGCTCTACGACGTGATCGCGCCGCGGGCTCGCGCGAGCGCGGCGGGAGTGATGAACACGGTGGGCTGGGGCGGCGGTGCGCTCGGCCCGCTCGCCGTGGGCCTGGCGACAAAATACGGGCGGCACGCGAGCGATGTCGAAAACATGAGCGAAGCGATCGCTTTCGGCGGCGGCATTTATCTGTTGGCGGCGGCGGTCCTGGTGCTGGCCGCGAGGGCGACGATGCGGAAGAAACCGGAAGACATTTTGATCAACCCATGAAGACCTGGATTTATAGCCTGTTGCTGCCGCTGGCGGCGACCGCGGCGGAACCGCCGGCGGTGCTTCGTTCGGAATTCGTCAACGAGCATGCACCGTATCCGGAATGCCACGCCGCCACGCTGGCCGAACTAGCGCCCGGGCAGATGGCGGCGGCCTGGTTCGGCGGCACGAAGGAGCGCAACCCGGATGTCGGGATCTGGTTTGCGCGTCGTCGCGACGATGGCTGGGAGCCGGCGCGCGAGGTGGCGAACGGCGCGGATCAAAAGGGACCGCGCGTCCCGGCCTGGAACCCGGTGCTGTTTCAACCGAAGAGAGGGCCGCTGTTCCTCTTCTACAAATTGGGGCCGTCGCCGAGCGCATGGTGGAGCATGGCGATCACGTCGACGGATGGCGGGACGACGTGGAGCAAGCCGCGCCGGCTGGCGGACGGGATTCTCGGACCGATCAAGGACAAGCCGGTGGAATTGGCCGGCGGTGCATGGCTGAGCCCGTCGAGCACGGAGGGCGGTCCGCGCGGCTGGCGATTGCATTTCGAACGCTCGACGGATCGCGGCGAGACCTGGACGCGAACGGCGGACGTGCCGGAAGGGCCGTCGTTCAGCGCGATCCAGCCGACGCTGCTTTTCGCGGCGGACGGAAAACTGGAGGCGTTGGCGCGGACAAAGCAGGGTGTGATCGCGCAAACGTGGTCGGCGGATGGCGGAGCGACCTGGAGTCCGCTGACGGCGACCGACCTGCCCAATCCGAATTCCGGCATCGATGCGGTCACGCTGAATGACGGGCGACAACTGGTCGTTTATAACCACAGCGGACATCGTGCGACCGAAGCGAAAGGCAATCGCTGGCCGCTCGACGTGGCGCTGTCGAAGGACGGCGTGGCTTGGCGGCGGGTATTGACGCTCGAAACCGAGCCGTGCGCGGCGGGCTATGCCTATCCGGCGGTGATCCAGGCGTCGGACGGATTGGTCCACATCGCCTACACCTGGAATCGGAAGCACATCAAATACGTGGTCCTCGATCCGAAGCGGCTGTGAACGCCGTGGGAAAATATTTTCGCGGGTGGCTGCCGGCGATTTTTGCGCTGCTCGCGTGGTCCGCGATGGCGGCGGAATCGGGCGGTGCAAGTGCGGCGTCCTTGCGGGTCGTCGATCTCAAGTGCGGCTATGCGGTCGATCCGCTCGGCGTCGACGCGCCGCAGCCGTCGCTTTCGTGGCGCCTCGAGAGCGCCGGGCGCGGCCAGCGGCAGACCGCCTGGCAAATCGTCGTCGCGGCGAGCGCGCAAACTCTCGCCGAGGACCGCGGTGAGCTTTGGGACAGCGGGCGGGTCGCCGGCGACCAGACGACACAGATCGGGTACGCGGGCGAGCCGCTCCATTCCTCGCAACAGGTCTTTTGGAAAGTGCGCGCGTGGGATCGCGACGGACGGGCTACGGCGTGGAGTGCGCCGGCGACGTGGACGATGGGCGTGCTGCGCCCGGAGGATTGGACGGCGCATTGGATCGCAGCGAAGGCGGACTGCGCGTCGCTGCTGCTGCGTCGGGAATTCACCGTGAAAGCCGGCGTGAAGCGCGCGCTGCTGCACGTGACGGGGCTGGGGCAATACGAGGCGAGGCTGAACGGAGCGAAGGTCGGCGAGGATCTGCTGTCACCCGGCTGGACCAACTATCGCCGGACAGTGCTCTACGACACCCACGACGTGACCGCGTCGCTGCGCGAGGGAGACAACGCCCTCGGGCTCACGCTCGGTTCGGGCATGTACCGCGTGGAGCGACCGGCGGGGCGGTTTGCGAAGTTCACCGGGTCGTTCGGTCCGCTGCGGGCGATCGCGCAACTGGAAATCGAATACGCCGACGGGACGAGGAGCGTCGTCGGCACGGACGACGCGTGGCGAACGCGGCCAGGACCGATCACGTTTTCGAGCATCTACGGCGGCGAGGATTTCGACGCGCGCTGGCGGCCGGCGGGCTGGGACCGGGCGGGCTTCGATGCGGCCGGATGGGCCGAGGCGGTGGTCACGAACGATCCGGTGGACGTGCTGCGAGGGCAGAGCCACGCATCCGAGCCGTTGCGGGCGATCGAGACGCGCGAGCCGATCAGCCGGCGGAAACTCGCGGACGGCGCGGAACTCTTCGACTTCGGGCAGAATGCGTCGTTCATGCCGCGGCTGCGCGTCAGCGGGCCGGCGGGTTCGACGGTGACGCTGACGCCGGGCGAAGTGGCGAACGCGGACGGCGCGATCGAGCGCGGCACGATGGGCGGCGCACACCGGGGGAGCGCGTGGTGGAGTTACACCAAGGCGACCGACGGCGAAGAGGAATGGTTTCCCCAATTCTACTATGTGGGTTCGCGCTACCTGCGCACGACGACGGCGTCGGCGAAACCGGACGGCGCGCAGCCGCGGATCGAAGCGCTGCAAATGACGATCGTCCACGCCGGCACGGAACCGCTCGGGAGCTTTGCGACCTCGAATCCGCTGCTGAATCGAATTCACGAACTCGTGCGTTGGGCGCAGCGGTCGAACATGGTTTCGATCCTCACCGACTGCCCGCATCGCGAGAAGCTCGGTTGGATCGAGCAGTATCATCTCAACGGGCCGTCGATCCGCTACGAGTTCGACGTCACGCGAATCTACGCGAAAGGCATGGCCGACATGGCGGAGGCGCAGACACCGGACGGGCTGGTGCCGAACATCGCACCGGAGTACGTGCAGTTCAAAGGCGCGTTCCGCGACGCGGCGGAATGGGGTGCGGCGTTCGTGCTCGTGCCGTGGCAGCAATACGAATTCACCGGCGACGCGTCGCTGCTGCGAGACTACTACGAGCCGATGAAACGCTACTTCGCGCATCTGGAGAGCGCGGCGAAAGGCGACGTGCTGGCGAACGGCCTCGGCGATTGGTATGACTACGTGATAGGCGGCGGGAAACGTGCGAATCTCACGCCTGCGCCGATCACAGCGACGGCGTTTTTCCATGAGGACGCGCGCCGGCTGGCGGCGGCGGCGAAGCTGCTGGGCCGCACCGGGGACGCCGCGCATTACTCGGCCCGCGCGGAAGAAATCCGGCGGGCCTACGTGCGGAATTTTCGGCGGCCGGACGGTCTGTATGGCACTGCGTCGCAGGCGTCGCTCGCCATCCCGCTGGCACTCGGGCTCGTCGAGTCGGAAGATCGCGCAGGTGTCGTGGCGGCTTTGGTGAAGGACGTGGAGGAGAAAGGCTACGCGAGCGCGGGCGACATCGGCTTTCGGTTTCTACTGCGCGCGCTGGCCGAGGCCGGGCGCTCCGACGTGATTTATCGCCTGATCGATCAGGACGAAGAGCCGGGCTATGGCTATCAGCTCAAACACGGTGCGACGGCGTTGACGGAGTCGTGGCACGCGAGCCTCGGTGCATCGCAGAATCATTTCATGCTCGGGCAGATCATCGAGTGGTTCTACGCGGATCTCGCGGGCATCGCGCCCGATCCGGCCGAGCCGGGATTCAAACGCATCCTCGTGCGTCCGCAGCCCGTCGGCGACCTGCGGTGGGTGGAGGCAACGTATCGTTCGGTGCACGGGCCGATCACGGTGAAGTGGCAGCGCGAGCACGGCACTTTTCGGCTGCGCGTCGAAATCCCCGCGAACACGACCGCGACGGTATACGTGCCGCTGACGGCAGCGGACGCGCCTGTGACGGAGAGCGGGAAGACGGCAGAAAAACAGCGCGGGGTGACGGCGTTGGGGCGCGAGCCGGGCGGTGCGGTGTATCGCATCGAAGCGGGAAGCTACATTTTTGAAACCAAAGGTTGAATGAACCTGCGCGGGTGGAGTTGGTTGATTTTTTTCGGAGGGCTCGCCGTCGGATGCGCGGCGGCGCCGGCCGTGGTCGATTTGCGCGTCGACGGGCGGACCGCGCCGCTCGGACTCGACGACGCGCAACCGAGCCTGAGTTGGCGGCTGGAGTCCGCGACGCGTGGTGCGCGCCAAACCGGATGCCGCGTGTTGGTGGCGACCTCGGCGGAAGCGCTGGACCAGGAGCGCGGCGATCTTTGGGACAGCGGCAGACGCGAGGCCGCGGAGTCGATCGGGCTGAGTTATGCCGGAGCGGCGTTGCGCGGATGGCAGCGGATTTTCTGGAAGGTTAAAATTTGGGACGAGCATGACGCAGCGTCGGCGTGGAGCGAGACCGGGACGTGGACGGTTGGCGCGTTGAGTGCGACGGACTGGTCGTCGTCGGCGCGCTGGATCAGCGATCCGGCGCTGCTGCACTGGGAACGCAAAAAACTCGGCTACCGCTCGCAGTCGACGAAAGACGTGAATGCCGCGAAATGGATCGCGCTCGATTTCGGTGAAGCACGGACGGTCGAGCGAGTGCGGCTGCACGGTGTCGCGCACACAGTCACGCAGAATCTCGGCTTTCCACGGCGGTATCGGCTCGAGGCAGCGAACCGAGCCGATTTCAGCGATGCGCGCGTGGTCGCGGAATTGACGGATCGAGATGCGAATCCGTGGGTGGGACTGATCGATCTGCCTCTCACAAATGCGAAGGGCCGCTATCTCCGGGTCACCGCGACGAAGCTGCGCGCGATCGATGGCGAGGCCTGCCTGGCGCTCAGCCAGATCGAAACGATTTCGGGCGGAAGCAACATCGCGCCGAAGGCGCACGTCACCGCCAGCGACAGTCGTGAAGACGAGAGCTGGTCGCTCGCGGCGGTGAACGACGGCCTGGGAGTGCCGGGTGCAAATGCGCGCGCGAGCGACACCCTGCGCCTGCGCCGCGTCTTCACGGTGCGACCGGGCCTTCGGCGAGCGCTGTTCGCGGTTTCGGGATTGGGCCAAGCTGTGCTGTCGGTGAATGGCGCTGAGTTGGACGCGGAACGCTTGTTGACGCCGGGCTGGACGGACGATCGGAAAACCTGCCTCTACGACACGCACGACCTGACCACAGCGCTGCGCGAAGGCGCCAATGCGCTCGGCCTGACGCTGGCCGGCGGAATGTATAACGTGCAGGGAGGTTTTGGACGTTACGGCAAGTTCGTCTCGGCCTATCGGCCCTTGAAGGCTTGGGGGGAGTTGCGGCTTGAATACGCGGATGGCTCGACGGACATCGTGGGCACCGACGAGTCCTGGCGCGTGGCCCCGGGGCCGGTGACGTATGCGAATATTTTTGGCGGCGAGGACTACGACGCGCGCAAAGACGATCACGGCTGGACGCGGACGGAGTTCGACGACAGCGCCTGGACTCCCGCCGCAACGACGAACGGGCCGGGTGGAGTGTTGCGCGGCGCGGCATGGAGTTCGCCGCCCTTGATCGCCCACGAAAGCCTCCCTCCAACGAGCGTGCGCGAGATCCGGCCGGGTGTGAGCGTTTACGACTTCGGCCAGAACGCCGCGATGATGCCGCGACTCCGCGTGCACGGACCAGTGGGCGCGACGGTGCGGCTGATTCCGGCGGAGTTGGTGAAAGCGGATGGCACGGTCTCGCGCGGCTCGTCGGGCGGCGGCCTGGCGTGCTGGAGCTACGTGCTGCGCGGCGACGCGGGCGGCGAGAATTGGTTTCCGTCGTTTTTCTATCACGGCGCGCGGTATCTTCAGGTCGAAGCGAGTGCGCCTCCTGGAGGCGCGCGGGCGGTCGTCGACGAACTGGACAGCGTGGTCGTCCACTCCGACTCGCCGGCCGCAGGCACGTTCGCGTGCTCGAATGAGCTGTTTAATCGGATCCACGCGCTGGTGCGATGGGCGCAGCGCAGCAATCTGGCGCACGTGCTCACCGACTGCCCGCATCGCGAACGGCTCGGCTGGCTCGAGCAATATCACCTCAACGGACCCGCGCTGCGTTATGAATGGGACGTAACGCAGCTCTTCGCGAAAGGCTTCGACGATATGGAGGACGCGCAGCGGACGAACGGGCTGATTCCGGACATCGCGCCGGAGTATGTCGTTTTCGACGGCGGTTTCGTCGACTCGCCGGAATGGGGCAGCGCGCTGATCCTGGCGGCGTGGCAGCACCATGTGTTCACAGGCGATGTGACGCCCTTGCGGAAGCACTACGAGGCGATGCGGCGCTATTTCGACTATCTCACGAGTCGTGCGGACGGTCGCATCCTGTCGCACGGACTCGGCGACTGGTACGATCTCGGGCCGAAAGCGCCGGGCGTCGCTCAGCTCACGCCGATCGCGCTCACGGCGACGGCGATCTACTACGAGGATGCGACGGTGCTCGCGAAAATCGCGAAGCGGCTCGGACGGCGGGACGACGCGGCGGCTTACGAGGCCACGGCGGCGGAAATCGGCTCGGCGTTCAACGCGCGATTTTTCGACGCGGCGAACGGTCATTACTCGACCGGCTCGCAGACCGCGCAAGCCATGCCGCTGGCACTCGGCATGGTGCCGCAAGCGGCGCGTGAGAAGGTGGTCGCGGCGTTGCTGCACGATATCGCGGCGCACGACGGCGGAGGCACGGCGGGCGACGTGGGTTATCGTTACCTGCTGCGGGCATTGGCGGAAACGGGGCACTCGGCCGTGATTTTCGCGATGAACAACCGGTCGGACCGGCCTGGATACGGCTACCAGCTCGCGCACGGGGCGACGGCGCTCACCGAGGCGTGGGATGCGAATCCGCGGTCGTCGCAGAATCATTTCATGCTCGGGCAAATCATGGAATGGTTCTACCAGGACGTGGCCGGGCTGGGTGTCGATCCGACGGCGCCGGGATTCAGGAACACGATCGTGCGGCCGCAGCCGGTCGGCGACCTGACCTGGGCGGAGGCGACGCATCGGTCGCCGTTCGGCGAAGTCGCCGTCCGCTGGAAAAGGGACGGAGGACATTTTCGGCTCGAGGTCAGCGTGCCGCCGAATGCGACGGCGACGGTTTTCGTGCCGGTGCGCGAATCGGGCACGGTCCGCGAAGGCGGGCGGCCGGGCGCGAAGACGGCGGAGATTACATTTCTGCGACGTGAAGCCGATCGTGACGTGTTTGCCGTTGCGTCGGGCAACTACACCTTTGAAGCGGAGTGGCCATGAAGATACTGTCGCCGTTGATTTCGTTCGGTGGATTCGTTGCGGTCGCCGTGATCCGTGTCGCGGCAAATGACGTGGCATGGCTGCCGTCCGGCCTGCCGCCGCTGCCAGCCAGCGGGCCGGCGCTTTGTCCGCGCGAATATCTCACGCCGGCACAAGGCGAGGCGGTGCTAAGAGCGGCCGCGGCGCATTTCACGGATCGCTCGGCGTGGGAGAGCTACGCGGCGGTGGTGCGGGAAAAAATCCAGGAAGGCGCGGGACTGGCGCCGTGGCCCAGGCGGACGCCATTGCACGCGCGCGTGACGGCGCGGCGCGAGCACGATGGCTACAGCGTGGAGAACGTTGCGCTCGAGACATTGCCCGGCGTCTGGGCCTGCGGAAACCTCTATCGGCCGCTTCAAGCCACCGGACGGCGGCCGGCCGTGCTGACGACGCACGGACACACACCCCCAATGAAAACCGCGGTGGATTGGGCCATGCACGGACGGTTCAAGGAGGATGTGCAGCTCCGCGGCGCAACGCTCGCGCGGATGGGTGCGGTGGTGCTCTCGATCGACATGTTCGGCTATGGCGATTCGCTGACCCAGTTCGGGCCGGAGGCGCATCGGCAGCCGCTGGCGATGACGGTGCAGCTTTGGAATGCCATTCGAGCGATCGATTTCCTGAGCGACCGGGACGACGTGGACCCGAGCCGAATCGCGGTGACGGGCGAGTCGGGCGGCGGAACGCAGACGTTTCTGGTGACGGCGCTGGACAAACGCGTGGCGGTGAGCGGGCCGGTGGTCATGGTGTCGTCGTATTTCTTTGGCGGATGCCCGTGCGAAAGCGGCCGGCCGGTTCACCGGAGCGCGGAGCACTTCGTGAACAATGCGATGATCGCGGCCCTGGCGGCGCCCCGGCCGATGCTGATCGTGTCGGATGGCGGCGACTGGACGAAGTTCACGCCGGAGGTGGAGTTTCCCTATGAGCGCAGCGTTTACCGGCTGTTCGGAGCGGAAAGCGCGGTGGAGAATGTACACCTGCCGCGCGAGGGGCATGATTATGGGCCGTCGAAGCGCGCGGCGATGTATCGGTTTCTGGCGGAGCGGCTGGCGTTGAAGGCCCCGGAAGAGAAAAACGAGGGCCGGATAACGCTCGAGACTCCGGAGGTATTGCGGGTTTGGAGCGATGCGAGGGCGCTGCCGGAGGGGGCGCTGCGTGAGGCAGCGGCGGTGGAGGGAGCGCTGCGGCGGCTGCAACGCTGAGAGCGTGTGCCTGCTACGACCGTTGAAACGGAAAACGTGTTGGGAGCAGTACGAGTTTTTGGAGGCTTCGTTTGGATTCGAACCGCCAAATCTTGAAAGCGGACATCGTGAAAACGGACATCGTGAAATTTTCAGATTCTCGATTTCACGATTTTCAGTTTTCACGATGTTTCAACGGCGCCTTGGTCTGAAGCGGCGCCTCGTAAAGAAAATCCCGGGAGCCAGGCGGTCTCGTCCTACCTCGGGCCCAGGACTGCATTCAGCGGGTAATCGGCGCCGGCGGTGGTGGAAAGGTCGATACGGTGGGAGCCCGTGCGGAGCAGGGCGGGACGGCCGAGATTAGAGTGAAGCGTGGCGGTGGTGAGATGGCCGTCGGACCAGCTGAGGTCGACCGTGAAGCCGTCGCGGGCGCGCAAGCCACGGACGGAGCCGGCGGGCCAGGTTTTGGGGAGCGCGGGAAGGAGATTAATGATGACGGTGCCGTCGGCCGTGCGTTCGTGGCTCTGGAGAAGCATCTCGGCGATGCCGGCGGTGGCGCCGAAGTTGCCGTCGATCTGGAAGGGGCCGCACAGGTCGAAGAGATTAGGGAGCGTGCGTTTGCCGAGGAGTCCAGCGAGCTGGCTGTAGGCGAAGTCGCCGTCGCCGACGCGGGCCCAGAGCGGGATGCGCCACGCGTAGCTCCAGCCGGTGCTGCCGGGACCGCGCCATTCGAGAAGGAGTTTGGCGGCGGCGTAGACTTTGGGATCGCCGGGCGTGATGTCGGCGCCTGGGTAAAGGGCCCAGAGGGGCGACATGTGGCGGTGATTGTTTTTCGGGACGTCGACGTCGGCGAGCCATTCCTGGAGCTGGCCGTATCGGCCGATCTGATTCGGCGGGAGCTGAGGGAGGAGTTTTTCCAGTTCGGTGGAAAAGTCGCTGTCGACGCCGAGGAGGCGGGCGGCGTCGCGCGTGGTTTGCCAGAGGGAACGGATGAGCTGGTTGTCCATCGTGGGGCCGACAGTCATGGTGCCTTGCTCGGGCGAGAAGGAAGGCGAGGTGACGAGCCAGCCGGTTTTTTGGTCGCGCTGAAGCGTGTCGATGAAGAAGAGCGAGGCGGATTTCATCGCGGGATAGGAGCGGCCGGCGAGGAAATCGCGGTCGCCGGTGAACAGCCAGTGCTCCCAGAGGTGCCAGCAAAGCCACGCGCCGCCGGTGGGCCAGATGCCGTCGATGTTATTGATGGGGGCGGTGCCGCGCCAGAGATCGGTGTTGTGGTGAAGAACCCAGCCGCGGCTGCGATAAAGTTCGCGAGCGGTGCGCGCGCCGCTGACGGTGAGGTCCGAGATGAGATCGAAAAGCGGTTCGTGGCACTCGGAGAGGTTGGCCACCTCGGCAGGCCAGTAGTTCATCTCGAGGTTGATATTGGTGGTCCACTTGCTCTCCCACGGCGGAGCGAGCAGCGGATTCCAAATGCCCTGGAGGTTCGCGGGCTGTCCACCCGGGCGGCTGCTGGCGATGAGGAGATAGCGGCCGTATTGGAACGCGAGGGCGGCGAGCGCGGGATCGGCGACGAGGCCGTCGGGGGATTTGACGCGGTGGAGACGTTCGTCGGTTGGGAGGTCGTCCACCTTAGCCAAGCCTCCGGCGGACAGGGCGGCGGGGCCGTTAAGGTCGAGGGCGACGCGGCGGAAGAGGCGCTGGTGGTCGGCGAGGTGGGCGGCGCGGAGCGTGGTGTAGTCGCGAGTGAGAAGCGGCGAAAGAACGGCGGCGCAGCGGGCGGCGGGGTCGCCGGTAATGTCATCGTAGTTTTTGAAACTCGTGGCGGCGGCGAGGAGCAGCGTCGCGGAGTCGGCATGCTCGACGACGAGGGTTTGGTCGGCAGTCGTGTGGAGGGTGCCGCCGGTAGTCAGAAGGCGGATGCGGGATTCGAAGCGGAGGCCGTCGGGTTGGACGCGGCCGGTGAGGGCGAGCGTGTTGGCGTTCAGCGCGGAGGTGCCGGAGTCTTTGTGCGGTGAGTCGAGGCGGAGAGTGAAGTTAAGGGCACCGGGGCGGGAGGCGGTGAGGTGAAGGGCGATGACGTTGTCGGGATGGCTCGCGAAAACTTCCCGGGTGTACGTGACGCCATCGATTTCGTAGCGCGTCGTGGCGATGGCGGTGTCGAGGTCGAGTTCGCGTCGGTAGTGGGTGGCAACCTCGTGGCCGGGGAAGGAGAGGTGGAGGTCGCCGAAAGGCTGGTAGGCTTTCTGGCGGACGGGATCGCTGAGCATTTTGGCGCGGGCGAGATCCTCGGCGGCTTTGGTCTGTCCCGCGGCGAGAAGGCGTCGGACCTCGGGAACCACTTCGGCGGAGCCGGCGCGGACGTAATCGTGCGGGTGGCCGGTCCAGAGGGTGTCCTCGTTAAACTGGATACGCTCGTCGGCCAAGCCGCCGAAGATCATCGCACCGAGGCGGCCGTTGCCAATGGGGAGAGCTTCCTCCCATTTGGTGGCGGGGCGGGAATACCAGAGTTGGAGGGGGGGAGAAGTCGAGGGTTGAGAGTTGAGAGTTGAGAGAGGGACGGGTGGCGAGGCGGGTTTGGTTCTGGCGGCGAACTCGCGGCGAAATTTCTGGGCGTCGATGCCTTGGGTCGGGAAATAACGTTCTTCGATGAGGATTTTATGCTTTTTGAAGAAAGCGGATTTTTCGGTCATCGGACCGGCGTCGATCGCTTCGGCGCGGGCGGCTTTCAGTTCGGCGAGGACGACGGCTTTTTGTGCGTCGGTGAGGATCGGGAAGATTTCTTCGTAGGCGTGGTAAGTGACTTTGACCTTGTCGATGGTGAGCACGTCCTGGACGCGTTCGACTTGGGCCGGCGTGAGAACGGTGGCGAGTTGGGCGAGGAAGGCGTCGTGTTGCGCTTGGAATGTCGCGTAGAGGGCGGCGATCCGGTCGAGGGCGGCGTCAGCGGCGGAAGGATTTTTGGCGGCGCGGGCTTGGTCGAAATCAGACCAGAGCGTTTTGAGGTGAGGGTCGTTTTCCCGGTGCCAGGCGGCGAGGGCGGGGAAGTGGGTGGCACAGATTTCGCGGAGGCGCGCGATGGCGTGCGCGTCGTCGAGCTTCAGGTCGTCGAGGATGCGACGAGTGGTTTTGTCGGGGGTCGGAGACGGCGCGGGGGCGGGGACGGCGGACGGGGAAGTCGCGGGAGCGGCGGCTAAAAGCAGGGCCGCCCCAAGGACGAGAAAACCCAGTGCGAGGCGGCGCATGGAGAGGAAGGGCCGAACGGCGGGGTGCGGAGACCCCGCCCTACATTTTCTTCAGGTGGTCGACGTTGTTTTTCAGGTCGGTCCAGTCGGTCTTCGGGGCGCGCGGGTCGAGGCCGTCGATGAAGTCTTCGATGTTGGTGTAGCCGTCGCCGTTGGCGTCTTTGACGGCGTCGCTCGCGTCGCGGGGGTTCAGGCCGTGGGCGGTTTCCCAGTCGTCGGGAAGGCCATCGTGGTCGCCGTCGGCGTAGGGCTGCCCGCGATACTCGGGCCAGCCGCCGACTTCGCTTGGATCGGTGATGAAGCCCTTCGGCACGAGCGCGGCGAGTTCGTCGATCCACTTTTCCTGATAGCCGTAGAAGGCGGCTTTTTCGGCGGAGCCTTTCGCGATCTGGAGCGGTGGGATGACGCCGGTGCGGACCTCCTCGATGATGCGGGTGTCGACCGGATCGCGGCGCGGCAGGGTGGCTCCGACGTTGGCGAGGACGTAATTGTAGCCGGCCTCGGCGGAGAGAAGATCGAACGGCGCGTGCGGGAACGGCGTGTCGACGCGGATTTTCGCGAGTGCGGCGGAAAGCGATTCAACGCGAACGTCGGGCTGCACGCCACCGTCCCAGTTGTCGTGAGTAACACGGTCGTTGCCTTCAACGATGTTGCCGGCGACGTAGGCGCGGCCGAAGTGGTCTTTGACGTCCTTGTTGCGCTCGGACTCGGGCTTGAGGAGGCGGTAGCGAACGTCGGAGTCGGGCGTGCCGGGGCCGGGTTTGAGGTAGTTGTTGATGATGTTGAATTCCGAGCGGTGGTCGCCGCCGTCGATGGTGCGGTGGCGGTAGTTGAAGAGGACGTTGTTCGCGAAAGTGAAATCGCCATACATGCCCACGCTCGGATTGCGGCCGGTGTTGCAGGCCCAAAGGTTGTGGAGAAACGTGCTGTTGAGTCCGCCGATCGTGGAGCCGAAGGCGTGGTGGAAAATATTGAGCGACTCGGAGGAGATGGAGTTCTGGATGGTGACATTGACGGTGGGCAGTTTCAGCTCCTTGCCGCCCTCGGGCGGCTGATACATGTGGCGATACATCGAGATGTTTTCGTCGAGGCTCCATGAGGAGGAGACGTGATCGATGATGAGGTTGCCGGTGGGATTGCCACCGAGGGAATCGTCGCGGTCGGCGGGGTCGGTCTTGCCCCGACGAAACCGGAGATAGCGGACCACGATGTCGTGGGTGTCGAGCTGGACGGTGTCGCCGGCGATGCAAACGCCGTCGCCGGGCGCGGTGTTGCCGGCGATGGTGATGTAGGGCGCGCGGATGCTGACGCGGTTTTTCAGGCGAATGATGCCGGCGACGTTGAAGACGACGATGCGCGGGCCGGGCGTTTCGCAGGCGGCGCGGAAGCTGCCGGGGCCGGAGTCGTCGAGATTGGTCACGACGAGAACCTGTCCGCCGCGTCCGCCGAACGAATACATGCCGCCGCCCCACGCGCCGGGGAAGGCCGGAATTTTGGCCTGCGGGAGATCGCTGGGTTTGGCGGCGGACGGAATGTAGGGTTTCCCTTTGGCGGCCCAGGCTTCGAGGATCGGCTGCTGCGAGGCGAAGAGTTCGTCGGAGCGGCGTTGCTCGGCGGCGCGACGGGCGTTGTCGGCGGCCTGGATGTCAGCGGGGACTTTGGGGTAGCCTTGGGCGAGGGCAGACGTGGTGCCGAGGGGCAAGAAGGAGAAGGCGAGGAGAGTGGCGGACAGGCGGCCGAGGCGGAGGGGAGTATTCATCGGGAATGGAAATTGGAGTGGCGAAGGAGACGGAAGGGATTTCGTTTTTTTTTGAAACGCGGAGAGCGCGGAGAGCGCGGAGAGCGCGGAGAGCGCGGAGAGCGCGGAGAGCGCGGAGAGCGCGGAGAGTGCGGTGAGTGCGGAGAGTGGGGGAGAGGCGGGAGAAGAAGGGAAAAGGGGGCGAATTTTTTTTACACGAAGGACGCGAAGATCGCGAAGAGTCAGGAGCGTTGAGAGCGATGCAGTGGCGACCATCGGGTGATTGGGACTGCGCGGACTTTGCGGGCTTCGGTAAGAATTGGTTTGGGTTTCACGAGGAATGCGGAGGGCGCCGGTCAGAGGGCGGGGGAGACGGAAGGGATTTCTTTTTTTGAAACGCGGAGAGCGCGGAGGGAGCGGGAGGAGCGGGAGAAGAAGGGAAAGGGGACGAACTTTTTTTACACGAAGGACGCGAAGATCGCGAAGAGTGAGGAGCATTGAGAGCGATGGAGTGGCGAAGGTCGGGTGGTTCGGACTTCGCGGACTTTGCGGGCTTCGGTAAAAATTGGTTTGGGTTTCACGAGGGTTGCGGAGGGGCGGAGCTAGGGGTGCAGATTCTTTTCGGCGGCTTTCAGATCGTAGCCGGCTTTGGAGAGATAGTTGTTGATGCGGCCTTTGTATTTGCCGAACCACGCGTGCTTCTCTTCAGAGGTGGATGCGTCCATCGCGTGCTCGCGGGCTTCGGTGAGCCAGGCGAGGATCTGTGCTTTCTGTTCGGCGGTGAGCTGGGGATACATTTGCCGATAGACGCGGAAAGTGAGCGGGAGGACGCCGTAGGTCATGCCGTCCTTCACTTGGTCGATCTGCGCGGGAGTGAGTTCGGTGGCGAGGGCGGTGAGGTAGGCTGCGTGAAGCTTGTCTTGCGCAACCTCGGCGTCGGCGCGCGCGGCTTTGGAAGCGGTTTCGGCGGCGGAAGGGTCGGTGGGCGCAAGGATTTTGGCGTGCTTGAGCGCGGCGTCGCGGATGGCGTGAATCACGCTGAGGTCGGCGTATTCGCGGGCGACGAGGTCGCGGACCCTCGCGGCTTTGACGGCGTCGTTGAGTCCGAGCGTCGCGGAGATTTTTTCGGCGCGTTGGAGTTGGACCGCCGACGGTCGATTTGCGGGCGTTTCGGCACAGGGCGAAACCGCGACACTTGCGAGCAGGCAGGCGAGCAGGGAGCAGAAGCGTAAAGCCATGGGGAATTCGGACAGCCAGACGCGCCCGGCAGAAGACGGCTACGCCGAGCTTAGAATGCCGGAAGAGATTGATGAAAAAAGCCCGGTCAACGCGCGACCGGGCCCGGGAATCGAAGATCGCGCCGGCGCTTGTTCCAATTCGCGTTCAAGTTGAGACGATGCCGAACGGTCCCTTACGCGCAGGGCGACATTGCCGAGGTAGCCCGCCGCGTGAGCGGCGGGACAGATTAGGCTCAACTCGAAAGCAAACTAGAATTACCAGGTGCCCGAGACGCCGGCGGTCCAGGAGGCGCCGAATTTCTTCCGGCTAACCAGGTTTCGATTCTTGGGAATGAGGCCCTGATCGTCTTCGTAAACCTCGTCGCGCTCGCCATTGAAGACATCGCGACCGCTGAGGAAGAGGCTGAAATGCTTCGTGAGCAGATAACTGAGGTTGATGTCGATGCGGGTTTCGGCGGGCTGCATCTGGCGGATGATGTTGTTATTTTCCGCGAGGATCGCCGTCGAGTTCGGCACTTCGTTTTCGTTGCGGTAGACTCCCCGGATCTGCGCGACAAAGCGATTGCCGGCATACTGGAGGCCCGCGCCGCCAAAACGATTGGCGCGTTTGGTGATCGTCGCGACCGTGGGGGTCTGGGTGATCATGGTGCCGTCCGGAGCTTCGATTACGTAGGGAGCGGCCAATTGCGGATCGCCGAGGGTATTCATCGAGAAGCTCGCGAAGCCCGAGATACGGCGCCCCCAATTGCCGAGGAAGCCGAGATCCTGGCGAACCTCGAATTCCCAGCCCGACGTGCGCTGTTTGGTGAGGCTGTTCGTGGACGTGACGACTTTCCAGTCTTCAAAGCTTTCCGGGTCGAGTCCGATGGCGCCCAGGACGGCGTCGAACGTCGGCGTGCCGGAGTAGTTGACGAAATTCATGACTTGGTCAGTGACATCCTTCACCCAGTAGGAAACGGTGAATTTGCCGCCATTGTCCGTGAAATAGGATGCCTCCAAGTCCACGGCGTCGACGGTCTCGGGCTTGAGGCCGGGATTCGCGACCTGAATCTGGCCGAGCGCGCCGTTGTTGGATTGCTCCTGGCTGTCGGTGTATTCCTCGACCGTGAAGTTGCTGGTGCCTGAGATCACGCCACCAGCGGCGCCCGATTCCAAATTCTGCAACTTGAACGCGCGGGAATAGGAGGCCTTCACGTCGATTTTCTTCGTGATCCGATAGACGCCGGCGAGACTGAAGGAGGGTTTGCCACTGACGTGTTGGTTGACCGCGTGGAATGGCTGATATTGGAGCATTCGCGAGGCGAGCGACGCGTTGTTGCCGGTGGTGGGCCCATAAGGGATGGCAGGAAACGAGACACCGGCGTTGGTTAGATTCTGACGGAGCGCGATGCCGGCCGGCGTATTGGCGAAAAGCGGACGATTGGTCGGCGCGGTGACGAGGACGCCATTGAGCACGCTGCCGTTCCCGGCGCTGAACTGGACGCCGTTGGGATTGGCGGCATCGGCATAGAGGGAGCCGTCCTTGTTCCGCACATAGTCCCATTTGGGATCGGTGAACGGGCTATGGCCGACGCGACTTTTGGATTCCTGTCGAGCGCCGGCGACGAACGAGAAACGGTCGTTGAAGAAATTTCCGGTGAGCATGCCATATACGCCATCGATCGTTTCCTTGAGATCCTTCTGCTGGCCGACGTAACTGTTGTAGTTTTCCACCCGGGTGTTGGTCGACTCGTCGATGTCCGGAACGTAGAAGATATCCTTCGATTGGTTCAGCTCGTAGAGCTTGTAGGTGGAAGCCCACTGCTGGGGAGCGAGACCAAAGCCGGGCGACTGGCCGAGGTAATTGTCGTCGAGGATATCGCCGACGGTGTAGCTCGTGCTGGGTTTCAGAATCTGGCGATAGTTGGAGCCTCGGCCTGATTTGAGATTCTTGTCTTCATCATGGCGCCAGCCCGTCTTGACGGAAAGGGTGTTGGTTCCAAGGAACGGCAGAAAATCGAGGGGGCGTTCGAGGTCCACCTTGTAGAGGCCGATGGTGTGCTCGTTGTGCGACTGGCCGGACTTTGCGGTGGTGCCGTCGAAGGCCCAGTTGCTCAGCGTGGTGTAGTCGAGCGGAAGGTTGGTCGTGCGCTTGCGGGTCACGACATTGCCGGCAAGCCCATCGTTCAGCTGAAAGAGCGCGACGTAGCCGGGATTGAGATTGAGCGCGATCTCCGAGAAGTGGCCATTGTCCTCGTCCTCAAAATCGCTCTTGGATTTCGAAATGCTGCCGGCGGCCGAGAGCTTGAAACCGAACAGCTCGAGATCGTATTGCAGTTGTCCACTAAGGGTGTCGCCCGTGCGATCGCGGGTTGTGACGGTCATGGCGGTCGTGCTGTTTGCGGTGGTCCCGATGACCTTCGTGTCGTCCCAGTCGGCGCCAGCGGCGATGGTCGGACGGAAATCGAGTTTGCGCTGGGCTTCCGCCGTATCGTAAGTGCTGTATTGTACGTTGGCGCGGAGCAGCTGGGTGGGCGTGGGTTTCCAATCGACGCGGATGTTGCCGGACTTGCGGTTCACGGTATCGCCCGACTCCGTGACCTGATACCGGGTAAGAATAGGGTTCGATATGGAGCTTTTTTCACCCGCGGCGTTGGTGAAGGCGCCACTGCGGTAGTTGCTGGCTTGCGTGTTATTCCAAACCAATTGGCCCCGGTAGTTGCGGTTAAACTCATTGGTCCACGCGCCACTGAAGGAAATGCCGAGCGTCTTCGAGATCGGATAGCTGGCGTTGAAATCGAAGGCGGGCGTGGTCTTGTAAGTATCCTTGTGGGTGGGCCCCGGCGATTTGCCGAGATTGTGATCGAGCGAACTGAAGTTGAAAAACAGCCGTGCGCTGTAAGTCGGGTGGGCGTACTCGAAGGCATTTCGCGTGATCAGATTGACCTGACCGCCGGCGGAGTTGGCGGGCATGTCGGGCGTCGCGACCTTGATCAATTCGACCCGGGAGGCGTTGTTGATGGACATCTGATCGAGACCGACCTGGCGGGTGAGATTGCCGGGAATGGTGCTGGCTACCGGGAGACCGTCGATGAGGATGGCGGTGTCTTCCGGGCCGAAGCCGCGGACCGATACACCATTGGCGGTGTTTTCGGAGTAACCCTGATTGTTGCCGTTTGAAGCGCCGTAGTCGAGTTGGACGCCGGGGAGGAATTTCACGAATTCGCCCACGTTGCCGCTGGGAATGTAGCCGAACTGATCGGTCGAGACGACGTTCTTGATGTTGACGGAGACGCGCTCCTCGGCGGTGGCGATGGCCTGCGCGTTGCGATAGCGTTCGGCGTTCACCGTGAACGGGTCGAGGACGAGCGTGCCATCCTGATTGTGCTTCGCCGCCTCCTGGCGGAAGACGAAATCGTGCGTCGTCTCCGCGCCGGGATTGACCGTCACCGCCGCGGTCTGGTCGGGCTCACCCACATAGGTCGCGTGCAGGGTGACTTGGCCGGCAGGCGCGCCGGTGATGACGTATTCGCCATAGCTATTCGTCAACACGTGATGGGTGGTGCCATCGATCGCGACGGCGACGTTTTCCAGGTTCGCGCCGTTGGTGGCGTTCTGAATTTTGCCGCGGATGGTGCCGGTCTGGACGGTCTGCGTCTGCGCGCCGAGGTCGGCCAAGAGGGCGACCGAGCAGAAGGCGACAGCGAGGTGACGAAATACGGAACGGAATAACGAAGCGACAGGGCGCGTTGGGTCAGAGGGGGAACAGCTCATACGGTTTGCCAAGGGGTTGAGGTCTGTGCGCGAACGAAGGGAAACTTCGCTCGGGGAGGGTAGACTTTTTATACCATGATAGTTTCGGCGGTTCTTCCGCTAATACGGGCATTTCTGCCGGTATTCTAAGAAGGATCGGAAAGGGGAAAACGAGCATGGCAACGGCAGCGAAGTCGCGCGGCGGGCTATTCCACGAGCAGCCGAACAGGACCGAGCAGACCCGCGGGAAGAAGCGGAGTGGCATCGCGCAGCGGCGCGGACGTCCAGGTGAGAGGGCGGGTCGAAACCGCTGCGAGCCGATCGCCGATGAGCCGGTTGCGCCACGTGTTGGTCACCTCGAGCACGAGGAGATTGCGGCCGGGTCGAAGCGCGGACGTGATCTCGGTGCGGTAAGGGAAAGTCCAGGCGACGCCGCAGTCGATGTCGTTGACGCGGACGCGGGCGAGATCGGCGACACGGCCCAGATCGAGCCAGACGCGGCGATCCGGTTTCGTCGGCGGGCATTCGAACTCGCAGCGATAGGTCGCGGTCCCCGAGTAGTATTTTATTCCGGGCTCGGAGCGCGCCGTCCAGTCGAGCAGGCGCGGGAACTCCGTTGTTTCAGGCGGGCCGCCAAGCGCGGAAGGGAACGTGACCGTCCAACTTCCTGCCAAGGTCATCGCCTCGTGCAGCTCTCCCTCGATGGCGCGGGCGGCGTCGCGAGGATCCAAGTTGGTTGGGCGGAGAATGACGAACAACGAGCCAAGCGGTTCGAAGTCGGCCTCCAGTTCGGTGCGGTGGTCGACGAGCTTCGACCCGCCGACACGCATCGTCGAGGCGTCGATCGGCTGCCAGATTTCGGGCGTGCCGGCGCCGCGGAAAGAAAGTCGGAGGCGACGGGCGGAGCCTGATTGGTTCGACAGAAAATAGATCTCGGCGTCAGGCGTCGTTCGGTGGGTCCACTCGAACGAATTCGCCGGAGAACCATCGGCTTCCTTCGCGAGAAGGTCCGGAGCAACTCCGGCGCGTTCGAGTTGCGTGGCAATCGAATCGCCGGGAGCGACGATGAGGGCGTGCATCGCCGCGAGCTTGGCTGCGAGCGGGACAGACGGAGTTGGATCGTCGCGCGGCAGCACCAGCGCGGCATAGCGACTGCCGTCAGGGAGAACGAAACGGTCGCCCGCGATTCTCGCGACACGAAGGAGAGCGTCGAGGTTGATGGAATCGGCCGCGTAACCGGCGGGCAGCGGCGAAGAGCGACGTTCCGGCAGGAGGGCGCGCGCAGGTAATTCTTCGCCGGTGAAGTAAGCGACGTCGGCGACGGGGCGGCCGACCTGGAGCAGCGCCGAGCAGCGCGCGAGGTAGTCGGTCCAGGCACGCGCGTCGGGCCACCACGTTTGGTCACGCTGAAGAAAAGTGCCCACGCCGCCGAGCGTCAGGCCCGGCCGTCGGTCGAGCCAGGGGTTGTGCACGAAAACGTGCAGCAGGAGGCGATTGATGCCGGAGGCGAATGCGTGGTCGGCGAGCGGTTTCAGCAGCGCGGGAGTTTCGTCCCATTGCAGGCGCAGCTCGGTGAAGGCCTCGGCCTGCACGAGGTTTTTTCCATAGACATGCGCAGCGGAAACGGCGTCGGCGATGTCGTTGGGTTTGTCGTGCGTAGGGCTGCGCAACCAGAACTCGCCCGTCGGCAAGTCGACGTTGGCGAACGGCGCCATCCCGTCGCCGGTCATCGTGGGCGCGGTGGCTTCCGCGCTGAAAACGCAGCCGTGCTCGTGCGCGAGAGTCGCGAGCGTGCCGAAAAATTTTTCCACCGTCAGCTCGGCGATCGTGCGGCGAATGTCGGCGAGGAAATTCTCGGACTCCGCCGCGTTGCCGATGGGAACGCCGGCCATCGCGGGCAGCAGTGGAACCGGATCGTAGCCGCGGCGGCGGCGAAATTCTTCGCGGAAGGCGGGAGTCCAGTTCTGGCTGCCGGCCTCCCAGCTATCGACGTGGAAAATTTTCACCACGCGGGCGGCGAGGTCGGGACCGAGTTGGCGGACGATCTCGCCGAACCAGCGATCGAACTGGAGGCGGACGGCGGCGGGATTGAGTTTGTCGCACTCGAGGCCGCGCGCGGCGGTGGCGGTTTCGTTGCGATGGCCCGTGGCGGTGTGACCGAAGCGGAGGATTTTCCAACGGCCGGCGGGTGGCGTCCACGCGAGATGTCCGTCGGCGGAAAGGTTGGCGGTCAGATCGACGATTCGCGCGCGCGGCACGCACAGCGCGGCGGGAAGCTGCGCATCGGTCGCGCGCGGACTGCGCCGCCAGACGGCGGCGGATTTGCCTTCGTAGCCGGGAAGGCGCGGCGCGGAACTGAGGAGGAGGCCGCGCAAGGTGAGCTTCGGTTTCCATTTCGCGCCGTCGAGATCCTCGGCGCCCGGTTCGGAATCGGTTGGGTCGTGGACGAAACGAAAAAAACGCGCGGTGGTTTCCGGCAGCGTGAAGGTCGCGTCGGCGTCCCAGTCCTGCCAGCCGTGGCGCGGCGGGGTGAGGCGGGTGAGGGCGCGGAAAATTTTTCCGTCATCGCTCACTTCGAGACGAAGCCGCGTCGCGTGATAGATACCGCCGTAGTTGTGATCCCATTGGCGGACGACGAGCGAGCGAGCGATGAAGGGCTCGGCGAACTCGTATTGAATCCAGCACGGATGATCGGAGCGAAATTGCTTTTCGCCATCGCCACCGGCGGCGAGGAACGGTGCGGCGGCGCCGGGCAGGCTCGTCGTGACCTTCACGCTGACATCACGCGACGTCAGCTCGGCATCGGGAACGCGAAGTGGAAGCGCGAGCACCGCGACATCGCGGTAGTAATTTTCATTCGCCGGCGGGAGAGGCAGCGGCGCGGAGAGAGCCGCGCCGCCGGAGACGATCGTCTCGCTCCAGACGAGTTTCTGCATCGCGAGATCCGGAGTGATCCAGGGTCCGCCGGCCGTGGCGAAGCCGTCGCAAATGTTGAAGCCCAGCGGAAGACCGAGGCGGTCCGCTTCCGTGGCCGCGTGGCGGATGAGTGCCCACCATTCCGGCGTGAGCGGTTTCGCCACCGGCGGGTAGAGGGGTGGATTGGCCGGCGGGCTGACCGTGAACAGATAGGCACCGCCGATTCCGGCGCGTTGCATCGCTTCGAGGTCCGCAGTGATGCCCGCGCGGGAAACGGCGCCCTGCACCCAATACCAGAAAACCCAAGGCCGCGCCGCAGGAGGCGGATTGCGGAAGATCGTTTTCAAGTCGGCGCCGTGGAGCCCGAGCGAGAACAGCCCGAACAAAATCACGCCGACAAGGCCGCGAAAAATCGCGTGATTCAAGCGGGCGACGGACGGGTTGGAGGGAGACGGGCGCATCGCGACGGGAACGATCATGGTGCAGGCGCGGTCCGCCGGGCGGCGAGTTCGGCGCGGATCGTCGGTTCGAGTCGCTCGAATTTTTCGTAGAAAAGCACGGGCACGATCGCGGCCGCGAAGAAAACGACCGGAACCCAGACGATGCCGAATTCGATCCCGCGCAACGCGACGGCGGATTGCGGGACATTGGGCACGTAGCCGGTGCGTTCCATGATCCACGCGGGCAGGGCGCCGCCGAGTCCGGCGCCGGCTTTCAAACAAAACGCGGCGCCGATCGCGGTGAGCAGGCCGGCGGAACGCACGCCGGTTTTCCATTCGCCGTAGTCGACGCTCTCGGAAATCACGGAAAACGGCATGGCCATCGCGATGCCGCTGGCGAGAAATCCGAGCGTCCAGCCACCCATCACGAACGCGATGGAGCCGCCTTGCCGCAGGCCGAGCCAGACGACGAGCTGGCCGGCGATCAGGCCGGCGAGGCCGAGGATCCAGGCGTTGCGCTTCGACGTGCGGCGGCAGAGCGCGGGGAGGACGAACACCGTGCCGAGCGACACGAAGTCGAGGCCGTTGGCGATCGGGATGAGATCCTGGCGGTGCAGCGTGTATTCGAAAAAGTAGGGCACGGCGGAAACGCGCGCGATGAACGCGATCCAAAAACACAGGCTGCTCGCGACGATGATCCACCACGGCCAGTTGCCGCGGAGCGCGGCGAAACCGCCGGAGGCGGAAGCCGGCGATTTCGCAGGCACCACCACTTCGCGCAGATTGCGAAACGCGACCAGGTAAAGCGCGACAGTGCCGGCAGCGTAGAGCGGCATCGCGAGCATGAAGCCGCGGCGATCGTCGCCGCCGCCGAGCCACGCCACCAGGCGGAGCGCGGTGAGGTTGACGATCAGGACGCCGAGCTTCGAGCCGCACATGCGCCAGCAGGTGAGGGTGACGCGTTCCTGCGGATCGGGCGTGAGCGCGGAAAGGATCGAGGTGACGGGCGTGTTGATGCCGGTGTAGAGCACGCTCGCAACGATGTAGGTGCCGGCGGCGTAGAGAATTTTCGCCGTCGAGCCGAGATTCGGCGTGAGAAACGTGAGCACGCCGAACGTCGCGAACGGGACGCACAGCCAGAGAAACCAAGGGCGGCTGCGGCCCCAGCGACTGTGGGTTTTTTCGAAGATGACGCCCCAGACCGGAGCATCCACGGCGTCGACGAGCCGCGCGACCAGGAGGATCGTGCCGGCGGTGCCGGCGGAGAGTCCGTAAATGTCGGTATAAAAATAAAGGAGGTAAAAAGAGATGAAGCAGAAGACGAGCTGACCGGCGACATCGCTGGCGGCGTAGCTGACTCGCGTCGTGAGCGTGGTGCGGGGCATAGGGAGGTTGGCGTTGCCGGCGGAGATCGGGATCGGAGTTTGGAGATCGGGGCGGAAGTGGGGCGCTTGTGGGCGACCATGGACTGAAATCGCCTGCAAGCAGGCTCCTACAGGTTTGGAGGGGCGGTGAGGTCTTTGGAGGTGGCGAGGGCGATGGCGCGACCCTCGGTGCCGACGGCGCAGTAAAAGTGATAAACGACGCCCTCGTGTTTCAGCACCCAGGGTTTGTGCGCGAAGGTCTTGTCGACGGGTGTGCTCGGTTTCACGAGTGGATCGCCGTCCCATTTCGCCCAGTGCACGAGGTCGCGCGAGCAGGCGAAGGTGTCGAAAGCCGCGGCGCCTTTCAGCCAGCGGAAGCCGAAATAGAACATGACCCAAACGTCGCCGATTTTCACGAGCTGCGGATCGCCGCTGATGGCGGGCTTGCCGGGCGCGTTGTCGACGACGGGCGTGTCGCCGCAGCGCGTCCAGGTGACGAGATCGCGGGACACGGCCAGGCCGATGGCCTCGTGGTTTCCGATTTTCGTCTTGCCGTTGTAGAACATCACGAACGGCCAGCCGAGCGTGCGTGCGTCGTCGCGGATGACGGCGCTCTTGTAAAGCGTGACGTTTTCGAAACCGCGCACGTCGGACTGCTCGGTGGAGAGGATCGGATTTTCCGGCAAACGAGTCCACGGCTGCGGCGCGGTGGGATCGGTGGAGGCCGCGAGGCCGATCGCGAGCGGGTCGGGCTCGTAGCCGTGTTGCGCGCCGCCGATGTAGGAGAGCCAGAATTTGCCGCCGTGCTGGCCGAGTTCGTGCGAGCCAGGCCAGGCGGTGTCGTAGAGCGCGAGGCCGCCGTCCGCTTGCCAGGCGTCCCAGCCGCTCTCGCGAAACGGCAGGATGGCGCCGAGCCGCTCCCAGTGCAGCAAATCGTCGCTGCGCGCGAGGCAAGTCTGGTAGCCGACCTTGTCGCGGTTGGAAACGAAGACCATGAACCAGTGGCCGCCGTGGCGGAAAACGTTCGGGCAATCGACGAGTTCACCGGGCTCGCGCGGGAGCACGATGCCGTATTTGTAGGGCGTCTTCACCTCGTCGTAGATGCGCTGCATCGTGGCGGCGTCGATGGTGGAAACGATTTCCGGCGGCGTCGGCGGAAAGGGAATGACCGCGCGGTCGGCGGCGAGTGCGGCGCACGGGAAAAGCGCGACGGCGAGCCGGAGGTGGCGGGGAAACAGATTCATTGGGAAACCAGATGATCCAACCCGTGGCGGGCCAGGACGTCGCCGAGCCGAACGGGGACGCCGCGCGCGCAGGATTCCTCCATCGCCTGCATGAGCGCGACGGTGACGATCCCCTCGACGGGATCGGGCCGGGGAGTTTGCCCACTCGCGAGGCAGCGGGCGAAATACTCGATGTAGTTCTGGTATTCGCCGGCATGATGCGAGTGGCCGCCGAAGCGGAAGAAATAGTCGTCCTGGTCCTCGAAGGTTTCGACGGAGGAGTGCGTGTCGGTTTTCCACGCGTAGCGGAGGTCGTAGTAGTCGGCCTGACTCGCGCCGAGGGAGCCGCGAAGAATGCAGCTCATGTTGGAATCGCGCACGGTGGGCGTGACGGGACTGGTGTAGGTGCCACTCACGCGCGCGATGCGGCCGGCGGCGTCACGGTAGATGAAGTGAAACGTGTCGGCGTGGACGAGCCCGAGACGACGACCGTTTTCGCTGAGGCGCGAATAGCCGGTGACCTCGACGATATCGGGCAGATACCAGCGGATGAAATCGACCGGATGGCTGAGTCCGCCGTAGAGCCACTTGAAGGCGTCGGTTTTGGCCCAGCCCTTCGCGAGGAACCAGCGGTGGTCGGCGTTGTAGTAGGCTTCGACCGTGTTGAGTTCGCCGAAGGCGCCCGTCTCGTAGTGCGTGCGCTGGCGGGCGAACGGCGCGAAGAAGCGCGAGCTTTGCCCGACCATCACGCGGCGGTCGCTCGCGCGCGCGGCGTCGAGCACCTCGCGTGCGCGGGAGAGATCGTGGAGGAATGGCTTCGTGCAGATGACGTGCTTGCCGGCGCGGAGGGCGCGGAGCACATGCTCGGCGTGAAGGTGGTCGGGCGTGTAGATACCGACGACGTCGACAGCGGGATTCGCGAGCAGCGCGTCGAGCGAGGAGGTGAAGACCGACGGGGCGAGGCCGAACTCGCCGCAGCGTTCGCGGCCGAGGGCTTCGTTGAGATCGCAGAGCGCGGCGACGTCCCAGAGGTCGCTGCGCACGCCGGCGGAGATGATGCTGCGTCCCTCGCCGAGGCCGAGGACGCCGAGACCGAGTTTTTTCATGAAAGGCGCGTCAGTTGAGTTGTCGTTTCAGGTAGGCGAGCAGTGGGTCGAGCACGGCGGGAGCGAGCGGCACGCGATGGCCGCGGGCTTCTTCCTCGAGGTGAAACTCGAAGGGGCTGTGCAGCGCCGTGAGCCGGCGGCGGAGGACATCCATCTGGTGCAACGCGTCGGGCGACTCGGTGCGGTTGATCGAGAGAAACAGCGGCACGGTGGGCGCGCCGAGGTCGTCGAGCGCGCCTTGCGCGCGCCAGACATCCTCGTGGGCGGCGCGCGACCCCCAGACGGCATCGTAGCGCGGGATCATGTGATCGTCGGGGAGCAGATCGAGGTAAGTGAAGCGGCCGGAGAGAATGACTCCGCCCTGGACGGAACTGTCGACGCCGCGGTGTTCGCCGTGGCCGTCGAATTCCTCGCGGCCGGCGGTCGTGGCGAGGAGCAGCGCCATGCCGCTGCCGCGCGAGAAGCCGACGGGCACGATGCGGCCGGCGAGGCCGAGCGCGGCGGATTGGGCGCGGAGGGTGCGGACGGCGGCTTTCGTTTTCCATGCGACGTCGGGAATGGGATCGAAGCCTTTGTAAGGCGCGGGCACGGGGTGATCGGCCATCGCGGCGGCGAAGCCCTCGATGGCGGCGCCGGCGATGAGCGTGTCGGTGCAGAAATCGAGGGAGAAGTTGCCCATGCGGTCGGCGTTGTCGCAGGAGAACTCGAGCACGGCGCCGACGGGCTTCGCAGGCTGCGACGGATACACGATGTCCATCGCGAGGATGCGCGCGGCGTCGCGATAAAACACGACGTCGCGGCGGAGGCGGCAACCGGAGGGGACGATGAAAATGTGTGCGATGTCGAGAGCGCGGCCGGCGAGAAGTTGATGGTGCTGAAGCTGGCGGCGCAGGGCAACGAGGTCGGGCGCAAGCGACGGCCAGCGGGCACGGGCGTCGCCGCGGTAATCGAGGCACACGACGAGAAAGCCATCGGCGCGCAGGTCACGCAGAATGGTGTCGTCGGCCTCGGCGCCGACGCGCGGCGCAGCGAGATGGAGCAGATAAAACACGACCGGCAGCGGTCCGTCGGTGCGCGAGGTGGGCTCGTGCAAGGTGAGCGCGATGTCGCCGCCGAGCGTGGAGCTCGGCCAGGAGTGCGATTCCGCGGGGGCTGCAGCGCCCAAAGCGGAGCCGGCGAAAAGGCAGAGTGCGGCGAGCAAGCACGTGCGTTTCATGACCGAGGTGGTTGGCGCGGGCGGGCGGGGCGTCATGGGCCGCCGGGTGGCGCGGGCGAAATGGCGCGGAGCCATTCGCCTTTGACATCGGAGTAGGCCTCGAAGCCGTTGGCGCCGAGCTTGGCGGTGAGGAGCGTCTCCGCCTCGCGGGCGAGAGCGTCGAGCTGGGCGCTGCGCTGGTCGGTGGTGAGGTGGGGGTCGGAGCGGATGGCGCCGGCCTGCTGGGTGAAGTTCTGCTGGGCCTGTCGGACCTCGACGGCGACGCGCGCGGGCAGGCCGAGCCGGTTGACGAGCAGTGCGGTCTGGTCGCGGCTGTTGGCATTGACGACGGCGTCGTAGTCCTGGCCGCGCTCTTCGCCGAGAGTGGCTTTGACCTGCGCGGTCATCTCGGCGCGCAGAGTGGAGCGAGCGTCGCGCGTCAGGCTCGGATCGGAGAGACGGGAGTCGAAGGCGTCGTTGATGGCGAAGATCGATTTGTATTCGGCCTCGGTCGGCTGGAAGGCGTCGAGCTGGTAACGCAGCGGGCTGGTGCGCAGGCGATAGGCGGCGAATTCTTCGGGCGAGAGGAGCTTGGCGATGTCGGCGAGTTTCTCCTGTTCGATCAATCGCCGGGCGGCAGGCGCGTTGGACTCCTCGCCGGGGCGCGCGCGGCGGCGGGCCCATTCGGCCATGTCGAGTTCCTGGTAGTCGCGTTCGATCGCGGCGAGCGACTTGAGTTTGTCGGGCGAGAAATCGCCCCAGCGACGCCGGGCGGCGGACAAGCCCTCGGGATCGTCGATGAGGTTCTCGGGGTCGTTGACGTATTTGTTATACAGCCGGGATTGTTCGGCGAGTTTGCGGCGGTATTCCTCGGCGGCGGGACCGGAACGTTCGCGAGGGTAGGCCGACTGCCAATAGGGCGTGGGCTGGCCATCGGCGGCGGTGGCGAAGGGACCGCTGCGGTAGATTTGGTTGGCGAGGATCGTGCGGATTTCTTGCTTGGAAAATCCGGCGGCCTGAAGGCGGCGCGCCAGTTCGTCGAGATCGTCGGTCTGGATCGCGGACCACGAGAACGCGGGCTGCGCTCGCGCAGCGGCGGATCCGGCGGCGGCTTCCGCGGCGCTCGCGGGGAGGCGCTGGCCGGGTTCGCTGCCGGTGGCGGAAATCGGGGGAAGCGCGACGTGAGTCACGCGGGTGCGGGCGGTGTGTCCCGAAAACCAGGCGTAGAGCAGCGCGGCGTTAGCGAGCAGAGAAAGCAGGAGAAGAAGGACGCGCGGTTTCATGCTCAGGGACGCGACGAAGCGGCGGGGGCGGGCTTGAGGCGGTTCAGCCAGGTGGCGCCGGAGTTTTTGTAGTTGGCGTAGATTGCCGGGCCGAGCTGGGCGGTGAGCTGCGTGTCGACCTGCTGCTGGAGCGCGGCGAGAGTGGTGGCGCGCTGCTCGGCCGTGACGCCGGGCCGGTTGAGGTCGTCGATCTGGCTCCAGGTGCTCTGCTTCAGCGCGACGATCTGTTTCGCGACGGCAGGGGCGAGATTGTAGGCGCTGACGAAGTGGTTCGTCTCCGAAAACATGCCGTCGATCGCGACTTTGTAGTCCGTGAAACGCTCGGGCGGGAGCGCAGCCTGGATTTGCGCGAGCAGGTCTTTTTCCGCGGCGTGGCGGCGATCGGCTTCCGCGCCGCTGAGATTGGTGAGGCCGTAGCGCTGGTCGAAGTCGAGCTGCAGTTTCGCGAGGGCGCGAAATTCCTGTTCGGTGGGCTCGAAGTTGGCGAGGCGGTTGCGGACGTTGTTGGCGGTGGGGCCGGTGCGGAGATCGTATTCGAGGAGTTCGCCGGGCGTGAGCGCCGCCTCGAGATCCTTGCGGCGCTCGCGTTCGAGCAGGCGGAGCGCCTCGCGGTCGGCTTTGAGAACCATGCCCTTGGTGCGGTCGCGGATTTGCGCGGCGAGGTCGTCATAGTCGCGCTGGATCGCCTGAACCTGTTGAACTTTGTCGTTGGTCAGCACACCGGCCATCTGGTCGTGCAGGCGGCGCTCCATGGGATCGAGGGACTCGGAACCGTCGCCAAGCAAGGAGCGGACCTCCGCCGTGGCCTGCTTGCTCAACTCGCGAAGCTTCGCGCGCAGTTCCGGCGCGAGGCTCGAATAATTGAACATGCCATTGCGCCAGTATTCGTCCCGGGCGGCGGGCTGGAGCGCGGCGCGTTGGGTCCGGTAACGGTCCCAGACGCGCGAAAACACCAGATCGCGGATGATCGCCGGAGGAAAGCCGGCGGCGCGCAGGCGTGCGACGTAGGAGGCGTCGTCGCGGGCTAGCGCGGCGATGCCGGCGAGAGGGCCCGCGTTGAGCGCGGGGGCGTGGGCGTCCGCCGGCGCGACCGCCGGAGCGGGATTCGCGGCGGCGGCCGGGGTGGGGTTCGCAGGCCGATGGGCAAACACGGCGAGCGCGAGAGCGGCGTTCGCCACGAGCGAAAAGGCCAGCAGGGGAGTGAAGAGCTTCATGCCGGAGGCAGATCGGACGGAGGCACGGAACGGCGGCGCCAGTGGTTCGCGAGGAGCGAGCCGGAAATGTTCATCCACGATCCGAATACGGCGGCGCCGAGGCCGACGGTGGCGAGTTTGCCCATGGCGCCGGCGAGGCCCGAAGCCATGCCGCCGTTTTGGAGACCGACTTCGATGGCGACCGTGCGGCAGGAAGCGCGGTCGAGACCTGCGGCGCGTGCGCCCCAATAGCCGAGCGCGTAGCCGAGGGCGTTGTGCAGCACGGCGACGACGAAGAGCACGCCGCCGACCTGGAGGAGATTGTCGCGGCCGGCAGCGGTCGTGATCGTCGTGAAATACATGATGCCGATCATCGAGAAAACCGGCATGGCGCGATCGATGCCGGGCCAGGCGCCGGCGAGACGGTGATAGACCACGGCGGCGAGCGGGACGGCGAGGATGAAGCCGGCCAGCGTGACGGCGGTCAGCGCGTCACCGCCGAGATGGATTTCCAGCCACCGCCATCCGCCGGCGACGAGAAACGCGATCCACGCCGCGGCGATGAAAGCGAGCGCGTGCACCAGGCGGCGGCCGCGAGGAGTGGCGAACTTCAGGTAATCGTGCAGCATCGTGGCACCGATCGGCACGAGGACGATTTTGACGATATCCGTCATCATCCCGAAAAAGCTCACGTGCACGAGGGCGTGCGCGAGGAGCTTCATCCAGAGCGGCGTCATGAGCGGAGCCAGCAAGGTGGTGATGGCCGTGGCGGTGATGGAGAGGGCGAGATTGGCCCGCGCGATGAAGCACATGACGTTCGACGCCAGTCCACTCGAACAACAGCCGACGAGGATCACGCCCGCGGCGATCTCGTCGGGGAGCGCGAAACACCGGGTGAGAGTCCAACCGACGAGCGGCATGATGGTGAACTGGCCGACGACGGCGACGACGACGCCCCAGGGCATTTTCATGACGCCGGTGAAATCGCGGAGACTCATCTGCGTGCCCATGCCGAACATCACGATCTGGACGGCGATGAGGAGCGCCCATTTGTGCCGCAAATCGAAAGTGCCGAGGGTGAGAATCGCGGGGCCGCCGATAAGTCCCACGACAACGGTGGCGACGATCCAGGCGGTGAACTGGTAAGTCGCGAGCGCCGGCAACCCGCCCAGACCGATCGCAAATGCGATGGTCGTGACGATCGCGGCCAGTTTCGCCCGTTCGGCGGATCCAGCCGCGAGGGCAACGACGAGCCCGAGCAAGGCTGCGGCGGCGATGACGAGGGCGATTTTGCGGAGGAGAAAAATCAAGCGGGGAGGGGTTTGGGGAAAACGGAGGGTCAGCCGAGCACGGCGGCGAGGTGGGCGATCGCCAGCGAGGGGCTGGCGAGAATGGGTTTGCGGCGATCGGCGGCAGGCAGGGTGTCGACCACGCGCGCCATCGACGCCTGGGCGAGGACAATCACGTCGACCTCAGCCGCGAGTTCCCGCAATGCGGCGGAGACGAGAGCGTCGTGCCGCGAGGCGTCGCCGGCCATGAGCGCGTCGAACGCGCCGGCGCAAAGCCGGGAGGCGAGTTCGATCTCGCGGCCGGCGACGGCGGCACGGCGGCGAACGAGATCCGCGGTCGGATGCAGCGTGGTCGGCAGCGTCGCGACGACACCGATACGACGCCCGAGGCGCACGGCTTCGTCCGCCAACGGCTGGTCGACGCGCAGGACCGGCACGGCGCAGAAAGGCGCGGCGGCCTCGACGGCCGGGCCGATCGACGAGCAGGTGACGAGGATGAAATCGGCGCCGCCGGATTCCGCGGAGGAAATGTAGGCGGCGACGCGGCGCGCGATGTCGGGCGTGAGCGAGCCACGCGCGCCGATCGCACGGACGAGGCTGTCGTCGACGACGTTGAAGGTATCGACGGCCGGGAGCTGCGCTTTGCAGAGCTGCGCGAAGACGGGGACGAGCGTCGCGGACGTGTGGATGAGGCCGAGGGTTTTCTTTTTCATGACAACGAAGCGCCGGCGGCGGCCGTGGCGAAGAAATCCGCCGCGCCGACCTGGCCGCCCTTGCAGACGAGTTCGAGGCCATCGAGCGGGTCGCGCGGAATCGAGGCGCGGCAGAGCGGGGCGCCAGGCACGAGCGGCGACTGCAACTCGAGTTCCTCGACGCCGAGGGCGCGGGCGGTGTAGCTCGCGGTGTCGCCGCCGGCGATCACGAGCCGGCGCACGCACGTCTGCGGCAGAACCCGACGGGCGAAGGCGCCGAGCGCCCGGCCGAGCTGCGGTGCGGGCCAGGGTGCGCCGGCAGGGGCGCCGAGGCTGGTGTAGACGATGGTGGTGCGGCCGGCGCGAAGCGCGGAGATGACGGTGGCGTCGGGCGGCGAACCGCGCTCGAAGGGCACGACGAGCAGACCATTCGCGCGGGCCCACTCGATCTGCTCGCACGTCACCGGCGAGCAACTACCGGAGAGGGCGAGCGTCGCGGCGGAGGAACGGTGAAACGGGCGGACTCCGGTGCCGTGCCGACCGGCGAAAAGGGCGGCCTCGACCGCGGAGGAACCGACGGAGAAGAGCGGGCGTTGGCTCGATCCGAGAGGAAAGAGCAGCGCGCCGATGCGCGCGAGGTGAGCGGCGTCGAGGGTGTCGAAGAGCACGATCTCGTCGCCGGCCGCGAGCCGGGAGTCGAGGGCGGTGCGCACTTCGAGTTCGGAGCCGTCGAGCGCGAGGAAGTCCACCAGCCCGATTTGACGGCGCGTTTGTTGCGCGAGGTGCCGCCGCAGGTCCGCTTCGATCATCGGCGTGACGGGGTGCCGGCTGACGGACGGATGACGGTCGAGGCGGTGAATCGGCCCGGCGCTGCCGATGCCATAGCGCGCGAAAAGATTTCCGAAGGCGCAAAAGCGGCCGAGACCGGGCGCGCCGCCGAGCACGGGGACGAAACGGGATTGGAAAATTTCCGCGCCGAGGTCGAGGGCGCAGCCGATGGAGCCCACCTCGGGCGAGGAGTCGAAGGTGGAGCAGACCTTGTAGTGCACGTGCGGCGCGCCGAGGCCGCGGAGCGCGGTGAACGCGGCGCGCAGTTCGCGCTTCATCGCGGCCGGCGCCAAAGCGCGGGCAACGCCGGCGACGCCGGCCACCTGCAGATCGGGCTCGCGGGCGAGCTGGGCGGGCGTCGGGGTGCGAAGAAAAAGACGGGCACGCAAACCGGCGAGGGCGACCTGCTCGAGGACATCGGTCGCGCCGGTGAAATCGTCGGCGTAGTACGCGAGCGACAAGGGCGCCGCGGCAACTTCGAGGGCGCGCGCCGGGACGGGCCGGCGAGCGCGAAGCGGCGATGGCGTGGAAGCGGGAGGAATCATTTTTTTCCGAACTTGGCGGCGGATTTCGCGAGCAACGGGTAACGATCGATGGCGGCATCGACGGCGAGTCCTTCGACGGCGGCTTCCCACCATTGGCGAAGGCTGCGAACGCCGGCGGCAGGACCGTCCGGATGCGCGAGGATGCCGCCGCCCGCGAGGTAGAGCAGATCGACGGTGTGCGTGCGGCGGAATGTATCCGGAGCCTGGCCACCCCATTGGCCGGACGACACGACGGGAAGGAGCGGCCGGCCGAGCGGCTCCGGCGCGAGGCACGAGGCGATGGAGCGGACGACGGAATCGTCGGGCTCCCAGAATTTATTGGCGAGGCCGTTGACGTGGAGTTGGTCGATGCCAGCGAGACGCCAGAGTTTTTGGTAGGCGGGAAACTCGATCCCGAGGAGCGGATGGCGGTTGAGCAGGCCCCAGCCGTTGCGGTGGCCGTGGATCGCGAGTTCGCCGCGGTCGCAGATTTTTTTGGCGGCGACGAGGCCCACGCTGTTGAGGCTCAGCATCGCGCAGGTGCCGCCGGCGGAGACGATTTTGTCGTAGTGCCGCTGCATCGCGTCGAGTTCGTCGGTGACGTTGAAGGCATACATCACGCGCCGGCCCGTGCGCTCCGCATGCTCGCGCAGCACGCGCATGACGGCGTCGACGCGTTCGTCGAACGGCGAGTGCGGCGGATTCGCCATGAGCTCGTCGTCCTTGATGAAATCGATGCCGGCGGCAGCGAGGGTGCGCACGAGGTCAGCGGTGGCGGCGGGCGCGAGTCCGATGCTCGGCTTGACGATCGTGCCGATGAGCGGGCGGTCGTGCACGCCGGCGAGTTCGCGGCAACCGGCGACGCCGAAGCGCGGGCCGCGAAAGTGCGCGGTGAAGGCGGGCGGTAAATCCACGTCGAGCAGCTTCAGGCCGGAAAACTGCGCGAGTTCGTAGAGGTTGCCCTGGATCGTGGAGATGAGCGTGGGAAGGTTCGCGCCGAAATTTTCGATCGGCCAGGAGAAGGTGACCTCGGCGCGCCGATACACCGCGCCGGCGGCAGCGGAGCGGCCGGTGGGCAACGATGGCGCGGCGACGGCGTCGAGTTCGACGATGCGCTCGACGCGCGCGGCGTGGCGGGCCTCGAGTGCGGCGGTTTCGCCGGGCACGGCGACGAAGGTGCCCGACGATTGTTCACCGGCGAGAACGGCGGCTGCGTCGGCGACAGGCAGCGCCGTCTCGACGAGGTAACGGGCGTGGACGCGGTCGCTCACGGTTTCTTTTCGGAGGCGTCGGACTTCACCTTCAGGTCGCCCATCTTCACTTTGAAGTCGTAGATGGTCTCGTTGAGGAAGTCGGCGATCTGCGCGAAAGCTTCGGCGCGGGCTTGCGGAAGCCGGCGGGTGTAGTCGAGCGGGAGATCGATGAGCTGAGCGGAGCCGCCATGGTCGCGCACGGCTTGCGCGAAATAGCGCGCGGCCAGATAGGTTCCGGTGCGCGGGGCGCCCGCGGGACCGGCGTAGTTCAGGAGGAGGACCGGCTTCTTGATTTGCTCTGGCCGCGAAACGAGGGGCGCGGCGCGCAGGCGGGCGTCGTCGCCGAGCCACGCTTTCGTGAGCGTGGCCTGCAGGTTGTCGCCGGACCACCATTGCTCGCCGAGCCACGCGCGCAGATTGACCGGCGACTCGATCGCGATCGCACACCGAAACCTGTCGGGATGATCCTGGAGCGTGCGCAGAGCCGTGAAACCGCCATGGCCGATCCCGAGCAAGGCCACCCGATCGACATTGATCTGGAACATGCGATTCAGGTTGGCGAGCGAGTCGGCGAGATCCTCCACCTGGATCAGATCGTAGCCCGCCGCGAGGGCGGCACGCTGCTCGAGTCCGAAGCCCCAGGCGCCCCGGACGTCGAGTTGAACCACCGCGAAGCCGAGATCGGCGAGCGACTGGACTTCGGGCGTGTAGGTGGAGCGGGCGCGGTTCCACGGCCAGTCGGGGCAAAGCAAGACGACGGGGACCGGCTTGAGGCGCGGGTGGGAAGGGATGGTCACGAGACCGTGAATACGGTTGCCGCCGCCGCCCAGATAACTGAAGGGCAGCGTGACGTGGGTGCGCTGGCCATCGAGCCACGGTGCATGCCGGGCGAGCTCGAGCAGCCGGGAGGATTCGCTGTCGAAAAGATAGAGACCGCCGGCGTCCGCGGGGCCGCTGGTCGATACGATGAAGCGTTTTTCCGCTTGATCCCAGTCGAGGAGATCGATGCTGCGGCCCGGGAAGAATTTTTCGAAATATTCCTGTGCGCCCCGAAGCTTCGGCTGGAGCCACGCGACCGAGCGTTGGGCTCCCTCGTAGCGGACGCCCGCGAGGTGGTGGGTATGGGGATCGTAGATCAGCGCGTCGTTCCCGCTGAAGCCGCTGGTCGGGGCGGAGACGAGGTCGTAGGTCGCATTCTCCAAGGCGAGCGCGCCCCGCTGCTTGGTGGCGAGATTGACGCTGTAGATGCCGTAGGTGTCGCGATCGAGATTCGAGGCGTAGTAGAGCACGTCGGGATCGGCGTCGAAGCCGAGGGGGATCGCGCGGGCGCCGAAAAAATTCGCAGGCGAGACGGCAAAGCCGTTGATGCCGGTGGCTTCTTCGAGCGGCCGGTCACGCGTGAAAATCCCGGTGCCGCGATAGACATAGCGAAGCGGAAAGGAGGAAAGCGAAGTGTTGCTGATGACCGAGCGGATGCGGCCCTGCCGGTCCAGGAGCGTATCATGGGTATTGAGCGCCACGTCGTCGTGGAGCGAAGTGAGTTTCCGAGAGGCGACATCGACCGAATAAAACTCGATCCGGCGGGAACCGAAGTCGCGGGGTCCGCCCGTGAGCATGACGCGCAGCGAACCCGGCCGATCCGGATCGAGATCGAAGACGTGGAGCGCTCGGGGAAGAGCCATGTCGCCGGTTGGCGGAGAAAGCGACAGCAGGTTGCCGGTCGCCGGGTCGATCGCCGGAGCGTCCACATCGGCAGCGGCCGGGCTCGCTGCGAGGAAGTCGGGAACTTTCTGCGTGGTGGCCAGACCAGCGGGGAGACTTACGTCCCAAGTCTGTCGAATCTTGGTCGATCGATCCCGGTTAATCGAGAATGGGTTGGCGCCGGAAAAGTTAGGCGAGATTTCCGGCGCGTCGCTCGGCTGGAGAATCAGGCGTGCGTTGGAGCCATCGGCGTCGAGGGCGAAGATTGCACCCGACTGGGCAGTCCATTGGCCGGTGGCGTCGGGCGGGCCCGGGAAAATGCGATTGGTTTCCACGGCGATCCGCGTCGGCGTGACCCAGCGCAGCCAGGTGATCTGGGCGACGGTGCTTTCGCGTTGCTGATTCGCGAGCATTTCGGTGGAGGAGGCGTCGTCGGCCACTTGGACGGCCGCTTTGATTTTCTTCGGATCGGCGAGATCGACGATGGCGAGGTTGAGCTTGTCGGCGGAGCGGTAAGAATAAGCGACGTATTTGCCGTCGGGCGAAATCGCGGCGCCTTCCGTGCGGAAGGGGCGAAAGACGGCGGTGAAATGGTCCGCGCGGAAGGAGGCGGCGTCGACCGCGGCGGGAGGCACGGGGGCATCGTCGGCGCGGAGGAGCGTGGCAAACCCCAGGGCGAGTGCAGCAGGAAGGCGGAGGGAGAGGCGCGAGAAGAGCATGGGAAGTTCGCGGGTTGAAACGAGGAGAGGGTTAGTGGGAGGAGGGAACGCCGAGCGGCTGGAGAGGGAAGTTACTCGTGGAGCGAAAAGTGCCGGCCTCGACGCGGGCGGTGGCGAACTCGCCGGCGCGACCGGTAAGGACAAATCCTTCCGTCACGGGAGCATCGTCGGGAGCGCTTGGGACGAACACGCGCGCCGTGCAATTCGCGGGGATACGGAAGATCCACTCGAGCTGGTCGCCGTCGCGGCGCCAGTGGCTGGAAATTTCACCGTGCTGCGTGCGGAAGCTGGCGCGGGCAAAATCGAGGCCGGCGCCGACGAAGGGCCGCAGGATGAAGTGCTGGAAACCCGGGTGCTCCGGATCGAGTTCGATGCCGGCGACGTGGCGGAACAGCCATTCGCCGACGGAGCCGAGCGAATAGTGGTTGAAGGAGTTCATCGCCGGATCGAAGAAACCGTCTGCGGCAGTCCAGCCATTCCAACGTTCCCAGATCGTCGTGGCGCCATGCTTTACCGGATACAGCCAGGACGGGTAGTCGTCGCGGAGGAGGAGGCGGTAGGCGACGTCGGCGTGCCCCGCGAGCGTGAGCTGCGGGTTGAGGTGGCTGATGCCGATGAAGCCGGTGCTGAGGTGCCAGTCGAGGGCGCGGAGATTCGCCACGAGCCGGCTGGCGGCGCGTTCGCGGAGATTGTTCGGCAGCAGATCGAAGGCGAGCGCGAGCAGGTAGGCGGTCTGGGTTTCGACGGCGAGACGACCGTCGGCGAGGAGCCATTCGCGCTGAAACGCGGCGCGGACGTGCTCGAACATGTGGCGGAAACGCGCCGCATCGGCGGTGCGGCCGAGCTCGCGGGCAATGCGGGAGAGCTTCGCCGCGTCGTCGGCCCAATAGGCGGTCGCGAGGAGATTTTTCATCGGCGAATGCGTGCCGAAGGACGTGTCGCTCGGGAGGCAAAGCCAGTCGCCATAATTGTTGGCGAGTTGATGGACGCGGAGGCCGGCGGGATTGTGGCGCTCGATCCAGTCGAGCCATTTGACCATCGCGGCGTAGTGGCGCTCGAGGATGCGGCGATCGCCGTAGACCTGCCAAAGCGTGTAAGGAATGATGATACCGGCATCGGCCCAGCCGGCCGAGCCGCCGAGACCGCCGAGCCCGGTGAAATTTTCGCCTTCGCGGAGGCGCGGGGCGGTGTCGGGAAAAACGCCGTCGGGGGTCTGCGCGTCCTCGACGTCGATCATCCATTTCGTGAAGAACGCGGCGACGTCGGCGTTGTAGGAGGCGGTGCGGAGGAAAACCTGGGCGTCGCCCATCCAGCCGAGGCGTTCGTCGCGCTGCGGGCAGTCGGTGGGGACGGAGAGAAAATTGTCGCGCTGCGACCAGACGGCGTTGCGCCAGAGACGGTTGACGTCCGGATGCGAGCACTCGAATTCGCCGGCGGGCGGCGTCGCGGACTGGAGCGCGAGACCGGTGACGGTCGTCAGGTCGGGACGGAAAGTGTCATTTAATAGATGACACTTTCCGGAGGCGTCGCGGGCGGTGAGTTCGACGTATTGGAAACCGTGGAAGGTGAAGTGGGGTTGGAAAATTTCCTCGTTGCCGCCGCGGACGACGTAAACGTCGGTGGCTCGGGCGCGGCGGAGGTTGGCGGTGTAGAGCGTGCCGTCGGGATTGAGGCGCTCGGCATGGCGCAGCGCGAGGCGCGTGCCGGAGGGAAGATCGCGGATGCGGAGGCGGACGAAGCCGGCGATGTTCTGGGCGAGGTCGAAAATGAAAGTGCCCGGGGCGATTTCGCGCATCGCGTGCGGCGTGAGCTCTTCGACGATGCGGACCGGTTCGGAACGTTGGGCGACGAGCGGCGCAGCGGGCGGAGGGACTTCGCGGGCGGAAAGCCAGTCGTGCGGCGAGCGACGAGCGTCGCAGGTTTCGCCCATCATGAAGTCGGAGGCGAGAATCGGGCCGGTGGCGCATTGCCAGTGGCGATCGGTGCCGAGCGTGAGGCGCGAGCCGTCGGCGAGTTCGAACTCGAGTTGAAGCAGGAACGAGTTTTCGAGCGAACCGTAGCGGGCGCGCGTTTCCTGCCAGCCGACGAAGCCGCTCCACCAGCCGTCGCCGAGGGTGACGGAGATCGCGTTCGGGCCGGGAGCGAGCAACGCGGTGACGTCGTAGGTGCGGTAGTGGAGGCGCCGGTCGTAGTCGGTCCACTCGGGAGCGAAGAGATCGCGGCCGACGCGCCGGCCGCCGATCTCGATTTCAAACAGGCCGCGGGCGGAAGCATAGAGCATAGCGCGCGCGACTGGCGCGGGAAGCTCGAGTTGCCGGTGAAACACAGCGGGTGTGCCAGGCTGGGTGAGCGTGGCCACGAACGCGGCGGGGTCGCGGCGAAAAATCTCGGGATCGGCGGCGATCCAGCGCGCGGACCAATCGGCGGGCGACAGGAGACCCATCGTCCAATGGGCGACGGGCGAGACGATCGAGGGCGGCGCCGGAGCGGGCGTTTCGATCGCGCCGACGGCGGGCCAGACTTCGACCTGCCAGCAGCAGGCGTCGCGCGAACGGAGCGGGACACCGGCGTAGGCGATCTGGATGGTTTGATCGCTTGCGATGCGACCGGAGTCCCAGCGATCGGCTGCGCCGGCGGAGAGTTTTTCGGGCGTGCTCGCGACGCGGATGCGGTAGGCGAGCTGGCGCGCGCCGCGCAGCGCGGAGTCGAGTTGCCAGCTCAGGCGCGGCGCGGGCTCGTCGAGCCCGAGCGGGTCGACGAGGTATTCGCAGCGGAGGCGCGTGACGTTGAAATCGGCCATGTCGGCGGAAAATCAGGCGCGCTCGCGGGCGATCTGCTCGAGCGATTTGCCGGAAGTGTCCGGCATCCAGAAAAAGCCGACGACGCCGCTGATGACGAGGAAGAGACTCAGCATCAGAGCGAGCGCGTGGAAATTGGGATTTTGTTCATCGATCAGCATCGGGGCGATGAAACTCCAGATGCCGAGGAGCGTGCGCGCGACGCCGAACGTGATGCCCTGCGCGGTGCCGCGCTGCAGGGTGGGAAACAGCTCCTGGCTGAAAACCTTGTAGAAGGCCTCGCCGGCGAGCGCGGCGCCAAAGCCATACATGATCGTGTTGGCGAACACGGTCGGCACGGTGTAGGGCACGAACATCAGCATCGCCCACGCACTGATCTGGATGATCGCGCCGACGGCCCACAGCCATTTGCGGGTGCGATAGCTGCGGTCCGCGAAAGGCATGAAGATGAAAACGGTGCCGAGCATCGTGCAGAGGAACGAGAGGCTCGCGATGCCGGTGCCGATGGCCTGGGCGCGCGTGGCGCCGACCTCCTGGCCGGCGAGGAGCACGCGGTTGAAGTAAGCGCCGAACGCGCCGTTCGTGCCGGCGGTGAGATTCCAAAAAAGATAAATCGTGCCCGTCCAGACCATCGCGCGGATGTTGGCCGGCGTGAGCAGCGCGCTGACTTGCTCCTTGGCGGAAGCGGCGGCGGCTTTCCAGCGAGCGGATTCGGCGAGGCCGCGGCGCAGCGCCCACGTGACGACCGCGACGACGAGCAGGTGGAGAAAAAGGATGCGATTGCCCCAAAGCCCGAGCGGCGAAAGCGCCATGGCGAGCCAGAGCACGACCGAGGGCCCGAGGCACCAGGCGACCTGCGTGAAGCCGAGCAGCTTGCCGCGCGCCTTGGCGGGAGCGAATTCGCCGACGAGGGCGAGCGAGGTCGGGACATCGGCGCCGACGGCCACGCCGACGATGAACGTGCCGATGAAGAGCATCTCCTTGTTCACGGCGAGCGCGACGAGCAGGATGCCGAACGCGTAGACCATGAGATCGTATTGGTAGATGCGCTTGCGACCGAGCTTGTCGCCGAGCCAGCCGCCGAGAAACGCGCCGATCGCGCAGCCGATGGCGTTGGGCCCGATGGCTTGCAGCGCGCCGAGATTGCCGCGCGAAAGGTGGAATCGATCTTCGAAGGCCTTGAGGCTCGCGCCCAGGGCGACGATCGAGCCCGCGTCGAGGTAGGACGCCATGCCCGCGAGCGCGGACCATTTCCATTGCTGACGCGTGACGGCGGCGTCGGCGGGCGCGGGGTGGGACGAAGCGGGCGGGGATGGGGGAATCTGGCTCATGGAAGAGGAAAACGAAAACTCAGCGGAGCGGCAGCCACACGGTCATGTCGGTGTCGCCGCGGTTGCCCCACGCGTAGTAGGGCACAAGTTTCAGCGAAATCTCGCGGGACGGCGCGTCGGCGACTTCGCGGTAGAGATCGCCGGTGCGCCAGGCGGGATGCGCCAGCGCGAGCGCGGGCACGGTGAGGGCGACGATCTCGGTCGCGCCGATTTTTTCGCGCACCGGATGAAACGCGGCAGGCGTCGCGGTGCGGAGGGCGAGCGCGACCTCGCGCAGGCCGACGCCGTCGGGGAGGTCGTTGGACTCGGCGCAATACACGAGCGGGCCGTAGCGCACGGCGACCTGGTTGAGCGTTTCCTCGACGAACGGGTTCGCCTCGACGAGCACGGGCTCGAAGGAGAAATCGAGGGTGACGATGTCGCCGGGTTTCCAGACGCGGTGGAGTTCGGCGTAGGTGCCGGGGGTGAGGGAGAGTTGAGAGTTGAGAGTTGAGGGTTGAGAGTTGGAAGCCGAGACGGGCTGGCTGTTGAGGCGGAGGGTGGCGGCGCCGGGGTGGAGCCAGCCGGGGATGCGAAGCTTGAGGGTGAAGGCGGTCGAGGGCGCGGCGCGGACGGTGAGTTTCACGGCGCCGGACCAAGGGTATTCGGTTTCCTGAGTCAGAGCGACGCGCGAGCCGTCGAGCCAGGCGGTGTCGAGCGTCGAAGCGGCGTAGAGGTTGACCCAGAGCGCGCCGGGCGAGAGTGCGTAGACGTAGTTGTGAGCCTCGGCGATCGTGCGAACGACGTTGGGCGGGCAGCAAAACGACGACTTGATGTTGGGCTGCCGCGTGCGCGACCACCGGAGCGGCACGTCGAAGTCGCGGAATTTTTTCAGCGGGTTGACGTAGAAATAGTCCTTCCCCTCGAGACTGATCCCGGGGAGCACGCCGTTGTAGAGCGATTGTTCGAAGAGGTCGGCGTGGCGCGCGTCGCCCGTGATCGCGAGCATCCGCCACTGCCAGAGGGCGAAGCCGATGGTCGCGCAGGTTTCGTTGTAGGCGGTGAGGTTCGGGAGCTGGAAGGCGCGGCCGTAGGCCTGATGGACGGTCTTGATCGCCCGCGCCTGCGAGTTCGGCGCGCCGTCGGGCGAGGCGCCGTCGTAGAGCGCGCCGGTCATGCCGGTGACGGAGAGTTTTTTTTCGGCGACGTCGGCGGAGAGCGTTTCGAGCGTGGCGAGGAGCGACGCATCGCCATCCTCGGCGAAGACGTCGGCGACCCCGGCGTAGAGGTAGTTGGCGCGCACGGCGTGGCCGACGGCTTCGGTCATCTCGCGGAACGGCAGGCGGTCCTGATTCATGTCGCTGCCGAGTTCGGGCGGGACGAGGCGGCGGATTTCGATGAGCTGTTTCGCGAGCGCGAGGTAACGGGGCTCGCGCGTGGTGCGGTAGAGTTCGACGACGCCCATGTAGTGCGACGGACAGATGGCGTTGCGCGCGAGGTCGGCGGGGGCGTCGTGACAGAGCCGGTCGAGATAGTCGGCGGCCTTGCGGGCGCAGGCGAGGAGCGTGGTCTTGCCCGTCGCGCGAAAATGGATGCACGCGGCGGTCATGAGGTGACCCATGTTGTAGGTCTCG
>JBEHYR010000030.1:0-60044 GCA_048498075.1 Verrucomicrobiota bacterium | reverse complement strand
CGCGGGGCCCGCGAAGAGCACAAAAGCGAAAACCAAATCACACTTCGCACCGCATCTTCACCTCGCGGGTAAATCTCTCCGGGACTCCGATCTCGCTCCTGTTCCTCCGCGGCCTCCGCGGCCTCCGCGCCCTCCGCGTTTCAATCGCGGAATTTAATTTCATACGTAATACGTATGATCCCCTTGGGCATTCCGCGAAGAAGTGACGCGATCCCGGTAAGCCGCGGATTCCGTTTCGCTCCGCAACGATCTCTGGTCAACCCGGCGGCGAAGGGGACTCGCCGCCCTCCCGTCGGCGTCACTGCTTCGGTACTCCTCAATAGCCGTGATGTAGGAGCCTGCTTGCAGGCGATCTCGGCGTGCGCCCCAAATTTCCACCTGAAAAACGCCGTTGAAACGCGGAGCCCGCGAAGAGCACAAAAGCGAAAACCAAATCACACTTCGCACCGCATCTTCACCGCGCGGGTGAATCTCTCCGGACTCCAATCTCGCTCCTGTTCCTCCGCGTCCTCCGCGCCCTCCGCGTTTCAATCGCGGAATTTAATTTCATACGTAATACGTATGATCCCATTGGGCATCCCGCGAAGAAGTGACGCGATCTCGGTAAGCCGCGGATTCCGTTTCGCTCCGCAACAGTCTCTGGTCGACCCGGCGGCGAAGGGGACTCGCCGCCCTACCGTCGGCGTCACTGCTTCGGCACTCAACAAGTTCAATTGTCATTCGGAGACTCCGAACCAACGCCAAGCCGTTGGGTAGCCTACGCCGATGAACTCTCAAACGCCTGTCCTTCTGAGAACGCAGCGAAGAATCCATTTGGACTTTCGCATGCGCGTCGTCCCAAGAAGCGCGCCCTGGATTCTTCACTTCGTTCAGAATGACCAACCGGGCGGTTCATCGGCAGCGCAGCGAAGAATCCAGAGCGACGTCCGCCCATGCACGCACCCGTGGATTCTTCGCTTCGTTCGGAAGGACGGGCAGACGGGCACGACGCCGGTCCAACTTGCCACATGTTTCCGCCGCATTTGCATCGTGCGGCGTTCGCCGCACGTCAGGCTTCCGTTCACGAAATCTTCCCCGGCCTTTCTCGTATGTTCTCCATCGCGCGTCTTCTCCTCGTCTCCGTTTTTCTCGCCGCCATCCCGGTTTGCCCCGCGGCCGATTCCTCGCCGTCGGCGCCCGCCGGCGAGCGGCTCCAACTCGACTCCGGCTGGCGCTTCGCCTTCGGCCATCCGTCGGATCCCGCACGCGACTTCGATCACGCCACCGGCTACTTTTCCTACCTCGCCAAAGCCGGCTACGGCGACGGCCCCGCGGCGGAAAATTTCGATGACCGCGCGTGGCGCCAGCTCGATCTGCCCCACGACTGGGCCGTCGAGCTGCCGTTCGACCCCCGCGGCAGCGCCAGTCACGGCTTCAAGGCGATCGGCCGCCACTTTCCCGAAAATTCCGTCGGCTGGTATCGAAAAACGTTCCGTATTCCCGACACCGATCTCGGCCATCGCGTCGCGGTCGAGTTCGACGGCGTGTATCGCGACGCCGAGGTCTGGATCAACGGCTTCTATCTCGGTCGCGAGCCAAGCGGCTCCCTCGGTTTCCGCTACGATTTGTCCGACTATCTCAACTACGGCGGCGAAAACGTCCTCGCGGTCCGCGTCAACGCCACGATGGAGGAGGGCTGGTATTACGAGGGCGCCGGCATCTACCGCCACGTTTGGCTGACCAAATCCGCTCCACTCCACGTCGCCGATTGCGGCACTGCCGTCACCACGCCCAAAGCCGACGCGACCGCCGCCGACATCACCGCGCGCACCACCGTGATCAACGAAGGCCGCGCCGAGGCCACCTTCGACCTCGAGCAAAGCGTCACCGCGCCCGACGGTCGCATGGTCGCCAGCCGCACCCTCGCCGGCCTGCGACTCGCATCGGGCGCGTCGAACGAATTTTCCACCGACCTTCCCGTCGCCACGCCCGCGCTCTGGACGCTCGCCCGCCCCGCCCTGCATCGTCTCGTCACGACGATTCGCGTCGCCGGCGCCGTCCTCGATCGCCACGAAACGCCCTTCGGCATCCGCACGATCCGCTTCGATCCGAACCAGGGCTTTTTTCTCAACGACCAGCACATCGTCCTGAAAGGCGTGAATCTCCACACCGACCACGCCGGCGTCGGCGTGGCGTTGCCCGACGCGCTGAACGACTACCGGCTCGCCCGGCTGAGGGAGTTTGGCGTCAACGCCGTCCGCTGCGCGCACAATCCGCCGTCTCCAGAATTCCTGGACGCCTGCGACCGCCTCGGCGTCCTCGTCATCGACGAAAACCGCCGCATGGGTCTCAGCCCCGACGTCGCCCATCAGCTCGAAACCCTGATCCGCCGCGACCGCAATCACCCGAGTGTCATCCTCTGGTCGCTCGGCAACGAAGAGTGGGCCATCGAGGGCAACATCAAGGGCGCGCGCATCGCCGCCTCGATGCAGTCGTTCGCGCAGCGTCTCGATCCCACCCGCCGCACCACCGTCGCGATCAGCGGCGGCTGGGGCGGCATCTCCACCGTGATCGACGTCGTCGGCTACAACTACATCAGCCAGTCCAATCCCGATCGGCAGCACGCCCAATTTCCCAACCAACCGGGCGTCGGCACCGAGGAAACTTCCACACAAGGCACGCGCGGGATTTATTTCGACGACCGCGCGCATGCGCATCTGTCGCCGCAGGAGCGCGGCGACTCCGGCGGCAATTGCGAGCGCGGCTGGACCTACTATGCCGCCCGGCCTTTTCTCGCCGGCTTGTTTTTCTGGACTGGTTTCGATTACCGCGGCGAGCCCACGCCCTTCGGCTGGCCCGCGATCAGCACGCAATTTGGCCTCCTCGACACCTGCGGTTTCCGCAAGGACAGCAGTTACTATCTCGAGTCGTGGTGGACCGATCACCCCGTCCTCCATCTCGCCCCTCATTGGAACTGGCCTGGCCGCGAGGGCGAAAAAATCAAGGTCGTCTGCTTCAGCAATCACGAAGCCGTCGAGCTGTTCCTCAACGGCGCCTCGCTCGGAAAAAAAGATCTCCCGCGCAACGGCCATCTCGAGTGGGAGGTCGCCTACGCGCCCGGCGTCCTCGAAGCCCGCGGTTATCGCGGTGGCGAGGTCGTCGCCACGACCCGCGTCGAAACCACCGGCCCCGCCACGCAGCTCGTGCTCACGCCCGACCGCCCCGCGATCGCCGCCGACAGCGCCGACGTGGCCGTCTTCACCGTCTCCGCCCGCGACGCCCAAGGCCGCTCCGTCCCCGTCGCCGATCAGCTCGTGCAATTCCACGTCACGGGCGGCCGCGTGATCGGCGTCGGCAACGGCGACCCCGCTAGCCACGAAGTCGACCGCTGTCACGAATCCGTCGCGTTAATCCCGCTCGAAAATTGGCGCGGCCGCATCGCTCCCGCCGGCACCGCGCAACCGTCCGCGAACGCCGCGCTCGAACCGTTCGCCAAGCTCGGCAACTGGCTCGCGCCCAAACCCAAGCCCGGCGAAATCTACGACCTCGCCGGAAACTTCACGCTCTCCGATCCGTCTTCCGCAGCCACTTCCAAGCTGGTGCTGCCGAGTTTCGGTTCGAAAACCACCGTGTGGCTCAACGGTCACGAACTCGTCCGCGACTTCGACTCACGCACCGCCGGCCCCGTTTTCCCACTCGACTCGTCGCAGCTCGTCACCGGCACGAATCGCGTTCAACTCATCGTCACGCCTTTCGCCGACGGCCGGAATCACATTCCCGAACTCAGTCGCATCGGCTCGCTCGCCGTCATCACTCCGGCCCCGACGCCGCGGCGCCGCCTGTTCCAAGGTCTCGCCCAAGTGCTCGTGCAGGCCGACCGTGCGCCCGGCGCCCTCGTCCTGACCGCCACCGCCGACCGCCTCACCCCCGCCGAGAGCAAAGTGGAAATCCGCCCCGCCTCTGAAAGGTGAGGCGCGTCAGCCCTCACGCGCCGCCTTCGCCGGCGTGAAGCGCGTTTCCTTCACCTCGATCGCGCCGCTCGCGACCTCGAGAAACGGTTTTCCGTTTTTCACTCCCACCGTTCCGTAGCCGGTCGCGGTCGAGAGAAAGCACCGGAAATCGCCGGCGAGCGACGGCGCGAAATGCAGCACTTTCTCCACCGCATCATAGCGCGCGCCACTCAGGCCTTGCAGCAGCGCATACGACGCCATCGCCCGCGCATACCAGTGGCCCCACTCGTATTCGTCGAACGGATTGCGCACGCGCCCGTCGTAACGCCCCCGGCAGGTGCGCACCACTTCGAGGCCTTCGTTTACCAAACCCACCAGCATCAGGTGCGACGCGACCTGATACTCGATGCCCGTCCACACTTCGTCGGAATACACGAACGGCAGCGTCACGCGTCCGCCCTGCGGCCAGCTGCAGAGGAGCAGCCCTCCCTCCGCGCCTTCCGCGTAGGTGGGCCGCTGCGGATTCGCGTGCGACGACAGATCGCGCTTGAGATTGTAGCGGTGTACCGCCCGCAGATGACTGCGCACTTTCGCCGCATCCAGCACCTCGCCCACGCCGCAGACTTCGGCGAACCACGCCCCGATCACGCCGTCGGAAAGACAGCCCGTGCCGTATTGATAATTCGGTCCTTCGCGGTCCATCAGTTCCTTCGCTTCCGCTCCCAGCGGCACTCCTGTCCACGGGACCACGGGCACATCCGGCAGTTTGGCGCGGAGATTTTTCCACTCGATTTTCTGCGCGAAAAATTCTCCGCCGAACAACTCCTGCTCCATCCGCGGCCGGCCTGCCGCGAGCAGCCGCGCATAAAAACTCACGTCGTCCCCCAGCGCCTCCCCGATCGTCACCGCCGCGCGCAACGCCGCGAGGTAGATGCTCGTGCACATCCCGTTCGGCCCCCAAAATTCGATGTCGTAGGTGTTATGCTGCGGCTCCTCCAGCCAGCCGGTGTGCCGCGGATCCCACGTCTCGATGCAGTAATTCAAACTCACGCGCACCTTCGGCCAGATCGCGCGCAACCACGCCGTGTCGCCGCTGATCCGCCACTCGCGATGGACCTTGATGATTCCACCCAACTGCCCGTCCGCCGCGTCGAATTCCTGGTGCTCGATCGGCCGGATCGGCACGGCGCTGCGATAGGTCTGCCGTCCGTCCGCGTTCTGCGACGGTCCGACTTCCGTCTCGCGCAGCGTGCGCTCGAGCGACGGAAACAAATGCGGAATCGCCTGCGCGTAATTCCAGACGTGCGTGCACAAGTCGCCCTGCCCGTGCGTGTCGTTGCAGCCTTCCCACGCCCAGAGCCGTCCGTCCGTCTGACGCAGGATCGTCGGCGATTTCAAAATCGAAAGATTCGCCGCCACCGCCTCGACGACCTCGGGCGGCAGTGTCGAGTCGTGGAAACACCGCGAGAACCGCTGCGCCTTTTCCTTCAACGCCGCGTAACCCGCCTCCCACTGTCGCACCACGTCGGCCAGATCTGCGAAATGCCCCGCATACCACGGTCGGTAAGTTTCCCGCGGCGCCTTTTCCGCCGCCGGCAGATCGCGCCCCGTGCGCAGATCGGTCGCCGGCGCAAACCACGCCAGCCGCACCGCGATCGTCTTCGTCGCGCCCGGTGCCAATCGAAACGGCACGAACAGCGTCGCGCCCGTCGGCGGCGATCCCTCGTGCACCGGCGGTCGCGCGTAGCTCGCGCCGTCCGCCACTTCGCGCCACGCGATCGTCAACGCATCCCACCAGCCGCCCCGAAACCACGCGTGATTCACCTGCACCGCCGGATCGTCGACCCACACCGCCAGCGACGCGTCGTCCCACGGACGCTCCGTCGTGCCCGCGCCGTGCAGCACGAACCCGCCCCGCGTGGCCCCGATGTCGCTCGCCGCGCCCTCGAGCGCGAGGAAGTTTTTCGCGTTGAACGAGAACACCGCGTCCAGCGTTTCCGCACTTTCGTTCTTCAACTCATACTCCAGCGCCGCCACCGGCCAGCTCGCCTCGTCGGCCTCGCCGGGCGAAAACGGACTCCATCCCGTCAACCTGCCCGCCACCGGCATGTCCGGATCGCGCAACGTCACTTCTCCAAACGGAAAACGCGCGCGAAAACTCGCGTGCCGGAAACGCGGCAAACCCAGGCAGCCGCCCGCGTCGCCGCTCGCCGCCCCCGGCCGGCCAAAGAGTTTCCACGTTGGCACCGGCCCCTCCAGCACGCGCGCCGTCGGCATCGCGCCGCGCAACGCGAGTGCGGCGAAAACTCCGGGCTCGTTGAACACGTCCGGCCGATTCCGCACCGACACATGCGAGAGCGCCCCCGATCCTTCGAGACAGATCGTGCCCGCGCCGAGTCCGCCGAGCGGAAACGCCACGCGGCTCAGATGCTCGCCCGTGTAGTCGCCGCTGAACTCATGCGCGCCGCCGGATCTCGGCTTCACCGTCGACGTCGCGGAACCCGCATCGTCGTTCGCGCCCCCCACGGCGCTCCCCGCCGGCAACGCCGCGGACGCCGTCGCGGCGAGTCTCAAAAAATCGCGTCGGTTCATCGTCGCATCCGTGTTTCCGGCGCGCCTACTTCGCGTCGGTCCCACCGCCGGCTTTTTCGTTGCCCCACAATTTCGCGCCGCCGCCGTGCGCCTTCCGCCACGCGTCGCGCCACAGGTGGATGTCCGACGCCGTGATCGCCGGCATCGGCTGCCGCTCCGCCTTCGTAAACGTCCGCGGCAGCGGGCTCGCCGCGTCCTGATACCAATACGCCACCGAGGCCAGATCGAGCGTCAGGTTGTCGTTGTCCCCGTGCTCGATCGTGTAGCGGCACGACCGGTCGAAATAAATCGGGTCCGCGATATGGAAACGATACACATGCGTCCGCCCGAGCCAGCCGGTCTCGTTGTTCACGCGCGCGTAACCAAAGTACGGATGCTGAAACAATTCCTTCGGGCTCCACGACGTGTTGAAATAATCCTCGGTCCCCGTGCCGTTCAGCGTTGGTTTCGGGTCGCCGTCGATGAACACCATCTCGTCGCCTTCACCATACCACATCGTGCTCGGGCAGTTCACGTAGTAGTTCACGCCGACGATCTGTCCCTTGCCCTTGATGTCCGCGAACACGTAGTTGCGCTTCCCATCCGTGTTCTTGCCGCCCTGGCCCAGCAGCCCCCACTCGTTCTCGCCGCCCGGCAGCGCCTCCGTGATTTCATGGTTATACCATGCGTGAAAACGCCCGAGCCCCGCCGGGAGCTGCGGCACTTCCTCGTAATCGATGTTGAAATAGAGCGCATCGATCGTGCGGCCCGACTGGTTCTCGATTTCGATCCGCGCGCCGTTCGCGAACGGCATCGCGAAGTAACTCACGTAGGATTTTCCCCAGCCCGGTGTCACCGCCAGTGGCGCGCTCACGAAGTGATACGCCTCGCCCCAGCCGTTGCCGAAGAACGCGCCGATCGGCGCCTCCACCGACGGATAGTCCTTCCCGTCCCAATACATCCGCAGGATCACGTCGTTGCGATTCAGCCCGTCGGCGCCCGGCGCCAGCGTGATCCAGATGTGCGTGATGATGCCCGCGCCTTTCACGTCCATGATGTTCACCTTCGCCCCATCCGCGACCTTGCTCACGTTGTCGCCGTTGCCGCCGCTGCGATCGTAGCTGCCCGCGCGCTTCGATTTCACGTTCGAGCGAATCTGCGCGAGCCCGGCAAATTCCGAACCGGCCGGCTGCGCCGTGGCGAGGGCGGCGGCGCACAGCGCCGCGAGGAGCGAGAGGGAGAACTTTGTTTTCACGAGCATTCAGGGGTTGAGGTTTAAAAAAATCTTCGTCGGCGCGCGGGGGCGCGCGTTCGCGACCGGCGCCGGCGACTACCGCGGCGCAAACACCGCGCCGATCTCGTCGAGCGACACTCCGAGCGTCTCCCGCGCGATCACGTCGAGTTCCGCGCGCGGTCCCGCCAGATGAATCGTGCGATGCACGTGCGTCAGGCTGCCACCCGGCGCCAGCGCCGCCGCCGGCGACGACGATTCCAGCTCGTAGAAAGGCCCCATCGGTTTCGCCCCCGGCGTCGGCGGCCCGTCGTTGTAGCTGTTCGCCGCGTCGCCGCCATACGGATGATCCTGCAGTTTCCAGAGCGCATTCACGTAGTCTGTCACCTCCGGCGGCTGGGAAAATTGCACCAGCGTCAGCACATTGTGCTCGCCGTCGAAACTGCCGAGCAGCGCCTTGCTCCGACGCGGATTGATGCCGATCTTGCTCCGAAATTTTCCGTCCGCCGCGAGGAAGACGAGATCGTCGCGCACCACGAGCCGCTCCGGCGGAATCGCGCCGAAATAATCCGAGGTCACTTTCACGCCGAGCTCCGCTTCCGGCCCGCGCCTGATCGGCACGACGATCGTCGTGGCCGGCGAGGGATTGAACATCCCCAGAATCCACACCGACAGCAGCCCGGTTTCCTTTTTCCACGCGTCCCTCCCGGCGTTTTCAATCCGGTTCTGCGTTTCGAACGCCACCAATTTCACCTCCGCGCGCGGCGCGACCCCGAGCCGTTTCCAAGCGTCCTTCGCCGCGAGCACCTGCACGCGCCGCTCGACCTTCACCGCAAACTTCGTCCCCGAATAATTCGTCAACTCGAACTGCGCCCCGAACACGGCGTGATCCGCCGCCCGCTCCGTCACCGCGAACGGCAGCGTGTCGAAGATCGCCGGCGTGAACCAGTGCGCGAAGTCGAACGGCACGCCCTTCGCGAAGAAAATCGAAAACTGCCCGCCCTCCGGCCCCATCCAGAACCGGTCCTCGCCGCCGAACGCATTCATGTGCGGCTGCACTTTCCCCGCCGCGATCAGCTCCCGGTTGATCCAACCGAAACTGAAGCCCCCCTCGCCGCCAGCGGAACTCGTCATCACCCGCCCCTGCCAGCCCGGCGCCACCGCGACCTTCGCCGCGCCCGCCGCATCCTGGAGTTCGATCACCTCGGTGTGCGCTTTCAGAAACCCGGCATCCTCGGCGAAACTCGCCGCCCGCGCCGCCGGCGCGCTCACCACCAACGCCAGCATCGCCGCCACACCGCTCATTCGCATCATCGTCTTCATCGGTTTTTTCGGGGTTCGCACGAACATCGGTCGCGTGCTCGAGGGCAGCCGCCCGTGCGGCCAGAACCAATTCCAGCGCGAGCTTGCGCGTCAACTTGAAACGTTTCAAAAAAAAGCGATGCCCCGGCGCTCCGCCTCGAAATCTCCTCGCATCGCGCGTGTGACGCCGCCGCTCTCCGCGACCGCGTCGCCGTCCCGCTCGCTCACCCTGCACGACGTCGCCGCCCTTGCCGGCGTCTCGATCGCAACCGTCTCCGCCGTCGTAAACCAAAAATCCTCCGTCGGCGAAAAATCCCGCCTCCGCGTCGAGGCCGCGATGCGCCAGCTCGACTACCGCCCGCATCCGCTCGCCCGCAGTCTGAAAACCGGCCGCAGTCACGCCATCGGTCTCATCGTCCCCGATATCACCAATCCCTTTTTCCCCGAGGCGATGGCGGGTGTCGAAGCCGTCGCGCGCAGCCGCGGCTACTCCGTCCTGCTCACCAATTCCAACGACGACCCCGCGCAGGAACGCCAGAATCTCCACTTCCTCCAGTCGCGCCGCGTCGACGGCATCGTCCTCGCCTGTGCCACCGGTGGCGTCGACTACGCGCAGTTCACGTCGCGCCACTGCCCCGTCGTTTTCATGGACCGCCTGCCCGCCGCCGGTTTCACCGGCCGCTCGGTCATCGTCGACAACCGCGCCGCCGCCCGCGCCGCGACGAAACATCTCATCGCGCTCGGCCACAAAAAAATCGCGATCATCGCCGGCCGTCTTGACCTCTCGGTCGGCGCCGACCGGCTCGCCGGCTTCAAACAGGCGCTCCGCACCGCCCGCCTGCCACTGCGCAATGAGTACGTGCAACTCGGGGATTTTCACGCCGACAGCGGCTACACGTGCGGACTGCGCCTCACGGCGCTCGCCGATCCGCCCACCGCGATTTTTGCGTGCAACAACAGCACCACACTCGGCCTCATGCGCGCCCTCGCCGAACGCGCGATCCCCTGCCCCGCTGCGATCAGCGTGCTCGCCTTCGACGATTTCCCGTGGGCCGCGCATTTCCGCCCGGAACTCACGACCGTCGCCCAGCCGGTCGCCGAACTCGGCCGTCAGGCCATGCGCCTGCTCCTCGCCGCGATCGATCCCGCTTCACCGGAAGCCCGCGAGCTGAAGACCCATCAGCTCGTACTCTTCGCCGAGCTGCGTATCCGCAAATCCACCGCGCCCCCGCCGTGAACGACGGCGGAGGCGCGGGATTCCCCGTCAACTCCGCCGCCACTCCGCCATGATTTCCAGGATCGCTTCGCTCGGCTCGCCCTTCGGACGCCACTCCGTTGGCGAGCCCGCGGCGAGCAACAGCTTCGCGACCTCCGCCTGCGTACCGCCCGCGCTCCCGCGCATGCGCGCGCCTTCCGCCGTCCAAAGCAGCGGCGGCGCGTTGAACTCCTGATCGAGCGCCGTCACGGACGCGCCGTGCGCGAGCAACACGCGCACCGCCTCGACCTGGCCGCCCATCGCCGCCCGATGCAACGCCGTCACGCCCATCTCGTCGGGGACATTCACGTCAAAACCACACCCCAGCATCGCCCCGAGCGCCGCCGCGTCACCCCGCTCCGCCGCCTCGCGCAGGATCGCGTGATGCTCCGGCCCGATCTCCGTCCGCAAGCCCGGCCGCGCCGCGAGCATCGCCTCCGCCGCCGCGCGGTCGCCCCGGCTGCACGCCGCGACGAAGCGGTCCAGCTCCGCGATCTCCGCCGTCGCGCCATGCGCGCGGAGCCACTCGGCCACGGCGCGATTTCCGCTCAGTTCCGCGACGACATACGGCGTGCGTCCATCCGCGCGCCGCAGGTTCACGTCCGCGCCCGCGCGCACCATCGCCTCGACGAGTGCGACGTCCCATTTGCGTGCCGCCACATGCAGCGCCGTCTCGCGCAGCGGGCCAAACGCCGGTCGCGGATCCGCGCCGTGCTCGAGCAGCCAGTGCGCGCCCGCGGTCGTCGGCGCCCACGCCAGCATTGAATACAGCGGCGACGCCCCGTCCGTCGCCCACGGAAAATTCACATCCGCGCCATGCGCCACCAGCAGCTCCAGCGCCGGCAGATCGCCGCTCGCCGCGATCGTGAGCGTCACACCGTCGTTTGGATTCGCCCCGCCCTCGAGCAACGCTTCCGCCAGCGGCAGCGAGCGCGTCGAGCACACCGCCCCCCACAACACCGGACGCCGCACGCCATGATGCAGCCACGGGAACCGCGTGTTGGCATCGACGCCGAGCGCGAGCAACTGCCGCGCGATCGCGGCGAAACCGTCCGCATTCGCCACGCTGCTTCGCGCCATCGACGAGTGACACACGTAGAGAATGGGCTCCCATTCGCGCGCGCCGTCTTTCTGGTTCGCGAGCGCCGGATTTTTCTCGAGCGCCGCTTCCACCCGCATCGCATCGCCCAGCAACACTGCCGCCGGAAAACTCGCGTCCACGATCCGCGGATGCAGCGCGAGCAACCGCTCCGCTCGCCCCGAGCGCCCATCTGTCGCGGCGAGCACGAATTCCTTCACCGCTCCGGCAAACTCCAGCGTGAGTTCCTCCACCCGCTCGCGCAGCGCCGGCCACGAATCGAAACCATGCTCGCGCGCGATCGCCGACTGCGCGTCGTGCAGGCCCAGCCCCGCGCTCACGATTTCGGCGTCGCTCAATTTCGCGAATGCCGGCAGCGCGCGCATCCGCTGCAATGCCGCCGCTTCGTTCGTCTTCGCCGCGTGCAGCAGGTCTTTCGCCTGCCGCTTGAGCTGCTCGAGATTCGGCCGCTCGGGTAATTGCTGAGTCGTCATAGATCCTCCATGCTTAACGCCTCGGTCCGCAATCGGCTGCACGGTGATTTGACGTGCATTGAACTAGGTTGGTGGGGGTGGACTCAGTCCTTCGCGCGAACCCGCGGGCGCCCCAAAGCGCACGCCGCGGACCGTACGTCGGGCCACGGCGAAGTCAAAAACCATTTCCGTTCCGCCGCGTCAGGCTCGTCGTATGCGTCACCCCGCCTCGCTCCGCTTCGCCGTTCGCTTCATTCTTACCGCGCTCGCGCCGGCCCTCGCCGCTGTCGCGCTGCGCGCCGAGCCCGCCGCCCCGCCCCGCTGGGCTCACCTCAAGACGTCGCTGTTCTTCACCAGCTCCGACGTCGACACGCTCCTCAGCACGCCCGAGGCCCGCACCAAAACCCTCGCCTACTTCGCGCCGCTCAAACTCTCCAAAGTCTATCTCGAGGACGCGAAGGGCGATCCCGCCGACGTCGCCAAACTCCGCGAAATTTCCGCCGCGCTGAAATCCGCCGGCCTCGAAGTCGCCGGCGCCGTCGTCCCCGCGATCCACGGTCCACTCTGTTATAACAACGCCGGCGACATGACGACGCTCGAGAATCGCGTGCGCGTCCTCGCCGAGGTTTTCAACCAGATCATCGTCGACGACTGGCTCTTCACCACCTGCACCTGCGACAAATGCCTCGCAGGCCGCGGCGACAAATCCTGGGCCGATTACCGCAGCGAACTCGTCGCCGCCCAGTCGAAGCTCCACCTGATCGACGCGGCGAAGAAAGTCCGGCCCGACTGCCACGTCATCATCAAATATCCCAACTGGTATGAAGGCCACCGCCAGCACGGCTACGATGTCGCCCGCCAGACCCCGCAGTTCGACGGCGTGAGCGTCGGCATCGAGACGCGCCAGCGCGCGACCCACGATCAGCACATCCCGATTTATTCCGGCTATGTTTTTCAGAAATGGATCGGCGGCAATGCCGGCGCGAAATGGCGCAGCGCGTGGCTCGACAACTACGGCATGCAAGGCGACGACCACGACTACGTCGCCCAAGTCTGGCAGGCCGTCCTCGCGCGCACGCCCGAAATCCTCTTCTGGTGCGCCGGCCAGCTGCACCCGCCCACGCCCGCGTCCGACGTCTACGCCCACCTCGTCGAACTCATGCCCGACTTCGACCGCGTCGCCGGCCTGCTCGACGGCCCGTCGCGCGGCATCCCGATCCACCTGCCGCTCGGCTCCGTCGGCGAATATAATATTTTCGGATACCTCGGCCTCATCGGCCTGCCGATGGCGCCCGTCACGGAATTTCCCGCCGACTCGAAGACCGCGATCTTCACCCAACACTCGTTACGCGACCCGAAGCTCGCCGCCGAAATCCTCGCGCGCATCCACGCCGGCAAGGAAGTCTTCGTCACCTGGCCGCTCGCGCAGAGCCTGCACGACAGCGAACTCGGCCGCGCCTTCAACATCATCGGCGCCGACGGCGTCGCCTCCGGCGCGACCTTCCGCGTGCAGGAACACGAGTGGGACGCGAAGCCGGTCGACGCCCCGCGTGTGTTCACGTTTCCCAAAATCCAAACCTCCACCTGGCCCTACGTCCGCGAGGTCGCGCTCATTCGCGAAGACGCCGATTTCGGCGTCCTCCTTCGCACGCCTTATCTCGAAGGCCACGTCGACCTCCTCAATCTGCCGGACAACTCCTACGATCTCCAGCGCCTGCCCGCGCCCGTGCTCAACGCCATCCGCCGCTGCTTCGCCGACGAACTCGGCGTGCGCCTGCTCGGTCCCGGCGGCGTCGCGCTCTATCCCTTCGGCGAAAAACAATTCGTCCTCTATAATATGAGTGACTCCGCCGCCGACCTCGCCCTCCGCTTCCCGACCGACGTCACCGCGCGCACCTGGAACGAGCGCGTCCACCACAAACAGCTCCACGTCACCACCGTCGAAGAAACGGTCGCGGACCAAAAACACACCGAGACCGACGTCGGCCTCACCCTCCAACCCTTCGAACTCGCGCTGATCGAATCGAATTAGAGTCATGTCCTCCAGGAAGCGTGAATAAACACCGTGGCGCAGCCGCGCCGGTAGGGACGCCTCTCCGAGGCGTCCGTGCGATTTCCAGCTCGCCCGCCGCGCATCGCTCCGAAGCATCTTCCTTCTTCGTGCGCGCCTCGCCCCTGACTCACTCGTTCCCGCTTCATTCGCTCCCGCTTCACACGCGCCTTTTCCGCCGTCTCCTCACCGCCACCTTCCTCTGCTGGTTCGCCGTGCCCTTCCTCCGCGCCGACGAGACGCCTTGGTCCGCACCCGCGCTCAGCGTCGAGACCGGCCTCCTCTGGGAACACGGCTCGAACACCCCGCTCAGTTATCGCCTCGTCCCCACGCAGTTCTCGTGGCGCTCGCGCGAATTCATCGGCCGCGCGCTCTCCAACGGTGGCCGCATCGTCGTCCGTCACCGACTCACGCTCCTCGGCCTGTGGGTGCAGCAGGGCCCCGAGTCGCATTACCTCGCGGTCACCGCATCGCCCTCGATCGAGCTCTGGAATCCCGCCGCCACGTGGGCGCTCGTTGGCGGCGCCGGCGGCGGCTTCGGCATTATCGATTCCTCCGGCCCGCCCGGCGGACAAGGCCAGGATTTCACGCTCAACTTTTTCGGCCGCCTCGGCATCGAGCACGTTTTGCCGAAACGCCGCAGCCTCACGGCCGGTTTCCTGTTTCAACACCTGTCCAACGGCGGCATGACGAAAATCAACCCCGGCATCGACGCCTTCGGTTTCACGCTCGGCTACTCCTGGTCACGCTGAGCGCCGCCGCGCTCGCCGGCGTCGCTCGCGCCAGCCACGCGAAATGCGCCGCCACCGCCGCCGCGCCGAGCGCGCCGCCGGCCAGCACGTCGAGCGTCACATGCTGTTTCACCGCGAGCGTCGAGTAGATCACACCCGCGCCCCAGAGCGTATTTCCCCACCGCCACCAAGCCCCCGCGCCCAGTCGCCGCCCGATCCGCTCGAACCACACCGCCGTGAACACCGCGTACGCGACATGCAGCGAGGGACACGCATTGCCCGCCGCATCGACCCCGCGCAGCAGGCCGATTCCCGCTCCGCCCTGCGCCAGATAATCTGCCGGCACCGCGGTCGGCCAAAAATAAAAAACTCCCAGCCCCACCGCGCCCAGCCCCAGCGTCGCCCCGCCGTAGGACCACAACTCGCGCCGCTCCGTCAGCAGCGCCGGCGCGAGCGCCACATACAGCCAGAGCGACACATACAGCCCGAGCATCTCCGGCCGAAACGCGATCCAGCGATCCAGCGCCAGCAGCGGCATCGTCGTCAGGGCGAAAGCCGGATGATTCAACAACCGGAAATAGGCGCAAAAAAATCCCGTCATCAGCACCGTCGTCCCCACCATCTTCAGCACCCAGTGCTCGCGGATTCGCCGCCCCAGTCGCCGGATCCAGCCGGCCTCCGGGCGTAATGGGAATTTCGGCGCCGTCACGCGAACACTAGGCCCCGGGACGTTTCGCCTCGCAAGCGTGATGACATCCCGCCCGCCCAACTCCGTCGCGATTCGTTCTTGAGTCCCGCACAGTGCCCCGCTCCGTTGAGCCACCCCGGTTCAGCTCTCCCGCCTCCCGCCCCCTACGCATGACCCAGCCGGACTACGAACTCCTGATCGTCGGCGCCGGCCCCGCCGGCAGCACCGCCGCCGCCCTCGCCCGCCAGAAAAACCTCCGCACGCTCGTCGTCGAGAAATCCGCCTTCCCCCGCTTCCGCATCGGCGAATCGCTCCTGCCCGCCGGCAATGCCATCCTCCGCGAAACCGGTGTCTGGCCGAAAATCGAATCCGCCGGCTTCATCCGCAAAAACGGCGCGCTCTTCTACCTCGCCAACGGCGCCGCCACCCAGGAGATCGATTTTTCAACCAGCCTCATTCCCGGCCTCGACTACACTTATCAAGTCGAGCGCGCGAAATTCGACGCCCTGCTCCTCGATCACGCCCGCTCCCTCGGCGCCGAGGTCTGGCTCGAAGCGCCCGTGCGCAGCCTCGCGACCGACGCCGATCGTCACCGCGTCGAAATCGAAACCGCCGCCGGCCCGCGCACCGTCACCGCCCGCTGGGTGCTCGACGCCACCGGCCGCGAGAGTTCCCTCGTCACCGCACAAAAACGCGCGCTCGACCCCTCGCCCTTTCCCAAGCGCCTCGCCATCTACAGCCATTTCCGCGGCGTGCGCCGCCCGGCCGGCCGCATGGCGGGCGCGACGATCGTTGTCCGTCTCGAAGACGGCTGGTTCTGGATCATCCCGATCGACGCGGAGCGCACCTCCGTCGGTCTCGTGATCGCCGCCAGCGCGATGCGCGGGAAAAATCTTCCGCCCGAAAATCTCTTTCACCACGAGGTCGCCCGCTCGCCCCAGCTCCTCGAACTGATGACCGGCGCCACGCCCACGATGCCGTTTCACGTCACGACCGACTACAGCTATTTCCGCCGCGACCTCGCGCAGGAGCGGCTGCTCCTCATCGGCGATGCGGCGGGTTTCTTCGATCCCATTTTTTCTTCCGGCGTCTACATGGCGATGAGTTCCGCCAGAATGGCCGTCGAACTCCTCGCCCGGGCCCACGCCGCCGGCCGCGCGCTCACGCCCGCCGAACGCCGCGGCTACACCCGCCGCGTGAAACGCCACGCCGGCGTATTCCAGCGGCTGATCGCCGCCTTCTACGACCGCGACAGCTTCTCCGTTTTCATGAGCAGCCCGGTGCCGTGGGATCTCGCACCCGGCCTCGCCTCGATCGTCGCCGGCCACGCCCGGCTCACCTGGCCGCTCTGGTGGCGCTTCCACGTTTTCCTCCTCGTCTGCCGCCTCCAGCGCCACTTCACGATCACGCCGCGCATCCAGTGCGAGTCGCTCCCTCATCAAGCATAGGAGATCCTTCGAGAAACATGTTTGCGGTTGCCGCCGCCCACACCTCCTCGTTCCCTGTGCTCACCGATGGACCCCGCGACGCGAACTGACTGGGACGTGATCGTCATCGGCAGCGCTCTCTCTGGCTCGGCCACGACCTGCCTGCTCCTGCGCCGCAATCCGGAGCTTCGCGTGCTCATCCTCGATCGCACGGAAAAACTCACCCGCCGCGTCGGCGAATCCACCGTCGAGATCAGCGCCTATTTCCTCGGCCGCGTGCTCGGCCTCACCGGGCACCTGCTCGAGCATCATCTGCCGAAGCAGGGCATGCGTTTCTGGTTCGCCAACGATCGCACCCGCGCCCTCGACCAGTGCAGCGAAACCGGCCCGCGCTATAACGTCCGCCTCCCCGGCTACCAGGTCGATCGCGCCGTGCTCGACGAGCACGTGCTCGCCCAGGCCGTCGCCGAGGGCGCCACGCTGCTTCGCCCTGTGCGCGTGCGCGGCGTCAAGCTCGTCGCCGGCGGCGCGCAAACCGTCGAATGGGAAACCGCCGCCGACGCGCGCACCTCCGCCACCGCGCGCTGGGTCGTCGACGCTTCCGGCGTCGCCGCGCTCCTCGCCCGCCAGGAGGGCTGGTGGCGGACCAACGCCGCCCATCCCACCGCCACGTGCTGGAGCCGCTGGTCCGGCGTCCGCTCGCTCGACGACCGCGCGCTCGCCCTGAAATATCCGTCGTGGTCCGCCCGTGTGAAAGCCACCCGCTCCACCGCCACCAATCACGTCACCGGCCCCGGCTGGTGGGCGTGGTTCATCCCGCTCAAGGGCGGCGATGTCAGCGTCGGCGTCGTCTACGATCAGCGGATCGCCGAGCTGCCGCCCGGCCCGAATCTCGGCGAACGCCTCCGCACGATGCTCAACACCCAGCCCGCCGCGCGCGAACTCCTCGTCGACGCGAAGTGGGCCGAGAGCGACGTCCATTTCCGCCGCAACCTCGCCTACTCGAGCACCACCTTCGCGACCGACGGCGCCGTCCTCGTCGGCGACGCCGCCGGTTTCATGGACCCGTTCTACTCGCCGGGCATGGACTGGATTTCGTTCACCACGAGTGCCGCCGCGAACCTCATTCACGAGAGTTTCCGCGGCAAACCCGTCGCCCCGCGCGTCGCCCGTCACAACGCCGATTTTCTCACGAGCTACGATCGCTGGTTCCGCGCGCTGTATTTGGATAAGTATTATTACATGGGCGACTACGAGCTCATGACCCTCGCCTTCCGCCTCGACCTCGGGCTCTACTACCTCGGCATCGTCACCCAGCCCTTCAAGCTGGGGAACCACTACCTCGAGCGCCCGCCCTTCACGCACCGCCGCTCGCTCGGGCCCTTCCGCCTCATGGCTCTCTACAACCGCCGCCTCGCCGCCATCGCCTGCGACCGCCGCCGCCGCGGCACGTGGGGCCGGAAAAATCATCTCCAGCATTTCGGCTTCATCAGCTACGAGTTCAACGTGCGCCTGCCGTTCCGCGTCCTCGGCCTGCTCGCCCTCTGGGCTGGACTCGAACTCCGCGAGGGCTGGCGCACGTGGTTCGCCGCCGCGCCAGCGCCCGCTTCCACGCCCGCACTCGCACCCAAACCCGCCTCCGTCTAGCCGAACCATCCCGCGGAGAACCACGCATGAACCCACCCGTTGCCAAAGGCGGAATTTCCACCCGAGTTCGGAGGCATCGAAGAACCTTATCAACCTGGACGTTTTCTCTCCAACGTCTGCTTCCCTCCAGGATTTCCGGCCCCGAAAAAATGCCGCCCGTCTTTCGCCGCCCCGCCCGCGCTCTCCTCCTCCCGCGCTGTTTTTCATTCGTGTCTCTTCGTGTCCATTCGTGGTTAAATCGGATGGTTGCCGCCTAGCTCTATGTCCACCGGACCTACTCCTCCCGTTTCTTCACCCGCCGCCACGCCCGCGCCTGCCACCGACGCCGGCGCCACGCTGCTCCGCCATTTCCCGGATGAAATCCGCGAAGCGTATCGACGTTTTGAATCCCATCGCCAGCCCGCCGACGCCGACCTCCTCGTGCTCGCCGTCGTCCGCGACCACATTCCGGATAAAGCCCTTCGCCTCAAAACCGCCCTCGAGGATCACCTCCAACTCATCGCCGACCTCGGCTTCGACTCCGTCGCGATCACCGAAATGGTTTTCTTTCTCGAAGACCTCTTTCGCGTGCGCATCGGCAACGACGAAATCCTGCGCGTGCGCACCGTCGGCGACCTTCGCGTCTTCGTGCACGCGAAGGTGACCAACCCTCCGTCCACTGCACCGGCATGACCCGCCGAGCCGTCGTCACCGGCCTCGGCTTCATCACCAGCATCGGCCACGATCGCGCCACGGTGCTCGATCGCCTGCGCGCCCTCCGCCCCGGCCTCAGCCGCGTCGAGTTCATGGGCAACTCCGCCTTGCCTACCAAAGTGGCCGGCGTGCCCCGCGATTTCTCGGTCGATTCGCCGAGCTGGCGCGACTGGCGCTGGCCCGCGCCCTACGATCCGCCCCGTGAACTCCTCCGCAGCCTCGCGCCCCACGGCCTCTACGCGTTCTGCGCCGTCGAGCAGGCTCTCGCCGACGCCGGCCTCGCCCGCGAAAATCTCCAGGACGGCGCCACCGGCCTTTACTGCGCCTCCGCCGGCTCCGCGTTTCTCCTGCATCATCACCTCGCGCAAATGCACCTCGCGCGCGGCGAGCGCGGCAATCCCATGGGCGTCGTCTCCTCGATCGCCGGCACGCTCAACTTCAACCTCGCCGCCCACTACGGGATCCGCGGCGCCGTCAGCGGCTTCGTCGCCGCCTGCGCCTCCTCCAGCCACGCGCTCGGTTGCGCGCTCGACGACCTCCGCCTCGGCCGCCAGACGCGCATGCTCGTCGTCGGCGGCGAAGACGTGAACGCCGAGACCGTCCTCCCCTTCGCCGCGATGCGCGCCCTCTCGTCGAACGCCGATCCGCTCACCGCTTCGCGCCCCTTCGATCAAAACCGCGACGGCTTCGTCGCCGCCGGCGGCGCCGTCTGCCTCGTCCTCGAGGAACTCGACACCGCGCTCGCCCGCTCCGCGCCCATCTACGCCGAATTCCTCGGCTGGGGCCAGGCCGCCGACGGCCATAACGTCGCCGTCTCCCACCCCGAAGGCCTCGGCCTCGCCTCCGCGATGCGCCGCGCGCTCGCCGACGCTCGTGTCGCCCCCGCCGAAATCGATTACGTCAACGCCCACGCGACCTCCACCGTCGCCGGCGACCGCTCCGAAGCGCTCGCCCTCCGCGCCGTGTTCGCCGACGCCGATGCGCACCCGCGCATCAGCAGCACGAAAGGCCTCACCGGTCACCCGCTCTCGATGGCCGGCGTGATGGAAGCCGGCTTCTGCTCGCTCGCCCTCCGCGAAGGCTTCACGCCCGGCAACGCCAACCTCATCACCCCCGACGACGCCTGCGCCGGCCTCGACCTCCCCCGCACCACCCTCGACGCCGCGCCCACCCTCGTCCTCAACAACACCAGCGGCTTCGGCGGCAGCAACGTCTGCCACGTCCTCCGCCGCCATCCTCAGATATAGGTTCCATCGCACCGATTCGACCTATCGGTCCTACCCTCCATCGCACCATGCCCGATCCCCTGATCCCTCGCCTGAAGCAGCTCATCGTCACCACGCTGAAGCTCGAAGATGTCTCGCCCGCCGACATGGCCGACGACGAGCCGCTCATCGGCTCCGGCCTCAACCTCGACTCGATCGACGCCCTCGAACTCGTCGTCACCCTCGAAAAGGAATTCGGCATTAAAATCTCCAGCAGCGAAGAGTCCCGCCAGGCGCTCGCCAGCGTCGCCCACCTCGCCGAGTTCATCCGCGCCCGCGCCGACCCCGCCCGCCTCCCCTCCTGATTCCAATGTAGGAGCCTGCTTGCAGGCGATTCCCGTCTCACGAACGTCTTGATCGCCCCGCAGCCGGAGCCTCCTCCGCCTCCCGCCTCAGCTCGCGTCATGTCCGCCCTCCCGCCGCCGCGCCTCTCCGCCACGGGTTGCCTCACGGCTCTCGGCGACGCCACCGCGACGCACGCCGCCCTCCTCCGCGGCGAAATCGCCCTGCGCGCCACGCCCGTGCTCGGCGCCGACGGCGGCGAACTCGTTCCCCTCGCCCTCGCCGCCGGCCGCGGCCTCGACGAAACCGCTCCGCCCAACTGGCTCCCCGCTCTCCGCACTCTCGCCGCCACCATCCCCGGCGACGGCTGGGGCACCGCCCGCCGCCCCGTGTTCGTCACGAGCAGCAACTTCGGCGTCGGCAGCCTCTACGCGTATCGGCGTTCCGGCGACGCCGCTCATCTTCGCTACGGCACGCCCAGCCACTGCGTCGACTGGCTCGCCGGCGAACTCGGCTGGGCCGAAAACATCACGACCGTCTCCCACGCCTGCGTCTCCGCGCACCTCGGCCTCCTCCTCGCCTCGCGCGCCCTCGCCGCCGGCCTCGCCGAGCAGGCCCTCGTCTTCTCCTTCGATTTCATTAGCCCCTTCGTCACCGGCGGTTTTCACTCGCTGAAAATTCTCAACGCCGGCTTCCCTGCGCCCTACGCCGACCGCCCCACCGGCTCGATCGCCCTCGGCGACGGCGCCGCCTTCGCCGTCCTCACGCCCGACCGCGGCGACTTCGCCCTCGCCGCCCAAAGCGTGTTCAACGAAATGCACCACTTCACCGCGAACCGTGCCGACGGCTCCGGTTTCGCCGCGTGTCTCGACCCGCTCCGCGCCGCCGCCGCCGGCCGCCGCCTCTGGCTGAAAGGCCACGGCACCGGCACGCTCGACGCCGGCAAACTCGAATCCGCCGCCCTCGCCGCCGCGTTTCCCGGCGCCCCCCTCGTCGCCTGGAAAGGCAGCCTCGGCCACACCCTCGGCAGTTGCGGCCTCGTGGAACTCGCGCTCGCCTGCCAGTCCATGCGCACCCGCCGCGCGCCCGGCACGATCGGCAGCGCCGCGCCGACCTTTCAGCCCAACGTCTCGCTCGCCCCGCTCGATCTCACCGCGACCGACGCCGTCCTCTGCGCCAGCAACGCCTTCGGCGGCGCCCACGCCGCCTTCCTCCTCATTCATACGTAATACGTATCAATCCTCATTCATACGTAATACGTATCAATCCCCCCGCGCGTGATGCGCCCCAACCCTTTCATGCGTAATCCGCATCAAACCCCTCCGCCGGTAGGGACGGCTCTCCGAGCCGTCCGCGACCTCCCCCCGATCCCCGTTCCTCATGCCTGAGCGCCACCTCCAGACCGTCAGTATCCAGGATGCCGGCACGGAGGATCTCGCCGTCACCCGCGAGCGTCTGAAAGATCGCTTCCCCCGCGGCGCCACCCGCCGCATGACCCAGCTCGGTCTCCTGATCGGCGCCGCCCTCGACGAACTCGCCCCGCGCCCCGAGGACGCGATCGTCTACCTCTCCTCCTACGCCGAGACCCGCGCGCTCGAGGGCTACCTCGACAGTTTTCCCTCCGCGAGCCCCACGCTTTTTCAGACGTCGATCCACCCCAGCGCCGTGCAGCAGGCGCTCATCGCCCGCCAGCTTCCCGTCGGCGAGTTTCTTCCGCTCACCGGCCGCGCGCACCTCGTGCTCGCCGGCCTCCAGGCCGCGTTCACTTCCCCCGCTCCTCGCGTGCTCCTCTGCGGCGGCGAGGAACGCGGCACGTGGCTCCTCGACCGGCAACTCGCCAGCGGCCGCTCCTTCGCCTTCGCCCTCGCGCTCACCGCCACGCCCATTGCCGCCGTCGCCCGTCTCAACCTGGCCCCCGACTCCGCGTCCTCCTCCGCCGCAGCGTATTCACTCCTCGAATTCTTCAACGCCCTCGCCGCCCATGCGCCGCTCGACCTCGCCGCCGCGCCCGGCCTCCGCCTTCAGCTCACATGGCTTTAACCCGCCCGCCATTCCCGAGGTGGAGCCCGATGTCCCCATCGGGCTGGAAACGCCGCGCCCGCCGCTCAGCCCGACGAGGACGTCGGGCTCCGCCTCCGCCATGAGCGCCGCTCTCACCCCGCGCAACCCCGGCCCCAGCTGGGGCTACCAGTTTCTCTGCGCCTGCGACGCCGTCCTTCCCGAATTTCTCTTCCGCCCGCTCCGCTGCCTCGGCACCGCGGTCGCACTCGCGAACATGCCCGCCCAGCGCGCCGCCTCGCGCGCCTACCTCGCCACGCTCACCGGCCGTGCACCCTCGCTGTATTCAGTTTTCCGCCACTTTCTCGCCTTCGAGGAATTTCTCATGCTGCGCCTCCGCGTCGCCCGCGGTCGCCCGCACTGGGGCGAACTCGCCCCCGACGCCACCGGTTTCCACGCCCTCCTCGCCAGCGGCGAACCCGCGCTCCTCGGCACGTTTCATGTCGGCCACTCCGACCTCACCGGCTTTCTGCTCGGCCGTCAGGAACACCGCCGTGTCTTCATGGTGCGTCAGCGCGTCGGCAACTCCCACGACACCGAAATCCTCGCGCGCGCCTTCGGCGATTGGGTGAAATTCATCTGGGTCAACGACCCCGCCAATCTCCTCTTCGCCCTCAAGGACGCCATCGCCGCCGGCGGCTCCATCGCCCTGAAATGCGACCGCCTCGAGTTCTCCGCGAAGACCGAGGCCTTCGATTTTCTCGGCGCGCGCCGCCTCTTCCCCTTTACGATTTATCATCTCGCGCTGATTTTCCGCCGCCCGGTCGTCCTCTGCGTCGGCCTGCCCGCCGGTCCCGGCCGCTCCACCGTGCACAGCTCGCCGCTCTTCGTCCCCGACCCCGCCGACAAATCCGGCAGCTTCGCCCGCGCCCGCGAGCACTTCCAAAATTTTCTCCGCCAGCTCGAGCCGATCCTCCGCGCCGACCCGCTGCTCTGGTTTAATTTTATCCCGCTCAACCCGCCCGCGCCATGAGCCCCCACCCGCTCCGCCGGCTCTACGATTACCCCGCGAATATTTTTTCGTGGGCCCTGTTCTTTTCCGTCTCGCTCGGCCTCAACGCCGTCTGCGCCTGCCTCCTTCTCGCCCCGCATCGCGAACACCGCGGCCCCGCCGTCCGCGCCGCCATCCGCCGCCTCTTTCGCGCCTGGTGCGCCTGGCTCCACGCCGCCCGCCTCATCTACGTCCGCTTCCACGGCTTCAACCCCGCCGCCCTCGCCGGCCCCGCCGTCTACATCGCCAACCACCCGGGTCTCCTCGACGCCCCCTTCGTCCTCTCGCAGCTCCCCGACACGATCTGCATTTTCAAACCCGCCTTGATCAACAACCCCGCCTTCGGTCCCGCCGCCACGATGGCCGGCTACGTCGCGGGCGACACCGGTGTCGACCTCATCCGCGATGTCGCCCAGCGCCTCGCCGCCGGCCGCTCGCTCCTGATTTTTCCCGAAGGCACGCGCACCCGCGCCCACGTTTCGCTCAACCCCTTCCGCCCCGGCTTCGCCCTCATCGCCGCCCGCGCCCGCGTGCCCGTGCGACTTATCCTGATACGCGCACCCCGCGATCTCGTCCCGAAAGGCTGGTCGTGGTGGCGCGCCCCGCTATTTCCCGCCCCAGTCGACATCACGCTCCTCGGCGAAATCTCCCCCGCGTGCGACGAATCCGCCAGCGCCTTCACCGCCCGCGTCGCGCAAAAATTTTCCGCCGCCCTCGCCTCGCCATGACGCTCCCGTCCGCGACGCACCTCGTCCTCATCCCGAGCTACAACACCGGCGCTCCGCTCCTCGCCGCCACGATCGCCGACGCGCTCGCTCACTGGTCGCCCGTCTGGGTCGTGCTCGACGGCAGCACCGACGACAGCCCCGCCGCCGCCCTCGCCCTCGCCGCGCGCGACCCGCGTCTCCGCGTGATCCTCCGCGACCGCAACCGCGGCAAAGGTGCCGCCATCGCCACCGGCGTCGCCGCCGCGCTCGCCGCCGGGTTCACCCACGTGCTCACGATGGACGCCGACGGCCAGCATCCCGCCGACCACATCCCCCGCTTCATGGCCGCCTCGCTCGCCGAGCCCGCCGCGCTCATCCTCGGCCGCCCCGTTTTCGGTCCCGAGGTTCCGCTCGAGCGCCTCCACGGCCGCAAGCTCAGCGTCGGCCTCGCGCATTTCGAAACCCTTAGCCGCAGCATCGGCGACCCGCTCTTCGGCTTCCGCGTCTATCCCGCCGCCGGGCTGCTCGCCGCGCTCAACGCCACTCGCCGCGCCCGCGGTTTCGATTTCGACCCCGAAGTCGCCGTGCGTCTTGTCTGGTCCGGCGTGCCGACCCTGAATCTCCCCGCTCCCTGCCGCTACCTCGCGAAAAGCGAAGGCGGCATCTCGCATTTCCACTACGTCCGCGACAACGTAAAACTCGTCTGGCTCCACACCCGCCTCATCGCGCAACTCCTCCTCTGGCGCTGGCCCCTTGTCCTCCGCCGTCGTCGCCAAAATTCGCGTCTCTCAGCCGAAAAGACCAAATGAGAAAGCACTCCGATTCGAAGGGCCCCGGATCGATCATTCGTGTCCCTTCGTGTCCATTCGTGGTTCCCCCCGCCTAGGTCCGATTTACCCAGAACAATCCGTTCAACCACAGATGAACACAGATAATTTCCGGAAGACAGAACACCCCGCATTGATCTGTGTTCATCTGTGTCCATCTGTGGTTAAAAATCGCACCCACCCGCGGTTAAAGAAAAACCCTCCGCCATGCGCCCCCCGCTCCATCCCCTCCTCATCTTCCGCTTCCTTCCTCCTCTCCTCTTCCTCCTCCCCTTCGCACTTCTCCAAGCCTCGCCCGCGATCCTCACCCCCGAAACCCTCATCGCCGATCCCGCCCACGCTCCCGCCTGGACCGCGCTCTTCGCGAAACTCTCCCCGCAAAAAACCCGTTTCTCCCAATTCGAGGAGCAGCGCTTTTTTCCTTTCCGCAAAACTCCCGTCATCCTCCACGGCGAAATCCGCCTCGCCCCCGACCGCGGCCTCAGCCTCCGCTACCTCGGCGACCAGCCTCACCTCGTGATCGTCGACCAAAAAGGCGTTCTCCTCCGCGACGCAGACGGCCGCGAGCGCGCCGCGCCCAACGACCGCCGCGCCGACGCCGTCACCTCCGCCCTCTTCGCCGTCCTCCGCTTCGACCTCCCCGCGCTCGCCCGCGAGTTCACCGTCCACGGCACGCAGCAAGACGACGACTGGGCCCTCGCCTTCGATCCGCACGACGCCAACGTCGCGAAATTCGTCGGCTCCATCGTCGTCCACGGCCACGCCGACCGCCTCGACCACCTCGAGATGTTCAAGTCCGAGAAGCAGCACATCGACATTTCCCTCCGCGACACGCAGAGCGACGTCGTCTTCACGCCCGACGAACTCCGCCGCTATTTCCGCTGACCGATGCGCCCGCCGCGTTCCAAGCTCTCCGCGCGCCTCGCCCTCCTCCTCTTCGCCGCGCTCTGCGCCGCCTGGCTCGCGCGCCTCGACTACAGCCGGAAAATTTCCACCAACGTCCTCGACCTCATCCCGCCCTCCGAACAATCGCCCGAAGTCGCCCTCGTCCGCAATTTCGCCAACGACATCCAGTCGCGCGTCATGCTCTTCGCACTACGCGACCCCGCCGCCCCCGGCGCCGCGCCCACCGCCGCCGCGCAAGACTTCGCCGCCCAGCTCGCCGCCTCCCCGCTCTTCGCCGAAGCCACCGTCCTCGGCGACGCCGCGAATCAAGAAACCATGGGGCGTCAAATCTTCGAACGCCGCTTCGAACTTCTCCTCCCCGGCTGGCTCGGCGACCGCCAGCGCGAATTCGCCGCGACCCACCGCCCGCCCGCCGATTTCAGCGCCTGGCTCGCCGATCGCACCGCCGCCGACCTCGAAAAATTTCTCGCCGAGCCCGAAGCCTCCGCGATGGAAACGCTCGTCCTCATGGATCCCCTGCTCCTCGTCCCGCAGCTCGCGCACCAGGCCCAAATCCTCTCGCCCGCGCAGCAGGCCCGCGGCCACGCCCTCGTCTGGTCGCGCATCAAACCCTCGCCGCTCGCCGAGGAGGGCCAGCAGCCCGTCTTCGCCGCGATTCGGTCCGCTCTCGCGCACACCCGCGCCTCGCACCCCGACGTCGAACTCCAGTGGTCCGGCATCAATCGCTTCGCCGCCGCCAGCCGCGCGCGCATCGAATCCGAAATCAGCCTCCTCAATCTTTTTTCCGTCGTCGGCGTCCTCGTCGTCAGCGCGATCTTCGTCCGCCACATCTACAAAATCCTCCACCTCCTCCCCGTCATCCTCCTCTCGATCGCCGGCGCGTGGACCGTCTCGACGCTCGTCTTCGACCGCCTGCACATCCTCGTCTTCGTCATCGGCTCGCTCCTCAGCGGCGTCGCGATCGACTACGGCATCTACATCTACATGCAGCCCGCCGCGGAGCCCGACGAACCTTACGCGTCGAAACTCCGCCGCATCCTCAAGCCTCTCCTCGCGAGCTGCCTCACCACCGTCATCGGTTTTTCGCTCCTCCTCTTTTCCGATCTCCCGCTGATCCGCCAGATCGGCCTCTTCGTCGCCGCCGGGCTGCTCTGCGCGCTCGCCACCGCGATGCTCTACTTCGCCCAGCTCGATCGCCCCTTCCTCGAAGGCCGCGACTTCGGCCGCCTCGGCGCCGGCCGCGAGCACCCGCTGCTCCGCTGGCTCCCCCGCGCCCTCCTCGCCGCCGCCGTGCTCGCCGCGCTCGTCGGTCCCTGGCGCCTGCACTGGCGCGACGACGTGCATCAACTCGACATCCCCGCCCCCGAACTCAATCGCAACGAAGCCGAACTCCGCGCGCTCTTCGGCGAATCCGGCGACCGCACGCTGTATCTTACTTACGGCGACACCCTCGCCGACGCCCGCCAGCACCTCGAGGAGTTCCTCGCTCACGAAACCAAAATCGCCCCGCACGCCCAGCATTCCAGTCTCGGCCTCCTCCTTCCCACCGAACGGGACTGGCGTGAACTCCGCCTCCGCCTCGCCACGCTTCCGCATTTCGAAACCGACCTCCGCGCCGCCCTCGAGCAGCACGGCTTCGTCGGCGACGCCTTCCAATCCTTCTTCAACGACTGGAGCCGTCTCCGCCGCGACCCCCCCGCCGGCGATTACGCCGCGGTCGCCGCGCACATGCGCGCGCTGCTCACCGGTCCGCTCGCGCTCCTCGGCAGCACCCACGCGCCGTTCTGGTTTCTCACCATTGCCGACCATGCCACCGACGCCGCTCCGCCGCCCGGCCTCCACACCGTCAGCGTCAGCCAGCTTCAATCGCTCAACGATCTCTTCACCCGCTACCGCTGGTCCGCGCTCCGCCTCAGCCTCATCGGTCTCGCCCTCGTGATCGCGAGCGTCTTCGCGATCTACCCGTTCCGTCGCGGCCTCCGCATCGCGCTCATCCCCGCCGGCTCGTGCTTCATCGTCTTCGGCGTCTTCGGCCTCCTCGGTCAGTCGCTCAACCTCTTCCATCTCCTCGGCGCCTTCCTCGGCGTGTGCCTGTCGCACAACTACGCCATCTTCTCCTCCGACCACGCCGCCGCCGGCGCGAGCCCACCGATTCCCATCCGCCTCTCCGCGCTCTGCACCGCCACCTCCTTCGGCGTCCTCGCGTGCAGCCACATCCCCGTCATTCACGCGCTCGGCCTCACCGTCGCGCTCATCGTCCTCACCGCCCTGAGCATCGTCGAACTCGAACCCCTCGCCCGCCGATGAAGAAACCAGGTGGAGCCCGACGTCCCCGTCGGGCTGTTCGCGACGCGCACTCAAATCAGCCTGACGAGGACGTCCGACTCCACCTTCTTTCCGCCTGGTCCAAAACCCTCGCCGCCGCCCCCGACGCCCCCGCGCTCATCGACGCCACCGACGCCAGCCGCCACACCCGCGCCGAACTCGATCGCGCCGCGACCGCCTGGCATGAAACTCACGGCGCCGCCCTCGCCCGCCACACCGTCGCCTTCGCCGAACCCAACGGCCTCGCCTGGCTCACCGTCTTCCTCGGCCTCCTGAAATCCCGCGCCGTCGCCCTCCCGCTCGATCCCGGCGAACCGCCCGCCGCGCAACGCGCCCTCGCCGCCACGCTCCGCGTTCACTCGCTCTGGATCGACCAACACCTCGAACCCATCACGCCCCGCGCCCGCGACGCCCGCGACGCCCGCTCTCTCGTCAAGCTCACCTCCGGCTCCACCGGCACGCCGCGCGCCCTGCCGTTCACCGACGCCGAACTCCTCGCCGACGCCCACCACATCTGCGCCGGCATGCAGATTCATCCTGACGATCTGAACCTCGGCCTCATCCCGTGGGGCCACTCTTACGGCCTCGGCAATCTCGTGCTCCCGCTCCTCGCGCAAGGCACGCCGATCCTCTTCGGCGCCGCCCCGCTCCCGCACGCCATCGCCGCCGCCATCGCCCGCCACCGCCCCACCGTTTTCCCCGCCGTCCCCGCGCTGCTCCAAGCCCTCGCGCTCTCCGACATCCCCGCCGCCGACCTCGCCAGCCTCCGCACCGTCATCTCCGCCGGCGCGCCGCTCTCCGCCGACGTCGCCCGCGCCTTCGCCGAAAAATTCTCCCGCAAGATCCACAATTTCTACGGCTCCAGCGAAACCGGCGGCATCGCCTACGATGCCACCGGCGATTCCGCCGCCCTCGGCCGCGGCGTCGGCCGGCCGCTCCCCGGTGTATCGATTTCCCTGGCACGCGGCGGCCGCCTGCGCGTCGCGAGCGCCGCCGTGCTCACGCTCGGCGCCCGCACGCCCGGCGAGCACCGTACCGCCGACCTCGGCGAATTCACCTCCGACGGCGAACTCCGCCTCCTCCGCCGCGCCGGCCGCTTCGTCAAAATCGCCGGCCGCCGCCTCAACCTCGCCGAGGTCGAGCACGCGCTCCGCCAGCTCCCCGGCGTCCGCGACGCCTTCGTCCTGCCGCACCCCGAGCGCGCCGACGCCCTCGCCGCCGTCGTCGCGACGGATCGTCCCGCCCCCGAACTCCGCGACGCCCTCCGCGACCGGCTCGCCTCGTGGAAGATTCCCAAAAAAATTCTCCCGCTCGCCGCCTTCCCCCTCACCGCCCGCGGCAAAACCGACCCCGCCGTCCTCCGCGCCCTCCTCTCCCGATAGCGCGCTGGCCGATGTAGGAGCCTGCTTGCAGGCGATGCTGGACTTTCGCCCGTCGGAATCGCCTGCAAGCAGGCTCCTGTCATTCTGAGCGCAGCGAAGAATCCATTTTGAGATTCCCTTTTCACTCCGGTGGCGAACATCCAACTGGATTCTTCGCTGCGCTACTGATGAACCGCCCGGTTTGTCATTCTGAACGAAGTGAAGGATCCAGTGCGCGCTTCGCGGCGCGACGCGCGGGCGAAAGTCCAAATGGATTCTTCGCTGCGCTCAGAATGACAGGCATTTGAGAGTTCAGCGGCGGATGCATCCCTACGGGTTGGCGTTGGTTCGGAGTCTCAGATGACAGGAAATAAAATCTGGGTGACTCGCTCCCCCGGCACCCTCTCGCCCCGCCGCTCCTCACCCGACTACCGTCGCCTCGATCTCCACATCCAGTTCCGCGCGGCAAATATCCGCGCGCAGATAAATCACCTCGTCCTCCGGCCTCACGAGCACCTGCTCCAGCCGCGCCCGCGTCTTCGCGTAGTCGTCCGCCCGCCGCAAATACACTTTGAAGTACCGCCGCATCGACCCGTCTCCCACCAGCCGCAGCTCGTCGCCCAGTCCCGCCGCCCGCGAGATCATCCGCAGATTCTCGAGCATGCACGCGAGCTGCGCCTCGAAATTTCCCGCACCCACTGTCGCGTGCCCGCGAATCGCCGCGGTGCCCGACACAAATGCAAACCTCCTCGACCCCTCGCTCGCCACCGTCGCCCGCACGAAGCTCGGCGAGCGCGGCCCGTGCTCCGCCGGATATTCATACGCCGGCATCTGCGCCGGGTTCTCGAAATGCCGCGGCACCGCCTCGCCCGCCACAAACACGATCACCAACTCCTCTCCTTCGCAGCCCACCGCCGATGCCGCCGGCAGCTGCGCCGCAAACCCCGTGCCGAACGCCGCCTCGAACGCCCGCGCGCGCCCCACGCAGAACGCGCGATAGTTCTCCATTCCGCTGCTCTCCGCATTGATCCGCGGCACGTAGTTCCAAATCCGCAAAAGCGGTCGCCCCTTCAGCGCCGCCAACATCTTCCCGTAGACGCGTTCCGTTTCTCGCGCGTATCGACCGTTCACGATCCGCTCGCGGAGCGCACCGACCGTCAATCCGCCCGCTCGGTGCAACCGCACGCCGGCCTCGGGCGCGACGCTCTCCATTTGCCCGAAAATCTCCTCCGTCGTCCACTCGCCCAGCGGCGACGCCGCCACGATCACGTCGTCCGGGCGTGCCTCGACCGGTTCAGCTCCAAAATAGACGCGGAAAAACGGCTGCGCGCCGGCGGGTTCGCTCACTTGCCGTAGGCGGTCTGCCCGAGATTTTTCGTGATGTCCTGCCGCAGGAAATTCACCCAGGTCTCCGGAATCGCGATTTTCTTCGGGTTCCCTTTTCGATCGAGCTTGGCGGAGTTCGACCTGATCGAAACTTGGTGCGTGTCGTAGTCGAGCGTCAGCGTAGCCCGCCAGCCACCGTGCTCGAGAAACAGCACGACCTGGCCATCGCTCCTCGTCTTCACCGTCCAGCCCCGGCCCGCGCCGGCGAGTAGAATCGCCTTCTGCACCGCCGCTCCATCGACGCCTTCGGGGACGACGACCATGCCCGCCGGCTGGCCGGGCCCCGCCGGCATTTCCACCGCCATCGCCAGCGTCGTGATACCAAAAATAACAACCCAGACCCGGGCAAAGCGTATCGAGATTCTCATGGTGGGGGGGAAAATGCGTCTGACGCGCGAAGCAGAACAGCTCGTCGCAATCGGTCAATTCGGTTGTCGCGCTCCGCCGCCCGCCGTCCGCTCCGCGCGTTTTGCTCGACGGACCGCCGGCGTCGCGCCACTTCTCTCGCGCCCCACGCATGACGCCGCGCACCGTCAAACGCATCGCCATCCTCACCGTCCTCGCTCTCCCCCTGCTCGCGTTCGTTTTCCAACGGTCGTGGTTCGCCGACCTCTCGCACGCCGCCCTTCGCGCGATCGATCTCTGCCGCGACGCCGGCCCGCTCGCGTTCTTCGCCGCGATGGCGCTGCTCCCGGCCTTCGGTTTTCCCCTCGCGCCGTTTGTCTTGAGCGCCGGCCCCGCTTTCGCTCCGCGCCTCGGCCTCGGCGGCGTGATCGCGTGCGCCCTCCTCGCCGTCACCGCCGATGTCGCTCTTTCCTACGCGATCGCCGCCCGGCTGCTGCGACCCGCGATGACGCGCCTCGTCCACCGGCTCGGCTACCGGCTTCCCGTCGTCACCGGCGACTCCGCCTTTTTCGCCACGCTCGCGCTGCGCCTCGTCCCCGGACCTCCGTTCTTCCTGCAAAGCTACCTGCTCGGCCTCGCGCGCGTCCCCTTCGTGACCTACATGCTCGTGTCCACCCTCGTGCCCGCCTCCTATCTGATCGCCACGATCGTGCTCGCCGATGCCCTCGTCCGCCGCGACCCATGGGCCATCGCCGCCGCCGCCGGCATTTTCCTCGTCGCCGGCGGCCTGCTGCACCAGTTCCGCCGCCGCTTCACCGCATCGTCCGCACCATCGGCGCCCGCCGATCCCCTCAGGGTCGTAACTGCTCCGGTCGCGGCAGCACGCACCGATAGCCCTGCGCGCTGAGTTCCTCGAGCACCGCCGCGATCGCCCGCACGCGCAACGCCGCCGGCACGCTCGGCCCCTCGTGCATCAGCAGAATCGCCCCCGGCCTCACTTCCCGCCGCACGCGCGCCAGCACGTCGTCCACCGTCCGCGCCCGGCAATCTCCGCTCCGCACGCTCCAGCCCACGCACCGCAATCCTCGCTTCGCCAGCGCCGGCGCGAGCCAGAAATTTTTAATTCCCACCGGCGCGCGAAACCACCGTGGCCGCACTCCGCTCGCCCGCAGCACCGCCCGCGTCGCATCGAGTTCTCGCGCGAGCCGCCGCGGGCCCGCCGCCCAAAAACTTCCCACCGGATGCGTCTGCGTGTGATGCCCCACCTCGTGCCCGCGCCGCACGATCTCCTCCACGAGCGCCGGCCGCTCTTCCGCCCGCTCGCCGATCGTGAAAAACGTCGCCCGCGCGTCGTGCCGCTCCAGCAGCTCGAGAATCTTCGGCGTGTCCGCCGCATCCGGCCCGTCGTCGATCGTCAGCCACACCTCGCGCCCGCTCGTCTCGAACCGCGTCGCCACCCGGCAAAATCCCTGCGCCGACGGCACGAACAAATGATAAAACACCAAAATATCCGGCGCGAAAAACGCCGCGGCCACCGGCCACGTTCCCCGCCCGCGCCACGCGAGCCACGCCGCCGCGAACTTCCCCGCCACTTCGAGAGACCAGATCAGCCAGGCCATTTTCCTCCCATCATCCGGTCGCGATTCCCCACCTCAACCTCCGATTGCACGCCCCGCCGCCCCTGCGCCAAAACTCCGCGCCGCTTGCGAATGTCGCGCGGCCGGGAACCGTTCCGGAAGATATGCCGTCCAAAGCCGAGATGGTTCCCGGCCCCCCCGATTCCGACGGCTCCTTTGCCCTGCCGGGAGAAAAGGTTCCGTCCCGCGCGGGAGCCGGCCTCGCGCGCACGCTCCTCGGCCTGCTCGGCGCCCTGGCTTGCGCGAGCGTCGCCGTCGCCGAGCCCGCTCTGAACGAACCTCCCGCGCTCTCCCGCGCCCGCCCTGGCGCCATCCTCACCGCCGACGACGACGCGCTCCTCGACGAACTCGAGCGCCGTTCGTTTCAATTTTTCGTCGAGCAAACCAATCCCGTCACCGGCCTCGTGCGCGATCGCGCCCGCGCCGACGGCTCGCCGAGCGAGGGCAAGGCCTCCATCGCCGCCTCCGGCTTCGCCCTCACCTCCTGGGCGATCGCCACGCATCGCGGCTGGGTCACGCGCGACGAAGCCCTCGCGCGCGTGCGCCTCATGCTCCGTTTCCTCGCCGACAAAGCGCCGCGCCACCACGGATTTTTCTATCACTTCATGGAAATGGACACCGGCGCGCGCGCCTGGCAGTGCGAGGTCTCCTCGATCGACACCGGCCTTTTCCTCGTCGGCGCGATCGTCGCCCGCGAATATTTTCGCGATCCCGAAATCACCGAACTCGTCAACCGCCTCTATCGCGAGGTCGACTGGCCGTGGTTCCTCAACGGCGGCACCACGCTCTCGATGGGCTGGCACGACGAGACCGGTTTCTCCCGCTACCGCTGGAGCTTTTATTCCGAGCACACGATGATGAGCATCCTCGGCCTCGGCGCGCCCGAGCATCCGCTCCCGCCTGAATACTGGCGCACGTGGAAACGCTGGCCCACCGGCACCTACGCCGGCTACCACTTCATCCAGGGCCCGCCGTTGTTCATTCACCAATACGCGCACGCCTACGTCGACTTCCGCGAACGCCGCGATGCCTTCGCGAACTACTACCACAACTCCGTCCTCGCCACCCTCGCGCAACGCCGCTTCTGCATGGATCTCCGCTCCGAGTTCCCGACGTGGAGCGAGCGCCTCTGGGGCATCTCCGCGTCCGACTCCTCCACCGGCTACAAAGCCTGGGGCGGTCCGCCCCGCACCGCCGAGTTCAACGCGCTCGACGGTACCATCGTCCCCTGCGCCGCCGCCGGCTCCGTGCCGTTCGCCCCGTACGAAACCATCATGGTGCTCCACCACATCCGCACCGTTTACGGCGACCGCACGTGGTTGCGTTACGGCTTCGTCGACGCCTTTAACCCCGAAACCGGCTGGGTCGACACCGACGTCATCGGCATCGATGTCGGCATCTCGCTCATCCAGGCGGAAAACGCGCGCTCCGGTTTCACCTGGGCGCTCTTCATGCAGGCGCCCGAAGTGTCCCGCGCCCTCGCCCAGGCCGGATTCATTTCCGCCGCGCGCAACTTCACCTGGCCTCAACGCCAGCAGCTGCGAGCCCTCGCCGATCGCGCCTGGCAATCCCTCGAACGCGAACCCGTTTCTCCCGAAACCCTCGGCCTCCGCCTCACCGCCGTCCCCGCCGCGCAGGTGCTCGGCCTGATCGACGGCGCCGTCGCCTACCGACGCTCGCGCGCCCTCCTCGCCGAAAACGTCGTCCCCACCGGCGATGTCGCCGTCGCCGAATACGCCGCCGGCCTCGTCACCCTGCGCCAGGCCTTCCCGAGTCTCGCGTCCGACGCCACGCGCGCCCTCGAAGCGATCAAGTGGGGTTCCGTCACGATCGCCTCGACGAAGCTCGGTTCCGCCAGCCGCCTCGCCGCGTTCTTCAAGATCGCCGCCGGCAAAAGCGAAACCGCCACGTGGACCCGCCTCGTGCGCACGCCCGAGGCGCGCGGTCCCGTCTTCGTGCTCTCGCCGCCCAATGTCCCCGACCAGCTCCGCCCCGGCCTCTGGCTCGACGAACGCGCCACGATCGCCGGCGCCTCCGCCGAGCAGCTCGCCTACTCGCTCACCATCCCGCCACCCGTCGCTGCCCCCGCCGCCGATGGCCCGGCGTCCCCGCCGGGCGACGCACCCGCGTCCGACACTCCCACGACCCCGGCCGCTTCCGCCACCGAGCCCGCGCCACGCACCGAAAAATCTGATACACCACCCCCGACACCCGCGCCCGCGCCGGCGACGCTTCCCCCGCCCGCCGGGCCATCCGAGCCCCCGCTTCCCGACGTCGTCACCAGCGCGCTCCTCCTCGACCACTTCCCGATGGAGTGGCTCGAACGTTTTCATGACCGCCCGCCCCCCGACGCGTGGCTCGCCTCCGCCCCGCCCGCCGACCGCGCGATCCTGCTCATCTCGCTCGCCAATCTCCTCGTGCCCGACTGCGTCCGCGAATGGTTCCAACAGGATCCCGTCGTCCAGTCCGGCCGCGCCACGCTCCAGGAATTCGCCGACGCCGCCTTCGGTTCCGAAAATTCCACCCTCTGGCGCTACGAACTCGCCGGCCCGTTCGTCGAGCCCCCGGAGCGCCGCGCCGTCGCCGTGGCTTCGACGCTGCCGCGCGAACAATGGTCCTGGACCACGATCGCCGGCCTCGAATACAAGGACTCGCCCGCCGACGTCCGCGCCGACGACCCGCTCCTCGAACTCCGCTTCGCCTTCACGTGGGATAACCAGGCCCTGCACTTCCACGCCGAAGCCACCGACACGCCGCCGAACTACCAGCGCCCGCCGGAGCGTCGCGAGCAGGTCGAACTGCTCGTCGACCCGAAAGGCGATGGCCACGTCTGGCGCGGCGCCGACGATTTCGATTTCGTTTTCCGCTCCAACGGCGACGCCCGCGAATGGAGCCACAACCGCCCCGCCCCCGCCACGATCAAGCTCACCGAGCACGGCTACACCGTCGACGCCGATCTGCCCTGGTCCGTCCTCGGCCTCACACCCGCGCCCGGCCTCGAGATCGCCCTCAGCCCCGCCGTCGCGACCGGCGGCCGCTACGAATGGGAACCGTCGCTCAAACTCAACTGGCGCTACTTCGAACGCCGCGACGAACGCTTCGGCCTCGGCACGCTCGAGTTGAAGTAATCCCTCGCCCGTCGCGTCGCGCGTCCACCCCGTCGGGCGCCGACCTCGTAGCCGCACGTCTCAACGTGCGGCTCGCCTCGCCCTTTCCTTCCGCCTTCGCCCACGTGTTTTCTCTTTTTTCCTTCCCCCCGACCGCCTCGATTCCGACTCGGAATTTTCCTTACATTCACCCCGGGCACGGAACTATTCCGCCTGCGCCCGCCACCAATCGACCCCTGCTCGATGTTCGGTCTCCCAAGCATTCCCTCGACTTCCTCCCTCCTCGCCGCGCTGACGGAATACGCGATCGTTTCCACCGACGATTCCGGTCGCATCGCCAGCTGGAACACCGGCGCCGCTCGCACCTTCGGCTACTCCGCCGAGGAAGCGATCGGCCGCCCGCTGACCCTGCTCTACGATCCGTCCGGGACGGCGCAAGCCGCCGCCGATCGCAATCTCGACGCCGCCCGTGACGGCGGCCACGTCCTCGAGGAGCGCTGGTATGTGCGGAAGGACGGCACGCGTTTCTTCGGCGCCGGCATGCTCGGCGCCATTTTCGATGAGGCCGGACGCATCACCGGGTTCGTCAAACTTTTACACGACGACACGGAACGGAAAACGCGCGACGATGCGCTCGCGCAACTGCGCGAGACCGCCCAGGCGAAGGAAAAACTCCTTCGTCAATTTATCCACGACGCCCGCACCCCGATGTCCGCCATCACCTTGTGGACGAGCCTGATTGCCGAACCCGAAGTGATGGCGGCCGAGCAACTCACCGAAGCGCTCTCCGCGATCAGCCGCAGCGCCGACGAACTCCAAGTCATCGTCGAGCAACTCGCCGCATCTCGCGCCGCCGGTTGAGTTTCTGTTGTCCCCGCGCCGCTGGCGGCGCGGTCAGCATGGCCGTGTCGCATCGATTCACGCCACCACGCGTCAGACCCCTCGCCCGCCATCGATGAAGAAACTTCTCGCCCCGCTTCTTTCCGGTCTCGCCCTGGCGATCGTCTCGCCCGCCGTCGCCGTCGAGCACGCCACCTATAACAGCGCCGGCGCGCTCACGTCGCTCGTCCACGACGGCGCCGAACTTCCCATCCACGGCGAACTCGTCGTCTCGTTCGAGGGCGGCGTGCACCAAACCATGCAACCGCACGACCAGCGCTCGCCCATCACCCGCGCCGATCACGCGCTGCACTGGTCCGGCCTCGGCACCTTTCCCAACGGCGGCCAGGCGCAGTTCGACGCCGCGTGGCAGGAAACCGCGGACGCCGTTTCGCTCGAGACCACCGCCGTTTCCGGCGCGCCGCTCGCGCCCGGCCAGACCCCGCCCGGTCGCTTTCCCCTTCTCGTCGAGTCCGTCGACTACGTGATCGATCTGCCGCGCGAGACCTTCGCCGGCGGGCGTATCGAACCTTCGGGCACGCCGCTCTCCGCCACGCGCGTCGACCGGCCCGAACTGTTTGCCGTCACCACCGCCTCGCTCGCCTTCGTCGACGCATCGAAAAATTGGCGCCTCGCTCTCACGCTCGACCAGCCCCGCCTCGTCACCCTCACCGATCGGTGGGACGCCACCGGCCGCTCCTATCGCCTGCGCATTCGCCTCGGCGCCGGCGCCTGGGCCGCGGGCGAGGCGCTTTCCGCCCGGCTCACGTTCGCCCTTACCGGCGCCGCGCACGCTGCCGCCGCGCACGTCACCGTCGATCCCGCCGCGCCGCGCTACGCCTTCGACGGCTTCGGCGGCGACTACTGCTTCAACGTCTCGTCACCCGTCGTCGAATACACGATGGAAAATCTCACCCAGGCTTGGATGCGCTTCGAGTTGAAAGGTTACGACTGGGACCGCACCCGCGCCACCGAACCCGACGCCGCGCTCGAGCGCGATTTCGAGCTGATGCAGCGCGCGCAGAAGAAAAATCTACCCTGGATCATCAGCCTCTGGCGCGTGCCCGAACGTTTCTACACCGACGCCAACCAGAAACCCGTCGGCTCCTTCGGCCGCCAGATCGCCCCCGACCGCTGGCCCGAATTGCTCGACCTCATCGGCAGTTACCTCGTCTATCTCCGGAAAAATTACGCCGCGGAACCCGACTATTTTTCCTTCAACGAATCCGACCTCGGCGTCGACATCGGCTTCACCGCCGCCACGCATCGCGACATGATCAAACGCGTCGGCGCGCACCTCGCTTCCCTCGGCCTGAAGACAAAAATGCTCCTCGGCGACACCGCGAATCCCCGCGACTCGCATCTCTTCGTCCTCCCCACGCTCGCCGATCCGGAAGCGATGCGCTACGTCGGCGCCGTCTCGTTTCACAGCTGGGGCGGCGGCACGCCCGCGCAATACGCCGCCTGGGGCGACGTCGGCGCGTGGACCGGCCTGCCGCTCGTCGTCGCCGAAGCCGGCACCGATCCCGGCGCGTATCGGAATCACACGTTCGACAGCTACGCCTACGGCCTGGGCGAGATGCGCCAGTATCAGGAACTCCTCCGCGACTCGCGTCCGACTGCGATCCTCTACTGGCAGTTCACCGACGACTACAGCCTCGTCCATCTCGCCGCGGGCAAGACGATCGAGCCCACCGGCCGCTTCTGGCTCATGAAACATTTCACGAACCTGACGCCGTTGCAGAGCCGCGTCGTCGCGAGCACGAGCGATCAGCCCGACGTCCTCGTCAGCGCCTTCGCCCGCGGCGACGACCTCGCGATCCACATCCTGAACACCGGTCCCGCCCGCGAAGCCACGCTCACCGGCCTCCCCGCGGGGAAATGGCGCCGTATCACCACTACGGAGACCGCCGCTCTCAAGGAATCCGCCGACCCGCTCTCCTCGAGCGCCTCGCCGCTGACTCTACCCGCCCGCAGTCTCACCACGCTGGTGCGCACACGCTGACCGATTTCCGCCGCTTCGGCGTGTCCCGCCGGCTCGACCGTGGGCGGTCTGCGCGGTTTTCGCGCTTCCGTTTCCGGGCCGATCGTGCTCTCCTGCGCCCATAAGCGTCGGCCGTCCATCCGGCGCCAATTTCCTCCACACTTCCACTTCAATTCCCGGCGACCGATTTGTTTCCACGGCGCCTCTCCTGTCCTCCCGACTGCGTTCACGTTTCGCTCGTGAAATAACTTCGCGGCTGCGCGGTTCCCTGCTGGTCGCTCGTCCGGCAGCGCCGAAGCCCGCCGCAATTTTTCCCCTTCCAACTCCTCCGTCCTCCCCCGCTTCAACATGAAAATCCGCACCTTGTTATTCGCGATCCTGCCGCTCCTGTCGTTGGCCTCAGCATCGTTCGCCGTGGCGCCCGTGATCTACTCCGTCAGCCCCGCGTTTGGTTCCGTCGCTGGAGGGACCTCCGTCACCCTCACCGGCATCGACTTCACCGGCGCCACCGCGGTGGCCTTCGGCGCCAACGCCGCCGCCAGCTTCACGGTCAATGACGACAGCACGATCACCGCCACATCGCCGGCCGGCACCAAGGGCACGGTCCACATTAGTGTCACCACCGCCAGCGGCCCCAGTTCGAGCGTGAGCGGCGATCAGTTCACCTACACCTCGGGTTCGCTCATCATCAGCGAATTTCGGCTCCGCGGCCCCAATGGTGCGAACGACGAATATATCGAGATCTACAATCCCACCGGCGTCGATCACACCGTCGTCGCCGGCGGCACGGGCTACGGCGTCGCCGCCTCCGACGGGATCACACGCTTCAGCATTCCCAACGGCACGGTGATTCCCGCCTACGGCCACTACCTCGGCGTCAACTCCGTCGGCTATTCACTGGCCTCCTACCCCGCCGGCAATGGCGCCACCGCCACCGGCGACGCCACTTACACCACGGACATCCCCGACAACGCCGGTATCGCGCTTTTCAACAACAACACCGGCGGTGGCAGCTACATCCTCGCCAACCGCCTCGACGCCGTCGGCTCCACCAGCGAAGCCAACACGCTCTACAAGGAAGGCACCAGCTATCCCGCCCTCACTCCCTTCAGCATCAATTACTGCTTCCATCGCATTTACCAGCAGTCGCCCGCCACCGCTGCGCCCTCCGACACCACCGTCTCGCTCGGCGACGGCCAGCCGCGCGACACCGATAACAACAGCACGGATTTCGTCTTCGAGGATACCAACGGCACCAGCGCCGGCGCCGGCCAGCGCCTCGGCGCCCCCGGCCCGAAAAACCTCTCCAGCCCCCGCGCCGGCTATCCGATGGTCGCCACCAATCTCAGTCGCACGCTCTTTGACTCCGAGTCCGGCCTCAGCGTCAGTCCCAACCGCGTCAGGGATCTCACCAGCGATCCGGCGAACAACTCCACGTTCGGCACCCTCGATTTCCGCCGGACCTTCACCAACAACACCGGCGCGAACATCACTCGTCTTCGCTTCCGCATCCTGAAACTCACGACCTTCCCCGCGCCGAGTGGCACCTCCGACCTGCGGCCCCGGACCTCCACGGATCTCGTTGTCGGCGCCGCCACCGTCCGTGGCACCACCCTCGAGCAGCCCCCCAGTCAACCCAACGGCGGCGGTTTCAACTCCTCGTTCTCCGTCGGCGCCGTGAGCCTCGCCACCCCGCTCGCCAGCGGCGCCAGCATCAACGTCCGCTTCCTCTTCGGCATTCAACAGACGGGCAACTTCCGCTTCCTCATCGTCGCCGAGGGCCTGCCCAACCCGCTCTCGCAGCTCTGGTATGTCGGCGGCGCCACCGAGACGGCCGCCGACACCGAGACGATCGGCAACGCTCCCTCCATCGCTTCGCCCACCTCCGCCAGCGTTGCTTCAACCACCGCGACGCTCGGCGGCAACGTCACCAGCGACGGCGGCGCCACCGTCACCGAACGCGGCATCGTCTACGCCGTGACCTCGACCAGCTCCAATCCCCAGATCGGCGACACCGGTGTCACGAAGGTCGCCGGCACCGGCACGACCGGCGTCTTCACCGTGGCCGTCACCGGCCTCGCGCCCAGCACCGCTTACAGCTATAAGGCCTATGCGACCAACGGCGTCAGCACGAGCTACACTTCCGCCGGCACCTTCACGACGCTCTCCAACAACGCCAACCTCGTGGGCCTCACCCCGAGCGCCGGCACCCTCTCGCCCGTCTTCGCGCAAGGCACCACCAGCTACACCGCCACCGTGGCTAATTCCGTCACCGGCCTCACCGTCACCCCGAACGTCGCCCAACCCGGCGCCACCGTGACGGTCAACACCGTCGCCGTCACCTCCGGCACCGCGAGCGGCACTCTCCCGCTCACCATCGGCATCAACACGATCACCGCCGTCGTCACCGCGCCCGACGCCACCACAACCAAGACCTACACCGTCACCGTCACCCGCCTCGGCGTCCCCGCGCTCGCCGCCACGCTGACCGCCTCCGGCACGTTCGTCGGCGGCACCAACGTGACCTACACCGCGACGATCGCCAACTCCGGCACCACGACCCAGCCCGATAACGTCGGGAACGAATTCTCCTTCGTGCTCCCCAGCGGCCTCACTCTCGTCAGCGCCTCCGCCTCCGCCGGCACCGCCGTCGCCACCATCGGCACGGGTACTGTCACTTGGAACGGCTCACTCGCCGCCTCCGCCAGCGTCACGCTCACCATCACCGCGACCATCAACCCCGCGACCGTCGGCGCCGTCTCCGCGCAAGGCACCGTGAACTACGACGCCGACCTCGACGGCGCCAACGAAAGCTCCGCGCTCACCGACGACCCTGGCGTCCTCGGCTCCGCCAATCCCACCGTCTTCACCGCGATCTCCAACAACGCTAATCTCGCGGGCCTCACCCCGAGCGCCGGCACCCTCTCGCCCGTCTTCGCGCAAGGCACCACCAGCTACACTGCCACCGTGGCCAATTTCGTCACCGGCCTCACCGTCACTCCGAACGTCGCTCAACCCGGCGCGACCGTGACGGTCAACACCGTCGCCGTCACCTCCGGCGCCGCGAGCGGCACTCTCCCGCTCAACCTCGGCAGCAACACGATCACCGTGATCGTCACCGCACCCGACGCCACCACGACCAAGACCTACACCGTCACCGTCACCCGCCTCGGCGCCCCCGCGCTCGCCGCCACGCTGACCGCCTCTGGCACGTTCGTCGGCGGCACCAACGTGACTTACACCGCCACCGTCGCCAACTCCGGCACCGCGACCCAGCCCGACAACGTCGGCAACGAATTCTCCCTCGTGCTCCCCGGCGGCCTCACTCTCGTCAGCGCGTCCGCCAGCTCCGGTACCGCCGTCGCCATCATCGGCACAGGCACGGTCGCGTGGAACGGCTCACTCGCCGCCTCCGCCAGCGTCACGCTCACCATCACCGCGACCATCAACCCCGCGACCGTCGGCGCCGTCTCCGCGCAAGGCACCGTGAACTACGACGCCGACCTCGACGGCGCCAACGAAAGCTCTGCGCTCACCGACGACCCTGGCGTCCTCGGCTCGACCAACCCCACGGTCTTCACTGCGATCTCACCGAATCACGCCCCGACCTTCGCCGGTTCCACCACGACGCTCTCCGTCACCCAGAATTCGTCCGCCACCAACCTCAAGCCACTCCTGCACGCGACCGACGCCGACTCCGAGCAAACCCTCACCTGGAGCATCGCCGAGGGCGGCTCGCCCGCGCACGGCACGCTCACGATCGCTTCGACCACCGCGGCCAGCGGCACCGACGTCACGCCCGGCGGCACGATGACTTACACGCCGGCCAACGGCTACTCCGGCTCCGACAGCTTCACGATTTCTCTCAGCGACGGCGCCGCCTCGGCCACGCGCACCATTGCCGTCACCGTCGTCCCCGTTCCCGTGCCCGTGATCTCGAGTGCGCTCACCGCCTCCGGTACCTACGGCACGGCATTCGCCACCTACACGATCGCCGCCAGCAACACCCCGACCGCCTACAGCGCAACCGGCCTGCCCGCCGGACTCTCGGTCGACACCGAGACCGGCGCGATCACCGGCACCCCGACCCAGGCCGGCAGCTTCGATGTCACCCTCGGCGCCACCAACGCCGGCGGCACCGGCAACGCCACGCTTGCGATCGCCATCGCGAAGAAAACGCTCACGATCGCCGGCGTCACCGCGCGCGATAAAGTCTACGACGGCTCCTTGTCCACCACGCTCATCACCACCGGCGCCACGCTCGGCGGCGTCGTGGGCGACGACGCCGTCACGCTCGTCAAGACGGACGCCACCGCGACCTTCGCCGATGCCGCCGCCGGCGCCGCCAAGCCCGTCACCATTTCCGGCTTCACCCTCACCGGCGCCGCCGCCGGCAACTACACGCTCAGCCAGCCCGCCGGTCTGACCGCGGCCATCATCGCCGCTCCCCAGACGATCACGTTTGCGAGTCTGTCCGGCAAGCTCACCACGGACGCCTCGTTCACCTTGGCCGCCACCTCCAGCGCCGGCCTGCCCATCGCCTACACGATCGTCAGCGGCCCGGCGATGCTCTCGGGCAATACCGTCACGCTCACCGGCGCCAGCGGCTGGGTCGTGATCCGCGCGTCGCAGCCCGGCAACTCCGGCTATGCCGCCGCCGACGATGTCACCCATCAGTTCCTCGTCAGCGCCCTCGGCCCGCAGATCTTCTTCGGCCGTGTCGGCGCCGCCCCCGCCTCCTCCGGGCCGCAAGTCCGCACCGTGTCGGTCGGCGTCAGCGTCGCCGTCAACCTCGCCAAGGACAACTCCTCCGGCACGCTCATCGGCTACCTCGCCGCCACCGGCCAGGGCTTCGTGCTCAACTTCACCCCCGACGTCGGCGGCGCTTTCTCCGGCACCGCGCAGGTCTACGCGAGCGACACCGCCAGCACCGTCTCGTCCGAGCGCTCCGCGCGCTCCGTGACGACGCCCGAGGGCAGCGTCCTCGCCAGCACGTTCGCCATCTCGGGCACCGTCCTCAACGGCACCGTCAGCGGCACGATCGCCGAACCCGCCGTCACCTTCTCCGCCACGATTCAGCCCCAAACCGGTCCGACCTCCGATCTCGCCGGCTACTACATCGCGCCGGCGACCAACACCGCGAGCGGCTCCGCTTTCGTCATCGTCGACGCCAACTCCAGCGCCTTCGTCCTCGCCGTCACTCCGACCCTCGTCGCCGCCGGCACGGGCGCCAACTCCGCCTCCGGCGAACTCAACGCCACGCTCGGCACGAGCACCTTCACCGGCGCCATCAACGGCGCCACGACGACCGTCGCCGCCTCGCTCGCGATTCCAGGCACCGGCGCCATCGCCTTCGGCGGCGTCAAAGGCTCCACGCTGCGCACCGACCGCCTCGTCAATCTCTCCGCCCGTGCGCCCTCCGGTCCCGGCGAGAAAGTCCTCATCGCCGGCTTCATCATCGGCGGCACGTCCCCCAAACGCGTGCTGCTCCGCGGCGTCGGCCCCACGCTCCAGTCCAAGGGCGTCAACGCCCCGCTCGCGAATCCGCAATTGAAGCTCTTCAACTCCGCCGGCGCGCTCGTCACCAGCAACGACGATTGGAGCGATCCCGCCCTCGCCGCCGCCGCCACGCTGACCGGCGCCTTCGCTCTTCCCGCCGGCAGCAAGGACTCCGCCCTCCTCACCACGCTCTCGCCCGGCACCTACACGCTCCACGTCTCCGATCCGAGCGGCGCCACCGGCGTCGCCCTCGCCGAGATCTACGACGCCACCGAAAATCCACAGGCCGACTACCAGCGCCTGATCAACATCTCCAGCCGCGGCCAGGTCGGCGGCGGCGAAAACCTCCTGATCGGCGGCTTCGTCGTCACCGGCAATTCGCCGAAGCGCGTCCTCATCCGCGGAGTCGGCCCGGCGCTGACCCCGCTCGGCGTCTCCGCCGTCCTCGCCGACCCCGCGCTGAAACTCTATCAGGCCGGCGTGGTCGTCGCGCAAAATGACAATTGGGAAACACCGGTCGTGGTCTCGACGAGCCAGACCGCCGCGACCGCTGCGACCCTTCGGGAAGCCTCCGGCATCGTCGGCGCGTTTGCGCTGCCGGCGGGCAGCAAGGATGCCGCCTTGATCGTCACGCTCGCCCCGGGTGTGTATTCGGCCGCGGTCTCCGGCGTCGACGCCTCGACCGGCATCGCCCTCGTCGAAGTCTACGAAATTCCGTAACCGTTCCCGCCATCATCTCCTCCTCGCGAGCGCGCCCTCCCCGGCGCGCTCGTTTTTTTAGAGTGGTTCAAACTCCGCCCGCCCCGATGTAGGAGCCTGCTTGCAGGCGATCCCGCCCCGCGAAGATCAAACATCGCCTGCAAGCAGGCTCCTACATCTCCAACCGATTTATTTTCCCTGCGCTCCCTGCGCTCGTCGCGATTAAATCCAAAGGCCGCCGCCGCTGCGATTGAACCACAGCGGCCCAGCGCGCAGGGAAAAACTGCTTCTGAAAAATGCGATCCGGCCCGGACGCTTCCTGTCGGGTAAAACGATTTCGCCAGGGCTTCTCCGGTTTCTTCTCTCCGTGCCTCTGTGCCTTTGTGGTGCAACTGCGTTTTTTAGCGTAAATCACGCTCATGGCTCCGCGTTCTTCGCCCTGCTATCTTGGTTAAAAACCTCTTCCCGGTTTGTTTGCCGCTCCGCCGCGCCGCGTCCTTCGTGGCTAAAGACTCCGTCTCCAGCCTCCGCGCCCTCCGCGCCCTCCGCGTTTCAAAAAAAAATCATCGTCTCGCGCCCGCTCACTCCACGCCGCCTCATCAAAGGAACGGAGCAGGAGCACAAGACCATGAGGTCATAAGGTCGCCCTCCGCGTTTCGACTCCGAAATTTCGAAAATCAAACATCGCCTGCAAGCAGGCTCCTACATCTCCAACCGATTTATTTTCCCTGCGCTCTCTGCGCTCGTCGCGATTAAATCCAAAGGCCGCCGCAGCTGCGATTGAACCACAGCGGCCCAGCGCGCAGGTAAAAACTGCTTCTGAAAAATGCGATCCGACCCGGACGCTTCCTGTCGGGTAAAAAGATTTCGCCAGGGCTTCTCCGGTTTCTTCTCTCCGTGCCTCTGTGCCTTTGTGGTGCAACTGCGTTTTTTAGCGTAAATCACGCTCATGGCCCCGCGTTCTTCGCCCTGCTATCCTGGTTAAAAACCTCTTCCCGGTTTGTTTGCCGCTCCGCCGCGCCGCGTCCTTCGTGGCTAAAGACTCCGTCTCCAGCCTCCGCGCCCTCCGCGCCCTCCGCGTTTAAAAAAAACGAGTTAACTAAACCTTCCGACCCCGGAACCGTCCCATCCGCCCAAATCCAAACAGCGCCTCGTCCGCATTCCTCTTCCCGAGGATGCCGTCGCGGATCGTTTCCGCGGCGAGCACGCTGAACGTGATCCCGTTGCCGCCATAGCCGAGCGCCAGCCACACGCGCTTCCATTCCGGATGCCGCCCGATCAGCGGCAACCCATCCGGCGTTTTCGCGAACGTGCCCGCCCACGCTCCCGCCACCTCGAATGGGATGCGCGGAAACAGTTGCCGGAATCGCCGCGCCAGCGCCGCCGTTTTCGCTGGCAGCAACCGATCGCGCACCACCGGATCGCGAAACGGCTCGTCGTAACCGCCGATCATCGCGCGTCCGTCCGGCGTCGTTCGCAGATACAAATACGGATCGCCCGTGTCCCAAATCAGCCCGCCTCCCGCCGGCCAGCCTTCGAAGCTCGCCACCGGTTCGCTCACCAGCGCGTAGGTGCTGTGCAGCGCCGTGACGTTGCGCTTCAGGTAGGTGGCCGCCTCGTATCCGGTCGCGATCGCGATGGACCTGGCGCGCACCCGGCCGCCCCGCGCCGTCTTCAATTCCATCTGCCGCCCTCCGAACTTCGCCTGCGTCACCGCCGTGCGATCGAATACCCGCGCGCCTCGTCGCACGGCATCCGCGAGCAGCGCGTGGGTGAAGCGATACGCGTCGATCTGCGCGCCGTCGCGCGACACGATCGCCGCCGAATGCGGCAGCGTGCTCTCCCGCGCGACCTCGCGGCGCGCCCACCACTCGACTTCGAAACCGGCCGCGCGCCGCGCGTCGTATTCGCGTTGCAGCCGCCCGACGTGCGCGGGGCGGCTCGCGAGATACACGCTGCGACGCCGGGAAAAACCGCACGCCTCCTCCGCGCCGAGCGCCTGTACGATCCGCGCGATTTCACCGATCGCGTCGCGGCATCGCCGGTAGCAACCCTCCGCGCGTTCCCGGCCGATCTGCCGCGCCAGCCGATGCAGCGGCACGTCGAGTTCGTATTGCAGCAAACTCGTGCTGCCCGCCGTGCTGCCGTGCGCCACGTGCGCCCGGTCGAGGACCAGCGTCTCCACGCCGGCGTTCGCCAGCTGCCACGCCACGAGCGCGCCGCTCACCCCGGCGCCGATCACGGCGACATCGCAACTCGTGTCCGCCTCCAGCGCCGGATAGCTCGCCGGCAGCCCGTCGCGAATCGGCCAGAACGGATCCGCGGACAACAACTTCATGACTCAATCGGCCATGATCTGAAACGCGCCATAGGCGGCCGACGACGCGAGTCCCGTCAGCACCACGCCCGCCGCGATCTTGCCCGCGAGCGTGAGGGCGCACCACCGCTCCCACAACGCCCGCCCGATCGCGCGCAACTTCAATTCCGTCCAGTCGAGCAACTGCGCCACCCACCGCGATTCCGTCGCCATCAGCGCACCCGCCAGCGCGAAAAAAACCACCGCAGGCCCCGGAAAAATCGTCAGCACCACGCCGATCGCGAACGCCACGATCGCCAGCGCCACCCGCACGACGTGCCCCGCCAGCCGTCCGCCTTTTTCGCTGCGATTCGCCGCCCGATAGCGATCCTCGAAACGCTCGCCAGGCCGGCTTTCGCGCAACGCCCGCCACTGCTTTTTGACCCACTGCATCATCCTGATGCAGACCCGGTTTTCGCCCGGCCGTTCACGGCGATCGGGAGGCCTCGCGCTCGCGCGATGTGCCGTCCGCCTCTCCGGTCGCGACCTCCGCGCTTCTCCGCGATTTCGTTTTCTCCGCCTTCCATCGCCGCCGAATCCGCCAGATCAGCCAGGCACAGATGGAGAGTTTCACCACGTAAACCCCCGCGAGCACGAAGAACGTCTTGCGCTCCGGATCCGTCCCGAGATCGCCCAGCAGGATCGTCACATACGACCGCACGACGTAGATCGGCAGGCACACCCAAAAATAAACGCGCAACGGCACGTCCGTCACCGCGAGCAGATAGTTGCGCGCGAAATACGGCAGCCCGGGCACCAGCGCCGCCATCACCGCGATCGAAATATTTTCTCCCTGCGGCACGTGCGGGAGGTGGTGCTTGCGCCGGGCGAGAAACCGCTCGATCCGCGTGCGCAAAAAACCCCGCCCGATCCAGTGGCTCGCCAGCAGGTGCACCGCCGTCGCCCCCGCCACCACGACGCCGCCGAGCACCGGCCCGAACTTCGCGCCCGCGACCAGGTAGACGATACTCACCGAAAATCCGACGACCGGCAGCGCCGCCATCAACCCAATCACCAGCGCCGGATTCAATCCCGCCAGCGCATCGGTCACATCCGCCAGGTCGAAATCGCCACGACGCCAGATCGCCACGCCGGTCGCCGCGGCGACGACCACCGCCGCCAGTGCCGGCCACCACGGAAAGTTTTTTTTCTCCACCGTCATCGTCGTCTTCATCATCCCGTCGTTTTCAAACGCAGATTCGCAGACACCGGAAACGCCGCGAGGTAGCCGCCCCGGAACCTCCCCGACTCCCATCTGTCCAGAGCGCGCCGCGCGCATGAGGCCCGCCCCGCTGACGCGCCCACCGCTCCGATGCCGCCCCTGGTCGCCAAAGTTTTTCGCCGCCGCCGTCCGCGCTCGAAGGCGCCGCTGACCCCCGAGGCGTGGCGCCGCCGCAGCGACCTCCGCTGGCATTGGGGCTTCGTCCTCCTCGGCGTGGCGATGGTGCTCGGCGCCTACTTTTGGTACGTCTCCGCGCGCCTGCTCCAGCAGCCGTTCGAGATTGATTTCGGCCCCGACAACCCCTCGTTCCCCGCCGCCATGGGCCCGCTGCTCGGGGCGGACTTCACCGGCGGAAACACCGTCCAGCCGCTCCTGAACGGCGACGGCTTTTTCCCCGTGATGCTCGACGAGATTCGCCACGCGCAGCACACCATTCTCCTCGAGACCTACATCTGGGCGCCGGGAAAAATCAGCGACCAGTTCATCGCCGCGCTCGCCGAACGCGCGCGGCACGGCGTGAAAGTTCACGTGCTGCTCGACGGCATGGGCACGCTGAAATTTCGCCACGAGGACAAAAAGCCGATGCTCGACGCCGGCGTCGAGGTGCTCACCTACGGCCGGCAGCATTGGTATGAAATCAAGCCCGACATCAACCACCGCACCCACCGCAAGATCCTCGTGGTCGATGGCAAGGTCGGTTTCACCGGCGGCATGTGCATCGACGACAAATGGCTCGGCGACGGCCGCACCGCGGATCATTGGCGCGAGACGCAGGTGCGCGTCGAAGGCCCCGCCGTCCGCCAGATGTCCGCGGTCTTCGCGGCGAACTGGATGCAGACCTCCGGCAAACTCCTCCTCGGCACCGACTATTTTCCGCGCCTCGAAGCCGTCGGACACATTCCCGCGCTCTGCTTCAAAAGCGGCCCCGGCGAAGGCGCCGAGTCCGCGCGCATCTCCTATCTCCTCGCCATCGCCGCCGCGCGCAAATCGATCGATATCGAACACGCCTACTTCGTGCCCGACGACCTCGCCGTCCAGATGCTCCTCGATGCCCGCCATCGCGGCGTCCGCATCCGCGTGATCGTGCCCGCGAAAAACGACTCGCGCTTCGGCCGCGCCGCGTCGCGTTCGCGCTGGACGAAGCTCATCGCCGCCGGTGTGGAGTTTTACCAATACCAGCCCGCGCTGCTCCACGCGAAGACGATGAGCGTCGACGACACCTTCGTCACCGTCGGTTCCGTCAACTTCGACAACCGCTCCTTCAGCATCAACGACGAGGTCGCGCTCAATGTCCTCGAACCCGCCTTCGGCCGCAGCTTCCGCCGGATTTTCGAAAACGATCTCGCCCGCTCGACGCCGCTCACCCGCGAGGAATTCGAGGGCCGGCCGTTCTACGTGAAAGCCGCTGATTATTTCTGCGGCCTCTTCCGCTCGCAGTTGTAAAGGGGCGGCCCGCTTTGGGCGCGCGAGCGGCCCGCCCGCCTTTGGGCCAGACGCGCGTGCGCCGCCCGCGCTCCCAGTCGTCCCTCCAAAGTTGCGTTGACCCCCAATCCCCCGCCTTTCAGCGATAGACCTTTCGCAATTTCTCCGGTCCGCCGAGCCTCGTCCTCCGTCTTTCTCTCCATGAAAAAAATTCCCGTTGCCCTGCAGCTCTGGTCCGTGCGCGAAGACATGAAGCGCGATTTCGCCGCCACCGCCGCCGAGGTCGCCAAAATCGGCTACGCCGGCGTCGAACTCGCCGGCTACGGCAATCTCGACGCGAAGGGCGCCCAGGCCGCGCTCGCCGCCGCCGGCCTCCGCGTCGCGGGCATGCACGTCGGCATCGCCGCCCTCCGCGCCGATCCGGAAAAGGTCATCGGCGAAGCCCTCGCGTTCGGCTCGCGTCACCTCACCGTGCCGTTCTGGCCGCCGGACCAGTTCGTCACGATCGCCGCCGTGGAGAAAATCGCCGAGGAGCTGAACGCGATCGGCGCGAAACTCCGCGCCTCCGGCCTGCAGCTCAGCTATCACAACCACGCGGGCGAGTTTAAACTCCTCGAGGGCCGTCCCGTGTTCGACTGGCTGCTCGGCGCCGCCGAGCCGCGGAATCTCGGCGCCGAACTCGACGTCTACTGGTCGCACGTCGCCGGTTGCGCCCCGGAGAAATTCCTCCGCGACCACGGCGCCCGCGTGAAGCTCATCCATTTGAAAGACGAGACCGAACTCGGCGGCGGCCCCGTCGACTTCGCCCCGGTCTTCGCCGCAGCCGAGAACGTCGGCGCGGTCGAGTGGTTCATCGTCGAGCAGGAAAAATACCACCACGCCCCGCTCGTCTCCGTGCAGCATTGCTTCGCGCAGATGCAGCGCTGGGGCAGAGCGTGATTCTCCTTTCGTGTATTTCCTGTTGTTCGCAGCCCTCCCTCCGACTCCTTCATGATTAAGAAATCTTCCTTCAACGTCGCCGTCCTCGGCGCCGGCGCCATCGGCCTCGATCACATCGGCTCGTTCAAATCGCACCCCGACGTGAAAGTCGCCGCCGTCGCCGATACTTCGTCCGAGCGCGCGCGGGACGCCGCCGCCCACTACGGCATCCCGCTCGTCACCGCCGATTATCGCGAGCTGCTCGCGCGCGACGACATCGACATCGTGTCGATCGCCCTGCCGAACTATCTCCACGCGCCCGTCGCGCTCGAAGCCTTGCAGGCCGGCAAGCACGTCATGCTCGACAAGCCGATGGCCACGAACGCCCGCGACGCCGCGAAACTCGTCGCCACCGCCAAGCGCCGCGGTCTGCTCCTGATGGTCGGGCAGAACAATCGCTTCAGCCCCGACGTGCAGACCTTGAAACAGCTCGTGCTGAAGGGCGTGCTCGGCGACGTCTACCACGCGAAGACCGCCTGGACGCGCCGCAGCGGCATCCCGCGGATCGGCTCCTGGTTCACCCAGAAAAAATTCGCCGGCGGCGGCTCGACCTACGACATCGGCGTCCACGCGCTCGACCGCTGCCTCTACCTCATGGGCGAATTCGACGCCGCCGCCGTCAGCGGCCAGACGTATTCGAAATTCGGAGCCCGTGGGCTCGGCGAAGGCGCCTGGGGCAAAAGCGAAATCGATCCGAAGCGGCCCTTCGACGTCGAGGACGTGTCGGTCGCGCTGATCAAACTTCGCAGCGGTCGCACGGTGCTCCTCGAAACCTCCTGGGCCGGGCATCAACCCGTGGCGGATTTCAACGGCACGCAGCTTTACGGCACCGAGGCCGGCGCGCTGATGCCGAACCTCACACTCTTCCGCAAAACGGAAAACGGCTACTCCAGCGAGAGCGTCGTGACGACCACCACGCTCGTGAACCCGAATCGCATGTCGCACTTCGTCGACTGCCTCCTCGGCAAGGCCGAGCCCTACGTGAAGCCCGCCGAATCGCTCGCCGTCCAAAAAATTCTCGACGCGATCTACCAGTCCTCGCAAACCGGCCGCGAGGTGCGCATTCGCGCCTAGCGTAGGGCCGGCTTCAGCCCGCCGCTCACTCTGCTGCCGCCGTCAACTCGCGATCCGTCGCGCTGCTTCCGCAGCGGACTGCGGCTGCTCCCGTAGCCCTGCGCGGAAGCGCAGGGACTTCGCTGAGTTCGCGTCGCGGCCGCCCTACGCCCGGCCATCGTTCGCCGGTGGCGACGCATCCGCGGGCAGCTCTTCACCTACCCGACGGCGCCGGCCCTCGCCCCCCTCGCGGTATTGGCACACGGCGCAGAACGCCTCCACCTCGCGCCGCTCCATCGTGCGGATCGCATAGCAAAGTTCATTCAGCGCCGCATCGCGCTCGTGCGGCTCGATCGGCCGGTGTGCGGCTTGCTCGAGCACGAGCGACTCCAGCATCGCCTGCTCGCCCGCGCGGAAAAACGCGAGCAGCGGATTTTTCCCGCAGGGACACTCCGGGCGATGCACCGCGCGAGCACCGGAATGCTCGGCGCGCCGGCGGACGGCGGGTTCGTGCAGCGCCGCAAAAAGCTGCTCGAGCGCCCAGTCGATCAAGTGGACCATCGAGTCGGGATACGCGAGCGGGCTCGTGACCCGTTCCGTGCGCAGCAGCGTCTCCCAACGCTGGTGAATCCCGGCGCGCTGCGCGCAGAGGCTGTTCACTAGGCTCTCCTGCATTGACCGCAGTCTACGCCGCGGGATTTGCCCCCGCATCGCATCGTTTGTGAATCCGTGTGCACCTTTTGGTGAATTGTTTTCAACCGCCGGGTCGTTGTTTTTGAGCAAAAAAAAAGAGCGCGGGCCCCCGCCCGCGCTCCCACACACATTTCCCTTTCCACTAACCAAATTGTTTTTTCCCGCCGCGTTTCGCCTCGGCCGGCACGACGATCACCGGGCAGCTCGACCGCAGCAGCACGCCGTGCGTGGTGCTGCCGACGAGCAGATCGTAGAACGCCGTGTGCCCATGCGAGCCCATCACGATGTAATCCGCTCCCAGCCTGGTCGCCTGCGCGAGGATGTTCGGCACCGGTGTGCCCGTGAACTGCAAGACCTCGCTCTCGATCCCGGCGCTCTTCAGCTGCTCCTGCAGCCGCGCCAGTTGCTTCGCGGCGGTTTTCTCGCCGACGACCATGATCTCATTCAAATTATCAACGAACGGTCCGTATTCGCTCGCGATCACCGGAGGTTGCAGGACATTCAGGAGCACGACCCGGCTTCCGAGCGCTTGGGCGAGCGTGACTGTCTGCTTCATCACGGAATCGGTGATCCCGGAGAAATCGATCGGAGTAAGGATCGTTTTCACGCGCTCACTATGTCAGAACCCGCGGGATCGCGCTACGCGCCCGTTGGCCGAGAATGAGCGGATTTTGCTGAAACGGATTTTTTCCCCGCGGCTCGGGCGTTGACCCACTCCGTCCCGCGCCCAGCGTTGCGCCGCATGAAAACCTTCCTCGTGGAACGGCTCGCCCGCGTCGCCGCCGCGCTCGATCTCGGCGACACGCTGCTCCTCGTCGGCGCCGGCGAACCGGTGCCGCTGCCCGAGGGCACCGACCAGATGTATCCTTTCCGGTCGCACGCCGAATACTTTTATCTCGCCGCCCGGGAGTGCCCGGGCGGCGTGATCGCCTTCGACCCGCACGAGCGCGACCAGCCAGCCGCGGGTTGGATCTCGTTCGTGCCCGACGTCACCGAGGGCGAGCGCGTCTGGGAAGGCCGCGAACAGACGCCCGGCGCCTCGCTCGCCGCGCTCGCCCCCTGGCTCGCCCGGCGCCGCGGCCGCCCGATCGCCATGCTCGGCACGCCGCTGCGCGGCCTGCCCGCCGACGACGCGCTCACGTCGAAAATCCGCGAACGCTTCACCCACGCCCGGCGCCCCAAGGACTCCGCCGAACTCGAACTCCTCCGCCGCGGCGCCGCCGCCACCGCCGCCGGCTACGCAGCGCTGAAAAACTTCCTGCTCCCCGGTGTGACCGAGCGGACGCTGCAAATCGAACTCGAGGCGGAATTTTTCCGCCACGGCGCGGACCACACCGGCTACGGCACGATCGTGGGCACCGGCCCGAATTCCGCCGTGCTGCACTTCGAGCCTGGCGCGCGCGCCGCGCGCGACGGCGAATTCGTGCTCGTCGATGCCGGCACGGAGGTCAGCCGCTACGTGACCGACGTCACGCGCACGTTCGTCGTCGGCACGCCCTCTCCGTTTCAGCGCGATCTCCACCAGGTCGTCCTCGCCGCCGAGGAACTCGCGATCACGCGCTGCGTGCCCGGCGTCGAGTGGCGCGATCTGCACCTCGCGACCGCCGTCGATCTCGTGACCGGTCTCGTCGACCTCGGGGTGATGCGCGGCCAGCCCGAGTCGCTCGTCGAGCAGCAGGCGCACACGCTGTTTTTCCCGCACGGCCTCGGCCACATGGTCGGCCTCGGCGTGCGCGACGCCGGCGGGTTGCTGCCTGGTCGCGCGAAAGACCCGCGGCCGGCGCTCCGCACGTTGCGCATGGATCTTCCACTCGCGGCGGGCTACCTCGTGACGATCGAGCCGGGGCTTTATTTTATTCCGGCGTTGCTGAACGACCCCGTCCGCCGCGAACGCTATCGCGACGCCGTGAACTGGCCGCTCGTCGAGCAGCACTTGCAGCTCGGGGGCGTGCGCATCGAGGACAACGTGCTCGTGACCGCCGGCGCGCCGGAAGTGCTGACCGCGGCGATTCCCAAATCGCTTTGAGCCGTTTTAATCAAAATGGCCGCCGTCGCGCTCGGAAGTATTGAAAACGTCGGAGCCTGTCTGAGCCTGTAGGAGCCTGCTTGCAGGCGATTCCGGCTCGCGAAGGTCGGAAATCGCCTGCAAGCAGGCTCCTCCCTCGGCGGCACTAAATCCAAACCGCTCAACCCACCGCGCGGCTTCAAGGCCCCTCTTCAGGACCGAGCCGGCGGAACAGCACCACCATCGCAAACACGAGGCCGAGCACGATCGCCCCCAGCAGCGTACCGACCACCAACGGCAGGCTCGCCACGCCGAACACGATCGCCGAGCGGTTCCGCGCGGAACTGGAAATTTCGTCGCGCTCCGTCTGGCTGTGCGCCTCCACGTAGCGCGCCGCCACATCGATCTGTTCGAGATATTCGTCGAGCGCCGGCCGGGCTTTCGCCTGCCGAATCGCATCGGCTTCCTCGTTCCGGTTTTGCTTCAGCAGCGCGACGATCTCGCTCACCGTCGAATCATACGCGTCGCCCTTGCGATCCAGCAGTGCATAACCCGCGGCGTCGTTCGCGAAGACCTGTCGGGTCGACAGGGTCTGGCGCAGCGCCGAACCCATTTCGTCGAATTGCTGCGCGCGAGCGATCGCGTTTTTCCGGTCGGCTTCCGCTTGCCCCAGCAAACCGGAGAGCACCGCGCGCTGCGTCGAAAGGGCATCGTGGCCGAGCAGCCGCAGCTCATTGAGTACCGGCACACTGCGATCGAGCAGCCGCAAATACTCCCCGTCGATCGACCGCGCCAGATAAGCGCTGAAGGAACCCAGCACCAGGATCACCACGAGCAGCAATCCGGCCGTAAGGCGCCACCGCCGCAGTTCCCGCGCCAGATTTTCGGGGGAGTTTTCGACGTCGGCGGCCATGCGAACTGGAGCCTCCAACCACGCGAATAACGCCGGCCGGTGGCAAGCTCGAATCCTGTCCCGTGTCCCCGCGCGCGACCGGTGCCGGAATTTTCCGTGGACAACCGCGCGGTTCTTAATCTCTTTTCCCGCATGGCTCAGTCCGAAAAGCTCGTCACTCCGGTCACCTTGGTCGTCGATGCCGTCCTTTGCGTCGGCTTCTTCATCTACATGTTCTTCGTGCTCCGCACGCACGTCCCGTCGACCGACCCGACGATGATCAACCTCTGGGGCGTCCTCGGCTCCTCGTGCCTGACGGGCGTCTTCTGGCTGGCGCTGCAGATGTTCCGGGTGGTTTTCCGCTTCCAGCGCACGGGCAGCGCCACGATGAAGTAGTCCCCCCGCGCCTTGCTCGCGTTCCAAAACGGCGGTCGCTGACCGCCGTTTTTTGTGCCCGTGCGGCCTTGACTCGTTGAGCGGTTGACAGTGCCTCCCGCACAGCTAAGCCATTGCCCTTTGCGCCCCGCGCGGGCGCTCGTTTTTTTAACTCCGATATACCTCCAACATGGCCGTCAAAACCAAAGCCAAGAAACCCGCCGCGAAGGCCAAAACCTCCGCTCCCGCGAAAAAATCCTCCGCCGCCAAAGGCCCGAAATACGTTTACACGTGGGGCGCGGCCAAAGCCGACGGCGACGGCTCGATGAAGCCGCTCCTCGGCGGCAAGGGCGCCAATCTCGCCGAGATGACCCGCATCGGCCTGCCCGTGCCCCCCGGCTTCACCGTCACGACTGAAGTCTGCACCTATTTCTACGCCAACAAGCGCACCTATCCGGCCTCGCTCCAGGCGCAGATGGAAGCCGGCGTCGCCAACATGGAGAAGATCATGGGCACGAAGTTCGGCGCCACCTCCGGCATGCCGCTCCTCGTCGCCGTCCGCTCCGGCGCCCGCGATTCGATGCCGGGCATGATGGACACGATCCTCAACCTCGGCCTCAACGACCAGACCGTCGTCGCCCTCGAGCAGGCCACCGGCAACGCCCGCTTCGCGTGGGACTGCTACCGCCGCTTCATCCAGATGTATGGCGACGTCGTCATGGGCGTCCAGAAACGCCCCGATGAGGATCACGAGCCGTTCGAGACCGTCATCCACACTTTCAAGCACGAGAAGTATCACGCCGACATCGAGGACTCGAAGCTCACCGCCGACGACCAGAAGGAACTCGTCGCCCGCTTCAAGGCCCTCGTGAAGGACCGCACCGGCAAAGCCTTCCCGAACGACGCCTGGGACCAGCTCCGCGGCGCCGCCGGCGCTGTATTCGGTTCCTGGATGAACGACCGCGCGATCGTCTATCGCCGCAAGTATAACATCCCCTCCGAGTGGGGCACCGCCGTCAACGTCCAGGCCATGGTCTTCGGCAACACCGGCGAAACCTCCGGCTCCGGCGTCGCGTTCACCCGCAACCCCGCCAACGGCACCAACGAATTTTACGGCGAGTTCCTCATCAACGCCCAGGGCGAAGACGTCGTCGCCGGCGTCCGCACGCCCGAGCCCGTCCTCAAGCTCAAGGACCAGATGCCGAAGAGCTACGCCGAACTCCTCAAAGTCCGCGCCACGCTCGAGAAGCACTTCAAGGACGTGCAGGATGTCGAGTTCACGATTCAGGACGGCAAGCTGTTCATGCTCCAGACGCGCAACGGCAAACGCACCGCCGCCGCCGCGCTGAAGTTCGCCGCCGACATGGTCAAGGAGAAGCTCATCGACTGGCAGACCGCCATCACGCGCAACCCCGCCGACCAGCTCGAGCAGCTCCTCGCGCCGATCTTCGATCTCTCCGAGGTCAAGAAGGCCAAGGTCATCGCCACCGGCCTCCCCGCCGGCCCCGGCGCCGCCACCGGCAAGATCTACTTCAACGCCGACCGCGCCGTCATCGCCGCCGAGAAGGGCGAGAAGGTTCTCCTCGTCCGCGTCGAAACCTCCCCCGAAGATCTCCGCGGCATGATCGCCGCCGAGGGCATCCTCACCGCGCGCGGTGGCGTTTCCTCGCACGCCGCGCTCGTCGCCCGCCAGATGGGCAAGGTCTGCGTGTGCGGCGCCGCCGGCGTCCAGATCGACTACGACAAGAAGGTCGCGACCATCGACGGCCAGCCCTTTGCCGAGGGCGACTTCCTCTCGATCGACGGCACCTCCGGCCTCGTTTACGCGGGCCAGATCAAGACCGCTCCGTCGGAAATCATCTCCGGCCTCCTTCACGGCGACGTCGAGGCGCAGAAGACCGAGAAGTATAAAAATTACGTGCAGCTGATGAAGTGGTGCTCGCAGGCCACGAAGCTCAGCGTCCGCACGAATGCCGACACCCCGAAGCAGGCCGCCGAGGCCATCGCGTTCGGCGCCGTCGGCATCGGTCTCACCCGCACCGAGCACATGTTCTTCGAGGGCGACCGCATCGACGCGATGCGCGAGATGATCCTCGCCGACAACCTCGCCGACCGCGAGGCCGCGCTCGCGAAACTCCTCCCGTATCAGCGCGACGACTTCTTCGGCATTTTCAAAGCGCTGAAGGGCTTCCCCGCGACGATCCGCTTCCTCGACCCGCCGCTGCACGAATTCCTCCCGAACTCGAAGGAGCAGCAGATGGACCTCGCGCGGAAGTTGAACATCAACGTCGAGAAAATCATGCACCGCGTGCACGAACTCCACGAGTTCAACCCGATGCTCGGTTTCCGCGGCTGCCGCCTCGGCATCAAGTTCCCCGAGATCACCCGCATGCAGGCCCGCGCCGTCCTCGAGGCCGCCGCCGATGCGCAGAAGGCCGGCTTCAAGCCGAAGCCCGAGATCATGATCCCGCTCGTCGGCTTCAAGCGGGAACTCGATCTGCAGGTCGCGATCGTCCACGAGGTCGCCAAGGCCGTCCAGGCCGAGAAGAAGGTGAAACTCTCCTACTCGGTCGGCACGATGATCGAAGTCCCGCGCGGTGCCCTCACCGCCGACGAGATCGCGCAGACTGCTGAGTTCTTCAGCTTCGGCACGAACGACCTCACGCAGACCTGCCTCGGCATGTCGCGTGACGACTCCGGCTCCTTCCTCAGCGCTTACGCCGAAAACGAGATCGTGAAGAAGAACCCCTTCGCCTCGATCGACCAGACCGGTGTCGGCCAGCTGATCAGGATCGCGGCGGAAAAGGGCAACAAGACCCGTCCCGGGATCAAGCTCGGCATCTGCGGCGAACACGGCGGCGATCCGGACTCGGTGAAGTTCTGCCACAAGGTGGGCCTCACCTACGTCTCGTGCTCGCCCTACCGCGTCCCCGTCGCCCGCCTCGCCGCCGCCCAGGCCGCCGTCGCCGACCTCAAAGCCGCGAAGAAGTAATCAGGATCGGATGTAGGGCGGGGTCTCCGAACCCCGCCGTTCCCGCCTCCTTCTCATTCAGCCCCGCGCCTCAAAAGCGCGGGGCTTTTATCTTCTCAACTCAGCCCGCGTGTGCCGCAACGCGCCCCGCGCGGGCCTTCAACCGCAACACCAGCCCCAGCACGATCGCGCACGGCACCACCTGCCCCGCCCACGCCGTTGCACCGTGCAATCGCACCACCAGGAAGAATCCGAGCCAGCAATACGCCAGCAGTCCGCCGAGTACCAACGCATCCACCTGTGCATCGTCCCACCCGCTCGCGCGGCTCTGCCGTCCCGCCAGCCCAAGCACCGCCACCGGCAAGCCCACGCACAATGCCACGGCAAGCACCGGCGGGAAAATTCCCTTGCCCAGCTGCGCGCAGAGATGGAACGCAGAGCCCGCGAGAAATGCCACGATCCCGAGCGCCAGCGGTGTCCACGCCGCCGCTTTCGCGGTTCGACTCACGACGTTCCTTCGTCCGACCAGGAACGCCACCACGACAAAACCCGCCGCCACCAGCGCCGTCACCGCGAGTTGCGTCGGCGAAGCGACAAACTTCTCTTTCGTCCACGTGCCAAACGTCACCAGCGCCGCGCCCAGCGCATAGACCACCCCGCTCACCGCGAAGCCCACGCCCCGCAGCCACGGCTCGGTCCGCCGCGCCGGCCACATCGCTTCCACGAACCCGATCGGCACCGCGA
>JBEHYR010000029.1:0-60756 GCA_048498075.1 Verrucomicrobiota bacterium | reverse complement strand
CGTGATGACGTCGCGGTCGGTCTTGCGGTTCGTGCGGGACTACCGCGCGCGCGGCCGGACGGTGATCTACTCGACGCACGTGATGAGCGAGGTGGAGAAGCTGTGCGATCGCGTCGGAGTCATCCACGACGGCCGGCTCTGCGCCGAAGGTACCGTGGCGGAGCTGAAGGCGCGCGTCGGCGAGACCGATCTGGAAGAGGCCTTCGTGAAGATCACCCGCATCGAGGAGGCCGCATGAACTGGCGCAGCATTGCCACGGTCTATGTAAAAGAACTCACGGACCTGCTGCGCGACAAGCGCACGGTGCGTTCGATGATCATCATCCCGGTGCTGGTGATGCCGGCGCTGACTTTCGGCGTCGGGAAGATCGCGTCGACCGTGGTCTCGAAAGCGCGGTCGGAGACGCCGACGGTGATGGTGCTCGGCGGCGAGGATTCGCCGGGGGTGAAAGCGCGGCTGGCGCAACAGACGAAATTCAAAGTCGTGCCCGAAGCGGCGGATTGGAAGCAGCGGATTTCGGAAAAAAAGCTGCGCGCGGCGGTGCGGCTGCCGGAGAAGTTCGACGCGGGGCTCGCGGCGGGCGCGGCGCCGGCGGTGATCATTTATCACTACGAGGGCGAGTTGAAGTCGGGGTTTGCCGTCGGGGAAGTGGAGAAATTTTTCGGCGAACTGCGGACGCAGACGGCGAAGGACCGGCTCACCGAGCACGGGCTGCCGGGCACGCTCGTGCAGCCCTTTGAAACGAAACGCGAGAACGTGGCGCCGCCCGAGAAGGTCGGCGGCAATGCGTTCGGCGGCATCGTGCCGTATTTCATCATCATCCTGTGCTTCACCGGAGCGATTTATCCGGCGCTCGACATGACGGCGGGCGAGAAGGAGCGCGGCACGATGGAGACGCTGCTCTGCAGTCCGGTGAGCCGCGGGGAGATCGTGCTGGGCAAATTTCTGATGGTGCTGACGAGTTCGCTTTCCGCGATGGCGATGTCGCTGTTGTCGATGACGGTGAGTTTCGTGCTGCTCGGGTCGATGTTCGGCGGTGGCGGCGGACACGGCGCGCAGAAGGCGGCAGGGGTGCTGCCGATGATCGATCCGATGGGAATCTTCGGCGTGCTGGCGATGGTGCTGCCGGTGGCCGTTTTGTTTTCCGCGGTGATCTTCACCGTGGCGTTGTTCGCGAAGAGTTTCAAAGAAGCGCAGAGTTACGTGCAGCCGATGATCTTCGTCGTGATCATGCCGGCGATCATCGGGATGCTGCCGGGCATCGATCTGAACGCGCGGCTGGCATTGGTGCCGATCCTAAATCTCTCGCTCGTGTGCAAGGAGATGCTTTCGGGCGTGTGGCATTGGAATTACATCGGGCTGATCTTCGGGTCGTCGTCGGTGTATGCGGCGATCGCGCTCTGGCTGGCGGGGAAGATGTTCAATCGCGAGGACGTGATTTTCCGCACCTGACCGGCGGAGACTTATGACGGCGCGAGGCGGCCCGGCGCGTTTTTGAGAGTTGGCATCGGCGGGCGCGGGCGCATCGTGGGACGCGCATGCAATTTGGGTTACTCCTCGCGCAAATCATGCAGACGGGGAGCGGTTACGTCCGGACGCCAGCGCTCGGGTGGACGAGCGCGGTGGCGGACGCCTGGGCGGCCCTGGCGCTGCTGGCGATACCGCTGACGCTGCTGCCGGTGATGCGCCGTCGTCGCGATCTCGCGATCAACGGGGCGCTGGCGGCGTTTGCGCTGCTCGCGCTCGCCGGCGGATTGAGCCGGGCGTTTGGCGCGTGGCACGGCGCGCTGGAACCGTCGTGGACGGGGGCGATGCTGAAAATGGCGACCGCGCTGGCGGCGACGGCGACGGCGGTCTGCGTCTACCGGATGCTTCCGCGATTGTTCGAGGCGCCGGGGATCGCGCAGTTGAGCCAGAGGAACGAGTCGCTGAAGAACCGGCTGGACGAGGTGGCGCGTGCGAACGCGGCGCTGCACGCTTCGGAGGAGATGTTTCGGGCGTTCATGGACAACAGTCCGATGCTCGCGTGGGTGACAGATGAAAACGGCTGCTACCGCTATGTGAGCGGACCGTATCGGGCGAAGTTCAGCGATCTCGGCCTCGCGGCGGATCGCCGCGTGGCGGAATTTTTCTCGGCTGAGGTGGCGGAGAAATTCGCGGCCGAGGACCGGCTCGTGATCCAAGGCGGCCGGCCGCTGGAATTCCGGGATCATCAGCCGGTGGAGGGGCGGGAGCACCAGGTATTCAAATTCCCGTTGCGCGATGCGGAGGGGCGGGTGCTCGTCGGGGGACTGGCCTTCGACGTCACGGAGCAACTGAAGGCGCGGGAAAACTTGCGGCAGAAATCGGAGCTGTTTGCGGCGGTGAGCGACGCGATGCGGATCTACCTGGACACCGGCGACTGGAAAACGGCGCACGCGCTGCTCCTGCGCTGTGCGCTGCGTCAGACCCAGAGCGAATGCGGGTTCGTCGGGGTGATGGTGGAAAACGGGCGGCTGCGCATTCTCGCGCACGAGGGCGTGCGCTGGGACGAGCATTTCGGCCGCGAAATTTACGACGAGGCGATGCGGAACCAGGCGGAACACGGTTACATCGAGTTCGCGCGGCTGGAGGAGCCGTTCGGGCGGGCCGTGGCGGCGGGGGAAGTGACGGTCTTCAATCCGCCGGCGGAGCCCGCCGCCGGCGGGGCGGGGCCGATTCGCAGTTTTCTCGGGGTGCCGGTGTTTCGCGAGCGGCAGGTGGTCGGGCTGATTGGGGTGGCGAACCGGCCGGGCGGATACGACACGGCGGCGCAATCGCAGCTCGAAGCGATCGTGCAGCAGGCGGGCGTGCTCTGCGACAACTACCGCCGAAGCCTGCGGGAAGTGGCGCTGGAAGAGCAGTTGCGGGTGTCGCAAAAAATGGAGGCGGTGGGCTTGCTCGCAGGCGGCGTCGCACACGACTTCAACAATCTCCTGCAGGTGATCCAGGGTTACACGGCGATGGCGCTCGAGCCGGCGGCGGCCTGGCCGGAGCGGCGCGCGAGCCTGGAGCAGGTGCGCGGCGCGGGCGAACGGGCGGCGCAGCTCACGCAGCAACTGCTGGCGTTCGGGCGGCAGCAGACGCTGCAGAAGGGCGATGTCGACCTGAACAAGGCGATCAAGGATCTCCTGCGCATGATCCGGCGGGTGATCGGCGAGCAGATCACGGTCGATTTCATTCCGGGGCACGAACTGGGCAACGTGCTGGCGGATCGCGCGCAGGTCGACCAGGTGCTGCTCAATCTGTGTATCAACGCCCGCGATGCGCTCCCGAACGGAGGGCGGATCACGATCGAGACGGAAAACGTGCTGGTGAACGGGGCGTTTCGCGAGAGTCACCCGTGGGCGAAGCCGGGGCGCTATGTGCTCGTGACGGTGAGCGACAACGGCATCGGCATGGATCGCGAGACCGTCTCGCGGATTTTCGAGCCGTTCTTCACCACGAAGGCGAAGGACAAGGGCACCGGCCTCGGCCTGGCCGTCGTCTACGGCGTGGTGAAACAGCACGACGGGATGGTGCACGTCTACAGCGAGCCGCAGAAGGGAACGACGTTCAAAATCTACCTGCCGATGGTGGAGCGAAGCGCGAGTTCAGTGGGGCCGAAGCACGTGCCGTCGCAGCCGCGCGGCACGGAGACGGTGCTGCTCGCGGAGGACGAGGCCATGGTGCGCGACCTGGCGCAGCGGATTCTTACGCGGGCCGGTTATCGCGTGCTCGTGGCCGGCGACGGATTCGAGGCGTGCTCGGTGTTCGCGCTGCATCAGAAGGACGTGGCGCTGGCGATCCTCGACGTGGTGATGCCGCAGCTCGGCGGACCGAAAGCCTACGAGCGCATGGTGGCGCAGCGGCCGGGCCTGCCGGTGATCTATTGCAGCGGCTACGCAGGCTCGGCGCTCGATGGTGAAGCGGTGAATTCGGCGGACGGAAAGATTCTCGCGAAGCCGTACGGCGCGGATGAATTGCTGGCGGCGGTGCGCGGCGCGTTGGACCGGCGTTGAGCGACGGGCGGATCGCGCCGGCGGGGGACGCGGAATGGAGGCGCGGGTCGTTAAAAATCAGAGAGTTCCCGATGAGCCGGGTAAACGAGGCGTAAAAACCACCGGACCCCATTTTCATCGGGCGCGATTTCTGGTTAGGCTTCGTGTGCACACCCGCTTCCCATGAACCCGACCCAAAGCCCGTTTCCCTTCACCCAGCCTGCACTCAAACTGTCGCGCCGGGCGGCGAATCCGACCAGCGGCGAGCCGACGGCGGCGCCGTTTGATTTCAGCGCAACGCAGGTCGCGGCGGATTTGGCGGCCTTGCAGGAGCGCGAAGCGAACCTCCGCGAATACGAGGCGCGTTTGCGCGCGTGGCAGGATCGGCTGGATGCGGCAGCCGGCCAGCCGGCGGCGGCGACGAATGTGCCGTTTGCGAAGCCGTCGAGCCAGCCACCGTTTCAGTCCGACGAGGCGTTGTCCGCGGCGTGGGAAAAATTTCATCGGGCCCGGGCCTTGCTCGAGGCGGAGCAGAATCAATTGCGCGATGACCGCATGGCTTTCCGCGATGCCGAGGCGAATCTCCGCGAACGCGAGGCCGCGCTCGAGGCCCGCGAGACGCGGCTGAAGGAGCGCGAGCTGTTGCTGACGATCGCAGTGGGCGAGGAAGAGAAGCGCGAGGCCGCGGTTGAAGAAAAGCCGCGGTCGGCGATCCAGCGGCTGACGCAGGCGCCGTGGGCGGTTTTCAAGTCGACGAAGTAGGGCCGTGGCAGGTGCGCGAGTGGCGCGCGCGGCAGGAAAAAAATGCGGGCGAGCCGCCCGCGCTCCCAGGGATTTTGCGCGAAGCAGAATTTGCGCTTGCGGGGCGCGGCACACTGCACCATCACGGCGCGCAATGATTTGCGCCGTCCGAGTTCGCCTTTCCATTTCCGCCAAAGCTACGGCGGCGATGAAACGCGTCTGGTGGCATACACCGGCTCGGCGACGATGGTGAAGCGCGCGATGCGCAAATGCGGCCGAAGTGCCGCTTAAATCACAACCGCCGAGCCCGACTCCACCGAGTCGGGCTTTTTGTTTTCCGAATTCCAACCCAGTCCCCGTCCCTCCGCTCCGATTCTGATCTTAAATTTCTCCCCTGCTCCGATCCGCCGGCCAGCCGCCGATGCGGTCGAGCTAGAAAGCCACATGCCTGCCCTCGCCATTGCTCCCCCCGAAATTGAACTCCCGGCCATCTCGTTCTTCGGTCGCTCGCTGGACGAATACGCCCAATTCTTCGCGCTCGATCTCGCCGCGTTGCGCGGCGGGGCGGTGCTCGATGTCGCGGCGGGGCCGTCGTCCTTCACGGCGGAGGCGTGCCGGCGCGGGATCGACGCGGTCGCCGTCGATCCGCTCTACGGTTCGACGCAGGAGGAACTCGCGACCCGCGTGCATGCCGACTACGCCAAGATGCTCAGTCAGATGCGGGCGAAACCGCAGTTGTTCAAGGTTGGCGCGCGCGTGGCGGTGCGGGAAGTCCACGACGGTTCGCGGGTCGTCGCGCGGCTGAAGCCGGGCGCGCCGGCGTTTTTCTCCTCGATCGATGCGGCGGAATCGGATCGGCGCGCGGCGGCGCAGCGGTTCTTGGCGGACTACGAGAGCCACTATTTGCACGCGCGCTACGTGAGCGGAACGCTGCCGCGGCTGCCGTTCCTGGACGGCGCGTTCGACCTCGTGCTGTGTGCGCACCTGCTCTTCACGTATGCGCGGCATTTCGATTTTGCGTGGCATCTGGCGGCGTGCCGCGAGCTGGCGCGCGTCAGCGCAGGGGAAGTTCGGATACATCCCGTGTGCGGTCCGGATGGGCGGCGCTACGGCGAACTCGACCGATTGAGACGCGAACTGCTCGCGCGCGGGGTGCGGAGCAAGGTCGTGGCGGTGCCGTACGAATTTTTCGTCGGGAGCGGGTCGATGCTGGTGCTGAACGCGGCGGAGTAGGTCAACCCGGTAGGGCGCGCTGGAGTATCCTTGACGCGGCGGTCGGCGGGCGGATGCAGGGTGGAGCGGCGGGTTGGGGACAACCCGCCCGACCTGGGCCAGAGCGGTTTGAAAAATAATGGAGCCGCGCCGCGGGTCGAAGGTAGGAGGCTGCTTGCAGGCGATCCCGGTGGGCGAAGCTCCAGCATCGCCTGCAAGCAGGCTCCTACACCGCGATAGAAATTTTCAAGGCGCTCTAGAATTTCGCGGCGACTTCCTGCTGGTGGCCGGGATCGAGGGTGAGGCGGCCGAGGGCGACGCACTCGGTCTCGTCGTTTTTGTAGAGTTTGAAGGCGATCGGCGCGGTGGCGTCGCTCGTCTCCCAACGCCATTTCCCGATCGAGACGAATTGCAGGGGAACGCCTTTTTCCCAGCTCAGGCCCGGGCCGTCGCCGCGGATGAAGAGGCGGTTGCCGATGCCGATGTAGGCGGTGGCGATCAGGCGGGTGGCGCCGTCGGAGGAGATCACGCGTTCGATGGCGTCGGCGCCGGTGACGGGCGAATCTTCGGGGGCCGAAACGGGCGGTTCATCGCTGCCGAGATCGAGCGGGAGGTCGGCGGTGGAGGCGGGTTCGGGTTTTCGAGTCGGGCGTTTCCGCGGCAGGCGCTCGGTCGCCGGAGCAGGCGGAGGCGTATCCGGCGCGCCGATGCTTTCGGGCGAGTTGGGAGGAGCGGGCTCCGACGCGGCGACGGCTTCGGCTGGCGGAGGTTCGGAGATCGGCGGAGGCGTGAACGGATCGGCGGAGGCGGGTGCGACGGGCGTGACGGCGGGGATGGTTTCGAGGCGGATGGGGGAGGGCTCGGGGAAAGCCGTGTCGTCGGCGGACGTGGGCGGCGGTTCGGGCGGGAGCGCGGGGGCGGATGAGTCGCTCGAAGCGGGGGCGGAAACTTCCGCGGTTTCCGCGGTTGCCGCGGGCTCGGCGGGTTCGGAGGGCGAAATGGGAGCGGAGACTTCGGGCGGCGGCGGAGCGGGCGGCGCGTCGGCGGGGGAAACGGGCGGCTCTTCGCGGCGGGATTTGCGCGGGCGTTTCGGCGGCGAAGCGATCTCGGGGGCAGCGGCGGCGGAGACCGCGGGTGCGGGCTCGGGTGCCGAAGTCGCGGGCGGCGCGGGGTCGAACGCGGGCGTCGGGGCAACGGCGGGTGCGAGCGGAACCGCGGGGACGCGGGCGGCGGCGCTCTCGATGGCGGCGAGAGCGGTGGCGGTGCGTTCGGCGAGCTTGGCGTCGATGGCGGCGAGCGCTTGGGTTTGGGCGGCGGCGAGTTCGCGGGTGACGGCGACGACGGCTTCGTTCAACGCGGTCGTCGCGTCCGCGTGCGAGCGGTTGATGGCATCGCCGACACTGGTGAGTATTTCCGCGCGAGTGTTGAGGTGCTTCTGAGCAACGGCGTCGAGTTTCGCGAGATCGGCGACGGCTTTGTGGACTTTGTCGGCGGCGGCCTGGAGGCGTTCGGTTTCGGAGGCGCGCAGTTCGGCGAGTTCTTTTTCCAACTCCTCGCGATCGTCTTCACGGGCGTTGTCGAGCTGGGCGTTGAACTCGGTGATTTTGTCGTGGAGCTTTTGCGGGAGCTGCTCGGCGTGTTTCAGGTTCTTGTGCGCGAGTTCGGTGATTTCGTGGAGGCCGTTGGCGGCGATGCTGATCTGCTCGGCGGCGGTGTTGATGGTGCGCGAAAGGGCTTCGAGACCGCGTTGGCGTTCGTCGAGGGCTTCGTCCTGTTTGCGCGCGTAGTCGCTGAGGAAGGGGATGGCGACGAGGATGGCGCCGATGGCGACGCAGGCGGCGATCGCAATGATGGCGTCGGCGCTGAGCGGACCGTGGCCGCGGCTGGCTATGAACCAGGCGGTGGCGAGCAGCGCGGCATCACCGACGAGGAAAGGGTATTTCGGAAGTTTCGGAGTCTGATCGGGGAGGCTCATGGAAGCGCGGAAGCGGAGGAGCGTCGCGCTCCGTCTCCGCAAAGAGCTGCGGCGCGGCACGCGGGCGGCGTGGAGTTTGTGCGGAGCGGGCACGGAATTTTCAATCACGGAGTGGCCGCGCGGCGGTACGGAGGATTGCACGCGCCGGAGAATCGTGCATTCGTGACGGCGATGAGTTTCGGCGATTTTGTGCGGATCGAGCGCGAGGAAAAGGGAGGCGCGCGGCACTACGTGGTGCATTTCAACGACCCGAAATTCTCGATGGAAATCGCGCCCGATGCGGAGGCCCCCGACCGGGTCGGACGCGGCGTGATGAAGCGGCTATGCGTGCCGAATTCGTGGGCGGGCGATTACGGGAAATACGCGAAGCTGGTCGGCGCGGCGCAGGAATTCTTCGAGAAATCGTTCAGCGAGCCGGTGACGAAGAGCGAGATGCGGCGGTTCAAGGTGTAGGCGGGGCGGCAGGGAGAATCGATGCGGGGACGGCGGGGTCAGGAGACGCCGCCCTACACCTACATGCGGCGCCAGGCCATCGCGGACAGCGACACGAGCAGGCCGAGGCGGATCGCGCCTTCGAAGGTGAGGAGAACGAGAACCCACTTGATGCCGGTGTTGCGGCGCAGGGTATAGCCGAGCGTGGTGACGGCGAAAAGCGCCACACCATGAAGGCGGGCGAAAGGCAGCATGAGCAGGAGCAGCATCCAGAGCACGTAGCCGACGATCGCGAGGCTCCAGCAGAAGGCGGTGAATTCGCCGAGGCCGAGGCGGCGCGGGTCGCCGTTGCGCGCGATCTGTTTGATGCCGAGGTAACGCTCGCCCATCACGAGCTGCCAGATCTCGAAGGCGAGCCAGAGCGGCGCGAGGAGCAGGAGCGAGTCCATGGCGTGAGCGCGAAGCTCGCCGGAAAAGCGCGCGACGCCAAGGCTGGTCTTGCGAGGGAAAAGGGCGCGGCAATGGCAGGCGTTTCGGCGGTAACCAACGCGGCGGGGCGGTGTCTATCGCGGCGCCGCATCGGACGGCGGGGAGCTGGGATCGACGGCGTATGTCATGAGTTCATTCACAATGATCGGCACTTATTTGATGACCTCGCTGATCGCGGGGGTGCTCGGCGGGCTGGTGATGTTACTGGCCCTGCGGTTGATGGCGGTGGGCGGGCTGTTTAAAGGGAGCATGGTGTACGCAATCGGCGGCCTGGTGACGAAGTCGCGCGGGAATGCGTTTCGCGTGGGACTGACGTTGCACACGATTTCGGCGATCGGTTTCGCGATGATTTACGGGCTGCTGATGTTGTGGATGGGGCAGACGAAGATGCCCCAGGCGCTGGCGGCGGGCGCAGGCTTGGGATTTTTCCACGGTTTGGTGGTAAGCCTGATGCTGGTATGGGTCGTGGCGGAAGGGCATCCGTTCGAGGAATACAACGAGGCCGGGCTCGCGGTGGGATTGAGTCATTTGCTCGGGCATGTCGCTTACGGTGCGGTCGTGGGACTGGTGATCGGGATTTCGCCGCTGTGAGGGCGTGCGCGGTAGGCGCGCGCGATCTGAGCGCTTCGAAAATTTCTATGGCCGCTGTAGGAGCCTGCTTGCAGGCGATGCTGGACCTTCGCCGATCGGGATCGCCTGCAAGCAGGCTCCTACATTCGAGCCGCTGCGGGATCGGCTGCAAGCAGGCTCCTACATCCGAGCTGCGGCGGGATCGCCTGCGGGCAGGCTCTTACATTCGAGCTGCGGCGGGATCGCCTGCAAGCAGGCTCCTACATCCGACCTGCCGCGCGGCCGCACTATTTTTCAAACCGCTCTGGAGGCCAGGGGGCGTGGGCGTGAGCGAGTAGCGGAGCCACCACCCGTTTAGGTTCGCGGCGACAGGATTTAATTTATGTCCCCCCGCTCTATTTGCCGCCGTACCAGAAGGCGCGGCGCCAGTTGTGGCGGCGGAGCTGCAGGAGGAGGTCGGCGTGGAGCGGCGGGAGGTCGCTGACGCCGCAGTTGGCCTCGGCCTGGGCGACGTGGCGGATGCCGGGGATCACGGTCGCGACGGCGTGGTGCGCGAGGGCGAATTTGATCGCGGCCTGCGCCATCGTGTAGCCGGTGCCGGCGAGGTCGGCGCGGATTTCCTCGGCGTGGGCGACGGCGCGCGCGAGGCGATCGCCGGCAAAATAGTTGGCGCGGAAATCGTCGGGCGCGAATTTCGTGTCGGCGGTGAATTTGCCGGTGAGCACGCCTTCGTCGAAGACGACGCGGACGATGACGCCCACGCCGCAGTCCTGCGCGACGTCGAGCAGTTCGGCGGCGGGCTCCTGCTCGAAGAGATTGTAGATGACCTGGACGCTGTCGACCCAGCCGCCACGCATGAGATCGATGACGCTGTTCTGGTCGTGCTCGGGCGTGGAGATGCCGATGAGGCCGACTTTGCCTTCGTCCTGAAGGGCACGGAGAATTTTAAAGGGCGTGGGGTTGCGGTTCCAGGCGCGCGTCCAGGTGTGGAGTTGAAGGAGGTCGATTTTCTCGACGCCGAGGTTGGCGCAGCGCGTGGCGAGGTTTTCGCGGAGGTAGGTTTCGGGATAACGATCTTCCGCGCGGTCGTAGGGCGAGGGCGGCCAGGCGCCGGCGGTGGGAGGAGTCTTGGTCGCGACGAGAATTTTTTCTTTTTTGGCGTCGGGGCGGGCGGCGCGTTCGCGGAGGACTTGCGCGATGATTTTTTCGCTGTGGCCGTCGCCGTAGCCGGCGGCGGTGTCGATGAAGTTCACCCCGAGATCCAGCGCGCGGTGGAGCGCGGCGACGGAATCGGTGTCGGCTTGCGCGCCCCACGAGCCGCCGATGGCCCAGGCGCCGAAGCCGATCTCGGAGACGTTGAAGGCGTGGGTGGTGAAGGGACGGTATTTCATGGAACGAGGATCGACGGCGCTCGAGCAGGAAAGGTTCGCTGGCGGGGCGGGTTTGTCCAATGCGACGGGAGAGGGCGGGCCGTCGAGCCGGCCCGCGATCAAAGCGGCGTCGCGCCGCCGCACTCCCAAGGCGTGCTCAGGCCGGGAGCATGCGCTCTTCGGGCCGGGCGCTGAACTCGCGCGTGGGCACGATGTCGGGGGGGAGCGGGTGCGCGAAACGATCGATGAGTTTCTTGCGCCAGGTCGTCGGAGAAAAACCGTGGACGGCGTGACAGTCGCGGCAGAGATGGCTGGCGCTGGCGTAACCGCAGTGGGCGGCGACTTCCTCGAGGGTGAGCGCGGAGCGGCTCATGAGTTCCTTGGCGCGATCGAGGCGGATGCGGCGGAAGACGGACTTCGGATTCGTCTGGCGCGTTTGCCAGAAAAGGCGGCGGAGGTGACTCGGGGAAACGTGAATGGCGGCGGCGACCTCCTTCATGCTTGGGTGCTGCGCGAGGTGTTCGCTGAACCAGGAAACGGCGCGTTCGACCTTGAAGTTGGCGAGGTCGGTGAGCGCGGGCGGGAGATAGCTGAACTCGCGGCCCTCGAGGACGAGCAGGCCGAGATCGGCCAGGTGTCGGTGAAACAGGAGCGGGCTGGCGAAGGTCGGCTGGCGAAACGCGGGCTCGAGCTGGTCGGCGATTTGAACGAGGCGTTGGACGTCGGTGGCGGAGAGTTTTTTCGCGAGGTAGCCGCCGTTTTGGCGGACGAGTTCGTCCAGCGGGTAGGGCACGCTGCCGAAGTGCATCGAGATGCGTTCGTAGGTTTCGTCGCGGTGATTGGCCCAGCCGTGGGAGCATTCGGGGGCGAAGACCCAGAGGGTGCGTTCGTGAAATTGTGGGCGCTGGTCGTCGGCAAAACGGACACCGCAGCAGCCTGCGACGACCGCGTAAAATTCCCAGTTAGTGCGCGTGTTGCAGCGCATGCCATTTTTCCAGCGGATGCGACCGCGCGCGAAGTAACGCAGCATGGGGGGGAAGGGGAACGCTGGAAGCTACGCTTGCGGCGGGTGCGGGTCGCCAGACCCGGGGTTGTCGGTCAGTCCGACGAGGAAAATAAAAAAGCCGGCACCGTGAGATGCCGGCCTTGAAGCGTCGCGCGGTTCGCGCTCGTCAGAATTTGTAGGTGAACGAAGCGCGGTATTCGCGGGGATTGCCCACGGCGATGGCGGTGCGGCTGCCGCCAACGGAGATGTAGTCTTTATCGAACAGGTTGCTCGCTTGGAGGCGAGCGATCCAGTTGCTGCGGCGGTAGGAGAAACCGAGGTTCACGAGGGTGCGGCCGTCGTATTTGTAGGAGGCCTGCTGGGGCACGAAACCGGCAGCGACGCCCGGGTAGGTCGCGGTGACGCCTTGGAGCGGCTTGGTGGTGGTGAGCGCGGTGACGCTCTCGCCGACCATGTCGGACTTCGAATCGACGCCGACGTTGACACCGAAACCGGTGAGCGGGCCTTCGGTGAATTCATAGTCGGCATACGCCGCCCAGATGTGATCGGGGACCGCCCGGATGCGGACGCCGGTAGGCTGCCGGTAGCTGTAGGAGGAGATGTTGCCGACGAGGGTGAGGTTTTTGTTCACTGCATAGGAACCTTCCGCCTCCCATCCCTTCGAGATGACGTCGAGGAACGTGCTGGTCGGGAGGAGGTTCGCGGCGGCCTGATTGCCTTGGGCGACGAGCACGTAGTACTCGCTGTTCGGAACCGCGTAGTTCGTTTGCTGAATGTTGAAGTGCGCGACCGAGAGAGTGAGGGTGTCTTTGAAGAACGAAGTTTTCACACCGTATTCGTCCTGACTGCCGTCGGAGGGCTTGTAGGGGGGCTTGGCGGAGGACGCGAGGTTGGCGTTACCGGCCTGGAGCGAGCCAGGCATGGTGGCGCCGGAGGTGTTGTGGCTGAAGTAGAGCGAGACGGGCTTGATCGGTCGCACGACGACGCCGTAGCTGCTGGCGGTGCTGCTGATGTCGAGCGTGAGTTCCGGGCCAGGGGCCGGGATGGCGCCGGCGGCCGGGTCGGTACGGGTGAGCGTGCCGAAGTAGCGCGAGACGCCGCCCGAAAGGATGAGGCGGTTTTGGAAGAATCCGGCGGTCTCGAAAATGTAAGCCTGGAGTTCTTCGAGCTTCGCCACCTTGGCCGTGGTAAGCGTGGTGAAGACGTAGGGCGTGCTGGTGATCGCGGCAAGACCGGCGGGCGTATTGGGAACGTCGGGGCCTTGGGAGGCGCCCGCGTAGCTGCGCCACTTGGTCTTCGAGAAGTTGGCCGCGATGCCGCCGACCGTGCTGGAGTTCACGAAGCTGTTGTCGAACTTCGCGGCGTAGTCGTTGCGGAGGTGCGCCTCGTCGTACCAGAGGTGATCGGCGCCGTTGATGCGGCGGTAAACCCAGGTGCTCGGGTCCGGGAGCGGCGTGGCCGTGGAGGTGGCGACGGCGTAGGTACCGGAATTGTCGACGGTCCAAGTCACGCCGGGTTCATATTTGCCGGTGTAGGGATTGCGGGTGGGATTAAAGGCGACGAGGCCACCCTTGCCATCGGGGATGAAGATCGAGGCGCTGCTGCCGCCCTGGTCGATGCGCTTGATTTGATCGCCGGAGATCAAGAGGCGCGAGGTGATGTGATCGCTGAGCGTCGATTGCAGCTCCGCCGTGAGGCGCGCGGTGTCGCGGACGCGATGGTCCTGGTCGCCGCCGAAGCCCCAGTCGCGCGGAAGGCCGCGGGCGATGCGGGCATAGTCATCGCTGCCAACGGCAGGGTCGATAGGGGCGTTGATGCCGGTGCTCTCGTTGTTATGCACGACTTCGGCTTTGAGAATGAGTTTGTGTTTGGGCGAGAGCTGCCAGCTTACGGAAGGGGCGAACATCCAGCCTTTGCGGAAATAATGCTGCTGATAGCCGGTGCTGTCCCAGTAGGCGGCCACGAGGCGAGCGGCGACGTTTTTTGAGAGGATCTTGTTGATATCGGTGCTGATGGCGTTGCCGATGTATTGGGCGAGTTCGAGTGTAACCGACGACTCGTCCTTCATGAAAGGCGACTTGGTGATCGGGTTAAACTGACCGCCGGGCGCGCCACCGGGCACGAGGATGGCGTTCGGACCTTTGATGATTTCGACGCGTTCGATGTTGTACGGCGCGAGCGACATGCTGTAGCCGTCTTCGCCGGAGATCACCATGCCGTCGATGAATTCGTGCGAAACCTGGAAACCGCGGATCGTGTAGCGGTCACCGCCGACGGGCAGCGTGGACTCGACGACGGGTGTGACGTATTTCGCGGCGTCGAGCATGCGCTGACTCATGGAGTCGCGAAGGAAATCGCTGGTGACGATCGAGACCGTCTGCGGGATATCCTGGATGTCCATCGCGACGCGCGAGGCGGAAAGGGCCTTTTTGGAGATGTAGGGATTGTCGGGCGTTTCGGTGATGACGAACTCCGAGAGTTGAACGACTTCGTCGTTTTTATCGGTGGTGGCGGCGGTCTGGCTCCAGGCGGCGTGAGGCAGCAGGGGGGCGAGGCCGGCGCAAAGCAGGGCAATGCGGGCGTGGGTTCTATTCATTGGTGTTGGGGGATGGGAAAACAGGCCGAGCAAATCGCTCCGCCTGACTCGTAGACCCAAACGCGCGCGTTAGTTTTCTGTAAAGCGAGCGGGGCGCTCGGAAAATGTCACAAAACGCTCACGGCCGGCGAGCCGGCCGCGCGGAGGCGCGCCGCTAGACCGGCCACGGGACGCTTCCGCCGCCGAAACGCGTGCCGGCGGAAAACTCGAGGCCAAAGTGCGCGGCGAGGAGCGCAAGCAACTCGTCGGGGGAGCTGATCGGATGGGTTTCGGCCCGCCCATCGCGCGCACGCATCGTGAACTCGCGATTGAGGAGGGAAAGACGACGACCGTCGGTCGTCGCACGCGCGGCGATCAGGCGGTTGCGGAAATGAGAGGCGGGATGCGCGCTGGTATACCAGTTGCCGAGTTCGCGATCGATCGGCGGCATTTCCTCGCCGGTGAATTCGTACACGTCGTGCCACTCGGTTCCAAGGCGGGCTTGATGGAAGAGCCGTGTGCCTTCGCGGAGGATGCGGCGCGGCTCATGCGCGGTGGACATTTCGCGGCCGGAGTCGTCGAAGGGAATCGGCGAGGTGAGCGAGAGGCCGCCGATGCCGACGTCGGCGAGCCACGGGCCGTCGCTGAGATCGACGCGAAGGAAGAGGTGTGTGCGCGACGGCGTGAAGTCGCGCGGACGCTGCCAGCGGACGCGGGCGCTGAGTGGCGTCACGCGGAAGCCGAGCGCAGTGAGGACGTGGAAGAAGAGGCTGTTCTGCTCGAAACAATAGCCGCCGCGATGGGCGTGGACGAGTTTGCGTTCGACGGCCGTGGGATCGAGGTCGATGCCGCGGCCGAGGAGGACGTCGAGGTTTTCGAAAGGAATCGAAGAAGCGTGGTGAAGCGAAAGCGCGCGGAGCGTGGCAAGCGTGGGCTCGCGCGAGCCGGTATAGCCGATCCGGGCGAAGTAGGCGTCGAGGTCGGGGGCGTAGGGGGAAGTGACAGGCATGGGCGAGGGAAATTGCGGGCGAGCCGCCCGCGCTCCCGGTTACTTCGACGCGGCGATGTAGTCGTCGATCACATGCTCGAGGACGGCGAGGGGGACGGTGCCGGTGCGGAGGACGACGTTGTGAAACGCCTTGATCGAGAATTTTTCGCCGAGAGCGGCACGGGCCTTGGCGCGAAGTTCGAGGATTTTCAGCATGCCGATCTTGTAGGAGCACGCCTGGCCGGGCCAGACGACGTAGCGCTCCACTTCGGAGGGCCGGATGCCGTAGTCGATCGCCTGCTGGCGGGTCCAGTGCATCGCGTGCAGGCCGGTATCCACGACGAGGCGACGGGCGCGGAAGAGTTCGTCGCCGAGCTGGCCGAGGTGGCCGCGGATGTCACCTTCATACCAGCCGTTTTCAGCGGCGAGCTGTTCAGCGTAGAGCGCCCAGCCTTCGCCATGGGCGGAGATGAAACCGAAGACGCGATCGCGGCGGAAGCGCGGGAGATCGGTCATCTCGTTCTGGAGCGCGAGTTGGAAATGATGGCCGGGCACGGCCTCGTGATAGACGAGCGTGCGCATCTCGGTGATTTCGAATTTCGGGCCGGGGAGCGGCGCCCAGAAAATGCCGGGGCGCGAGCCGTCCTTGGCGGGCATGGTGTAGTGGGCGGCGGCAGATTTTTCGGTGAAGGGCGGCTCGCGACGGACTTCGACGGGGGCTTGCGGGCGGAGATCGAAGATGAGGGCGGCGCGTTTCTCGGCGTCGCGGAGGATCTGGTCGTAGCTCGCGAGAAGGGCGGGGCGCGGATCCGGAGAAGCAGCGGGCTGGGAAGCGTCGTCGAGCTTTTCCATCCGCTCCTTGATCGAACCGTCGGTGTAGCCGAGTTGGCGGAGCAGGCTGTCCATCTTCTTTTCGATGCGGGCGACCTCGCGGAGGCCGAGTTCGTGGATTTGCGCGGCGGTCAGATCGGTCGTGGTGAGGCGGTGGAGGGAGTTGGCGTAGGCCTTGTCGCCGTCGGGGAAGCGGCAGAGACCGGCGTCGGCGGTGGCAGAGGGGAGTTGCTCAGCGAGGAGCGCGCGGGCGCGTTGGAACGCGGGGATGATCGCGGTAGAGACGGTTTTCTCGGCGGTGGCGACGAAGGCGGCGCGGTCGTCGGCGGAGAGGTCTTTCAGTTTTGCGGCGCGCTCGTCGAGGGAGGCGACGAGGACGTTGGCGCGCGGAGTGTCGGAGAGGAAGCGATCGAACTGGGCGAGGGTCGACTTGATGATGAAATCGGGGGGAAGGAAACCGCGCGTGGCACGCTCGCGGGCTTGCGCGATGCCTTCATCCATCTGCGCGGCGACGAGATCGAGGCGGGCGAGATAGTTTTCGATGTCGCGTTGATTGCGGATCGGATGGGTCTGGCTGAGGAAATTGACGAGACCGACTTGGAGGCCGCTGAATTGCTGAAAGACGAATTGGTAGTCGGTGAACGCGTCCGCGGCGACGACGTCATCGAGCTGCCACGCGAGCATGTCGGCCGAGATGCGCTGGGTAGCGGTGAGGGCGGAGCGGTCGAACTGCGCGAGTTCGGCGAGGCCGCGGCGGGCGCGGGCGACGCGTGCGGCACGGGCGGCGTCGGTGATCGGGGTGAGCTGGCGGTCGAGGGAGTCTTGTTCGGCGCCGGTGAAATATTGGGCGTTGGTGGCGGCGTTCGGGTTGGCGCGCATCCATTCGGCGGAGAAGGTGTCGACCCAGGCGTCAAAGGGGTCGGCGGCGGAGAGAGTCGAGCCAAGAACGCATGGTAAAAAGAGCAGCAAACGGGGGCAGAGGCGGAAAAATTTCATGGATGTGGGTGGCGGGAAACTGGATGAGCACCGCTAAAAGTCGAGCGACCGGCGGTTGCCACTCGGGCATGCGCGCAGACGGGTGAACCGTGGGACGGTCGCTGCTTCGGAACATAGAATGTCACCTATTACGTGACATTCCGAGCGGTGTGGCGTCGGCATTTGCCTCACGACCATGGAATGAAGGACGCGGGCGGGTGCGGATGAATGTCACTTAATAGGTGACATTAAGAATTGGGCGGAACGAGGCGTGGAGCGATGCCGGCGGTGAAGTGGCCGGTGCGCAGGAAGGCGAGGGTTTGACGGATGGCGATACGGTGACGCGGGAGAAATGGGTGCGTGGCGGGGATCACGATGTGATCGGTCATGCCGGCGAGAGGCGTGCGGGCCACGGAGACTTTGCCGTCGTCGGGGCCGAGGATGAGACAACTGTTGATCCAATTGATGGAGCGATTGCCCGCGATGATGCCGAGTGGAAACGTGGCGGGGCCGAGGTGGTTCGGAACGGAATCGGCGCGGGTGCCGAGTTGGTGGCCGGCGGGGCCGTTGAGGAGCGAGAAGATTTTCCAGGCGCCGAGGCGGTCGACGATTTCGCTGCCCTGGTTCGGCGGGCCGAGCATGACGACGCGGCCGAGATGCGGGACGGCGTGCTGGGAAAGATACTGGCGGACGAGAATGCCGCCGAGGGAGTGCGTGACAAAATGGATACGAGTAGCGCCAGCGCGGGCGCAGGCGGCGAGGGCGGGTGCGATCGCGAGGGGCGCGAGTTGCTCGATAGGCAGGGTGCGCGAGGGATAATCGAGATTGTGAACGCAGTAGCCGGCGGCAGTGAGCGCGTCGGCCATACGCGTCATCGAGCGGCTGGTGCGGCAAAGGCCGTGGAGGAGGATGACGTGTTCAGTCGATGTGACCGGAGAGACGGCGACAGTTGCAGGCGAGGAAACGGCTGAAAAGAAAAGGAGGGTCACGATGTTCAGGCGTCGCATGAGGATCCCGCGGCGGAGGCAGTGATCGCCGTCGAAGCGGTCGCGGTTCAGAAGAAATCCGGGTAGCGCGACTGGAGGATGCGCTCGCGCGCGGCGATTTCCTTGAGCATGGGGTGTTGAGGATAGACACGGCGGGCGATGTCCCAACACAGCCACGCATGAGGTTGCTGCCACGAGTGCGCAAGGAGTAGGCCGAGATCGTGCAGCGCGCCGGCGTGGAAGGGGTTGGCCTCGAGCACGCGAAGAAAAAGCTGGCGGGCCTCGTCGGCTTTGCCGAGCGGTTCCAGAAGATTCGCCCGTTGAAGATCGAGCATGTAAGCATGCTGCAGGTGGTCGCGGGGGATGCGTGCGTTCGTAGCGAGGGAACGCTCGCAAGCGGCCTTGCTCGATTGATCGAAGGCGTTTCGGTAGAGATTGCAGTCGGGATCCGTGGAAAAGGCCTCACGGCGGCGGGCAATTTCCGCTGAGAGCGGCTCGCCGCTCTGCAGGCCGTATTCGAGCAAGGCGAGTATCGCGTCGAGCGGCCGGTGGCGGGCGATGGCGTCGTCGGCAAACGCGACCGCTTCGGCTCGTGTCGGACGGTGGGCGGCCTGCTGAGCGGTCCGGATCGCGGCGAGTGCTTTCAGGATCGGATCGTGGCTCGCGTCCTCCGGCGCGGCGTGGGTTGGCAAGTCGCCCTCTTCCGCGGCGGCGGGTGCGCATGAGACGAGGCGCAGGGTGGTCGTCGTCACGCGATCGAACGTACGCGCCGTGAAGACGAGGCGTTGCGGGATCGCGTGGGCGTCGGCGAGCGCGCGGCGAACTTCGGGATGAATGCTACAATGATAGGCGAGGAAATTAACGAAGCGGTGTTGGAGCGGCGCAGGCAGCACGATGTCGGCCGGCTCGAAGCGGGCGACGGTGCGGCCCTCGTGCGTGAAGACCAGTGCACCACCAGCCTCGTCTCGCTGAATGGCGGGGCGAGGCTGATCCTCCGATGGCGGTCCGGAGTCGAGACGAAGAGCGCACTCGTTGTCGAAGCGATCGAATTGAACGGCCGCATCCTTGATCTGCGCAGCGCGCATCGCCGCGCCGAGGTGAGCGCGGTTGAACAGCTCAGCTTCGAAGAAATCGACGGTGCCGAACAGGGACCAATCGGCGTAGCTGTTTTTTGCGACGTCGAGCACGAGCATCCGTTGGCGCGCGAAGTCGCGAATTAATTTTTGATGGTCGTCCTGCACGGCGAGGACGTCGGTGCCGAGGAACACGGTTTCGGTGTAGTGGCGCAATTCGGTTCGCGGCGTGGAGGACGAATCGAGTGCTGCGCTCGAGGTCTCCTCGGTCACGTCGAAAACGAGAAGTTGCGAATCGGCGCGGGCGGCGGACAGAACCAGGCAAAACGATGAAAGTCCAAGTAGGCAGTAGCGGCGTGAGGTGTTCATAGAGTTGACGGAGTGGAGTTGGGAGTGTGCGTCGCGCGGTCGGTACGCGTCGCGTCGAGTGAAGCGGGGTTGAAGTTCACTGACGGCGGTTGCGTAGTGGCGGCGGTGGAAAATCGCCGCAACACGAGGTGTGTGGGCACGTGGATGATCGCGATGAGTGCCGCGATCCACGTGACGAGATAGGCGAGTGGCGGGAGCAGGGTTTGCGGGTGCGCGTCGTCGAAGCCGAAAACGTAGTTGATGTTGCGCGGGATTTTCGGATCGGTGACGACGGCTCCGGCGGCGGGCAGAAAATAGTAAGCGATGAGGCAGAGCGCGGCGCAGAGGAGCGACCAGCCGATCAACGCGCGGCGGTCGTAGCCGAGGCGGCGCACGAGGAGCAAGAGGAGAATCGGCAACCAGCCGTGGAAGAGCGACAGGCCGCGGAGGAAAAGCGGACGATGCGGATCGAACATATAGTCGGTCATGCCGGTGAGGCGGAAACCGGCGAGGTGCGCGGCGAAGTCGACGCACCAGAATGTTTGCGGCAGCAGGATGCCGACCGCGGGAAGGGAGAGGAGAAGCGGGCTTTCCGTCCACAAGCCAATGAAGGTGAGGAGGAGGGCGACGTCGCAAAAATAGAGGAAGTTCGTCGGCCCGTAGTTGAACCAGTAGACGGGAATCAGGACGGCGAGGAAAGCGGTGTAGCCGAGTTTAAGGGCGAGCGAGAGGCGGGGAGAATTCATAGTGGGCGAGGGGGGAAGGAGAACGTGGAAGGCGGAAGCGTCAGACGGGCCGAAGCTCGGCGAGCGGTGAAGAGGCGGTGAGCAGACGGGAGAGTTCGCGGTGATCGGTTTTGCCGGTGCCGAGTTTCGGGAGCGTGCGGAGGACGCGGAGCTCGCGAGGGGCGGAGAGGTTGCCGAGGCCGCGCGCGCGGACGGCGGCGCGGAGGTCGGCGAGGGTGAGGCGCGGCTCGTTCGTCGCAGCGATGAGTTTCTCGCCTTTGTCCTCGTCGGGGATGGCGACGACGGCGATCTGGCACCGAAGGCCGAGGTGCGGGAAGGCGCCGGCAAGCGCATCCTCGACCGCGGTCAGGCTGACCATCTCGCCGCTGATCTTGGCGAAGCGTTTCAGGCGGCCGAGGAGGTGCACGAAGCCGTCGGCGTCGAGGCGCGCGATATCGCCGGTGTCATACCAACCGTCGAGCGCGGCGAAGCGGGCGTGGGCGTCGGGGTTGAGGTAGCCCTTCATGATGTTGGGGCCGCGGACGAAGAGGCGGCCGCCGTCGGTCACGCCTTCGACGGGTTCGAGGCGAGCTTCGATGCCCGGGAGCAGTCGGCCGGCGGTGCCGACCGACGACTCCATGCGTGTATTCAAAGAAAGGATCGGGCTGCACTCGGTGGCGCCGTAGCCTTCGAGAATACGGATTCCGAACTTGCGCGCCCAGGTGTCGAAGGTGGCGGATTGGAGTTTTTCGGCGCCGGCGAGGAGATAGCGGACGGAGTTGAAGTCGTAGGCGTGGGCCTTGCGCGCGTAGCCGTTGAGAAACGTGTTCGTGCCCATGAGGACCGTGCAGTCACGGTCGTAGACGAGCGCGGGGACGACGCGGTAGTGAAGCGGCGTCGGGTAGAGGAACGTGTAGCAGCCGCGGACGAGCGGGAAGAGCGTGCCCCCGGTGAGGCCGAAGCTGTGAAAATTCGGGAGGGCGTTGAAGAAGCGGTCGTCGTCGGTGAGGTCCATGACGGCGGTCGCCTGGCGGATGTTGGCGAGGAGATTGCCGTGGGTGAGCTCGACGCCCTTCGGCGCGCCTTCGGAGCCGCTGGTGAAAAGGATGGCGGCGGTGTCGTCGGCGCGGAGTGCGCTGCGCCGGAAACGGGCGCCGGGGGCGAAGGTGTGGCGGAGGAGAGCGGAGAATTTTGCGGCGCGCGAGATCGTCGGGCGGATGTCTTCGAGGAAGACGAGGCGAATGCCGGCGGAGGTGAGTGGGGCGAGGTCGAGTTTGGCGCGGGCGAGGAATTCGCGAGAGGTGACGAGGTGCCTCAGGCCGGCGAGTTGGGCGCAGGCGAGCATCGTGGCGCAGCCGGTGGAGAAGTTGAGGAGCGCGGGGATTTTGCCGGCGGACCAGAGGCTGAGGAGGGTGACGGGGAGGGCGTTGACGTTCGGGAGGAGGACGCCGATGCGTTCGGCCGGCGTATCGGAGAACTCGCGACGCCAGGCGCCGGCGAGGGCGTCGGCGCCGGTCATGAGCCGGCGGTAGGTGAGCGTGGTGAACGTGGCGTCTTCGAGGGCGACGTGGGACGGAATGGCGGCGGCGGTTTCGGCGATGGCGGCGAGGACGGAGCGGGGACCGAGGGCGGTCTCGGTGGTGAACTGCTGGAGGATGAGTTGGTCGCGGAGCCAGGTGGTGAGGCGCTGGCGCTCGGCGGAGGCGGAGCGGGGTGAGGTCACCCCGCCCACATCGGAGGATGGGGCGCGCAGGGGCGCGCTGAAATGGGCGGTGACGCGCGGGAAGAATTTGGTCCAGCCGGTGTGGCGGACCCAGTGGAGGCGATTGGCGCCGCGGAGATAACAGGTGACGACGGTGGCGTTGGTTTTGCGGATGAGAAAGCCGGTGCCATCGAAAAATTTCATGAGGCCGCCGGTCGTCGAGAGGCGGCCTTCGGCGAAGAGGACGAGGCGGCCGCCGCGTTCGAGATATTCGGCCATCTCGCGCACGGCGTAGGGCGACGTGGTGTTCACCGGAAACGTGCGGCGGTTGAGCATCGCGAGCCGATGAAAAACGCTGGTCTGGGCGGTGGTGCTCGACGTGACGAATTTCCAGTTGCCGTCGAGGACCGCGTAGAGAAAGAGCCAATCGAGCCAGGAAACGTGATTTGGGATGAGGAGCACGGGACCGGGCGTGCGTAGCGCGGCGGTGTTGAAGGCGCGGAAGCCGAAGCAGAGGCGGAGGAGGAGCCGGAGGAATGTTTTCATGACTCAGGACTCGAGAGCGGTGGAGGCCCAGGAGGAGCGGGGTGAGGTCACCCCGCCCACACCGATCGGCTCGACGGCGCGGGAGAAACGAAGCGCGAATGCGAGCGCGGCGAGAGTCGCGGCGAGGGCAATGAAGACGCGGCCGGGCGTGAAGCCGAAGCGCGTGAGAAGTTGAAGAAACCCGGCGCCGAGGAGCATCGAGAGGTAGTCGACGAAATTCTGGACGGCGATCGTCTTGCCGAGGGCGGCGTGATCGCCCTCGTGTTGGAGCGCCGCGTTGAGCGGGATCAGGAGCAGGCCGGCGCTGAGGCCGGTGGCGAAAAGAAGGGCCGCGGCCGCGGCGACGCCCCACGCGCCACCGACGAGACCGAGAAGGAGGATGCTCACGGCCAGCAGCAGGCCGTAGCGGCGCGCCCAGGAGAGATCGCTGACTTTGTGAAACTGGCCGGCGAGGAGGCTGCCGGCGACGACGCCGGCGATCAGGCCGATTTTGAGAAGGGCGAGCTTTTGGTTGGTGATGTCGGTGACGCCGGCGCCGAGGAGGGTTTCAAGGCCCCAGCCCTGGAGGTTGCTGCGGAGGATGGCGCCGGCGAACCAGAAGAGCCCGCAGCCGAGGAGCACGCGGCTGAGCCGCGGCTGCCGGGCGAGAGCGAGGAGGCTCGCGCCGAATTCGGCGACACTGCGGCGGAGGCGCGCGGCGGAGTTGTGCGGCGTGCGGGCCATGATCGCGTTGAGCACGAGTGCGGCGGCGTAGAGGCCGATCGAGACGCCGTAGCAGGCGGCGAGGGACCGCGTGCGATCGTAGAGCGTGGCGCCGCCCCAGAGGCCGCCGAGAATGGCGACGAGCGTGAGCATCTCGACGGAGCCGTTGGCCTTCACGAGGCGGTCGGCGGGGAGAATTTCGGGGAGGATGCCGTATTTCGCCGGCGAATAAACGCAGGCGCCGAGGCCGACGATCGCGTATCCGATAACCTGCCACAGGTGGCTGCCGTGGAAATCACCGGCGTGGCGCCAGACGCCGATGAAGCCGACCGCGGTGCCGAGGAGCTTCAGGAGGTTGCCCCAGAAAAGCCCGGCGGTTTTCGGGAGGCGGTCGTTGAGCCAGCCGGCGAGCGGGGCGAGGAAGATGAACGGGATGAAGAAGACGGCGCTGAAGAGCGCGTTCTGCGTGTTGACCTGCTGCTCGGTGATGGTGTGCGAGAGCAGTTGGAAGGTCAGCGGGCCGAGAATGGCGGCGAGGAGGAAGTTGTCGCCGAAGGCGCCGAGGAACTGGCCGGTGAGGAGGAGTGGGTAGTTGCGTTGGGACTTCATGATGGGCGTGAGCGGAGCGGGTTGAGGAACGCCGATGAGAGTAGCCGAACGCGCGGCGCGGCCGTTAATCGATAAACCCGATGGCGGTCATCGGATGGGGCGATGCAGCCGGATGAGCGTTGCGCCAGGCCGCGACGGGCTGTCGAGTGGGGCGCGGATGAACGTCCACCATCTCGAATTGTTCTACTACGTCGCGCGCTTCGGCGGGATCAGCCGCGCGGTGCGGCACATGCCCTACGGGATTCAGCAGCCGGCGGTGAGCAGCCAGATCCTGCTGCTCGAACAGGATCTCGGGAAGAAGTTGTTCGAGCGAAATCCGTTCAAGCTCACGCGCGAAGGCGCAGAGCTGTTCGCGTTCGTGCGGCCGTTTTTCGAAAATCTCGACGCGACGGCGAAGCGGCTGCGGAAGCGGATGGAGCCGGAGTTCCGGATCGGCGCGTCGGAAATCGTGCTGCGCGATCATCTGCCGGAGTTGTTGTCGCGCGCGCGGCAGAACCATCCGAAACTGCGGATCGCGCTGCGATCGGGGTTTCAGGCGCAGATGGAGCGGGCGCTGCACGACGACGAAATCGATCTCGCGATCACACCGCTCGAGACCAAACCGCCCGCGCGCATCCGGTGCCTGCAGCTGGTGCGCTTGCCGCTGGTGCTCTTGCGACCGAAAACGTTGAAATTAAAAGCGGCCTGCGAGCTGTGGGCGGGGGGAACGGTGGAGCACTCGTTGATCTGTCTGCCGCCGACGGAAACGGTGAGCCGGCTTTTTCAGAAAGGATTGCGCGGGCTGCACGTCGAGTGGCCGATGGGAATCGAGGCGAGCTCGCTCGACCTGATCACGCGGTATGTGGCGAATGGTTACGGGATCGGCCTCAGCGTGCACGCGGGCGACATCGTGCGGCATCCGGACGTGCGCGTGCTGGAGCTGCCGAACTTCGAGCCGATCATGGTGACGGCATTTTGGAAGGGGCAGCTTTCGCCCATGGCGCGGGAGATTCTCGGGGAAATGCAGCGGTACGCTGCCAGGCGGTGGCCGGAATGGGCGTGTGGAGAGGCAATCAGCTGAGAAAGACGGCGAACCGCGATTACAGGGCGGCAAGTCCGCCGAAAAAAAGCGGCGCCTTGCGGCGCCGCTTTCTAATTTCCAAAAAAGACGAACGGGAAGCCTCAGTGACGGAGGTCGTTCCACTCGGCTTGCACGGAATCAACGAGGGCGTCGAAACGCGCTTTGTTGAAGTCGTGCTTCAGGTCGTCCTTCTGGTCTTCCAGCGCTTTCACGCGGCGCTTCGCAGCCTCGCGATCCGCGCCGCGGGGCATCTGGTCGGCGCGGTCGTCGAGTTCGTCGATGCGCTGATCGAGCGCCTTCAACGCGGCTTTCGCCTCGGCTTTGTTGGTGTCGGTGGGGCGAAGTTTGTAGGCGGCGAGATCCATCTCGGTGCCGGCGGTGGCGGCGGCGGCGTAGGTCTTGTCGCCGGCGGCGCGGACGTCGTCGCGGACTTTGTCGGAGGAGTCGCGCGTGAATGTGCGTTTGCTCCAGGCGGCAACGTGGGCGGCCTCGGCGCGAACGTCGGCTTTCAACTGGTCGTAGCGAGCCTTCGCGTAGGTTTTGCGGAGATCGTTCCGGCGGTCCTTGAGTTCTTGCAGCCGGACTTTGGCGGCGGCTTTTTCTTCGGGGGTCGGGGCGTTGTCGATCTGGGCATCGACGCGATCGATCTCGACGCCGAGTTCATCGAGCGCGGCTTTGGCGGCATCGCCCTTGAGTTCGGAAACGTTGGATTCGACGCGGGCGGCGGTTTCGTTCGCCGCGTGGACGGGGAGGCTCAGTGCGGCGACGGCCGGCGCGAGCGCGAGAATGCGGAGGAGGTGTGTCTTCATAACGACTTTCTGGTTGGGTTGGGGCTGCGGCAAAGGGCGCGCAGCGGGGTGTTCCCATAGTGCTTGGGCGAGACGCGCGGTTCCCTGACGTGGTAATACCCCTGATGGTGGACGCGCGGCCCGGCAGCGGGAACGCCCCTCGGGCAACGGCGGACGGCGCCAAAAAAAAAGGCCGCGGCGTGCTGCCGCGGCCTGGAGACTTTTCCGAAGAACGAACTCAGCCCTTCGCGTCCTCGGGGATGCGCATGCTGTAGAACGAGCGATAGACGAAGACCAGCGCGACGATGAAGAAGAAGCCGCCGATCATGTTCTTGACGCTCTGGTCCGTCATGGTCACCGCGATCTCGACGGCGAGCAGGCCGAAGAGCGTGGTGAACTTGATGACGGGGTTCATCGCGACGGACGAGGTGTCCTTGAACGGATCGCCCACGGTGTCGCCGACGACGGTCGCGGCGTGGAGTTCGGTGCCCTTCTGGCGGAGTTCGACCTCGACGATCTTCTTCGCGTTGTCCCATGCGCCACCGGCATTGGCCATGAAGATGGCCTGGAAGAGGCCGAAGAAGGCGATGCCGATCAGGTAACCGATAAAGAAATACGCGTTGAAGAACGGCAGCGCGAGAGCGAAGCAGAACACGACGATGAAGATGTTCCACATGCCCTTCTGGGCGTAGACGGTGCAGATGCGGACGACCTCCTTCGAGTCCTTCTCGGAGGCCGTCGTGGCGTCGAGCTTCATGTGCTGCTTGATGTAGACGACCGCGCTGTAGGCGCCGGTGACGACAGCCTGGCACGAGGCACCGGTGAACCAGTAGATCACGGCGCCGCCCATGATGAGGCCGAGGATGATTTCCGGCTGCACAATGGAGAGCGCGGCGACGACCTCCTTGAACGGACCGGCGACGCCGCCCGCGACCTGCAGTTCATAGAGTTTCTGCAGGAGCATGATGATGCCGAACACCATCGTGGTCGCCCCGACGACGGCGGTGCCGATGAGCACGGGCTTCGCAGTGGCCTTGAAGGTGTTGCCGGCGCCGTCGCCCTTTTCCAATTGGTATTTCGCGTTCTCGAAGTCCGGCTTGAAGCCGAAGTCCTTTTCGATTTCGGCGGCGATGCCGGCGCGGCCTTCGATTTGCGAGAGTTCGTAGACCGACTGCGCGTTGTCGGTGACGGGGCCGTAGCTGTCGACGGCGATCGTGACCGGGCCCATGCCGAGGAAGCCGAAGGCGACGAGACCGAAGGCGAAGATCGGCGCGGCGAAGAGGAACTTCGCCGGCATCAGCGCGAGGAGCGCGGCATTTTGCGAGAAGTAGTACGACGCGGCCATGAGCAGCATGATCACCAGGCCCATCCAGAACGCGGAGAAGTTGCCCGCCACGAGGCCCGAGAGAATGTTCAGCGAGGCGCCGCCGTGCTTGGAACAGTTGGTGACTTCCTTCACGTGGCGCGAATTCGTGCTCACGAAAATCTTGGTGAACTCCGGGATCAGCGCGCCGGCGACGGTGCCGCAGCTGATGATGACGGAGAGAACCCACCAGAGCGCGGGGTTGATGCCGGTCTGATGCGCGAGGAGGAAATAGGAGGCGACGAACGTGACCGCGATGGAAACCGCCGAGGTGATCCAGACGAGATGCGTGAGCGGCGCCTCGAAATCGAAATCCTTCAGCGCGCCATACTTTGCCTTCGAGATGACCTGGTTGAGGAAATAGGAGGCGAGAGACGTGACGATCATCAGCGCGCGCATCGTGAAGAGCCACACGATGAGCACCGCGCAAAGTTCCTGGCTGTCGGTGAGCGCGAGCGCGAGGAAGGCGATGAGGGCGACGCCGGTCACGCCATAGGTTTCGAAACCGTCGGCGGTCGGCCCGACGCTGTCGCCGGCGTTGTCACCGGTGCAGTCCGCGATGACGCCGGGATTCTTGGGATCGTCTTCGGGCAGCTTGAAGACGATCTTCATCAAGTCGGAACCGATGTCGGCGATCTTGGTGAAGATGCCGCCGCAGATGCGCAGCACCGAGGCGCCGAGCGACTCGCCGATCGCGAAGCCGATGAAGCACGGGCCGACGAGTTCCCGCGGGAGGAACACGAGGATGCAGATCATGAAGAACAACTCCACACACACGAGCAGGAGGCCGACGCTCATGCCGGAGCGAAGGGGAATGAAAAGGGTGTTGAGCGGATTGCCCTTCAGCGCCGAGAACGCGGCGCGGGAGTTGGCGACGGTGTTGATGCGGATGCCGAACCACGCCACGCCGTAGGAACCGAGAATGCCGAGGATCGAGGCGAGGAGGATGACCGCGACGTGCACCGTGGAATTGTGTCCGAGCACACCGAAGTAATAGAGCATGCAGCCGCCGATCAGCACCCAGAGAATGGCGAGGAACTTGCCCTGCGTGAACAGGTAGGTTTTGCACGTTTCCCAGATCATGTGGGAAACACTCGCCATCGAGGAGTGCACCTGGAGCGCCTTCGTCTGCGTGTATTGGACGAGGCCGAACGCCGCGCCGATCGCGCAGATCGCGATGCCGAAATACATCAGCATCTCGCCGCTGACGCCGCCGAGGCCGTCGAAGCGGACATGCGTGAGGTCCGGTATTTTGATGTCGGCTTCGCCTGCGCGAACAGCCAAGGGCGCGCCGGCCGCGAGCGCGGCGGCGACGAATTTCCAACAATTTCGTAGCTTCATAGGGGGGTATGGGGTGGAAAGAACAGAAACGGTGTGGGCGCCGTTTCTGGCCCGCACGCGTCCTGCTCGCGAGCCAATTTTAGTCACGCGCCGCTTGGAAAAGTGACCCTAATCGGGGGCCGTGGACGCATTAATTTCCGCAGTACCCGCGCGAAATTTGCTCCAGTTCACGAGGGAAACGCCCGCATGCGAGGCGTCTCGCGCCCGCCCGGAACGGCGTGGCCGGCGTCAACCGTGCGTTAATTGGCGATTGCTCCGCGGATGTTGCGCTGCGGCTTTTCGAACGTCTCCGTGACGGAGCGACAGAGACCCACAAACGTCTCCTCGCCGAGCGGCAGACGACGGCCGCGGAGGTGGGCCACGCCCCAGGTGCGGCGGAGGCGTTTGCGGCCGAGCGGCAGGTCGACGAGCGCGCCGCTCTCGAGTTCCGCGCGGGCGATCCACGGCGCAAGCACGCCGACGCCCACGCCGATCTTAACGAGTTCCTTGATCGCATCCATGCTGCCCAACTCGATGTGATGTCCGAACGCGAGGCGCTCCGCCCGGAGATAGTCGGTGACGAGCCGGAACGTGTAACTGGATTTATTATACAGCACGAGCGTCTCGGACCCGAGCGACTCGCGCTGCACGCGACCGGCTTGCGCCCAGGGATGCAGCGGCGAAAGCAGGAAACGCAGCTCGTCGTCGAACAACGGCAGGAACTCGAATTCACTTTCCTTCTCCGGCTGCAGCATGATCGCGAGATCGATGCGGTTGTTGAGCAACAGCTCGACCTGCTGCGCATGATCGCCCGGCTCGATCGTGATGACCGCCTTGGGAAAACTCTGCTTGAACTCCCGCAGCACCGTCGGGAGCAGATACTGGCAGGCGGTGGTGCTGGCGCCGACGCGCAGCCGGCCGTGGCCCCAGCGCGAAAGCAGGTCGAGCCCCGCGCGCGCGGCTTCCATCTCGCGCAGGATTTTTTCCGCGTGCCGCAGAAACTGTTCGCCGGCCTGCGTGAGCAGCACACGCCGGCCGGCCCGATCGACGAGCCGGCTGCCCACCTCGCGCTCCAGCGCCTTGATCGCGTGGCTCACCGCACTCTGCGTCAGAAACAGATCCTTCGCTGCGCGCGTAAAGCTCTGACAACGCGCGAGCGCCACGAACGCCGCCAGCTGCCGGCTGTCCAGCGGCCGGGTCATGGATGAATGCCTTTCATTGGACGCATGAAATCTTTCCCCAGCACTTATCGAGCCACGCTCCGCTTCTGGCATGTCGGAGGCTAGATCGAGCCAGACCACATGAGCCCGGCCCTCGCCACTTCCTCCGCCGCTTCCGCCCTGCGCATCGGGTTCCTCGCGCTCACGGATGCCGCGCCATTGATCGTGGCGCAGGAGCGCGGTTTTTTCTCGCGCGGCGGCGTGCGTGTTTCCCTTCAACGCGAGGTCGGCTGGGCCACAATCCGCGAAAAAATAATCTACGGCGAACTCGACGCCGCGCCGGCGCTGGGGCCGATGTTGTGGTCCACCCAGCTCGGCCTCGGTTGCGCGCCGAGCCCCGTGCTCACCGGTTTTGTTTTCAACCGGCATGGCAATGCGATCACGCTGTCGAGCGCGTTGCGCACCGCGGGCGTACATGATGCTGCGTCGCTGCGTCCGATCGCGCGCGCACGTCGCGGCGAAAGTCGCCTGACGCTCGGCGTGGTGTTTCCGTTTTCCTCGCACCATCTCCAGCTTCGCCAGTTCCTCGCCTCAGGCGGCATCGATCCGGACAACGATGTACGGATCGTCACGGTCCCGCCGGCCCAGATGTTTCGCAATCTGCAGGCGGGCACGATCGACGGCTTCTGCTCCGGCGAACCGTGGAACTCGATCGCGGTGCGGGCTGGCGCCGGCTGGTGTCCGACGTGGAGCGCGGCGCAGTCGCCCGGCCACGTCGAGAAAGTCCTCATGGTCACCGAGCGCTTCGCCCGCACGCGCGCCGCGGAACATGCCGCACTCATCGCCGCGCTCGCTGCGGCGGCCGGGTGGTGCGACGTGCCGGAGCATCGGGAGGAACTCGCGGAGATTCTCGGCGCCGCGCCGTATTTGAATCTGCCGAAGCGGGTGCTCACGCCGGCATTGCTCGGTCGCTTCGACGCCGGCCACGGTCGCGTGGAACCGGTGCCGGACTTCGTCGTGTTTCATCGCGGCGACGCCAACGTGCCCGCCGCGGAAAAAGCCGCCGTGCTCCAACACGAACTTGTCGCCGCCGGGCTTTTGCCGCGCGGCGTCGATCCCCACTTACCCCGTCGTCTGTTTCGCGAGGATCTCCATCGCGACGTTCTGAATACACACCACCTCCGTGAACCTGCCCTCCACCCAGATCTCCGCGGGGTCTCCGTCTGATCGCACCCGGAAAATTTTCGCTCACGCTTCCCTTCGACCGCGCTGCGGTTTTGCTGCAGCGAGCATCGGAGTCGGCGTAGCTCTCCCGATCGCGCTGTTGCCCGCGACTCGTGCGGCGGAGCCTGAAAAAGCCGACCTGAAATTCGGCTTCATCAAGCTCACCGACTGCGCGCCGCTCGTGATCGCGAAGGAAAAGGTTTCTTCGCGCCGGCGCCGAAGCCTTGGGTGCAGGTCGAGTTGGTCTTCTGAGAGATACGCTTCGGATGAATCGGATTCATGGCGGCGACAAATTCATTTCAGCCATCCATCGGCGGCTTTTCCGCGATCCGGCATCGGCGCTGCTAAACCTGACGGCGGCGGCGGATTCGCTGACTGCCGTTTAACAACCAGAAAATTCCATGGACTACATCAAACCTCTCGACGTGGTTAAAACCATGATCGCCGCCGGCGGCATGAAGGCCGGCCTTTCTCCCAAGGATCTGCTCATCCGCGGCTTTCTTTCCGGCGCGCTGCTCGGTTTCGCCACCAGCCTGGCCATCACCGCCGCCTCGCAGACCAACACGCCGATCGTGGGCGCGCTGATCTTTCCGGTCGGCTTCGTGATGATCGTGCTGCTCGGGCTCGAACTCGTCACCGGCAGCTTCGCGCTCGTCCCGCTTGCGGGCCTCGAGGGTCGCGCGCCCTGGTCGCGGGTCGCGACGAATCTCGGCTGGGTTTTCCTCGGCAACCTGATCGGCAGCGTCGTCTACGGCGCGCTGCTGTACATTGCGCTCACCAACGCCGGGACGGATGCGCCGAGCGGGATCGCCCTGAAAATCGTGGCCGCCGCGGAAGCGAAGACCAACGCCTACGCCGCGCACGGGGCCGCCGGCCTGATCACCGTTTTCGTGAAGGCGATCCTCTGCAGCTGGATGGTCTGCCTCGGCGTGGTCATGGCCATGACCTCGCAGTCGACGATCGGGAAAATCGTCGCGATGTGGCTGCCGGTCGTCACCTTTTTCGGCCAGGGCTTCGAGCATTCCGTGGTGAACATGTTTCTCATTCCGACGGGAATGATGCTGGGCGCCAAGGTGACCTTCGCCGACTGGTGGGTGTGGAATCAGCTCCCGGTTACGCTGGGCAATGTCGTCGGCGGTCTCCTGTTCACCGGGCTTTTTCTCTACTGGACGTATTCGCCTGCGCGGCAGTCCGCCCCAGCCGCCGTGCCCGCCTCCGCGAGCACAGAAGAACTCGTGCGCGCCTGAAGCCTCGCGCCTCTTCGTCATGACTGCGCCCGCCGCCGAATTCACCGCCGAGCAGAAGCAATATCTCGAAGGCTTTCTGTCCGCGCTCGCGGCGCAGGCGCCCTTCGTCGGCCAGAATGCCGCCGGTCAGCTCACGGCCGACCCCGCGGGCTCGCCCGCCTCGCCGAATCTCGCTGCTGCGCCCGCCGAGGATACCCTCTTCGGCACGCCGCTCAGCGAACTCTGCAAACCCGAGCGCTGGAAATACGACGAGAACCCGCTCGATATCTGGGAAAAACTCGTCGCGCACGCCGACGCCGACAAATTCCCCGACGAGGCCGACACGTTTCGCTTCAAGTTCCACGGCCTCTTCCACGTCGCGCCCGCGCAGGACAGTTTCATGCTCCGCCTGCGGATTCCCGCGGGTGAGATCAGCGCGGTGCAATTGCGAGGCCTCGCCGAAATCGCGGAGTGGGGCGGCGGATACGCGCACATCACCACGCGCGCGAATCTCCAGATTCGCGAGCTGCGCCCGCGCGACATCGTTCGCGTGCTCGTGCGCCTGCAGGAACTCGGCCTCACCTCGCGCGGCGCCGGCGCCGACAACATCCGCAACATCACCGCCTCGCCCAACAGCGGCTTCGATCCCGACGAGTTGCTCGACGTGCGCCCCTTCGCGAAGGCGCTGCATCACTACATTCTCAACCATCGCGACCTCTACGGCCTGCCGCGGAAATTCAACATCGCGTTCGACAACGGCGGCTCGATCGCGAGCGCCGCCGACACGAACGACATCGGCTTCATGGCCGTGCGCGTCACGGGAAAGTCGCTCTCCGCGTTGAACTCCGTGCATCCGAAGGTGGAGCCCGACGTCCCCGTCGGGCTGAACGCCGTGCGTCCGCCGAACAACCCGACGAGGACGTCGGGTTCCACCGTCGCGCCGGGAATTTATTTCCGCGTGCACCTCGGCGGAATTTCCGGCCACGGCGACCTCGCGCGTGACACCGGTCTGCTGGTGAAGCCCTCCGAGTGCGTTGCCGTCGCCGCTGCGATGGTCCGCGTGTTCAACGAGCACGGCGATCGCACCAACCGCAAAAAAGCGCGCCTCAAATATCTCCTCGAAAAATGGGGCGTCGAAAAATTTCTCGTCGAAACGCACCGGAAACTCGCATTTCCGCTCGCGCGCCTGCCGCTCGCCGCGTGCGAACCGCGCCGGCCCGAGATCAAGCACGGCTGGATCGGCGTCTACAAACAGTCGCAGCGTGGCCTGAATTCCGTCGGCCTCAGCGTGCCCGTCGGGCGGCTCTCGGCTAAACACATGCGCCAGCTCGCCGACCTCGCCGCGAACTATGGCACAGGCGAACTCCGCCTCACCGTGTGGGAAAACCTCATCATCCCGCACGTCCCCGATGCCTTCGTCGAAACCGTCCGCCGCAATCTCGCGCGCCTCGGTTTTCCCACGGAGGCGAACAGCCTGACGAGAGGCATCATCGCCTGCACCGGCAACAAAGGCTGTAAATATTCCGCCGCCGACACCAAGGCTCACGCCGTCGCGCTGGGCAAGGCGCTCGCCGCGAAGAAGCTCTCGATCGAGCAGCCGGTAAATTTTCACTTCACCGGCTGTCCGCACTCCTGCGCGCAGCACTACTGCGGCGACATCGGTTTCGTCGGCGTGAAGCTCGCCGATGGCGCCGAGGGCTATCACGTCGTGCTCGGCGGCGGCATGGGCGCCGAGGGCGGGATCGCGCGTGAGATTTTCCGGGGCGTGCGCGCCACCGAGGTGGCCGACCTCACGGAAAAGATCCTGCGCACCTACGACGCAAAAAAGAATTCCGGCGAAAGTTTCGTCGCCTGGTCGCGCCGCCACACCGTGGGCGAACTCCAGGTTCTCCTCTCGTCCTGATCCGATTTTTCGATGCAGACCGTTCCCGTCATTCCCGAAAGTGCGCCTTTTTCGCTCGAGCAACGCGCCTGGCTCAACGGCTACTTCGCCGGACTTTTTTCGCGCGGCGCGGTGAATCCCGTGGCCGCCGGTGTCGCCGCGCCCGCGCCGGTGCCGACACTGCAGTCGCTCACGATTCTCTTCGGTTCCCAGACCGGTACGGCGGAATCGCTCGCGAAACGCGCCGCGAGGGATGCGGGTAAACGCGGCTTCGCGGCGACGGTGATGGACATGGCGGCGTTCACCCCCGTGCAGCTCGCGCAGGAAAAAAACGTTCTCATCATCACGAGCACCTACGGCGACGGCGAACCGCCGGACAACGCGAAGGCGCTCCATGCCGCGCTCGGCGCGGCAGCGAACACCTCTCCACTCTCCGGCCTCCGCTTCAGTGTCTGCGGCTTGGGCGACACGAACTACGTGCAATTCAACCAGTGCGCGAAGGACTTCGACGCGCGGCTCGAAGCGCTCGGCGCCACGCGGGCGGCGCCGCGCGCGGAGTGCGATCTCGAATACGAGGATAAATTCGCCGGCTGGCTGAACGCGGCGCTCGCCGCGTTCGCCGAGGTCGGGCGCGTTGTCCCCAACGCACCGGCTGGAGCCGATTCGCCTCTCGATGCGAGCGCGGAACGGCGGGTTAAGGATAGTCCGCCCCACCTGGAGCCCGCCGGCCATTCCCGCCAGAATCCGTTTCCCGCGCTCCTGCTCACCTCGCGCAATCTCAACGCTGCTGGTTCGGCGAAGCAGGTGCATCACGTCGAGTTCGATCTCACCGGCTCGGGCCTCGTCTACGAGACGGGCGACGCACTCGGTGTGTTTGCGCAGAACTGCCCGGAGCACGTCGCCGAAGTGCTGGCCGCGCTCGGCTGCGATGGCGAGGAAGCGGTCGCGGCGCCCGACGGCAGTGCGATCTCGCTGCGCCGCGCGCTCATGGAAGTTTACGACCTCGGCAAACCGACGCCTGAGCTGCTCGCCGCGCTCAAATCCGCCGCGCCGGTGCCGGCAATTTCCAGTGAACCCATCGCGGGCGCGACGGCGCCGCATCACGTGATCGATGCGTTGCTGGCCGCATCGGCGGCGAAGCTCGCGCCAGCCGATTTCGTGCGGGCGCTGAAAAAACTTCAGCCGCGACTCTACTCGATTTCGTCGTCGCCCAAGGCGCACGCCGGCCAGGTGCATCTCACCGTCGGCGCCGTGCGCTACGATCTCGCGGGCCGCGCGCGCAAGGGGCTGTGCTCGACTTTTCTCGCGGATCGCGCGCAGCCGGGGGCGGCGCGCATCGGCGTCTACGTTCATGCGAACAAAGCATTTCGCCCGCCGGCGAATCCAAACGCCGCCGCGATCATGGTCGGCCCGGGCACGGGCATCGCGCCGTTCCGCGCCTTTCTGCACGAACGTCGCGCGGCCGGCGCCAAAGGAAAAAACTGGCTGCTCTTCGGCGACCAGCGGGCGGCGACGGATTTTCTCTATCGTGACGAACTCGCCTCGCTGATGCGCGACGGCGTGCTCACGCGGCTCGATACGGCGTTCTCGCGCGATCAGAAGGAAAAAATCTACGTGCAGCAGCGAATGTTGGAAAACGCCGCGGAACTCTATGCCTGGCTCGAAGCGGGCGCGCACTTCTACGTCTGCGGCGACGCGAGCCGGATGGCGAAGGATGTCGATGCCGCCCTGCATCACGTGATCGAGACCGCCGGTGGCAGAACGCCGGAGCAGGCGGCGGAATATGTGCAGCAGCTGAAAGCGGCGAAGCGTTATGCGCGCGACGTGTATTGAAGAGGTGGAGTCCGACGTCCCCGTCGGGCTGTTCGGCTTTCGCACGCACACCAGCCCGACGAGGACGTCGGGCTCCACCTTCGGACGCTAATGGTCGCCTCGCGTGAAAATTTTCCGCTGCTCGCCGAACTGCTCGCCGAACAGCAACGGCTCGATACGCCAGTGGCGAAATTTTCCGGCGCCCACGAGTCGGGTTCGATTTCGCAACTCGCCTCACTTCGCGCCCAATTGATCCCGCTCAGCGCGCCGGGACCGGGCGAGCAATACGCGTTCGAGGTCGAACTCGATTCCTGCACCGGCTGCAAAGCCTGCGTGTCCGCCTGCCACTCGCTGAACGGACTCGACGACACGGAGACGTGGCGGGATGTCGGCATGATCGTCGGCGGCGCGGAGCGGCAGCCGTTTCAGCAAACGGTGACGACGGCGTGCCATCACTGCGCCGATCCCGCGTGCCTGAACGGCTGCCCGGTGCTCGCGTATGAAAAAGATCCGCTGACCGGCATCGTGCGGCATCTCGATGACCAGTGCATCGGCTGCCAGTATTGCATCCTGAAATGCCCGTACGACGTGCCCAAATACAACGCGCGCCTCGGCATCGTGCGCAAATGCGACCTGTGCCACAGCCGCCTCGCCGCGAGTGAGGCGCCGGCGTGCGCGCAGGCTTGTCCGACGCAGGCGATTCGGATCGTGACGGTGAAGATGGAGATCGAAGTCAAGACGCGGCCGCTGGTCGCGCCGCTCGTGCGAGCGGACGTCTCGGGGAGACTCGGCGCGCCTAGCGGTCCCGCTCAACCTCAGACCGAATTCCTCACCGCCGCGCCCGACCCCGCCTACACGCGTCCGACCACCCGTTATCGTTCACGTCGCCCCCAGCCCGAAAATCTTCGCGCCACCGACGCCGCCGTGCTGCGTCCGCAACCCCCGCACTGGCCGCTCGCGGTCATGCTCACCCTGCTCCCCCTCGCCGTCGGTTGCGGTGTAGTCGTCGCACTGGCAGGCAGCTCTGGAAGCCGCCCGCCGGGTAGTTTCACGTATTACGTGAAACTATCCGGGTGGGTCGCGGGGACTGCGGGGTTGGGGGCGAGCATGGGGCATCTGGGGCGGCCGGGGCGGGCTTGGCGGATTTTTCTGGGATGGAGAACGAGTTGGCTGAGTCGTGAGGCGATGGTGTTCAGTGCGTGGTTCGGCGCGGCGGCGGGGGCGCTGAAATATCCCGCACTGAACGCGGTCGCGTGTGCGCTCGGCGCGGCGGGGCTGTTCTGCTCGGCGATGATTTACATCGATACGCGGCGGGTGTTCTGGCGCGCGACGCAGACGCTGCCGAAGTTTTTCGGGAGCGCGGTGGCGCTCGGGGCGGCGGCGGCACTCGCGTTCGGGATTTCACCGGCGATGAGCGCGGGGGTGCTCGGGATGGCGACGCTGGCGAAACTGGCGATCGAGGTGAGGCCGCTGCGGGCTGCAAATGCGGAGGATGAAGAGGATGTTTTGAGTGTGTTTTCGGCGGTGATAGACCGCCGCCACAGAGCGGAGATCAACACGGCCCGGCTGCTGACGACGGGGCGGCTGCGCGGGATTTTCGGATCGCGGGTGGCGGTGGCGTTGATCGCGAATGGGCTCGCGCCGGCGATGATCGTAGCGGGGATGCTGCCGGCGGGCGCGGCGTGGGCGGTGCTCGCGGCTGTGTTCGCGGGTGAATTGACGGAGCGGCATTTATTTTTCCGGGCGGTCGATGCGCCGAAGATGCCGGGGATGCCGGGATGAGCGCGCTGGACGATTTGCTGCGGGCGCGCGAAGGCTCGATGACGACCGAACTCGTGCAGCGGCCGGGCGATTTCGGGCTGGGGCGCGTGCCGGCTCGGCTGGCGCCGGCGGGGACGACGACGAGCGTCTGCGGATTTTGCAGCACGGGCTGCGGGTTGAAAATTCATCTGAACGAGCAGGGCGAGGCGATCAACCTGACGGCGGATCCGGATTATCCGGTGAATCTCGGGATGGCGTGTCCGAAGGGTTGGGAGGCGCTCACGCCGCTCGCGGCGGACGATCGCGTGACGCAGCCGCTGCGACGAAATCCGGCGACGGGAAAACTCGAGCCGGTGGCGTGGCCCGTGGCGCTCGAGGCGTTCGTGACGAATTTTCGCGGCGTGCAGGAGCGACATGGCGAGGCGGCGATTTCGTTTCTGAGTACGGGGCAGATCGTGATGGAGGAGATGGCGCTGCTCGGGGCGCTCGGGAAATTCGGGATGGGCATGCGGCACGTGGACTCGAACACGCGGCAGTGCATGGCGACCTCGCACGTCGCGTACAAGCAGGCGTTCGGGTTCGACGCGCCGCCGTTCACCTACGAGGATTTCGAGGAGAGCGACGCGTTGATTTTCGTCGGGGCGAATCCGTGCATCGCGCATCCGATCATGTGGCAGCGCGTGATGATGAACCGGCGGAATCCGGAGATCGTGGTCGTCGATCCGCGGCGGACGGAGACGGCGATGGGCGCGACGCTGCACGTGGCGTTGCGGCCGAAGAGCGACCTGACGCTGCTCTACGGGCTGGCGAATGGGCTGATCGCCCGCGGCGCGGTGAAGCGCGAGTTCGTGGCGGCGCACACGAGCGGATTTGAGGCTTTCGAGCGATTCGTGGCGGCGTTCACGTTGGAGCGGGTTGTGGCGGAAACCGGTCTGCGCGAGGAGACGCTGCGGCGATTGGCGGAGATCGTGGCGACGAAGGAGCGGGTTTCCTTTTGGTGGACGATGGGCGTGAACCAGGGCCACGAGGCGACGCGCACGGCGCAGGCGATCATCAATCTGGCGCTGATGACGGGCAACATCGGGCGGCCGGGGACGGGGGCAAACTCGATCACGGGGCAGTGCAATGCGATGGGTTCGCGGCTGTTTGGCAACGCGACCTCGCTGCTCGGCGGGTACGAGTTCGCGCGGGCAGAGCAGCGGGAGCACGTCGCGAAAATTTTGAAGATCGATGCGGCGAAAATCCCGGATGCGCCGAGCCTCGCGTATGACCAGATTTTGGATGCGGTGGAGCGCGGAGAGATTCGCGGGCTGTGGGTGATCGCGACGAACACGGCGCACTCGTGGATCGGATCGAAACGATTCGCGGCGCTGCGGGAAAAGCTCGAGTTCCTCGTCGTGCAGGACATGTATGCGACGACGGAGACGGCGCGGCTGGCGGATCTGGTTTTGCCGGCGGCGGGCTGGGGCGAGAAGGAAGGCGTGATGATCAACAGCGAGCGGCGGCTGGGGCTGGCGAAAAAAGTGGCGCGGGCGCCGGGACAGGCGCTGAGCGACTTCGCGATTTTTAAATTGGTGGCGGAGGCGTGGGGTTGCGGGGAGATGTTCGCGGCGTGGAGGACGCCGGAGGCGGTGTTTCAGATTTTGAAGGAGCTGTCGCGCGGGCAGCCGTGCGATTTTTCGGGGATCGAGGATTATGCGCAGATCGAGCGGGAGGGCGGGATTCAGTGGCCGTTCGTCGCCGAGCCGGCGAACAGTTCCGAGTTCAAGGTTCCGGGTTTCGAGTTTGCCGGCACTCAAAACTCGGAACCCCGAACCCGGAACTCGGAACCCGCGATGCGGCACCGGCGGTTGTTCGCGGATGGGAAATTTTTTACGACGGATGGGCGGGCGCGGTTTTTTTTCGACGAACCGCGGGCGATGCCGGAGCGGCCGGACGCGGCGTTTCCGCTGCTGTTGTTGACGGGTCGCGGATCGTCGGCGCAGTGGCACACGGGGTCGCGCACGGAGAAGAGCGCGGTGCTGCGAAAGCTCGCGCCCTCGCGGTTGTATGTGGAAATCAATCCGGCGGACGCGGCGCGGCTCGGGGTCGCGAGCGGCGGACGGGTGCGGGTGAGTTCGCGGCGGGGCGCGCTCGAAGCGCTGGCGTTTTTGACCGCGACCGTGCAGGTTGGGCAGGTGTTTCTGCCGATGCATTTCGCCGAGGTGAACCGACTCACGTTTCCCGCCTTCGATCCGCACTCGCGGCAGCCGAGCTACAAGGCGGCGGCGGTGCGGGTGCGGGCGCTGCCATGATGACGATCGAGCGCATTTTTATTTCGCCGGGGCATAATTTTTTCGGGCATCACGGCCAGCCGGCGGGAGGTCATCCGACGGTCGAGGTGGACGAAGTGGAATGCGTGGCGGGGCACGGGTTGCGCGGCGACCGGTTCTTCGATCACCGGGAAAACTACAAGGGGCAGGTGACGTTGTTTGCGGCGGAAATTTTCGCGGAGCTGTGCGGAGCGCTGGGGTTGCGCGAGGCGAATCCGGCGGCGCTGCGGCGAAACTTGCTCGTGCGCGGCGGGGATCTAAGCGCGCTGATCGGGACGGAATTCGACGTGCAGGGCGTGCGGCTCGCGGGCGTCGAGGAGTGCCGGCCCTGCTACTGGATGGATCAGGCGCTGGCGCCGGGTGCGGAGGCGTGGCTGCGGTCGCGGGGCGGATTGCGTTGCCGGATTTTGAGCGATGGTTGGTGGCGGCGGCAGGTGGCGTAGATTTTCGCCATGTCCGAACAAGTCGGCGGCAGCATCGAAGGCGGGCTGAAGCCCGCCCTACTTTTCGCGGGCGCGGTGCTCGCGGGCGGGGAATCGCGCCGGATGGGCGAGGACAAGGCGCGGCTGCTTTTCGGTGGTGAGCCGCTGTGGCGGCGGCAAATGCGCGTGCTCACCGCAGCGGGGGCGGCGCCGGTGGGCGTGGTGCGTCGCGCGGGCCAGCCCGAAATCGCGCCGGAGGTGCGGCACGTGCGCGACGAATTTTCCGGCGCGGGCCCGCTGGCGGGATTGCACGCGGCGTTGAAGGCGAGCGGGGCGGCGTGGGTGGCGGTGCTCGCGGTGGACATGCCGGCGATCGAGGCGGCGTGGTTTCGGGGATTGTGGACGCAGTGCGCGGCGGGGCGCGGCGCGGTGGCGCAGCACGCGGATGGGTTCGAGCCGCTGGCGGCGATTTATCCGCGCGAGGCATTGGGAGTGGTGGCGGCGCGGTTGGAGGCGGGGCGGTTTTCGTTGCAGGAAACGATCGCGGAACTCGTGGCCGCGGAGCGGATGGCGGTGAGGCGGCTGAGCGAGGAGGAGCGCGCGCAGGTCGAGAACTGGAACTCGCCGGGCGACCGACGGATGGCCGGCGAGAGAGGCGCCCATTTTCCATACAAAAAATCTTAACGAATCGCACTCGACGGAAAACGGAGAGTCTGCGGGACTGCACGGCTTCATGTCCGCCTCCGCCAACCAATTTCCCGCCGACTTTGTCTGGGGCGTCGCGACGGCGGCGCCGCAGATCGAGGGGGCGGCGTTTGCCGATGGCAAGGGCGAGTCGGTGTGGGATCGCTTTTCGCGCCTGCCGGGAAAGATCCACAATGGCGATACGCTCGACGTGGCGTGCGATCACTATCATCGCTTTCGCGAGGACTTCGCGCTCATGCGCCAACTCGGGGTGAAGCACTACCGGCTGTCGATCGCGTGGCCGCGGATTTTTCCGCAGGGCGACGGCGCGGTGAACCAGGCGGGTTTGGATTTTTATCACCGGTTGTTCGACGCGATGGCGGAAAATGGCATCACGCCGTGGGTGACGATGTTTCACTGGGATCTGCCGCAGGCGCTCGAGGATCGCGGCGGCTGGTGCGAGCGCGGGACGGTGGAGGCGTTTGCCGGGTACGCGGACACGATCGTGAAGGCGTTTGGCGCGAAGGTGAAAAACTGGATCACGTTGAACGAGATCCGGTGCTTCACGCTGCTCGGCTACACGACGACCTGGGGAAATTTCGCGCCGGGGCGGATCGTGACGCCCGCGCAGTTGAATCAGACGTATCACCACGCGCTGCTCTGCCACGGGCACGGCGTGCGGGCGGTGCGGGCCCATGGCGGGGCGGGCGCGCGCGTGGGATTGACGGATAACTGCGACGTGCCGATCCCGGTCACGGAAACGCCGGACGATATCGCGGCGGCGCGCCGGTGGTTCACGGATCGGAATGTGCACTTGCTCGGCGCGATTTACGGCGGCGGGTATGCGGCGGAATACTTGCAGCGTTGCGGGGCGGATGCGCCGCGGGTCACGGCGGGCGATTTCGATTCGATCAGCGCGCCGACGGATTTTCTGGGCATCAACATCTACACGGGGTTTTTCATCCGCGCGACGAAGACGGGCGGCTACGAGAGGCTGTCGCTGCCGCCGAATTATCCGAAGGCGGACAGCCCATGGCTGCACCTCGCGCCGCAGTCGATGTATTGGGCGACGCGGATGGCGCACGACGTCTATGGCGTGAAGAACATCTACATCACCGAAAACGGCTGCGGCTACAACGACGAGCCGGTGGTGAACGGCGAGGTGCTCGACCTGCACCGGCGCGATTTCCTGCGCAATTACCTGCGCGAGACGCAGCGGGCGATTAACGACGGCGTGCCGATCCGCGGTTATTTCCTGTGGTCGTTCCTGGATAATTTCGAATGGCAGGATGGTTATCTGCGGCGGTTCGGGATCGTGCATGTGGATTTCTCGACCCAGCAGCGCACGCCGAAATTCTCGGCGCACTATTACTCGGTGGTGATGAGGGAAAATCGCATCGTCTAGGCTGGGGTGCTTTGAGAATTTCTTTGACCGCTGGAGGGAGCCGGCTTGCAGGCGGTGCCGGGCCTTCGAGCCAATGGGATCGCCTGCAGGCAGGCTCCTACATTCGAGCCAGTGGGATCGCCTGCAAGCAGGGCTCCTACATTCGAGCCAGCGGAATCGCCTGCAAGCAGGCTCCTACATTTGGGCCGCCGCGCGGCTTCACTATTTTTCGGATTCGGCGGAGGCGAAGACAAGATATGCGGAGGCGTCGTTAACTTATGCGGCGAGATGGAGGCAGGATGCGGTTTACCCTGGCGTCGTCTGTGTCGAAGGTAGGGAGACTCACGTCGTCAGTCGTTCACCTCCAACATGTCCTTCCGCCGAGATCTCCGGTCCGCTTCGGTGTGGCGAACAGGCTGCGCGTTGGCGGCGATCTGGCTGGCCCAGGCGAGGAGTTTGGCGGCGCCGCCGAACGAGACGAGGGCGGGGGAAACGCTCACGAGTTTGGAGGACTTATGGGCCCTGTCGGAAACCGAGCAGCAGCGATTGCATCCGGTGCGGCTGGACTACGTGGTCTATTACTACGATCCAGCCTGGCAGATTTTATGGGGACGTTGCGGCGAGGCGGAGAGCTATTTGTCGTTGGATTCGAGCGTCCTCCCGATCAAAGCGGGCCAGAAAATCCGCGTCGAAGGCCTGCTGGCGCCAGCGAACAAACTGCGGGTCGAGCACGCCCGCGCGACGGTGCTGGAGGAAGCAAGCCCGTTGGAGGCGCTGGATACGAAGGGCCAGGTCGGCGAGGCCGACAAGTTCAACAAACGCCGGGTGATCGTGCGCGGCCTGGTCGACCGGCAATCGATGTCGGATCCACGCCATGGGGAACTCCTCATCGTCAGCGAGGGCAGGCGGGTGAAGGCCAACGTGTTCATGGCCAGCGACGCGACCGCGCTGAAACTCGGCAACGCCGTGATCGAGGCGACAGGCGTGTACTACTCCCGCACCGAAGCGGGCAAGCCCTTGATCGAACTCTGGGTGCAGTCGGCCGACGACATCCGGGTGACGGGCACGCTGGACGGCGATCCACGGTTCGGGCAACCGGCGGTGGAGATCAGCCGGCTCGGCGAGCCCGCCCAGCGCGGTCCGGTACACGTGGCCGGAATCGCGGAGGCGATCGAGCCGGGCAGCCGGCTCGTGGTGCGCGACAGCTCGGGCGCGGTGACGCTGCTGACGCCGCAATTAAACCCCGTCAATGCCGGGGACTCGATCGAAGCGGTCGGGCTGCCGGTCCGCCGCGAGGAGGGCTGGGCGCTCGACGAGGCGATTTATCGGCCGGCGCAGCGGCTGGTGCGCTGCGTACACGATTACTACCAGCTCGGTGAAGAGGACCGGCGGAAATGGCAGCGGGGGCGGATGGAGATGCTGGTGTATTATCACGATCCGCTTTGGGGCACGTTGTGGGGCCGGTCCGGAGGATATAGCGATTACCTGCACCTCGGGTCGGTCGGCGTGCCGATCAAGACGGGCGATCGCATTCTGATCGAAGGGGCGATGCCGCCCACGGGAACGCCGGAGTTCGCCAATCCGGTGGTGACCGTGCTCGCTGAGAACCAGCCGATCGAGCTGCTTTCGGTCCGCGGGCAAATCGGAAACGCTGACCGTTTCGACAAGCAGATGACCGAGATCGAAGGCTATGTAGACCAGCAGTTGAACACGGATCAGAATCACATCGCGCTCGGACTGGTTTCCGAGGACCGGAAGGTCGTGGTGCGGCTGGCGATCCCGCCACACGAGGTCATGCCGGACTGGGAAGGCGCTTTGCTGCGCACGCGGGGGGTTTATTCGGCGACCAACAATCCGACGGGACTCCGGGCGACGATCGAACAGTGGGTGCAGGGGCGGGACGCCATCGAGGTGATCGGCTGGCTCGATCGGGACAAACGATTCGAATCGGTCCCGATCACGCCGATCGAGCGCCTCGGCGAATTGGAAAACGGGACTCTCATCCACGTTTCCGGCGTCGTACGGGCGCAGCAGCCGGGGAACTCGCTCACGATCCGCGACGATACGGGCCAGGTCACGATCCAGACGGCGCAGGCGAAACCCGTGCCGCTCGGCGACCATGCGGAGGCGCTTGGCCGCGTCGCGAACCGGAGCGGCGCGGACGTGAGCCTGCTCGCGGGACTCTATCGGCGAATCGGCGGCGCCGGCCCTGAATCGCGCGACGGGCTGCCGAAGCTGCGGCTCGCCGAGCAGCTCCGCGCGCTGACGCCGGAGCAAGCAGCGCGAAGTTACCCGGTGCAGCTTTCGGGCGTGGTGACGTGGGCGGATGCGAAGAGCGATTTCTTCTTCGCGCGGGATGCGAGCGGCGGTATCTGCATTTTCAAACCGGGCGGCTTCGACAAGCTGCTGGTCGTGGGCGAGCGCGTCGACGTGCAGGGCACCTCGGCGCCGGGAAAATTCATTCCGGTGGCGCTCGCTTCCGAAATTCGATCGCTCGCCACGGTCGAGTTGCCGAAACCGTCGGTGGTGACGCTCGAGCAGGCGTTAACCGGCATCGAGGAGGCGCAGTGGGTGAGCATGAGCGGCTACGTGCGGAACGTGGTCTGGGACGGAAACTGGATGCGACTCGAACTCACGACCTCGGCGGGCGAATTCGCCGCGGTGATGCCGGCGAGCCAGGAGTTGGAAAATTTTCGCGGTTCGGTGGTGCGCGTGAGCGGAGTCTGCAGTGCGCTCACCAATCGCAACCGCCAGCTCACGGGTGTGCAGATGTGGGTGTCGTCGGGGCGATTTGTCGAAGTGGAGGAGGCGGCGCCGGCCGATCCGTTCGGCGTCCAGGCGCGGACGATCGCGAGCCTGCGTCAATTTGGGACGCTGCAGATGTTGAACCGGCGCGTGCGCGTTTCCGGGGTCGTGATCCGACAGGAGCCGGGCCGTTCGGTGCAGATTCAGGAAGGCAACGAAGGACTGCTGGTATTGAGCCCGGCCTCGGAGGTGCTGCGCCCGGGCGACCGGATCGAGGCGGTCGGTTTTCCGGGGCGCGAAAACAGCCGGGTCGTGTTGCGCGAAGCGGTGTATCGCCGCGTCTCGAGCGGCACGGAACCGGCGGCGTTGCGCGTGGCCGAACTCGGCGCGATCGATCCCGAACTCGATGGACGGTTGGTGCGGATCGAGTGCACGCTGCTCGATATGGGCGCGCATGAACTCGGCGCCGAACTCATCAACCAACAGGGCGCGGTGATTTTCGGTGCGCAGCTCCGCGTGCTGCCCGGCGTGACCCAAGTCCGCTGGCAGCCCGGCAGCCGGCTGGCGCTCACGGGGGTTTACCAGATCGAATTCGACGAATACCGCCGGCCGCGGCAGGTGAAGCTCATGCTCCGCTCGCCGCAGGACGTCGAGGTGCTGCAGGCGCCGCCCTGGTGGACGGTGCGACGCATTCTCGCGGTGACCGGGGCGGTGGCGGTCGCCGGTTTGCTCGGCCTCGGCTGGGCCATGACTCTGCGCCGGCGGGTGCGGTTGCAGACCGGTGTGATCGCCGACCAGATCGAAAACGAAAAAGCGGCGCGGCTCGAGGCGGCCCTCGCACGGGCGTCGAAACTGGAATCGCTCGGCGTGCTGGCCGGCGGGATCGCGCACGATTTCAACAACCTGCTCACGGTCGTGATCGGCAATCTTTCGCTGGCGAAACTGGACGTGTCGCCCGAGGCCGAGACGTGGCACTGCATCACCGAGAGCGAGCGCGCGGCGACGCGGGCGAAGGATTTGACGCAGCAACTGCTGACTTTCGCCAAAGGCGGCGAGCCGATGCGCACGTCGACGGCGCTGCCGGACGTGGTGCGGGAGGCCGCGCAGTTTGCGCTGCACGGCGCGAAAGTGCGCTGCGAGTTCGACCTCGCGCCGGAGATCTGGCCGGCGGATGTCGACCGCGGCCAGGTGGGGCAGGTGGTGAACAATCTCATCATCAACGCCACGCAGGCGATGCCCGCGGGCGGGCTGATCCGGATCGAGATGCGGAACGACGAAATCGCCGAGCCCCGCCAGGGCCTCGCCGCGGGGCGCTATGTGAAGACGAGTTTCGCGGACAATGGATCGGGCATCACCGCGGAAAACCTGCCGCGGATTTTCGAGCCGTATTTCACGACGAAGCAGCAAGGCAGCGGGCTGGGGTTGGCGACGGTTTACTCGATCGTGAAAAAACATCGCGGGCACATCGAGGTCAGTTCGCAGCCGGGCGTGGGCACGACGTTTCACGTGTGGCTGCCGGCGGCGACGAGCGCGCCCGAGCCGGCGGCTGTGCCTGCGAAGTCGGAGCGGACGAAAACCGGGCGGGTGTTGTTCATGGACGACGAACCGGCGATCCGGACGGTCGGCGCGGCGGTTTTGAAACGACACGGGTTTCACGTGACCGCGGTGAGCGACGGCGCGGACGTGGTGCGCGAATACGAGGCGGCGCGGGCCGAGCGGCGGCCGTTCGACCTGGTGATTCTCGATTTGACGGTGCCGGGCGGCGTGGGCGGCGCGGAGGCGATCGACCGGCTGCGCGAGATCGATCCGGGCGTGCGCGCGATCGTGGCGAGCGGTTACTCGAGCGATCCGGTGATGGCGAATTATCAGTCGCACGGATTCGCCGGCCGCGTGCCGAAGCCGTATCAGGCCAGCGATCTGGTGAACGCGGTGGACGCGGTGCTGCGCGGGTAGCGCGGGTGCGACGGGTACCGCGAATTCATCGCCGCTTTTTCTTCGTTCTGAGCGCGGCGAAGAATCCAGGGCGGGCCTCGCCGGTAGACGGTTACGTGGATTCTTCGCTGCGCTGCTGATGAACCGCCCGGTTTGTCATTCTGAACGAAGTGAAGAATCCAGTGTGCGCTTCGTGACACGACACGCGTGCGAAAGTCCAAATGGATTCTTCGCTGCGCTTCTGATGAACCGTCCGGTTTGTCATTCTGAACGAAGTGAAGAATCCAGTGCGCGCTTCGTGGCACGACACGCGTGCGAAAGTCCAAATGGATGCTTCGCTGCGCTGCTGATGAACCGCCCGGTTGGTCATTCTGAACGAAGTGAAGAATCCAGTGCGCGCTTCGTGGCACGACACGCGTGCGAAAGTCCAAATGGATTCTTCGCTGCGCTCAGAATGACAGGCAGTTGAGAGTTCATCGGCGTAGGCCACCCAACGGTTGGCGTTGGTTCTGAATCTCAGAATGACAAACCCTCGGTCGTCCTTCGTAACGTGACCTGCGGGATACCACACTGGCGGGCGTGGCGGCGAAAAAATAGTCGCATTGGCGCGGGAGGACGGGTGAGGTGGACGGCTCGCAATTCTCATGGTTCGCCCCGGCCTAATCCCACGCAGTCTTGACGAGTTTGCGCGGTCGAAAATCGTGCGAGGTCTGCTCGCGGGTCTCGCGTGCATGACCGGTGCGGCGGCGCTCGGCGGGTGTGCGCGGAAGCGGGCGGACGACGGGAAAGTCCATGTCGTTTACTGGGAAAAATGGACGGGTCCGGAGGGTCGCTCGGTGCGCGCGGTGGCGGACGGGTTCAATCGTTCGCAGGATAAAATCGTGGTCGACGTGCTGACGGTTTCGCCGATCGATCGGAAGACGCTCGTGTCGACGGCGGGCGGCGATCCGCCGGACATCGCGGGACTGTGGGCGTACAATATCCCGTCGTTTGCCGACGAGGGCGCGCTGACACCGCTGGAGCCGTTCATGCGCGCGGACGGGCAGACGGCGGACGAGTGGCAGGCGCGCTACTATCCCGTTTATCAGCGGATCACGCGGCACAACAACGTCGTCTACGCGGCCATCTGCACACCGGCGATGATCACGCTGCACTGGAACAAGCAGCTTTTCCGCGAGGCGGGGCTCGATCCCGAGCGGCCGCCCCGCACGGTGCAGGAACTGGATGAATTCGCGCGCAAGCTCACGAAGCGCGACCCGCAGACCGGTGAGATCACGCAGATGGGTTTCCTGCCGCAGGAGCCGGGCTGGTGGCCGTGGGTTTTCTGCCGGTGGTTCGGCGGACAGTTGTTTGACGGGAAAAACATCACGCTGGCGACCGATCCGCGGAATCTCGCGGCGATGAAATGGGTCGCGAGCTACTCGAAGGACTACGGGGTCGAGGCGGTGACGAAATTCGCGTCCGGCTTCGCGGGGCAGTTCGCGTCGCCGCAGGCGGGATTTTTCACGGGCAAGGTCGCGATGGTTTTTCAAGGCGTGTGGTACAACGCCTACATCCGCGAGTACAAGCCGGGGCTCGACTACGGTGTGGCTCCGGCGTGGCCGGCGGCGGTGCCGGGCATCGACGATTTCGCGATGGCGGAGTCGGACGTGCTGGTGATCCCGCGCGGCGCGAAACACGCGCGCGAGGCGTGGGAGTTCATCAAATATGTGAGTTCCTCGAATCCAAAGGCGCGCGCGCGCGACGAGCTGCGCGGCATGGAGGTGCTCTGTTACATGCAGGAAAAAAACTCGCCGTTGCGCGAGTGGAGCCCGTTTTTTACGGAGCATCATCCGCATCCGCACATCGATATTTTCCGGCGGCTCTCGGCGAGCCCGCACGCGGAGTTCACGCCAGACATCGGGATTTGGACGGAATATCACCGCGAGATGAATGATGCGTTTGCGAAGATCCGCTTGCTGATTGAGACGCCGGAGCAGGCGCTCGGTGAGGCGCAGGCGCGGCTCGAGAAAAGTTGGGCGCGGCATCGGCGGAGTCTGGAGCTGCACGGGCAGTTGAAAGCGGCCGACGGCGGCGGCGCTGGGAGCGGGGGCGGCTCGCCCGCAGCGGAGAACGAAAAACAAGACAGCGGGCGGGTCGCCCGCGCTCCCAGGGAGGAGACGAAGCCATGACGCGGCGCGAGCGGAGGAATTTTTTCACGGGGCTCGGGTTCGTGAGTCCGTGGATCATCGGGCTCACGGTGTTCACGGCTTATCCGGTCGTGGCGTCGCTGTTCTACAGCTTCTGCGACTACTCGATTTTGAAAACGCCGGTGTGGTGCGGGCTGCGGAATTATCGGGAGCTGGTCGGCGACGGGCTGTTCTGGCTGTCGCTCAAGAACACGTTGATTTACGCGGGCGTTTCGGTGCCGCTCGGCGCAGTGGTGTCCCTCTCGCTCGCGCTGTTGCTCAACACCGACGTGCGCGGGAAGCCGTTTTTCCGCGTGGTGTTTTACCTGCCGTCGATCGTGCCGGTGGTCGCGGCGTCGATGTTGTGGATCTGGATTTTCAACGGGCAGGTGGGGTTGCTGAACTGGATGCTCGCGCCGTTGCTGGCGCCGTTCGGCGTGTCGCCGCCGGCGTGGCTGGTCGATCCCGCGTGGGCGAAATCGGCGCTGATCATCATGAGCCTGTGGGGCACGGGCAACGCGATGGTGATCTACCTCGCCGGCCTGCAAGACGTGCCGAAGGAACTCTACGAGGCGGCGGAGATCGATGGCGCGACGGGCTGGCGGAGGTTCTGGCACATCACGCTGCCGTCGCTCGCGCCGGTGATTTATTTCAACGTCGTGATGAGCCTGATCAGCGCGCTGCAGATTTTCACGCAGGCGGTGATCATGTCGTCGGCGGCGAGCGGCGGGACGGGCACGGAGACGGATGGGTTTCCGGCGCGGTCGACGCTGTTTTACACGATGCACCTGTTCGCGACGGCGTTCTACGATCTGCGGATGGGCTACGCGAGTGCGATGGCGTATGTGCTGTTCCTGATCATCGCGGGACTGACGTGGTTCGCGACGAAGGTGTCGCGGGATCGGATGAACTGAGATGAAGACGGTGAACGCCGCGAACTCGAAATGTAGGAGCCTGCTTGCAGGCGATTTTGGGCGTGGTCGGGCGGCGCGCGCGTCGCATCGCCTGCAAGCAGGCTCCTACATGAAGGGAGGCGTATGAGGCGCCGGAAGATGTTTTCGCGGCCGATGCTCTATGCGCTGCTGATCGTGGCGGGCGCGGTGTTCGGGGTGCCGTTCGCGTGGCTGGCGCTGTCGTCGTTCAAGCCGCTCGACCAGGCGATGGCAATGCCGCCGACGCTTTTCCCGCGCGCTTACTATGCGTCGATCGACGGCGAGCGGCGCGAAGTCGTCATCGACGGGCCGATCGCGCGCGATGGCGTGGTCGCCGACGTGGCGACGGGAGCGGACGCGGGCAAGCGGCTGCTGCTGACGCCGGAGCAGGCGCTGGCGCGCGGAACGGAGTTGAAAAACGCGCATCGCGTGGCGGCGGGCTGGACGCGCGTGATCGAGCGTTTGGACGCGAGCCTCGGACGCGCGGCGACAGCGCCGCGGTGGGACGTGGTGCGGCCGGAGGCGGTGGAGTCGCGGATCAAGTTTCGCTGGAAAAATTATCCCGAGGCGCTCGCCGCGCTCGGCGGGAGCGAAGAAGCGGGCGCGGGCAGCGGGGCGGTGAGTTTCTGGACGTTCCTCGGCAACACGCTGACGATCTGCGTGCTCGGCGTGATCGGCACGGTGCTGTCGAACGCGCTCGTGGCTTATGGTTTTTCGCGCGTGGCGTGGCGGGGGCGCGACGCGTTTTTCTCGCTGACGCTGGCGACGTTGATGGTGCCGTTTCCCGTGTTGATGGTGCCGCTCTACGGCGTGTTTCGCGAGCTGGGCTGGATCGGTACGCTGCTGCCGCTGTGGGTGCCGGCATTCTTCGGGAGCGCGTTTAATATTTTCCTGATGCGGCAGTTTTTCGCGGGCATTCCGGAGGAGCTGAGCGAGGCGGCGCGGATCGACGGGAGCAGCGAGTGGACGATTTTCTGGCGGATCATTTTGCCGCTCAGCAAGCCGGTGATCGCGGCGTCGGCGGTGTTTCATTTTCTCTACGCGTGGAACGATTTCATGGGGCCGTATCTCTACCTGACGAAGAAGGAAACGTTCACGCTGTCGCTGGCGCTGCAGGCGTATCAGGCGCAGAACGGCGGCGTGCAGTGGCACTACCTGATGGCGGCGAGCACGGTGACGATTCTGCCGGTCGTGGTGTTGTTTTTCTTTGCGCAGAAGACGTTCATCCAAGGCATCGCGACGACGGGGTCGAAGAGTTGACCCGGCGGGGAGCGGACGGCACGCATTCGTTTTTTCTTTTCCATGAAATTCACCGATGGCCAATGGCTGCTGCGTAAAGGCGTGACCGCACACTATGCGGCCGAAGCGCACACGATCACGATGGACGGCGACAAGCTCGTCGTCCATGCGCCCGTGCGCCCCATCAAGCATCGCGGCGACACGCTGCAAGGGCCGTTGCTGACGGTGACGTTGAGTTCGCCGCTGGCGGACATCGTGCGCGTGCGCATCGAGCACTTCATCGGCAAGAAACCGGCCGGTCCGGAAATTCCGCTGGTGCCGACGGAGAACGCAAAAGTGACGATCGCGGAGGACAAGGACTCGGCGACGTTGACGAGCGGCGCGCTGACGGTGCGCGTGAAAAAACCGGGCTGGGAGCTGAGCTTCGAGGCGGGCGGACGCGTGGTGACGAAGAGCGCGTGGCGCGGAATCGGATACGTGCAGACGGAGGCGGCGGGCAATCACGTGCACGAGCAGCTCTCGCTGGGCGTAGGCGAAAATGTCTATGGCCTCGGCGAGCGGTTCACGGCGTTCGTGAAGAACGGGCAGGTCGTCGAAAACACGAACGCCGACGGCGGGACGGCGAGCGAGCAGGCGTACAAGAGCGTGCCGTTCTACCTGACGAATCGCGGCTACGGCGTGCTCGTGAACGAGTGCGGGCCGGTGTCGTTCGAGATCGCGTCGGAGAAAACGGCGCGCGTGCAGTTCTCGATCGAGGGCGAGAGCCTGGAATATTTCCTGATCTTCGGGCCGACGCCGAAGGATATTTTGCGGAAGCTTACGGCGCTGACGGGCCGGCCGGCGCTGCCGCCGCCGTGGTCGTTCGGGTTGTGGCTCTCGACGTCGTTCACGACGAATTACGACGAGGCGACGGTGACGAGTTTCATCGAGGGGATGAAGCAGCGCGACCTGCCGCTGCACGTTTTCCACTTCGATTGTTTCTGGATGCGCGAGTTCGACTGGACGAATTTCGAGTGGGATCCGCGGGTGTTTCCCGATCCGGCGGGGATGTTGAAACGATTGCACGCGCGCGGGCTGAAAATCTGCGTGTGGATCAACTCCTACATCGGGCAGCGCTCGCGGCTGTTCGCGGAAGGCGCGGAGAAAAATTATTTCATCAAGCGCACGGACGGCAGCGTGTGGCAGACGGATCTCTGGCAGCCGGGCATGGCGATCGTGGACTTCACGAATCCGGCGGCGCGCGAGTGGTTCGCGGGCCACATCGGGCGGCTGCTCGACATGGGCGTGGACGCGATCAAGACGGATTTCGGCGAGCGCATCCCGAGCGAAGGCGTGACGTATTTCGACGGCAGCGATCCGGTGAAGATGCACAATTTTTATCCGATCGTTTATAACGAAACCGTTTTCCGCGCGATCGAGGCGAAGCGCGGCGTGGGACAGGCGGTGTTGTTCGCGCGCTCAGCGTATGTCGGCGGACAAAAATTTCCGGTGCACTGGGGCGGCGACTGCTGGTCGACGATGGAATCGATGGCGGAATCGCTGCGCGGCGGGCTCTCGCTGACGTTGTGCGGCTTCGGTTTCTGGAGTCACGACATCGGCGGATTCGAGGGCACGGCGCCGGCGTACATCTACAAACGCTGGGCGGCGTTCGGACTGCTGTCATCGCACAGTCGTCTGCACGGCAGCTCCAGCTATCGCGTGCCGTGGGCCTACGACGAGGCGGCGAGCGACGTGGTGCGCTTCTTCACGAAATTGAAATGCCGGCTGATGCCGTATCTCTGGGCGGCGGCGCTCGAGGCGCATCGCGAGGGCGTGCCGATGATGCGCGCGATGTTCACGGAATTTCCCGACGACCCGGCCTGTGACACGCTCGACCGGCAGTACCTGCTCGGCGGCTCGCTGCTCGTCGCACCGGTGTTCACGGAGAGCGGCGAGGTCGATTACTACCTGCCGAAGGGGCGCTGGACGCATCTGCTCAGCGGCGAGGTGCGCGAAGGCGGCGGCTGGCGGCACGAGACGTACGATTTCCTGAGTCTGCCGCTGTTCGTGCGCGAAGGCGCGGTGATCGCGCTGGGTGCGACGGACGCGCGGCCGGACTACGAATTCGCCGAGGGCGTGACGGTCCGCGTTTACGAGCTGGCCGACGGGCAGGAGACGACGTGCGTCGTTTCCGATCAACAGGGCGGCGAGGCGCTGACGGTCCGCGTGCACCGTGACGGCAAACGCGTCGTCGCGACGGCGTCGGGCAAAACCGCGGCCGCCGGCAATTGGAAGCTCGCGCTCGGCAGCGCGGGCAAAGCCAGGGGACCGGCGCGCGGCGGCGACCGGGTGGAAATCGCGCTGCCCGGTTGAGTGGAACGTTTTCCACGAAACCTTGACCGACAGCGCGGCGGCCTTGAACTGGACGTGCGATCGGTCGTCCTGCGTTTCTCCATTTTCCCTATGAAGCTGTTTTCCTTTTCGAAGTTTCGGTGGTCGTTGAGCGGGTCGGTCGTGGCGTGGCTCGGCGTCGCCGTGCTCAGCGGATTGGCGGGCTGCGCGAGCGCGGGCGGCGAATACACGTATGTGACGAGGATTTCGACGGGCGAGCGGATGAAGTTTCCGCTGACGTATGGGCGACCGGAACTGGCGACCTCGGGAACGATCAAGATTCGCGCGGCGGGCCTGAGCCGGCCGCCCGGCGAAGGCGTGAAAAAGGTCACCTACGATTTTGTGTTCGAGGACAAAAGCGGCGCGGTGCCGAAAGCGGTGAAAATCGAAGACGTGTCGGAGAAAACGCCACTGCCGATTTTGGAGGACTTGAATCCGAAGCTAAAAGATAACTTCTGGACGGGCACCTCGAAGGCGATGGACGCGGACGATCCGCTGCTGAGTTGGGTGCCGTATTTGGATAACAGTTTCCGGGTTTTCCGTTTCACGATCACGGCGGCGGATGGGCACGAGACGGTATTGTATCAGGGCTGGTCGGTACCGGGTTTCGTGAAAGCGGGTGTACGGATGGCGCTGGGATTGAAAGCGTAGGCGGACGACCCGTCGGGAAATCGGCTAATGTTAGAGTGGCAGGGGGTTTATTTCGCTTCCATTCGCTTCCGCGCGGGAGTTAACGTGCAGCTCATTTTTCTTACTTTTTCGCCATGAAGAAAGCCCGCTCTTACTTCCCCAGCATCCGGACGATCGCCTACGAAGGCACGAAGTCGGCGAACGCGCTCGCGTTTCGCCACTACAATCCCGACGAGGTGATCGATGGGAAAACGCTGTCGAAGCACATGCGCTTCTCGATCGCCTACTGGCACGCGTTTCGCGGGACGGGCTCGGATCCGTTTGGCCCCGGCACAATCGTGCGGCCGTGGGAAAAGGGAAACAATGCGTTGTCCGTCGCGCTGGTGCGGATGGACGCGGCGTTCGAGTTTTTCCAGAAAATCCGCGCGCCGTTCTGGTGCTTCCACGATCGCGACATCGCGCCCGAGGGCCGGACGCTGGCGGAGTCGAACAAGCTCCTCGATCGCGTCGTCGCGCACGCGAAGGAACTCCAGAAGGCCACGGGCGTGAAGCTGCTGTGGGGCACGGCGAATCTGTTTTCCAATCCGCGTTACATGTCGGGCGCGTCGACGAATCCGGACGCGCATGTCTTCGCGTATGCGGCGGCGCAGGTGAAGAAGGCGTTGGACGTGACGAAGGCGCTCGGCGGCGAGAACTACGTTTTCTGGGGCGGCCGCGAAGGCTACGAGACGCTGCTCAACACGAATCTGAAGCGGGAGCAGGATCACCTCGCGGCGTTCCTGCACATGGCGGTGGACTATGCGAAGGAGATCGGTTTCACCGGCCAGTTCCTGATCGAGCCGAAGCCGAAGGAGCCGACGAAGCACCAGTACGATTTCGACGTGGCGAGCGGCATCGCGTTCCTGCGGACCTACGGCCTCGAGAAATATTTCAAGTTCAACATCGAGACGAACCACGCGACGCTCGCGGGGCACACGTTCAACCACGAAATCGAGGTCGCGGCGTCGCAGCAGATGCTCGGCTCGATCGACGCGAACGCCGGCGACCTGCTGCTCGGCTGGGACACGGACCAGTTCAACACCGACGTGAAGGAGCTGACGCTCGCGATGATTTCGATCCTGCGCGCGGGCGGGCTCGGCTCGGGCGGCTTCAACTTCGACGCGAAGCTGCGGCGGCAGTCGATCGACGCGGCGGATCTTTTCCACGCGCATATCGGCGGCATGGATGCGTACGCGCTGGCGTTCAAGCTGGCGCGGCAGATTCTCGCCGAAGGCAAATTCGAGCAGTTCGTGAAGGAACGCTACGCGAGCTTCGACACCGGCTACGGCAAGGACATCGAGAAAGGCCGCGTGGGCTTCAAGGAACTCTCGAAGCTCGTGCTCGGTCAGCTCGGCGAACCGAAGCCGCGCTCGGGCAAGCAGGAGTATCTCGAAAACCTGCTCAACACCTACCTGCACGGCTGAGCGCCGGGTGGAGCATTTGGGAGGTAGCGAAGCGGAAAGGGTCGAACCCGACGTCCTCGTCGGTTGATCGATGGACGCGCACTGCCCAGCCCGACGAGGACGTCGGGCTCCGCCGCTGGCAGAGAAATTGCGAGCGAAGGCACCTCGCGCCTGCAGGGTTCAGGTTTGGAGAAAGTGCAGCCATCCACGGAGTGACGCGGCAGCGCCGGTAGGGACTGCGCTCCGGGCGGTCCTCGGATGGAGGACGGCGACGGCTCGGAGAGCCGCCGACCGCGACGGCCGCCAACGCCTTCCGGCGAGAAGAGAAAATTTGGCAGGCGTGAGCGCGCTCGAGTTTATCGGCGGCTGAGGAGCTGGTGCCCGGGGCGGGGCTCGAACCCGCACGCTCTTACGAGCAAGGGATTTTAAGTGTGACCGTAAGGTGTTGTTGACCTCGTGAGATGTCCGCTTTTTCCGCCGAGATGTCCGCTTTGGCTCCTTGGTGGATCGCCGCTTACGAGGGAAAATCATCACACCATGAAAAACCTCCTCGAAACCGAAAACATCCAGCAAAGTCTAAAATGTGGGCAAGAAGTGGGCAAGAATTCGAGCCCCGCAGTGAGCACACACGGCAGCTTCGCAAAGCTGAAACAGCGTATCCAACGCAACACTCGGAAATATTACGGAACGACTACCGCTCCGCAATACCTGATTCGCGTTCAATGCCGGCGACGGCGCGAATGGTTTGAACTCGGTTCAGATTTGGACATCGCTGCAAAGCTGGCGCGCGAAATCGACCAATTCCTCCGCCTGAGTGGCTGGGATGCGACTCGAAAAAAATACAAACCGGAATTCGCGGCTGAACGGTCTCAGCTAACACTAGGCGGCTTCGTCGATCTGGTCAGCCAACACGGGCAGTTGGACCCCCGCACAGTTTACAACTATGCGTCCCGATTGCGCCGGGTAGCGAGCGGTATCCGTCGCATCAAATTCGGCGGTGCCGACAAATTCTCGGGCGGCCCGATTCCGTCGAAATGGCGGATGATCGTAGACAGCACCTTGCTCAATTCGATCACGCCAGAACAGGTTTCAACATGGCGCGACGCTTATGTGGGTCGTCATCCTGCGGGCTCCGAAGAGCGCACCCATGCCGAGCACACCGTCAACGGCATCCTCCGCAACGCCCGTGCGCTTTTCGCAAAGCGTGTTTTGAAACGTGTCCTTACCAAGTGCTCCAACCTCGCCCTGCCCTCGCCGCTTCCGTTTGAGGGCGTGGAGTTCATCGCGGAGCGTGAGTCGGACTACTTCTACACGTCGGAAGTGGACGCGAAGCAATTGATCGAAGACGCGTTCAAAGAGCTGACAGGAAATCATCTCGTGATCTTCGTTCTGGCCATCGGCGCAGGATTGAGGCGGAACGAAATCGACAAGCTTCTCTGGGCTCACGTGGATCTGCCCACCGGCACCGTCACTGTCGCGCCGACAAAATACGGTCGCCTCAAGAGCGATTCATCAATTGGCAAAATCCAGCTCGAACCTCGCTTCGCGGAAACCCTGCGCAAGCACGCGGTCGAGAATCGTGGCGAATTTGTCCTCCCTTCCCATATCGCGCCGCGCATCGGTTCCCTGCAACGGCACTACCGGTGCAAGAAAGACTTCACGACCCTGTGCGCGTGGCTGAAATCCAAAGGCATCACCCGTTCGACGAGCCGGATTCACACCCTGCGCAAGGAGTTCGGTTCGCACATCGCCCAACGCCGAGGCATCTTCGCCGCCAGCTCGGGACTGCGGCATTCAACGATTGGCGTGACGCGAAAATTCTACGTTTCGAGCAAGATTGAGCCTACTTCGTTTTTCAGTGTGGAAACGCCTGCCGCCGCGCCCGGTCAGGACGCGGCGCAACTCGTGGAGTTATTAAAGAAGGCGCTCGAACAAGGAGCGATCAAGCTTCCGGCATCGCAGCCGGCCGCGTGAGCAAGTGGCTCCTGCGCGAAGCGCAGTCACACGCCGCCAGCCCGTAGGCCGGCGGCGTGCGGCGCGCCATCACAGATGGCCCGCCTCCTTGAAGGAGAAATATCCGCGCCCTTGCGGATCGGATTTCGCGTCGCCGACTACGACGTGATCCAGCAATTCGATTTCGAGAATCTTGGCGGCCGCCCGCAGCGCACGGGTGACGGTTATGTCAGCCTGGCTGGGACCGGGGTCCCCGGAGGGGTGGTTGTGAGCTACGACGATGGCGACCGCTCCCGCGACGATGGCTCCGCGAAACACCTCCTTCGGCGAAACCAGTGTGCTCGTGGCCGTGCCCAGCGTGATGAGCTGGCGACCGAGGGGATGATTCTTACGGTCAAGATGGACGCAGTAGAACGCCTCCTGCATCGGATTTTCTTCGAAAGCTGAACGCAGGTAGTCGGCGACCTTGGCCGGCTTGTCGAGGCGGACTTCTTCGCCGAGTGAGATGAGGGAATAAACCATCTTGGCTTCGTAAACGCGCATGGTGAGCGCTCGCGCGAGCTGCGTTTCCCTACTCGACAAAGTGTCGAGTGATCGCGGGTGCAGCCCGTTTGAGCGCCCGCTCGGGATGGGCGAAAAGTCAAAGCGCTGGATGGAGCGCTGAGGCGGCGGATTTATCCGCAACGAAGGGGAAGCGGAATGTTTGCGCGCGGTGGAGATCGCGCAGCGATACGACCTTGACCGCCCATAAAATGGGGCGCTCCGGACGGGGCAGAGCTAAAAAAATCGAGTGAAGCGAGCATCGACCGGAGCCGTCGAGAGCCTTGGGAATCAGCTTCACCGTCGCACTTGCAGTGCCTTTCACAGGTTGCTGGGGTCGCGCGGTGTGCAGGTTTGCCTGAAGATAGCAGACCTTGAACGATAGCTTCCAAAACGCCGGCTCGTGTCCGTGGGAAATTTGAATTAACTGCGTCCCGTTGAACGCCACGAAACAGTCCAGCCCGGCATGGCTCAATCGCACTGTGCTCGGCATCGGGTTGGCTTCGCTGCTGGCCGACTGGTCACACGAGATCGCAACGACCACGATGCCGGCCTTCCTCGCGACGATGGGAGTTGCGGCGGCGTGGATCGGCTTGATCGAAGGCGTGTCCGACGGTCTCTCAAGTTTCGCCAAACTCGCCTCGGGTCATTGGACGGACCGGCTGCCGCGCCGGAAACCGGTCATGGTCGCAGGGTATCTCGTGACCGCACTTGGCACGGCCTGCTTCGGGTTCGCGACATCCGCCTGGCATGTGCTGTTCGCCCGTGCGACCGCGTGGTTCGGTCGTGGGGTGCGCACGCCCGTGCGCAAGGCGATGCTCGCTGCCGCCGTCACGCCGGAAACCTACGGCCGGGCCTTCGGATTCGAGCGGATGATGGACACCCTCGGTGCCATCGTCGGCCCCGCGACGGCGTTCGTGCTGTTGCGATGGGTGGGGCTCGACTTCCGGTCGGTGTTTTTCTGGACGCTGGTGCCGGGACTCGCGGCGGTGGTGTGCGTCGCATTTGTCGTGCGCGAACGGGTGCGGACGCGAGTGGCGAGTGTGTCGTTTCGCGAAGGACTGCGGCTGCTACCGGCCCGCTATCGAAAGTTTCTGGTCGCGGTCGGCTTGTTCGGCGCGGGGGATTGCGCACACACATTGCTCATCCTGTTGGCGACACAGAAACTCACGCCGCAACTCGGCGCGGTCGGTGCTGCCAGCGCGGCGGTCGGGCTCTACGTCGCGCACAACGTATTCTACGCCGCATTCGCCTTCATCGCGGGCTGGCTCGCGGATCGCGTGAACAAGACACGGCTGCTCGCCGCCGGCTACGCCGTCGCTGCGGCCATGGCGTTCGGAATCATTGTGCTTCCCCTCGATCTGTGGGCGCTCGCCCTCGTATTCGTGACGGGCGGCGTCTACGTTGCCATTGAGGAGACCGTGGAAGACTCGCTCTGCGCCGAACTCGTGCCCGGTGAGCAGCACGGCATGGCCTTTGGCGTGCTGGCCACGGTGAACGGCATCGGGGATTTCATATCGAGTGTGATGGTCGGCGCGCTGTGGAGCGCCTTTGGCCCGAGGGTGGCGTTTGGCTACAGCGCGCTCCTCTTCATCGCCGGTGCACTGTTGGTCCTGCGCGTCGGGTCGGGTCGCGAATCGCGCAATAGCTGAAAACCTCGTGCCGGTGCCTCCACCGGCTGAGAAGGGCAGAAAAAAGCCCGCTCGTGAGAGCGGGCTTAAAATTTCCGGGAGCTTGGCTCAACCGGGAATTTTGGTGCGAGAGGGATCTCCTTGAAGGCGATTCTCGCAGTGCGTGGCAAGCGTGGAAACGAGACTGTGATAGTTGATTTCAGTCAGCGATTCGATGACACCCGCCACGGCGTTGTCGTCCCATTGATCCGGCCACACCACTCCGCCTTGCCAGTCGGCATCGGCGCGGCAACCCGCCCAATCCGGCGGCGGGTCGTCGCGTTCTGAATAGGCCTCCTTGTAGAGTGCGTCCGCGTCGAATCCGAGCGCATCGCACGCCGCTTTGAACGCGGCCAACACCGGCGAACCGATGGTGCCGTCACACGATTGACCAAGCCGATAAGGCCGCGCTGAAACAAACATGCCTGTCCGTTCGGCCAGCCCTGTGAAGAATTCGCGGAAGCCCGCCGGGGTCATGGGCGTCCACCAATTCATGTGGGTGATGCCTCCGGGCACTTTCTCGAAGGCTTCAAGGTAAACGCGGCCCTGCAAGTCAGGCCGGTGGGCGGGTGCGGTTCGGCAATAGACACTGAGCACCGCGGAACGATATTCGAAATCCGGCGCGAGCGTAGCGGCGCGGATGGCGTCAATCGCGGTGCGATAGTGAGAGGAAAGAGTTTTCATGTTTTGATTCATGGGTTGTTTCGGGAGAGAAAAAGGGGCGGCGAACTCCGCCGCCCCGATACTTCTCCTCAGTTGTTCGCGAACTCCCCGGCCAACGCCCAAAGGGACTTATCCCGACATGCCGATAACTCCGACATGATGTGGGAATGTGGCGACACCTCCGAGTAGGCAGTGGCGCTTGGCATACCGATGATGTCGGG
>JBEHYR010000028.1:0-61306 GCA_048498075.1 Verrucomicrobiota bacterium | reverse complement strand
CCGCCGCACCGCCTCGGTCAACTGTCCACCCTCGTCGTAGCCGACGTAGCCCGGGGGCGCGCCGATCATTCGTGCGACGCTGTGCTTCTCCATGTATTCCGACATGTCGATCCGCACCATTGCCGCCTCGGTGTCGAACAGCGTTTCCGCCAGCGTCTTCGCGAGTTCGGTCTTGCCGACTCCGGTCGGCCCAAGAAAGAGAAAACTGCCCACCGGCCGGCGCGGATCCTTGATGCCGCTGCGCGCGCGCAGAATCGCCTCAGTGACCAGTGTCACCGCCTCGTCCTGGCCGACGACCCGCTCGTGCAGCACTTCCTCGAGCCGGAGCAGTTTCTCCTTCTCGCCTTCGACGAGTCGAGTCACCGGCACGCCGCTCCACTTCGAAACCACCTCGGCAATTTCCTCCTCGGAAACCTCCTCTTTGAACAACGTCGTCTGCTCCGCGCCCTTTTTCTCGAGGCGTCTCAACTCCGCCTCCATCTGCGGCAGCTTGCCGTGGCGCAGCTCCGCCACCTTGTTCAGATCGTAGGCCCGCTCGGCTTTTTCCATTTCGAGCCGCGTCGCCTCGATGGCCTCGCGTAGCTTGCGTGTCTTCTGGAGCGACGCCTTTTCTTTCTCCCAGGTAAGTTTCAACGCGCTCGCTTGCTCGCGCGCCTCGGCGAGTTCCTTGCGCAGCACCTCGAGCCGGCGCTTGCTCGCGTCGTCCTTCTCTTTTGCGAGCGCCGTCTCTTCGATCTCCAGCCGCAGCACGCGCCGCGTGAGTTCGTCGAGTTCCTGCGGCATCGAGTCCATTTCGGTCCGGATCATCGCGCAGGCCTCGTCCACGAGATCGATCGCCTTGTCCGGCAGGAACCGGTCGCTGATGTAGCGATTCGACAGCGTCACCGCGCTGACGAGCGCGTTGTCCTGGATGTGCACGCCGTGGTGCAGCTCGAACCGCTCCCGCAGTCCGCGCAAAATCGAAATCGCATCCTCGACGCTCGGCTGATCGACGACCACCGGCTGGAAACGCCGCTCCAGCGCCGCGTCCTTCTCGATGTGCTTGCGATACTCGTCGAGCGTGGTCGCGCCGATGCAATGCAGCTCGCCGCGCGCGAGCATCGGCTTGAGCAGATTGCCCGCGTCCATCGCGCCCTCCGTTTTCCCTGCGCCGACGATCAGATGGAGTTCGTCGATGAAGAGCAGGATGCGGCCTTCGCTCTGTTTCACCTCGTTGAGCACGGCCTTGAGGCGCTCCTCGAATTCGCCGCGATACTTCGCGCCGGCCACGAGCGCGCCCATGTCGAGGGCGAAAATCGTTTTGTCCTTCAATCCCTCCGGCACGTCGCCGCGGAGGATGCGTTGCGCGAGGCCTTCGACGATGGCGGTCTTGCCGACGCCGGGTTCGCCGATGAGCACGGGATTGTTCTTCGTCTTGCGCGAGAGAATGCGGATCGTGCGGCGGATCTCGTCGTCGCGGCCGATCACGGGATCCATCTTCCCCTTCCGCGCCTGCGCGACGAGGTCGATGCCGTATTTTTCCAGCGCGGCGTAGGTCGCCTCCGGATTGTCCGTCGTGACGCGTTGCGCGCCGCGCAGATCCTTCAGCGCGCCGAGCACCTTTGCGCGGTCGAGGCCGAAGCTATGGAAGAGTTTCTTCAACGCCTCCGGCTTGCCGACCTCGACCAGCCCGAGAAGCAGGTGCTCCACCGAAACGTATTCGTCTTTCAGTTTCGCGGCTTCGCTTTCGGCGCGAGTCAGCGCGTCGTTGACCGCCTGCGTCACGTAAATTTTCGAGGTGTCGACGCTGCCGGTGACTTTCGGCAGGCGTTCCAGCTCGCGTTCGACGGCGAGTTGCACCGCGCTCGGCGTAATGGCGAGTTTGTCGAGCAAGCCCGGCACGACGCCGTTTTCCTGCGCCAGCAATGCGGACAGCACGTGCCACGTGTCCACCTCGTTGTGATTGAGCCGCCGGGCGATATTCTGCGCGTCGGTGACGGCCTGACGCGACATCTGAGTGAGCTTGGCGAAATCCATGATGAGAAAAAGGGATTCGCAAACTTCGCGCCAGCAAGCCGCCGCGCTCGCCCCCCGGGAAGTCGGATGCCGGCCCGCCGGCGCGGGTCAATCTGGAGCGCTCCGCGCCGCAGGGAGCGTCAGGGTTGCGCAGCACGTCCGCCGTGCCCAATCGGCGGGCTCGAAGGCGGGAACCTGCTTGCAGGCGATTCCGAGTGGCAACGACTCCCCCGCCGCCGCCGTGGCTGGACTGCGGCAGGAGGCCGCAGCCACTTCAAACATCGCCGGCAAGCAGGCTCCTACAGTGACGCAATTACACCGTTACCGGCGGACGGCTCGCAATCCACGCACCAAACTCACCGCCGCCGTGCCCCAGCGCAGCCACGAGCCGAGACCGCCGCGCGGCAAAAATTTTTTTCGCGCGACCACGCCGAACGCGAGGCCGCCGAGCTTCACGAGCGGGGAAAGCCGTTTCCATTTTGCGCGCGCCTCGTCGAACCACTCGAGCGGCCGGACAATTTGCGCGGCGGCTTCGACGCACACCTCCCGGCGGAGCGCCGACCGCCGCTGAAGTTGCGCCTTCCGCAGGGCGATGAGCTTCAACTCTCCTTGCGGATACATGCGCGGTCCTCCTGCAATTCCTCCAACGTCGCGGCAAAGGGCTTCGGCTGCTGCGCGAGGTAACGGCGGAAGCCCACCACCACTCCGACAAAAACGGCGGCATAAACCGCCGTGAGCGCAACCAACACGCCGAGTCGCGACGTTTCCCAAAACAAATAAACCACCACGAGGCTCGCGAAGGTCAGCGCCATCACCGCCGAAAATACGCCGGCGGCGATCCACAGGAAGACCTGCATCAGCCGATATTTCTCCTCCTGCAACTCGACCGAAAACAATTCGATGCGGTCGTGCAGGCTGGACAACAGCCCGTCGCCCAGCGCGCGGAACGAGCTGAGAAATCCCGGCGACTCGAGCGAATCGTGATCGGTCACGGCAGGCCGCAGAAGAATCGCCGCGCCTTAACGGCGACGGCCGACGAGCACGCCCACGAGCACGCCCACGCCGAGCGCGACCGCGAGGGATTGATAGGGATTTTCGCGGATGGTCTCATCGGTGTACTTGGCGCCGGCGACGACTTTCTGGCGCGCGCCTTCGTAGGCGTCGGCCAGGCGTTCCTGCGCGGCGGCGAAGCGTTCACGGAGCGAGGTGAGCACCGCTTCCGTCTGCTCGCTCGCGGTTTCGCCGATGAGTTTTTCCGCTTCGGTGACGAGCGCGCGGAGGTCACTGAGAATCTCCTCGGGTTTTTGAGCAGTCGATCCGGTTCCGTTACGGTGTTTCATGGTAAATCGGGGTTGAGGTTTCTGGTTACCTCGTCGCAGACACTAAAACCGGCGATCGGTTGCGGGGCGACCGACGAGAGGCGTCGGACGCGTGCGCAGCGAGCAACCCCCAAAGAAAAAAAGGCGCGCCCGACATCGGGCGCGCCTGGGAAACTAAATTCCTGCGCGGCGTTTACTCCGGCACTTCGTAAATCTCGACGAGCGCGACACCCGTCGTGCCGGCGTTGCCGACGACGTGCACGGAGTAAATGCCGGGCGTGAGCGTGAGGATGATCGCCGCGTCCTTGCTGCCGGACTGGAGCGCAAACGCACCCGTGGTCGTGGCCGCGGAGGCGAGTTCGGCGGCGGCGGTCGCATCGGAACTCCAATTGTCGTTCTGCGCGAGCAGGGTGTTGCTCTTGTAGATTTTCAGCGCCGGGTCGCCCAAGGGATGCGCGACGCCTTGGGCGGCGAGGCCGGGACCGACGCCGCGGATCATGATTTTCTTCGGCGAATTGCCGGTCACGACGAAGCCGCCGATGAGGATGTTCTCGCCGGAGGTGACTTCTCCGCGCGAGGAGATGTTGACCAGGCGCTGGTAGTCGGCCTGCGGATTCTCGCTGGCGTCGTAGATTTCAGCGAGCGCCACACCGGTGCCGCCGCTGACCACGGCGGTGTAAACGCCGGGCTCGAGCGTGGCGAGGAGCGAGGCGTCCTTGCTGCCGGAGGCGATCGCGAACGCGCCGATGCGGGCCGCCACGGCGGCGAGCGCGGCGGGATCGGTGTTGGCGCCCCAGTCGTCGTTCTGGGCCACGAGCACGCCGGAGCGCTCGATGCGGATGCTCGGGTTCGCGAGGAAGCTCTGCACGCCGAGGCCCGAGAGGCCGGGGCCGATGGCGCGGACGAGAACCTGCTTCGAGGTCGAGCCGCCGAGCACGAAACCGGTGATGAGCACATTTTCGCCGCTGCCGACGCGGGCGCGCGACGAGAGGTTGATCAACCGGTCGGTGCGGGACGTGGTCGTTTTCAGCCCCCCGAAATCGATCGGGGCCTGGTTGGGCAAAGTGATCGAGCTGGCGACGGTCGTCGTCGGTTCGTCGACCGTACCTTTCAGCGTCACCTGGCCGCCACCGGACGGCGCGGCGACCTCGAGTTGGAAGGTGCCGTCACCGGCGAGCGTGGCGGGACCGCCGACGGTGACGGTGGGCGTGATGGCGAGGACGAGGACGTTGTTGTTCGCGCCGACGATCGTGTAGGTGACGCCTTCGCTGGTGGCGAGCGCGGTGGATTTATAGAGACCGGAGGCCGCGGCGGAGGGGCCGGTGTGCGGCTCGACGGCGGTCGAGAAACTGTAGCCCAGCTCGTCGACCGAACCGGAAAGGACGTTGTTCGCCAGCTGACCGCGGACGGTGACCGAGCGGCTGACGCCGGCGATCGTCTGGGTGGTGGTGGAGACGAACGAACCGTCTTCGTGAAGCGTAAACGGCACGAGGATGTTGATGCCGACGGTGGGCGCCACGATCATGAGCGAGCCATCGTTGCTCTGCGCGGGCAGCACGGCGGCGATATCGCCGACGAGGGCGACGGTGCTCGCACCGCGGGTGCTGCGGGAAGCGGAGAGACTCGCACCGTTGGAGAAGAAGTTGCCGAAGAACACGCGGTCCTGATCGGCGGTCACTTCGAAGGTGCGGGTGACATCGGTCGCGGCGGTGTAGACGAGGTTGCCGGCCTGGCTCGCGCGAATCGCCACGGTGCCGGAAGAGCCGGTGAGCGTGAGCGTCGAGCCGGCGAGCATCGCCGGGCCGCTGATCACGGTGAAGCTGACCGGCAGGCCGGACGAGGCGGTCGCGGCGAGCGCGAAGGCGGCGTCGGTCGCGATCTTGTCGGCGGGCTGCGGGAAGGTGATCGTCTGGCTCAGCTTGGAGGCGTTGAGGGTCTGGTCGGCGGAGGCGGCGTGGTAGTTGTTGTTTCCCGCCTGCGAAGCGCGGAGGACGATGGCGCCGGAGGCGTTTACCGTGAGCGTGGAACCGGCGATCGTCGCCGGGCCGCTGACGACCGAGAAGGTGACCGGCAGCGAGGAGCTGGCGCCCGCGGACAACGGGTAATCGGAGCCGGCCTGCACCGCGCCGACGGGCGTGAAGGTGACGGTCTGGTCCGCGGGCGAGATCACGAGCGAGCCTGAGGCGGACGCCGTGTAGCCGAGCGAGGCGATGGATGCGGAAATCGGATACGTGCCGGCATCGGTCGGCGCGGTGCTGCTGCCGGGCGCGCCGTAGAGCAGGACGACATTGAGATTCGCGGGGGTCGTCGTCGCGGTGGCGGCGTGGGGCTGGCCATCGTAGGTGGCGGCGAGCGAGCCGAGCACGAGGGAGGCGCTGGCGTTGCCGACGACGAGCGAGATCGAAGCCGCGGCGCTGGTGCCGGCGGCATTGGTCGCCGTGAGGGAAACGGGGAACGTGCCGACTTGCGTGGGCGCGCCGGCGATGAGGCCGGTGGCGCCGTCGAGCAAGAGGCCGGTGGGCAGGCCGGTGGCACCGTAGCCGGTGATGGCGATGGGGCTCGTCGCGGAAATCTGGAGACTGAGCGTGGAGGCGAACGTGGCCGAGGTGCTGCCGGTATTGGCGACGACGGGCGCGGTCGCGGGCGAGAGCGTGACGGCGGCGGGCGTGGTGGTTTGCGCGAAGCCGGAGGCGCGCACGATCACGGCGGAGGCGATCGAGGCGTCGGCGACGATGCCGGCGGGATAGCTGATCGTGAAGGTGAAGGAAGCGCTCTCCGGGATCGAAATGTAAGCCCACTCGAGCGTGCCGGTCTGGCCGGCGGCGGGTTTCACGTCGGGTTCGCCGGTGCCGGAGACGTAGCTCCAGCCGGCGGGTAGCGTGACCGACCAGCCGATCGCGCTCGTGGCGTTGGTGTAGCCGGAGACGGCGGCGGTGAAGGTCACGGTGCCGGTGCTCGGCAGCAGGTAGGCGCTGTCGGGTGTGAGCGTCGCGGTGGCGGGGGAAACCACCCGGGCGAAGAGCGCGGCGGGGACGAGGGCGAGGAGAAGAATGGAGCGGAGGAGCTTCATGTCGGAAATGAGCAGAGGTGGCGAAGCGAGGTGGACGGCGCGCGATCAACCGTTGGTGTCCGGGCCGGTGGCGAAGCCGTCTTCCGTGCCGGGCGAGCGATGGTAGATGCCGGTGCGGGTCGTACCGTCCTTCGTGTTGTAGAGTTCTATCACGCGCAGCAGTTCGCCGAGGCTGATCTGGCCGTCGTGGTTTGAATCGGCGGAGTGATACGGGCCGGTGATCGCGCCGGCGCCGGCTTCGTAACCGTCGTCCGTCGTGGTCGTGGCGGTGCGATAGTCGCCGGTGCGGGTGGTGCCGCTCTTCGTGTTGTAGAGCTCTATCACGCGCAGCAGTTCGCCGAGGCTGATCGCCCAGTCCTGGTTCGTATCGGCGGAGTGGAAACGCGCTTCGACGATCACGCCGGGTTGCGCGGGTGGCGAGAAAAGGAGGATGGCGTCGTTCGCGCTCACGTCACGGACGGTGCCGCCGTTGAGCGCGATCGCGCCGAGGACGACTTCGCCGGCGGCGGCGTGATCGCCCGCTTTCACGATGTAGCGGAAGACGAGGGCCGTCGTGGTGCTGCCGGTGAGATAAGTGGCGTCGACGGCGTTGCCGGCGAGCGTGAGGGCGAGTGTCGGCGTGCCGGCGGTCGCGTCGACCGTGACGGGTTCGCTGAACGTCACGGTGAAATCGAGCGCGGTGCCGACGCCGTAGATACCGGCGGCGGGACCGGCGACGGAGACCACGGTGGGCGCGACGTTGTCGGTGACGGCGATCGTGAAGGCCTGCTCGAAGGGGGCGCTCGAAGCGTCGGTCGTGCGGAGGCGGACGGTGTAGTCGCGCGGAGCGAGTGAGGACGGCGCGTTGGCGCGGAGTTTGTCGCCGAGGAGGTTGAAGGAGGCGTTGTCCGTCGAACCGGCGCCGGCGACGAGCGTGTAGGTGAACGTGTCACTGGTATCGGCGTCGGTCGTGGAGAGCGTGCCGACGACGATGTTGTTGGACGAGGACTGCGTGACCGAGGCGGCGGAGAGCGCGAGGCCGGTCGGCGCGTCGTCGACGGAGGTCGTGACGACGGTGGTGATGCGGTCGATGGTCGGGGTGGCGACGGAGTCGTTCGCGGAAATCGTGAAGGTCGTCGTCTCAGTCGAGGCGGGTGCGACGCGATTTTCAGCAGGCGTGAAAACGAGCGTGCGGAGGGCAGCGGTGACGGCGGTGGCGGAACCCGAGACGGTGTAGACGCCGGTCGACGCGTCGTAGCTGCCGAGGCCGGTGCCGGGATTCGAGAGAGCGCCTTTCGCGACGGCATCGAGCGCGACGGTGAGCGTGAGGCTCGGGCTGTCGGGGTCGGCGACGGTGACACCGGAGAACGGCGTGAGCGTGGTTTTGTCGGTGACGGTCTGGCCGGCGACCGCGCCGGAGATCGTCGGCGCGTCGTTGACGGCGGCGATCGTCAGTGTGGTGGTGGCGACGTTGCTGGTGCGGTTGACGCTACCGCCGTCATCGATCTGCCACGTGATCGTGCGCGTGGGATTCGCACCGCCGTTCGTGGGATCGTCGCTCGTGGAGGCGTAGGTGAGCCCGAAGAGGACTTGGCCGTAGTGATTCTTCGTATCGGTGCCACTGAGCGTCAGGATCTTGGTCGCACTGTTGTAGCTCGCGGTGATCGAAGTGCCGGCAGTGCTGGCGGAGAGAACATCGCCGGAGCCGGTGAACGTGCCGGCGGCGATCGACACCGTGGCTCCGGCGAAGGTGGCGCTATCGATATCGGTGGCGCTCAGGCCGCCGAGGATCTGCGTGGCGGCGGCATTTTCGGAGTAGGCGGCCGTGGCGGAAACGGCGAGCACCGGTGCATCGTTGACCGGGGCGACTGCGATGGAGACCTGCACGGGCGTGGAGGAAACCGCCACGCCATCGGAGGCGGTCACGGTGAAGGCCAAAAGCGTGCCGTTGGCGTTCGCCGCCGGTGTCCACACGAGCGATTCGCCGGTGGAGAACAACGTGGTGCCCGAGACGACGGCGACGCCGCCCTTCGTGAGCGTGCCGCTGGAAACGGCTTCGATGCGGAACGAGATCGCGTCGCCTTCCGTGTCGGCAGCGTCGCTCGCGGCGAAGAGATCGGCGTAGGAAATCGTGAACGGCGTATCTTCCGTCGCGCTGGTCAGGGTCGAAACGGCCGTCAAGGTCGGCGCGTCGTTCACAGCCGTCACCGTGACGGTGAAGGTGCGCGTGATCGTGTCACTGGCGCCGTTGGCGGTGCCGCCGTTATCCTTCACGGTGACGGTGATCGTCGCGGTGCCGCTCGCATTGGCGACGGGCGTGTAGCTGAGCGAACCGGTGGCGTTCGGGCTGGTGTAGGTGACCGTCGGATTCGGGATCACCGCGGTGTTATTCGAGGTCGCGGCGATCGTGAGCGTCTGGCTCTCGCCGCCGCCGGCGCTGATACCGGCGAGGTTGATCGTCTGCGCGCCGGCGTCTTCGAGGATCGCAGCGGGGTTGTTTATCACATCGAGCGTCGGCGTGTCGTTCACACTGGTGACCGTGACAGTGAAGGTGCGCGTGAGGAGATCGACCGCGCTGTTCGCGGTGCCGCCGTTGTCCTGCACAGTCACGGTGATCGTCGCCGTGCCGCTCGCGTTGGCGACGGGCGTGTAGCTGAGCGAACCGGTGGCGTTCGGATTCGTGTAGGTGACCGTCGGATTCGGGATCACCGCCGTGTTATTCGAGGTCGCGGTGATCGTGAGCGTCTGGCTCTCGCCGCCGCCGGCGCTGATGCCGGCGAGGTTGATCGTCTGCGCGCCGGCGTCTTCGAGGATCGCGGCGGGGTTGTTTATCACATCGAGCGTCGGCGTGTCGTTCACGCTCGTGACGGTGACGGTGAAGGTGCGCGTGAGGAGATCGACCGCGCTGTTCGCGGTGCCGCCGTTGTCCTGCACAGTCACGGTGATCGTCGCCGTGCCGCTCGCGTTGGCGACGGGCGTGTAGCTGAGCGAACCGGTGGTGTTCGGGCTGGTGTAGGTGACCGTCGGGTTTGGGATCAGCGCGGTGTTATTCGAGGTCGCGGTGATCGTGAGCGTCTGGCTCTCGCCACCGCCGGCGCTGATGCCGGCGAGGTTGATCGTCTGCGCGCCGGCGTCTTCGAGGATCGCAGCGGGATTGTTTATTACATCGAGTGTCGGCGTGTCGTTCACGCTCGTGACGGCAACCGTGAAGGTCCGCGCAATAGTGTTGGTGGCGCCGTTGGCGGTACCGCCGTTATCCGTCACGGTCACGGTGATCGTCGCCGTGCCGCTCGCGTTGGCGACGGGCGTGTAGCTGAGCGAACCGGTGGCGTTCGGGCTAGTGTAGTTGACGGTCGGGTTCGGGATGAGCGCGGTGTTATCGGACGTCGCGGTGACGGTGAGCGTCTGGCTCTCGCCACCGCCGGCGCTGATGCCGGCGAGGTTGATCGTCTGCGCGCCGGCGTCTTCCAGGATCGCGGCGGGGTTGTTTATCACATCGAGCGTCGGCGTGTCGTTCACGCTCGTGACGGTGACGGTGAAGGTGCGCGTGAGGAGATCGACCGCGCTGTTCGCAGTGCCGCCGTTGTCCTGCACAGTCACGGTGATCGTCGCCGTGCCGCTCGCGTTGGCGACGGGCGTGTAGCTGAGCGAACCGGTGGCGTTCGGGCTGGTGTAGGTGACCGTCGGGTTCGGAATGAGCGCGGTGTTATTCGAGGTCGCGGTGATCGTAAGCGTCTGGCTCTCGCCACCGCCGGCGCTGATGCCGGCGAGGTTGATCGTCTGCGCGCCGGCGTCTTCCAGGATCGCAGCGGGATTGTTTATCACATCGAGCGTCGGCGTGTCGTTCACGCTTGTGACGGTGACCGCGACTTGCACCGGCGTCGCGGAAGGGAGCGCGCCGTCGTAGGCGACGACGGTGAACGCGTTGACCGTGCCGCTGGCGTTCGCGGCGGGTGTCCAGACGAACGATTCGTCGGCAGCGAGCAGCGTGGCGCCAGCGACGACCGGGCTGACGCCGTTCGTAAGCGTGCCGCTCGAAACGGCTTCGACGCGGAACGAAAGTGTGTCGCCCTCGATATCCGCGGCGTTCGCGGCGGAGGCGAGGTCGGCGTAAGCGATCGTGAACGCGATGTCCTCGGTCGCGCCGGTCAGCGTGCTGACGTTGGTGAGCGTCGGCGCTTCGTTGACCGCGATGACGGCCACGAGCTTCGTGGCTGCGGTGCTGCCGAGGCCGCCGTCGTTGACGGCGAAACTGATCGTGCGCGTGGCGGTGTTCGGCGCGTGCGCGCTGTCGGTGAACGCCACGGCGCGGAGCGCGGCCTGCCATTGTGCGAGCGTCGCGGTGGCATCGGAGGAGGTGAGCGTGAGGACGCCGATGCTGCTGTTATACGAGGCGACGACGTTGCCCATCGTCGAACCATCGTTGGTGAACGAGAGCGCGTCTTCGGCGTTGGCGAAATTGCCCGTGATCGAGACCGTGGCGGCGGCGAGCGTAAGGCTGTCCACATCGGTGACGGTCAGAGCCGGGTCGACAGGCGTCGCGACGCGTTCATTGGCAGACGTCGTGCCACCAGAGGCGGTGATGACGGGCGCTTGGGCGAGCGAGATCGCGATGTTCTTCGAATCGGTCTTTGCGCCGCCGGTGCCGGTGTTGCCCTGGTCGTCGATGCCGATGGTGAGCGTGGTGTTCGCCGCCGCCGTGAAGGTGACGCCGCCGCCGCTGAGGAAGGCGTTGAGATCGGCGAGTGTGCCGGTGAGCGTACGGGCGCCAGCCGTGCCGCCGACGGTGACGTTGCCACCCGTGGTCGCCGCAGTGGAACCACCGCTGCTCGAGAACGTGACGACGACGGAATTCGCGCCGGAGTCGTCGGCGAAGGAGACGCCGGTGACTGCGACGGCGACATCTGGCGTGCCGGAGAGTGTCGCGGGCGCGGTGATGACGGGAGCGTCGTTCACGGCGTTGACGGTGAAGCTGACCGTCGCGCTCGCCGTGGAAGTCTGCGGATCGGAGACGGCGTTGGTCGTGCCGTTGTCGGTGATCTTATAGGTGAAGCTCGCGGCGCCGTTGAAATCGGCGGCGGGCGTGAAGAGCACGTCGGTGCCGGAGATCTGCACGGTGCCGCCGACGGGATTCGCGACGGACGCGACGACGAGCGTCTGCGTGGATTCGTTGGCCGGGCCAGTGGAATCGTTGGCGACGAGCGAGGCGAAGCTGATCGTGCGCACGGCGGAATCCTCGTCGATCGCGCTGAGGGAGTCGTTCGCGGGCACGGGGACGTCGTTCACTTCGGTGATGGTGATCGCGGCGTTGGCGGCGGAGCTGAGGCCGGTGCCGATGGCGTCGGTGGCGCCTTGCACGTCGAAGGAGAAGGTGTCGCTCGACGGCGAGTTCTTATCGGCGGCGGGCGTGAACTTCAGGCCGGCGTTGCCCTCGGCAAAGGTGATGAAGTCCCCGGCGACGATTTCGGTAGTGCCGTTATTCTTGTAGAGGCGGCCATTGACGAGGTTCGTGATCTTGAAGTGCGTGACTTCGGTCGAGTCGACGATGTTGCGCGAGATGACGAGGCCGGTAGCGGATTGCGTGTCCTCGGCCGTGGTGGCGGCGGTGATCGAGGGCGTGTCGGCGACGGGAGCGACGGAGAGCGTGATCGTGGCGGCGCTGTTGGCGGGGAGCGTGCCATCGGAGGCGTTCCACGTGAACGAGTCGGAGCCGTAGTAGTTCGTCGCGGGCGTGTAGGTGATCGTGGCGAGGCTGGCGGCGGCGACGGTCTGGCCGGCGGTGGCGGCGGAGGCACCGACTTTCAGGACGCCGTGCGTCGGGAGGGAAACGAGGGTGACGCTGTTGAGCGTGTCGCCGGAATTCGGGTCGGAGAATTTTCCGGTGAAATCGCTCGCGCCGAACGTGAGCATGGTGTCCTCGAGCGCCGCTTTAGAGAAATCGGAGACGACGGGCGGCTGCTCGACTTCGTTGGCGGCGGTGTTGCTGGCGATCGTGGCGAAGTTCGAGCCGCTGACGCTGGCTGCATTCGAGACGTTGGCCTTGGCGGTAATCGTGACGGTGAACGTGACGACGACCTGTTTGCCGATCGGCAGCGTGCCGATGGTCACCGGCGCGGCGAGGAAGTGCGTGACACCGTCGGCGTGCGGCTGCGCGCCCGCGGCCTGGTGCAGCGCGGGGAGGCGGCGCTGGCCGGCAGCAAGCCAGCCGAACATGATGTCGTCGCGATCCGCGGGCGAATACGTGTCGTCGAGGCCGAGCGCGTGGCCCATTTCGTGGAGAATGGCGGTGAGCAGGTCGACGCGCCCGTCGGTCGCGAGCGGAGCGGCGGTGGCGACGAACCACCCTCGCCCGCCGGCGTCGGCGTCGACGGAGATGCTGCCAGCGCCGGCCTGGCCGAGATAAACGCCGGGCAGATCGGCGAGGTCGAAGCGGAGGGAGCGCAGGAGCGCGTCTTGTTCGGCGGTGAGGCCGCTCGCTTCCCAGAGCACGAGGGCGGCGGTGACGGTGCGGTCGAGGTCGGTTTGCGTGAGCGTCGCGCTCTCGGGCAGGACGGCGGACGAAAGCTCCACGCTGGTCGCAGCGGCGGCGGACGTGGGCTGGGCGGAAACGGATGTCGTGCTGGCGATGGGCGCGCTGGCCAGGAGCAGCGGCGGCTGGTTGAGCGCGCCGATGATGAGGTCCACGCCTGCGCCTGCGCCCACGTCGCCGGTGTTGGCGCTGGTCAACTGGGCAGTCGCGTTTGCGGCGCTGGTGGTGTTGACGAGGTGCAGAGCGGAGCCGCCCGTCGTATTGGAGAGTTTCAGCGAGATGTATTTGGCGGGCGACTCGGCGGCGGGCTGGCCGGTAGCCGAGGACGTGGGCACGATGTTGCCGCGAATATCCGTGCGCACGATGTAACCCGAAGTGGTGGGGGTGTTGGACAGGACAACGATCGCGCCGAGTGGGAAGTCCGAGCCGTTGCCGGTGTCGAACGGGAGGTCGTAGTGGGAGACGTTGTTGTTGGTGATGGTGGCGTCGAGCGTACCGGTGCCGTTGCGGCCGATGATTTCGATGCCGCGGCCGAGCGGGGTTTCGCGGATGGTGTTGTTGTTCACGAGCACGCGGCCGGTGCCGTTGCCGTTGAAGTTGACCCGGATGCCGTTGCCGATCGAGGAGCCGGAGCCGGCGATGCCCGCGTTGCCGATGGTGTTGTTCTCAAGGCGGAGGTTCATCAACGCAGAGGACGTGCTGGTGGTCGCCATGAAGGCGTTGATCGCGTGGCTGGTGACGCTGCCGAGGCCGGAGGTGAGATTGGCGCGGCGGGTGTCGTTGACGACCGTGTTGGAGGAGATCGTGTAGGTGGTCGTCGCGGCGGCGTCGTCGTTGACGTCGATCGCGAGATTGTTGTTCGCGAAGGTGTTGCCGGTGATCGTCGCGACGAGGGAGCCGGTGGTACCGCTGGCGGGCTGGATGTGAATGCCTTCGGCGTTGTCGTCGGCATCGGAGGTGTAGTGGCCGTTGAAGGTGTTGTTCGTGAGCGCGAGCGCGGAGATCACGGAGGTGCCGCGGAACTCGAGGTTGAAGCCGATGTTGTTGTTTCCGCTGAAAGTATTGCCGGTGACGGTCCAGCTGGAGGTGCCGCTCGAAATGCCCACGGCGATGTTGTCGTTGGGAGCATCCGTGAATTTCGAATTGGTGATCGCGATCGTGCCGCTGACGGCGGTGCCGCTGGCGAAGTCGCCGATGAGGATATTGTCGTCGAAGCCTTCGGCCGGAGAGACATCGGTGAACGTGCAGCGGTTGATCGTGAGGCCGCCGACGCTGAGGGCCGTAAGCGCGGTGGCTCCGGGGTTGAGGATCGTGACGTAACTTAAGCTGGGGCTCCTCGTGTTGTTCAACGCGATCGCGGTGCCGGTGGTGTTTTGAATCGTGCCGCCGGAGCCGTTGCCGCCGAGCGTGGCGTCGGTGCCATCGCCGGTGACGGTGAGACCGGCGGAGGAGCCGGTGTTGAGGAGTACGATGCCATTCGCGGCGCCGCTGGCGGAGATGCTTTTGAAGGTGAGGCCGCCCGCACCGATGCCGACGTTCTGCACGGAGAGCGCGATGCCGTTGGTGGCGTTGAGAGTGTTGGCAGCGCCGGTGAGGGTGAGCGTGCCGCTCGTGCCCACGCTGAAGGCGGTGCCGCCGCCGACGGTCGCGACGGCGATGTCGGCGAGCGTGGCGGTGCCGATGGCGGAGCCGGCGATGCCGTGGGCATTGCCGGATGTATTCGTGATCGTGATGCTCGTGACGGTGTTGCCCGAGCCGAGCGTGAGGGCGGTGCCGGAGGTGACGGCGACGACGGGCTTGGTGCTGTTGAGCGTGGGGCGGGCTGGCGTATCGGAGCCGGGTGCGAGGCTGAAGAGCGCGTCGAAGCTCGCGGCGGTGGAACTCTGGCCGGCGAGGATTTCGTTGTTCTTGAGCGTGAGGCCGGTCGTCGAGGAATACGCGCCGGAGTAAACGAAGATCGCGTGCTGCGGGGTCGTGCCGGCGGCGTCGACGGTGGAGACTTTCGCGAGCGTCTTGAACGGGTGGCCGAGCGTGCCGTTGTTGGCATCGGAGCCGTTGGTGTTGTCGACGAACCAGATCACCGGACCACCGACGGTGAGCGTGACGGTGGCGGTGCGGCTCACGAGCGTGCCCACGGTTTCGGTGACGCCGGTGCGGCCGATCGTATAGGTGAACGAATCGGAGCCGACGTAACCGGCCGCCGGCGTGTAAGTGAACTTGCCGATGTTCGCGCCGGTCGTGGTCATGCTCACGGCGCCGTGCGTGGGATTGCCGACGGCGGTGATCGTCAGATCGGTGGCGCCGAGCGCGGAGCCGTTGAGGTAACCGGCGAAGTCGTTCGTCACGACGCTCGTCGAGGAAGTCACGCTCATGTTGGCGAGCACGGTCTGACCGTAGACATCGTCGCGGGCGAGCGGGGTGACGTCGAGGGTGTTGGCCACGTCGGCGGTGTTCGCGGGCGCGGCGTCGGTCAGCGTGACGCCGAGCGCGTCGGCGGTGCCGGAGTTCGCGACGGTGATCGTGTAGACGATGGAGTCGCCCTGGTTTTTGCGCGCAGAGGTGTCGGCGGACTTGGTGGCGGTGACGGTCGGCGTGCCGGGCGTCGCGAGAAGCGGCAGCGTCGTCGACCATACGGTGAACACAGAGGCCAAGACGGAGGAGAGGCGACGCAGCGGTGAAACGCAGGCAGGGTGCATGGAATAAAGCTGGGGAAAGTGTTTCCGTTTATACCAGAGTCGCGCGGGGCAGGTAATGGGCCATTCGGCCTATAGGCACGGGCGCACCGGTGCGGTAGGATCGGTCCATGACGCTTCCGCTCGACGGCTCTCCGAATCCAGGCGCGGGGCATGGTCGAAGCAATCGTCGCAAAGCAGGCCGGCCATGGTGTCGCGGCACTGGCCCGCGCGTGAGCTGGAAGCGGGGAGCACGGAACGGGAAGGTGGAAACGGTGGCGCGCCGGATGGGTGGGCATCGCGACGCGGCCGGCATCACGGTTTTTCCGATACACGGACGCAAGCTTGTTCCCGCTCGTCGCGGCATGATTTTTGCGAACGCGCTGCTGGGTGGCGTTTACGTCTTTCGAAAGCTCCCGTATTGACGCAGCACGTGCGCTCTGCGTTAAGCCCGCCTGTCCCACCGCGCCCACGACACGCACATGACCGTCTCCCAGCCGCCGAGCATCCTGGCCACCTTCCGTCCCCTCGCGGGCGAGACGTTCACGATGCGCGATGCCGCCGGCAACCAACTCGAGGTGATGCTCGCCGCCGTGGACAGTCTGGGCTTCAACACGCCCGCGGAGCGCGGCGGTCAGGAATGTTTCACGCTGCTGTTCATCGCGCCGAGCCGCGCACGTGTGGCGCAAGGAACGTTCGCCTACACGCATCCGCGAGCCGGCACGTTCGATTTCTTCTCCGTGCCGCTCGGTCCGGACAGCCGCGGTCAGCGCATCGAGGTCATTTTCAACTTCACCTGATTCACCCCTCCCATGGCGGAACCTTTTCTTTCCGAGATCCGACTGATGTCGTTCAACTTCGCGCCGAAGGGCTGGGCGCTGTGCAACGGCCAGTTACTGCCGATCAACCAGAACCAGGCGCTCTTCTCGCTGCTCGGCACGACCTTCGGCGGCGACGGCCGGGTGAATTTCGCCCTTCCCGATCTCCGCGGTCGCGTGCCAATCAACATGGGCAGCGGCCATACGCTCGGCGAAGTTGGCGGCGAGCAGGCGCACACGCTCTCGATCTCGGAACTCCCGACGCACACGCACACGCTCAACGCCACGTCCAATCCCGGCACGACGCTGGTCGCCGCCACCAACCAGCTCGCGAAGACCGCCAATCCCGCCTACCACGCGCCCGATAGCGGCCTCGTCGCCATGAATGCCGGCACGCTCGGCAACGTCGGCGGCAGCCAGGCTCATCTGAACATGCAGCCTTTTCTCACGCTGAACTTCTGCATCGCCCTCCAGGGTATCTTTCCCTCTCAGACCTGATTCACCATGGCTCAACCTTACGTCGGTGAGATTCGCATGTTTGCAGGGAACTTCGCCCCGGCCGGCTGGATGTTTTGCGAAGGGCAGCAACTCCCCATCTCGGAAAACGAGACGCTCTTCCAACTCATCGGCACCACCTATGGCGGCGACGGTCAGTCGACCTTCAACTTGCCTGATCTCCGCGGCCGCCTGCCGATCCACCAAGGCAACGGCTTCACCCTCGCGGAGACCGGCGGCGTCGAGGAAGTGACGCTCACCATCAATCAGATCCCCGCCCACTCGCATTCCCTCCTGGCGACGACGAGCATCGCCAACTCCCAGCTGCCCACCGGCAACGTGCTCGCCCAGACCGGCTCCTACGACGGCTTCGTAAGCGACGTGCCGAACACTGCGCTCTACAACGCCGCCGTCGGCGTCGTCGGCGGCTCGCAGCCGCACACGAACTTCCAGCCGTATCTCTGCGTGGATTTCATCATCTCGCTGTTCGGCATCTTTCCTTCCCCAACCTGACGCTTCCCATGGCCGATCCCTTCGTCGCCGAGATTCGGATTTTCCCCTTCAACTTTGCGCCCAAGTTTTGGGCGTTCTGCGACGGCCAGATCCTGCCGCTTTCTCAGAACACCGCCCTGTTCTCGCTGCTCGGGACCACCTACGGTGGCAACGGCAAGGATAACTTCGCCCTCCCCGACATGCAGGGCAACGTGCCCATGCACCCCGGTCAGGGTCCGGGACTCTCCCTGCACGATCTCGGCGAGACCGGTGGCTCGCAAACCGTCACGCTGCTCCAGTCGGAAATTCCCGCGCACACGCACAGCTTGAACGGGCAGACGACCGCCGCGGATTCCAATCTCCCCGGCAGCGCCTCCATCTCTCGTGTCATCGGCGCCAAGCCCTACGCCCCCGGCTCCGGTGCGCCCCAAGTCGCGATGGCATTCCAGGCGGTCGCGCCCGCCGGCGGCGACCAGCCGCACAACAACATGATGCCCTACCTCACCCTGAATTTCTGCATCGCGCTCGCCGGCGTCTTCCCGCCGCGCGGCTGAGCCCGCCCCGTGCCTGTCATGGACTGGACCCGGATCGGCGGCGCACCGAAGCTCCGCGACCGGAAAATTTCCCTGCGCAACGCGACCCCCGCCGACCGCGCCGTCCTCGAAGAGGTCTACGCCAGCACGCGCGCAGAGGAACTCGCGCCCGTGCCATGGCCGCCCGAAACCAAACGGGCCTTCCTCGCGCAACAGTTTGCCGCGCAGGACGCGTCCTACCGCCAACACTACGCCGGCGCCGATTTCCTCCTCGTCGCCGTCGACGAGCTTCCCGCCGGCCGGCTTTATCTCCACGAGCGCGGCGACGAAATCCGCATCATGGATATCGCGTTGCTGCCGCCTTTCCGCGCTCGCGGACTGGGCGGAGCATTGATCCGCGAAGTGCTCAATGAAGGCGCCCGCCTGCGCACGCGCGTCACAATCCACGTCGAGACCTTCAATCCTGCCCGCCGCCTCTACGAGCGACTCGGCTTCGTCGAGACCAGCCTCACGCCCGACCCGGTTTATCGCCTCTTCGAGTGGCGGCCGCCGCTCAGACCAGGCGGTTGAACACCGCCTCGTAGCTCCCGTTCCGCCCGTCCGCCGAACGCGCGACGACGAACAGGTCGAACTCCCCCAGCTCCGGGTGCGTCATTCGCCGCGTGCCCTGCTTGAAATCCGCTTCGATCTCTCCGCGAAAACGAAGGACAAAATTCTCCACGTGCGCTTCGCGCCGATGGGTGGTGACCTGATCGAGCGTGATCGTCTTCGTCGTGCCGTCGATGCCCGCCATCGCAAACGTCTCCCCCCGCAACGCGTCGAAAGCGGACAACGTCAGCGTCCCGTCTGCGCCCGCCGTCGCTCGGCTCACCGAATTGGTCGCGGCGGTCAGACCGGTGGGGCGGATCGCGGCGGCCAGGGAAGCGAGCGCGAGACTGCGAAGGAAAGCACGGCGTGGAATCATGCGGCGGCGGGTTTGAGGGCGAAGGCTCGAGAGGTAAAGCGAATTGAAGGAGCGCAGGCCGTTTGACTCGCCGCGTCGAATGGAGGGCGGGGTCTCCCGACCCCGCCGCCCGGCGCCGCAGCGCGGATGAGTCGGGCGCAGCTGGCTTCGGAAGCACGGGCAGGTTGCCCGTGCTACGGCGGGGTCGGGAGACCCCGCCCTACAACGCAACGACAAATGCGTCGCGCCGGCCGTCGTCCACATCGAGCACCGTCGCCTCAACGCATCCGCGCAAACGTTGCCTGCAGCAGCGCCAGATCGCCGGCGCCTTTCGTGCGCTCCTTCGCCTTCGCGATCAGGCCCGCCTCGAGCGCGTTCTTCGTCGGGCGCGTGTTGTTCTCGTAGAACACGCCAAACGCGCCCGGCCATGCGAGCTGCGCGAGCTTGAACGCCGCCACTTCATCCGTCACGTCGTGCCGCGCCTCGTCCTCCGGCGTGCCGTCGTGTTTTTTCTCCTCGATGAGTTTCCACGCGCCGCCCTTGCGCGGATTCGCCGCATCGAACGCGCCTTCGTAGAACTCGACGCACTCGGACAAAATCTCGACAACCGAAAACCCCGGGTGCTTCGCCGCACGCGTCATCGTCTCGATCATGTGGTTCACCTGCGTCGCATGGCTGCGCGCGACAAACGTCGCCCCGCTGTTCAGCAATGTCCGCATCGGATTGATCGGCTGGTCCATCGCGCCGGTCGGATCGGTCTTCGACTTGAAACCGATCGGCGAGGTCGGCGAGGTCTGCTTCTTCGTCAGACCATAGACCGAGTTGTCCATGATCACGTACGTGAGGTTCACGTTTTTCCGCGCCGTGTGGACGAGATGATTGCCGCCGATGGAGAATCCATCGCCGTCGCCGCCGAACGCGAACACATGCAGGTCGTCGTTGCCCAGACTGATGCCTGCGGCAAACGGCAGCGCGCGCCCGTGGAGAAAATGCCCGCCGTGCGTGTTCACGAAATACGGGAAGCGCGACGAGCAGCCGATGCCGGCAAACGTCACGATTTTTTCGTGCGGGTAATTCAGTTTCTCGAGCACGCGGTAGTACGACGCGAGCACGGCGAAATCGCCGCAACCCGGGCACCACGTCGGGTGATCGGCCGTGAGTGCTTTCTTCGTGAGCGGAGCCGCCGCGGCGGGAGCAGTGGTCGCACTGGGAGCGGTGGCCGCAGTGGGCGCAACGGCGGTGGCGGGAATGGCGGTGGAAGACATTGGGAAATTTTCGATTCTCGAGTCTCGAGTCTCGGTTCTCGGTTCTCGATTTTGGATTCTCGATTTTGGATTCTCGATTCTCGGTTCTCGGTTCTCGGTTTTGGACTTTGGATTTCGGATTTTCGCCGGGCCTGGCTTGGCCGCGTAGCCCGCTGCGTGAGCAGCGGGACCGATCGCGATTTCAGCTCGATTCTCGATTCTCGATTTTTGGATTTTCGATTTTCGATTTTAGATTTTTCGAACTCAGCGATTCGCCAGCGCACTCGCACTGGCGGCGCCGAGCGTCGCTTCGAGCGCCGTGCTCTCGATGTGTTTCGCCACGCCGGCCACGATCTCGCTGACCTTGAACGTGAGCCCATCCGTCTTCGTCACGCTCACGATCGCCGGATTCGCATAACGCGCGCGCAGCATCATCGCGAACTGGCCGTAGCCGTAGATGCCCTCGTCGTTCAGCTCGACCACGACGACTTTGTGGAAACGCGCGAAGCTGTCCTCGAGCCCGTTCGGCAGCGGGTGCAGATGCCGCAGGTGCAGATGCCCGGCCTTCACGTCGGCGCGGCGGATGCGGCCGAGCGCCTCGCGGCCCGGACCCCAGTTCGAGCCCCACGTGACCAGCAACACTTCGCCCGACGAATCGCCGCTGAACTCCGGCGCCGGCAGCGACGCCCCGAGCGCTTTGATCTTTTCGCGGCGCTTCGCCGTCATCTTCAGGTGCATCGCGGGGCTGCCCGACGGATGGCCCAGTTCGTCGTGTTCGAGCCCGGTGACGGTCGGATATTTTCCGGTGTCGATGCGCGTGCCCGCCGGGGCGTGGCGCGTGATGCGATCCAGCGCGTAGGGTTTGAAATCGGCGCCGCGCGGCGTGAGGTCCGGCTTCGGATCGACCATCAGTTTCGCGAGATCGGGCTCGTCGAACGCCTCGATGCGCGACGACAGGCCTTGATCCGTGAGGATGATCACCGGCGTGCTGTAATCGCGCGCGATGCGGGCCGCCTCGAGGGCAATGTAGAAACAGTCCTCGACGTTTTTCGGTGCCAGCACGGCGCGCGGCGTGTCGCCGTGGCTGCCGTAGATCGCCTGCATGAGATCGCTCTGCTCGACGTTCGTCGGCATGCCGGTCGACGGGCCGCCGCGCTGCACATTGACCACGATCAGCGGCATCTCCGACATCGTCGCCCACCCGAGCGCTTCCATTTTCAACGACAACCCCGGACCCGAGCTGCCCGTCACCGCGAGCTGCCCGGTGTAGGAAAAGCCGAGCGCCGTCGAGACCGACGCGATCTCGTCCTCGCACTGCACGAAGATGCCGCCGTATTTGGGAAACTCCGTGCGGAGCGTCTCCATGATCGAGGACCACGGCGTGATCGGATAACCCGCGCCGTGCCGCACGCCCGCCGCGATGAGCCCGTAGGCGAGCGCCGTGTTGCCGTCCGTCGTGATCTGCGGCTGGCCGGATTCGGCGGCTTTCTCGACCGCCTCGAAACGAAAGAAAATGTCGCGCAGATTATTTTGCGGCCACGCGTAGCCGGCGTCGAACGCGAGCATCGCGTTGCGGACGATGTCCTCGTTTTTCCCGCCGAAACGCTCCTTCACGAGCGCGGTCAATTTCGCCACATCGAGATCGAAGATCCGCGCGAGCAGCCCGAGCACGAAGATGTTTTTGCCGCGATCCTTCCCCGCCCCGCCGACGGCCTCGATCGTCGCCGAGCTGATCGGCACCGCGATGTGGGTGAAACGATTGTCCCCTTCCGCCGGCTTCACGTGGTCGGCGTCGTACAGCAGCACGCCGCCCGGTCGCAGCGAGCCGATGTGCGCATCGTGGCTGTGCTGGTAAAACGCCACGAGCATGTCCGCGCGATCGCCCGACGACAGGATGTCGCCTGTGCCCATGCGCACCTGGAAAATCGACGGCCCGCCCGAGATCGTCGACGGGATCGTCATGTACGTCATGACGTCCTGGTCGCTCCGACCGGCGAGTCGCGCGAGAAATCCTCCGATGGTCTGGATGCCGTCCTGCGAATCGCCGGCGAGGCGAATGACGACATCGTTGATGGAGCGAGGCGTGCCCGCGGCGGCGCCGGGAGTGTCGGGAGAATTGGGGCTTACCATGGAAAAAAAGAGAAATGCTCCGCGTCACAGCCAGCGGGCCGACGCGAGGGGGCGAAAGGGGTGAGGGGCGCGGCAAACAAAAGGCGCGATTCCAGGCGCCGGCAAGCCGAAGCGTCATCCGTCTTTGGATGCACGCCACGCCGCGAGGCCGCGTGTCCGCGGCGGGACGAAGTCGTCCTGCGATGCACAAAACCTTTGAGGCGCCGGTTCACGCCTGCGAATCTCCGCCGCATGACCCGGCAAACGGTAAATCGCATCAGCGGCTGCGCTCTCGCCCTCGGCCTGTTGGCCGCGGTGGCGGTTTATTTCACGGCGAAACCCGTGCCGATCGATCCGCTCCTCGGCGAGCCGCTGACCACGAAGCGCTACGTCCGCGAACTCCGCGTGATGGGCGGCCGGGCGAACGTCCTCGCGGCGGAACTACAGGACTGGTTTGCCGGCCTCTGGCAGGGTGAATCGCTCGCCGGCACCATCGCCGTGCTGACCGTCGGCGGCGTGCTCGTCTTCCGTTTCGTCACGCTCCTCCCGCCACCCGAGCCGGCTCCGGCCGAGCCACCCGCCGCCTCGCCGCCGAAATTCCCGACGTGATCCGGCTTCCGGCGCCGGGAGATGGTGGACGCTATTGGACTCGAACCAACGACCCCCTGCGTGTGAAGCAGGTGCTCTAACCAACTGAGCTAAGCGTCCGCGACGAGCCGGAGACCGTTACGAACGCCCTGTGCGAAATCAACCCTTGTTTTCCTCCCGTTTTCCGCCCCGCCCGCCTCATCTGCCGCGCGCAATTCCGCGCCACCGCCCTCGAACCGTCCCGCCGAACCATCCCGCCTCCGCACCCGCTTTTTCAGCCCCCTCCAGCACCCTTCAACCTGGCTCCCCCCGCCCGCTCCCTCCGCATAAAGTAACCCATTGGGTTACTTTGTAACCCGGCTTGCCCTGGGAAGAAACCGCCTCTCCCGGCCGCTTTGGACGTCGCCCGATTATTTTTTCGTCCGCACCGCGCGTTTTCTTTCGGGAAAAATCTCCCGGCAAATCCCGCAGTGCCGGCCGTCGCACGCCCGCGCCGTGCAGTGCTCCCGCCCATAAAAAATGATTCGCAGGTGCAGCTGGTTCCAGTGCGCCTCCGGAAACAGCGCCTTCAAGTCGCGCTCCGTCTGCTCGACACTTTTCCCGCTCGTCAGCCCCCAGCGCTGCGCCAGCCGGTGGATGTGCGTGTCCACCGGAAACGCCGGCACGCCGAACGCCTGCGACATCACCACGCTCGCCGTCTTGTGCCCCACGCCCGGCAGTTCTTCCAACTCCTCGAACGTCCGCGGCACCGCGCCGCCGTGACGCTCGACTAAAATTTTCGACAGCTCCGCGATCGCCCGCGCTTTCTGCGGCGAAAGCCCCACCGGCCGGATGATCGCGCGGATCTCCTCCACCGGCACGTGCTGCATTTTCTCCGGCGTGTCCGCGCGCGCGAAAAGGATCGGCGTGACCTTGTTCACGCCCTTGTCCGTGCTCTGCGCCGAGAGCAGCACCGCCACCAGCAACGTGAACGCATCCCTGTGCTCGAGCGGAATCGGCGTCTCCGGATAAAGTTCCGCCAGCCGCCGATCGATCCTCTGCGCGCGTTCCCCCCGAGTCATCCCACCAAGAGAACCGCTCCCGCGCCTGAAACAAACCCTTATCGCACCGGCCTTCGCCAAATCTCGATTGCGCGCCCTGTTCCTCGCCCTACCGTCCAGCCACAAATGTCCCTGCCTGCCGATCTCCTCGCCCCGCACGACACCTTCGCTCGCCGCCACAACGGCGACAGCCCGGCCGACACCGCCGCCATGCTCGCGCTCCTCGGCCATCCGTCGCTCGACGCGCTGGTCGACGCCGCCGTCCCGCCGCAGATCCGCCTCGGTCGCGCGCTGAACCTCCCCGCCGCCGCCAGCGAAAGCACCGCCCTCGCCGAACTCCGCGCGATCGCCAGCGAGAACAAAGTTTTCCGCAGCTGCATCGGCCTCGGCTACTACGACACGTTCACCCCCGGCGTCATCCAGCGAAACATCCTCGAGAACCCCGGCTGGTACACCGCCTACACGCCCTACCAGGCCGAGATTTCCCAGGGCCGCCTCGAGGCGCTCCTCAATTTCCAAACCCTCGTCACCGATCTCACCGCCCTCGAAATCGCCAACGCCTCCATGCTCGACGAGGGCACCGCCGCCGCCGAAGCGATGATGATGTGCCACCGCCTGAAAGACGGCGCCGCCGACACGCACAACAAATTCTTCGTCTCCGCCGCCTGCCACCCGCAGACGATCGACATCGTCAAAACCCGCGCCAAGCCCCTCGGCCTCGAGGTCATCGTCGGCGATCACCGCACCTTCGCCCCCGACGCCGCCTGCTTCGGCGTCCTCGTCCAATATCCGGATACGACCGGCTCGATCCACGACTTCGAAAAGTTTTTCGCGGCCGCCCACGCCGCCGGCGCGTTCACCATCGTCGCCACCGATCTCCTCGCGCTCACGCTCCTCCGCGCCCCCGGCGAATTCGGAGCCGACGTCGCCGTCGGTTCCGCGCAACGCTTCGGCGTGCCCCTCGGCTTCGGCGGCCCGCACGCCGGTTTCCTCGCCACGAAGGACGCCTTCAAACGCCAGATGCCCGGCCGCCTCGTCGGCGTCTCGAAGGATGCCCAGGGCGATCCCGCCCTCCGCCTCGCCCTCGGCACGCGCGAGCAGCACATCCGCCGCGACAAAGCCACGTCCAACATCTGCACCGCCCAGGTGCTCCTCGCCGTCATGGCGTCGATGTTCGCCGTCTATCACGGACCCGAAGGCCTGAAAAAAATCGCCCGCCGCACGAAGCTCCTCACCGAACTCCTCGCCCGCGCCCTCCGCACCGCCGGCGCCACCGTGAACGCCGAGCCCGTCTTCGACACGCTCACGATCGGCCACGTCGCCGCCGCCCGCGTCCACGCCGCCGCCGAAGCGAAAAAGTTCAACCTCCGCCGCCTCGACGAGACCACCGTCGCCCTCTCCCTCGACGAGACCACCACCGTCGAAGACGTCGAAACCCTCCTCTCCTTCTTCCGCGAGTCCGCGAGCAGTGACTTCAACTCTCAACTCTCAACCCTCAACTCTCAACTCAGCGATTTCCCCGCCCCTCACGCGCGCACCAGCGAGTTTCTCCAGGCGGCGGTCTTCCACCGCTACCACACCGAGCACGAGATGCTCCGCTACATCAAGCGCCTCGAGTCGAAGGATCTCTCCCTCGTGCACTCGATGATCTCGCTCGGCTCGTGTACGATGAAGCTCAACGCCACCAGCGAGATGTTCCCCGTCTCCTGGCCCGAGTTCGGCAAACTCCACCCCTTCGCCCCCGCCGAGCAGACGCGCGGCTACCAGAAACTCTTCCGCGACCTCGAGACCTGGCTTGGCGAGATCACCGGCTTCGCCGCCGTCTCGCTCCAGCCCAACGCCGGCTCGCAAGGCGAATACGCCGGCCTCCTCGTCATTCGCGCGTTTCACGAATCCCGCGGCGAAGGCCACCGCCACATCTGCCTCATCCCGACGAGCGCCCACGGCACGAACCCCGCCAGCGCCGCGATGTGCGGCTTCAAAGTCGTCCCCGTCGCCTGCGACGCCCACGGCAACATCGACGTCGCCGACCTCCGCGCCAAGGCCGCCACCCACGCCGCCCATCTCGCCGCGCTCATGGTCACCTACCCGTCGACCCACGGCGTATTCGAGTCCTCGATTCGCGACATCTGCTCGATCGTCCACGACGCCGGCGGCCAGGTTTACATGGACGGCGCGAACATGAACGCCCAGGTCGGTCTCACCTCCCCCGGCCACATCGGCGCCGACGTCTGCCACCTGAATCTCCACAAGACCTTCTGCATTCCCCACGGCGGTGGCGGCCCCGGCATGGGGCCGATCGGCGTCGCGCGCCACCTCGTCCCCTTCCTCCCCGGCCACGTCTTCTCGGTCCGCGGCGTTCCGGGTTCCGAGTTCCGCGTTCCGGGTTCCGACTCTCGGCTCTCGGCTCTCGGCTCTCAGCTCTCTCAACCCTCAACTCTCAACTCTCAACTCCGCACCGCAGGTGCGGTCAGCTCCGCCCCCCACGGCTCCGCCTCCATCCTCGTCATCTCGTGGATGTTCATCCGCCTGATGGGCCCCGCCGGCCTGGCCGACGCGACCAAGCACGCCATCCTCAACGCCAACTACGTCGCCAGGCGCCTCGAGCGATTTTTCCCCGTCCTCTACCGTGGCAACGCCGGCCTGATCGCGCACGAATGCATCGTCGATCTCCGCGGCTGGAAAAAATCCGGCGTCGAAGTCGAGGACGCCGCCAAGCGCCTCATGGACTACGGCTATCACGCGCCCACGATGTCGTTCCCCGTCCCCGGCACGTTCATGATCGAGCCGACCGAAAGCGAAACGAAGCGCGAACTCGACCGCTTCTGCGACGCGCTCATTTCGATTCACGGTGAGATGCAAGCCGTCGCCAGCGGCGAGTCCGATAAAACCGACAACCCGCTCAAGCACGCCCCGCACACCGCCAAAGCCGTCTGCTCCGATTCCTGGGCGCATCCGTATTCTCGTGACACCGCCGCCTTCCCCGACCGCCCCACGCGTGCCAGCAAATTCTGGCCCGCCGTCGGCCGCGTGGACAACGTCTACGGCGACCGGAATCTCGTCTGCAGCTGCGTCGGCATGGAAGCCTACGCCGACGCCGGGACCGCGAAAGCGTAGCCTCGCCCATCGGTCGCCTCGCTGCCGCTCGTCGCCACTCCAAATCGCCCCGGAACGACGAGCGCCGGCGGGTCGATTTCCCCGCGAGCCCAATCTCCCCTCCGCGCCCCGGCCACGCCGGCCGCCTTTCCGCCACGGAGCGTTTTTCAGATTCATCCGGGGCGATTCGTGTCCCTTCGTGGTTCAACCGCACGCTTCCCGCTGAGCGACGCGCTCGACGCCCCTCGTGCTTCATCCGACCGCCCCCTGGCCAAAGCTCGAATTTCGCCCCCACCTCGCCGCCGCGCAGTCGCGGATTGAATCGCCGCTCCCGCGGTAAATGCTCGTAGCGCGGCCGTCGTGGCCACTCGGACCGAACTCATGCGTTCCTCGCTTCTCTCCCGCCCCGGATTCCGCACCGCCGCGATGGCCGCATTGCTGGCCGCCGGCACCGTCCTGCTGTTCAGCCGCGCGATCGGATATGAATTTCTCAACTACGACGACCCGGGCTACGTGACCGACAACCCCCACGTGCAGGGCGGGCTCGCCTGGTCCGGCATCGCATGGGCGTTCACCGCCCCCGCCGATTACTGGCATCCGCTGACCTGGCTCACGCACATGCTGGATTGGCAGCTCTACGGCTCCGACGCCGCTGGCCACCACCTGACGAGCGTACTGTGGCACGCGCTCAATGCCGCCCTGGCGTTTCTCGTTTTCCAGCGCCTCGCCGGCGGCTGGTGGCGCAGCGCCTTCGCCGCTGCGCTCTTCGCCTGGCATCCCTTGCGCGTCGAATCCGTGGCTTGGATCACCGAGCGCAAGGACGTGATGAGCGGCTGCTTCTTTTTCCTGACGTTGCTCGCCTACGCTCACTATGCCGTCGCCCGAGACACCGGCCGCCCGGCGTGGCGACGCTACACGGCGACGCTCGCGTTGTTCGCCGCCGGCCTGATGAGCAAACCCATGCTCGTGAGCCTGCCGCTCGTGCTGCTCATCCTCGACTTCTGGCCGCTCGCCCGCGGCGCCCGAGGCTGGCGCCCGCTCCTGCTCGAGAAACTGCCGTTCTTCGCCCTCGCCGGCGCCACGGCGCTGCTCACGATCGCGATGCAACGTCAGGCGGACGCCTTTGTGCTCACGTTGCCCGCCGACGCCCGCATCGACAACGCCGTGGTCTCGCTCGCGCGCTACCTCGGTAAATTCATCCGGCCGGTCGACCTCATCGTCTGCTATCCACATCCTGGTTACTGGCCCGCGCTCGCCGTCGTCGGCGCCGCGATGCTCGCCCTCGCGCTCGGCGCCCTGGCCTGGGGGCAGCGTCGCCGGCGACCGTGGATCGCGGCGGGCCTCGCCTGGTATCTCGTCACGTTGCTGCCCGTCCTCGGTCTGGTGCAGGTCGGCTTCCAGGCGATGGCCGATCGCTACACCTACCTGCCGCTGCTCGGCATTGAGCTGGCGTTGATCTGGAGCATCCCCGCCGTGACTTCGCGCGCCGCACGAATCGCCTACGCCGGCGGCGCCGCGGCGATCCTCGCGGCCGGCGCGATGCGGACCTGGAATCAGGAGGCGGTCTGGCGGGATTCCGTCTCGCTGTTCGAACACGCGGTGCAGGTCGACGATCGCAACGACACCGCGGAAGATTTTCTCGCGTCCGCCCTGTTCGCCGCCGGTCGCTTCGACGCCGCGGCCACGCATGCCGCCCGGGCTCATGCCCTGAATCCCCGCAACGACAAACCCCTGATTTCGCTCGCCGGCGTGGCGGAAAAACAAGGTCGCCTCGACGACGCGATCGCCTTCTACCGTTCGGCCCTCGCCGTGCGTCCGGCGAATCCATCGGTGCAATGTCAGCTCGGCCTCCTCGAGTTGCGCCGCGGCCACGCCGAGCGCGCCCGCGAATTGATGACCGCCGCTTTCCACTCCGCCCCGCCGACGCGCGCCCGCACGCGGGAAATCGCCCAGGCCGCCTGGCAGCACGGCGACACCGCGACCGCCGGAGCGCTCTTCGAGCTGCTGGTGTCCTTCGCCGCCGAGGACACCGACGCGCAGGCCGGGCTCGGCCTGGCCTGGCTTGCGCGCCGCGACCCCGCCCGCGCCCTGCCTCACCTGCGCATCGCCGCGACCCGGCAGCCCGCCGCGGCCGATCTCGAACTCGCCCTCGCGGAAACCGCCGAGCAGCTCGGTGAACCCGCGGAAGCGGAGACCGCGCTGGCCCGCGCCGTGGCTGCGGCTCCCGACCATCCGCTCGTGTTGTCACGCGCGGCGGACTTCCACGCCCGCCGGCGCGATCTCCCGGCCGCGGTGGCGCTCTACCGGCAGGTGGTCGCTCTGGCTCCCGGCGACGTCCCTGCGCACACCGCCCTCGGTTTCCTGTTGATCGCCACCGGCGACCGCGCGGGCGGACTCGCCGAATGGCGGCGCGCGCTCGAGCTCAATCCCAATCTCCCCAAGCTCCGCGACCGACTGCAGCAGGAGGAAAAAACTATTGGGAATTACCCGAAGAAGTGACCCCGGCGGCAGGGCGGCGAGTCCCTTCGCCGCCGCGTTGACCAGAGATCGTTGCGGCGCGGAACAGAAGAGTCCGCGCCTTGCCGGGATCGCGTCACTTCTTCACGCAATGCTCGATAAGGCGGTTCGAGTAGAACTCTCGCCGATTTCCGAGGGCACAGCCGCGCAGGTGGGGACGGCTCTCCGGGCCCTCCGCAAAAGGGCCACGACCGCTCGCACGATCCGGACGCCCCGGAGCGGCGCTCCTCTCTTCAACGACTGCGCTTCAATTTAATTTACTCTGATCCGGCCCGCCATAAGGCGACGGAATTTCGAAAAATTCGCCGCGCAACATCACCGACGGGGGAATGCCGAACATCTGGCAAAACGTCCTCGTGAGATGCGCCGCATCCGCAAAATCCGCCGCGTGCGCCGCCGCCGTCGCCGTACCTTCCCGGCCGATCGCCAGCATCGCGCGCGTGAGTTTTCGCCAGAGCAAATAGCGTCGGAAGGGCAGCCCCACCTGCTGCTTGAACAGGTGCGCGAACCGGCTCGGCGAAAGAAACGCCGCCGCCGCCGCCGATTCCAGCGACACCCGCAAATCGTCCGACCGCTGGATCCGCTCCAGCACCCGCGTCACGCGCGAATCGAGCCGCCGCGCCGGCGGTGCCCCCGCCGTCAACGCCTGCACGCAATGCCGGATCAGTGCGCCGATCTCCATGCTCTCCAGCGGCCGCTCGCGAAAACGCGCCAGCTCCGCCGTGCACGCCAGCACCCGCCGTTCGGGCACAGCCGTGATGTCGTCCGGGAGCGACGCCCCCAGCCAGGTTCCTTCGGCCGATTCCGGATCGACGAAGATCATCGCCGCCAAGGCGCCGCAGGCATCGAACGAATGCGCCACATCCGGCCCGATCACGATGCCGCGCGCACTGAGCCAGCCGCTGTCCGCGCCTTGCACGGCGATCTCTCCCTCGAGGGCCACGACGATCTGGATCGCGTGGTGCGCGTGCGGCGGCACGACCCCGCTCGCCCGACCGATCGCCAGGAAACCGCCGTCCCACACATACCAGCGCACCGCGTCCGAAACCTGCACGGCGTGGCCGGCGGCTTTTGAGGTGCTGGGCGGGCCGTCGGGCTTCACGTGAAGCAGGCCTCGCCGCCGGGCGGCGTCTCCCGGGCAGCCAGTTTGTTCAAGAACATCGGTGCGATTGTTCAAGGTATTCGCCCGCAGCGTTCAATCCGAAAGCGCGCGATTCCGTTATCGTGGGCCATCGCTGCCCTCCGGCGGTGAACAACCCACCTCCCCTCCCACCATGAACTCGTTCTCCTCCGTGCGCTGGTTCGCGAAATCCATCGAAGACATCAACCGCCGCCACCGCCGCACCACGGCCCGCGGCGTGGCTTTGAATTTTGAATACCCCGATCCCGCGCGGCCCCGCCCTTTCCTGCATCCACTCGAACTGCGCATCCCGCCCCTCGCGCTCGCCGTGCTGGCCGGCGGCTTCGCCTGGCTCGGCGCCCGCACCTTCCCCGCCCTGAGCCGGACTCCCCCCGCTCGAGCATGGCTCGCCGCCGCCCTCGGTTTGCTCGGCCTCGCGTGCTGTGGTCTCGGCGTCGCCGCATTTCGCCGCGCCCGCACCACGGTCAATCCACTCGCGCCGAACACCGCGACGACGCTCGTCGTCTCCGGCATCTATCGCATCACCCGAAATCCGATGTATCTCGGCTTCTTGTTTCTCTTGTTGAGCGAACTCGCCTGGCTCGCCAACCCCGTCGCGCTCCTCCCCGCTCCGGCCTTCGTGCTCTGGCTGAATCGCTTTCAGATCGTCCCGGAAGAGCGGGCGCTCCGCGACGCGTTCGGCGTGGAATTCGTCGACTACTCGGCCCTCGTGCCGCGGTGGCTTTAATCTCATGACCTCACTCATCGGCATTCTTCTCGCCGCCGCTGTCGGCGCCTTCGCCCGCTGGTTCGGCCTGGACCGCGACCGCGCGTTTTATCCCACGGTGATGATCGTGATCGCGTTCCTCTACGCGCTCTTCGCCGTGATCGGCGGATCCACCGTGCTGCTCGTCGAAACCAGCATCGGCCTCGGTTTCGCCGTCCTCGCCGCCGTGGGTTTCAAGCGCAGCCCCTGGTTCGTCGTCGTCGCGCTCATCGGCCACGGCGTCTTCGATCTGATCCACCCGCACGTCGTGAACAACGCTGGCGTCCCGCTCTGGTGGCCTGATTTCTGTATGGCCTACGACGTCACCGCCGGAGTGCTCCTCGCCCTGCTGCTTCTGCGCGCCCGCCCGCGTCCGATCAGGTAAGCCCACCCCGTAACGACGAACGCCCGCGCGTCGACGAACCACGACTCGCCGGCGCTCGTCGCTACACCCTAATCGCCACGTCGAGCCGGCCGCCCGTTTCGACGCGACTTCCCCGTCGGGATCGCCCACAAACACCCGCCGTCCCGCTTTCTCGATGCCCTCGCGCGCGAATTCCCCGACGCCGAAGACCTACGCGCAGTTGCGCGACGCCGTCGTCGCCGTCGTCGTCCAAGGCCGCCGCGCCATCGATCGCGCGTGGCTCGAGACCTATTACGAGACCGGCCGGCTCATCAACGAGCACGTCCTGTTGTTCAAGGAACGCGCCGACTACGGCGCCAGAACCTACCAGAAACTGGCCGACGACACCGGCATCAGCAAACGCACGCTGCAGGAGTGCGCCCAATTTCAGCGCTGTTTCCCCATTGCGCGCACGTGCGCGCAATTGGACTGGTCCAAGGCCCGGCTGCTTTGCCAGGTGACCGACGCGACCGAACGCCTGAAATTGCTGAAGGAGGCGGTCAAAAACGACTGGACCGTGCCCGAACTCGCAACCCGCGTTCGCTCCTACAACGCCACCGCGCTCGCATCCGCCGACGACACCTCCGGCCCACCCGCGGCACGGATCGAACTCCTCACGCCGCGCCGCGGCACGCCGGGCCTCCACCCGGTCGTCGATTTCGGTGACGGTCCCGAAGTCGATCTCGGTTTCAAAATTTACCGCGCGCTCGGTCCCACCTCGAAACTCACCACCAAGGACATCGTTCGCCTCAACGAGGACGGCGTCCGCAAAGTGGACAACGCGACGAAGGACCAGCTCTTCAGCTACACCGCCACGATCCGCAAAGTCGTCGACGGCGACACGCTGGACGTCGCGCTCGCCGTCGCCCCCGGCTACACGCACCAATTGAAACTCCGCCTGCGCGGCCTCGACTGTCCCGAAATCAGCACCACCGCCGGCCGCGCCGCCAAAGCCTTCGTCGACGCGCTCCTCCGTGTCGGCGACGAAGTGCTCATCAGCACGACGAAGCCCGACAAATACGATCGGTATCTGGCGGATGTGTTCATCCGCCAGTCGAGAGCTGAGAGTTTAGAGCTGAGAGATCGATCCGACTCCGTCTCTCAACCCTCATCCCTCAACTCTCAACTCGGTGCCGACGGCACCGTCGCCTTCCTGAACAACGCCCTCCTCTCCGCCGGCCACGCCATCCGCTACGATGGCGGCGCGAAGGAGGAGTAATAGCTGAGCGATGATGAGCAAAGAGGCACCGTTCATACTTCATAAACTACTCCTTACCGGTGCCCCAACAGACTCCTTGGTGGCGTCTCACTAGACTATCTAATTACTCTCACACGAATAATATGGGCCTGCCCATTCTATCACGCCAAGCATGAGATTGCGGAAGGAGCTACAATTTCATAAATCAACACAATGAAGCTTATTGCCATTGAACTATTAGGGTTTCGCCGTTTTGCAGACCGAATCTGCGTCCGTCTCGCGGAGCCGGTGGTCGCAATCGTCGGGTCAAATGAAGCGGGAAAATCGGCCTTCTTACGAGCGATCCAATTACTCAACGATGACCGAGCATTTGAACCGCGCGATAAAACTCGGAGGCTTAATGTGCCGACTCAACTTACGGGTATTTATGAGCTGACGGACGAAGATAGAAGTTCACTAACCAAGGACGCCGTCGCGCAAGGGGACAAAGTCCACCAATGTCGCGTCAAAAAAAGCGATGATGGCAAGTTGTCCGTAGAATTGTTGGGACGAACACGGGATTTAACATCTCGCATTGAACTTGCCGAAAAATTAGGGGCCATAATTGCCACGTCGGCTGTTTCCAACTTCGGGCAAACCAACGATGAAAAAAGAGACCGAGCCGCACGGTTTAAAACGGCTATAGCGATTTTCCGCGCTGACGTAGAAGCGTTGTCGGACGGACAAATTCAGCAGATTCAGCAGACTGCCGGAGAAATCGGTAGTATCCTGGGCCAGCCGAAGGTATCCCAAAAGGAGAAAGACGATGCTACACAGTTCGCGAAGGCTGTCAGTGACCTCGTTAAGACCGAGCAGGAGTGGCAATCCGTCCGGGCGTTGCAGACGATTCTCAAACGAAGGCCGACAGCCATTTTGTTCGACGACAAATACCGAGATCTGAAGCCGAATTATGAGATCGGGAAAATCGTGACAGAAACTCCCCCAGCCTTGCGCAATCTAGCACGCATTGCGGGGCTAAATCTCCAACAACTAAAAAAAGCCGCGGAAACGAGTGATCTTCCGGTTCGCACGGAGCTACTTGAGACTGCGAATGAGCGGCTCCGAACTTTATTTTCCCAAGCTTGGGTGCAGACCGATGTCGTGCCGCTATTCCAAGTAGAAGGGGGTTCGCTATTCATACTGGTTCGAACTGTTGACCGTGGCCTCTCTCGTCTTGAGGAACGAAGTGATGGATTGCGCTGGTTCGTCGCGCTCGTTGCGTTCTTGAGTTTCGAGCATCAAGAAGGACAAAAGCCGATTCTTCTCGTCGATGAAGCTGAGACTCATCTCAGCTACGATGCGCAAGCGGGATTAATGGAGGTGCTGGAAAGCCAGCAGGTCGCGGAAAAAGTCGTCTACACAACACATTCTGCTGGATGTTTACCTTCTGACTTGGGCACAGGAATTCGTGCGGTGCAGCAGCTGAAGGGCGAACGAAGCACGATCCATAATGGCTTTTGGAAACAAGGCCTTGGACTCTCACCGATCTACTTGGCCATGGGACTGACGCCGCTCGCATTTACGGCTGCGCGCAACGAACTGATCGGTGAAGGTCCGTGCGAATGCATACTTCTCCCCACACTTATCCGCCAGGCGCTGAGCTTGAAGCGTATCGATTATCAGGTGGCTCCTGGCGGCTCCTGTGTTGAATCAGGGCAGCTTGGTGAATTGGTCTCAGAATGCGGTCGAGCGCTGTTCGTCGTTGACGGCGACGCGGGCGGTGACGCCATCCGTCAGAAGCTCACTGCTGCTGGTATTTCGCCAAACAAGATTGCTTCGTATGCAGACTACGGTGGCACGAATTTTCACTTAGAGGATCTGGTCTCAGTCGAGGCATACTGCGACGCCTTCAATGCAGAGCTGGAGCGGTGGCAAAAAGGAGCCGGAAAAATTACGCCAGCTGACGTGTCTTCGCCCAGCCGACTGGATCATGCGAAGCAGTGGTGCATCCGCAACAATTGCACGTTTCCATCGAAGGTCACGGTATGCCAAACGTTGGTTGAAAATGCTGCACTCGGCAGCCAAATCGTAGACCAAGCTGGAGGAAAAATCCTTCGCTCACTCCACACTTGGGCGATGCAGCAATTCTCCCCTGAGTAGGCCTTGCAGATGCAGACGCCAAACAGCAGCGCCAATCGAAGTATTCCTCCCAAATTGAGTGAAGGACCGGTCAAGGCCGAGCGTCTCGGCATGAATGGAGCTTACTTCCGGGTTCACCATTTCGTCCCAATTGGTGTCGCTGTTTCCCCTGCTGGCATAGAAGACCGCGCGGTCACTGAGTAGGCATGCCTGAACCCTTGACGGCGGTTCGATCCGGTGAGGCGGAGTATCGTTAGCGCGCGGAAGGCGGTAGCGACGAGGTTCGTAGGTGCCGACGAAGTCGAACCGCCAGGCGGGCACTCTGTTATAAGTGGAAGGAGGCGCGATTGGAAAAAATCGCTGAGGCGGTGGGCGAACAACGCGGGGGGGGGCAATCAGGAGCAGCGGCACTCTGATGAGCGAGACAGGGCCCTGTCGGGCGTCACTTCGAAGCGTTTGCTGAAGACGAATCAGCGGAGGGCGACTGCCCTTGCCAGTCGGTCGAAAACCACCAATGTCGCCCCCATGAATGCCGCGCTCGCCTCGGAGCTTCGCCTACTCACGCCGGTGGAGAAATTGCGGCTGGTGGAAGAACTCTGGGACGAAATCGCAGCCAACGAAGATCAGCTTCCGATCCCGGAATGGCATGCGCAGGTTCTCGCGGAAGACGCCGCGGATTATCAGAAAAATCCGACTGCGGGCGCGTCCTGGCCCGAGGTCAAAGCCCGACTCCAGCGCAAATCGTGAAGCAGCGGCTGATTGTCGCGCCGCACGCGGAGACCGATCTCCGCGAAGGTTTCGTCTGGTATGAGGAGCGTTCGCGCGGGCTCGGACACGCGTTCCTCGAATGCGTCGAGGCAAAGTTGAACGTGATTGCTGCTGCACCACAGCTCTTCCGCCCGCGATTCGGCGCCCTATCGTCTCGCCGCCACGCAACGGTTTCCTTACGGGATCTATTTTATTTGGGATGAAGCCAGCGCCCTCGTCACGGTTCGCCGTGTTTTGCACTTCAAACAAGATCGGCGCGCGCATCTGCGTTCGAGTTGAGACGCCGCGCCACGGCGGCTCAGGCCGACGACCGCTTTGCGAAACGCTTCCGACCGCATATCCCTTCCGCCCATGAAAAAGCTCGGGTTCCTCTCCTTCGGTCATTGGTCGCCCTCGCCGCAATCGCAGGCGCGATCCGCGGCGGATGTGCTGCTGCAGTCCATCGACCTCGCGGTCGAGGCCGAGCGCCTCGGCCTGGACGGGGCTTACTTCCGCGTCCACCACTTCGCCCGGCAACTGGCGTCGCCGTTTCCCCTGCTGGCGGCGGTGGGCGCCCGCACCCGGAAGATCGAGATCGGCACCGCGGTCATCGACATGCGCTACGAGAATCCCCACTACATGGCGGAGGACGCGGGCGCGGCCGATCTGATCGCGGGTTCACGCCTGCAACTCGGCATCAGCCGCGGCTCCCCCGAGCAGGTGATCGAGGGCTGGCGCCATTTCGGTTATCAGCTCGAGGACGGTGAAGACGACGCGGACATGGGGCGGCGCCACGCCGAGACGTTTCTCGGGCTGCTCGACGGCCAGGGTTTCGCGCCGCCGAACCCGCGGCCGATGTTTCCCAATCCTCCCGGGCTCCTGCGGCTCGAACCGTTTTCCGCCGGGCTGCGCGAGCGGATCTGGTGGGGCTCGGCGACCAATGCGACGGCCATCTGGGCCGCGAAGCACGGCATGAACCTGCAGAGTTCGACGCTGAAGTTCGACGAGTCGGGCGAACCGCTGCACGTGCAACAAGCCGCGCAGATCCGCGCCTTCCGGCAGGCGTGGGCCGAAGCCGGTCACGCGCGCGTGCCCCGGGTCTCCGTGAGCCGAAGCATCTTTGCCCTCATGGACGATCGCGATCGCGCCTACTTCGGGAGCGACGAAGAGCCGCAGGACCAGATCGGTTTTCTCGACGCCACCACGCGGGCGGTGTTCGGGCGGAGCTACGCGGCGGAACCGGACGTGCTCATCGAGCAACTCCGCCAGGATGAAGCCCTCGCCGAAGCGGATACCATTCTGCTGACGATCCCGAACCAACTGGGCGTCGCGTATAACGTCCACGTCCTGGAATCGATCCTCACGCACGTGGCTCCCGGCCTGGGCTGGCGTTAGGACAGAGCAACGCAGTTGAGAGCTGAGCGTCGGGTGTTGAGAGCTGAGGATCGAGAGCAAAACCAGAAGGTGACTTCGGATTTTCGTAGCGGAACGCGTGAGCGTTTCGTTCGGGGGCCATCACGAAAAGCTCACGCTTTCCGCTCCATTTACAGTCCTCCCAGTTCCTTTCCTCGACGCGGTCCTGGTCGATGCCTTCGCGAGCTTGGCGACCTTGGTGCAATCGCGTTGGGCGTCTGATATTCCTCGGCTCAATCCACTGCGCCGCTCTGGTTTGATCCGCATTCATCCGCGCCCTCCGCGGCTAAGCTAAGTTCGTAGCGGAACGCGTGAGCGTTTCGTTCGGGGGCCACCACGAAAAGCTCACGCTTTCCGCGTCGAAAAACTCCGGCGGGATTTCTCTGCCGGCTCCGTTTTCTTTGCTCTCTGTGGTTAAAATCCGATTACCGTTCGCCTCTACTCCTCGTCCTCCGCGATCTCCGGCGGCCTGATCACCGAGAGCAGCCGCTCGAGTTCCGCCGGCGTCGGATTCCGAATCGACAGCACCGCCAACACCGCTTCGCCCGCCGGCAGCCGCACTTGCGTCTCCGCCCCAGCCGCCAGGCCCAGCACCGCCGCCGCCAACGGCGAGTTGTGCGGCAGGCACTCGATGCCCGATTCCTCGTCGACCGCCGTCTCGCCGTAAGTCGTCACCAGAAACGTGAAGCGATGCGTGCGCTTCGTCCCCACGTCGCGCTTCTCGATCCGCGCCACATGCCCGAGCAGCAGCGTCTCGGTCGGCTTGGTGAGCCACGCCGCCGGATCGACTTCGATGAAGGTGTTGCGCGCCACGAAGCGATCGAGCGCGGTCATCTTGCGGTCCACGGCGCGGATCGCCTCCTTCGCCGCCTTGAAACCGAAGTTCTCCCGCAGATCGCCCTGGCTGTGGGCCTCCACTTTGTCTTTCACCAGTTCGACGCGCTTGAGCTTCAACGCCTCGAATTCCTCCGCGAGCACGCGATTATAGCCCGGTCGCACGTAGATCGTCGTCGGTGCCGGAGGCGGGAGGTGAAAAATCCGCTTTCGCTGAAGAGGCATGCGACCTCGAGTCAGCAACGGGGCGAGCGAAAGACAACCCGACGGTTTCCGCGCGTCTCGCGAATCGGGCCACCCCGCACTCGCGCCGCGCGCTTCGAGTGGTCGCATCCCCGTCTGGCCTCCGGATAGTCGCGTCCATTCGCGTCCATTCGCCGTTGCTCACTCGATTGTTTCACTCGCGCCGCTTTGCGGATGCCTATGCGTTTGCCGTCCTGCGCTCGACGCTCCCTCACTTCATCTCCCGCAACCACCGTCGCATTTTCGGCCAGCACGTCCACGCCTTCTCTAGCGCACGCCGCCGCTTTACCTTCGCAATCCTGCCGAGCCGCCCGGTCGCTTCGGGCTCCGCCATCTTAAGAAACACCTCGTAGTCCATCGCCTTTCCGAGCCAGTGCGCGAGCCGATCGAGCCGCGCCGCGATCTTCCTCCTTTTTTTTCCGCACCCGTTTCGCGTCACCAGCGCCTGCTCGCGCAGCACGATCACTGCCTTCCGCCACTCGTGCGCGCTCGCGATCTCGCCGTCCTCCCGCGCCGTCCGGGCGCGTTTGCACACGCGCCGGGCCGCTCGCTCCAACCCCCGCCGCACCTCCGCCCGCGTCGGGTTCCCCCATTCCAGTTTTTCGATCGCGTGCGTCTGTCGTTTCACCCGCGCCTTCCATTCCGCCCACGGCCCGCTGCCGTTTCGCCGCCGTCGTTTTTCCAACCTCACCGACACCGCTTCCGCTCCCCGCGCCTTTCTGGCCAACCGTTCCGCCACGCCGCGCCCCACCGTCGCATCGCGCCGCGCCGAAAGCTCCCGGCCGCGCACCGCCAGCTGCCGCCGTATCCTCTTCGCGCCTCCCACCTCCAGCGTCTCCCCGAGCCGCAGGATGGCCCGAGCCCGCTTCAATGCCTTCCGTGCCACGTGCACCGCCGACTCGTCCGGCTCCGCCCCGCGAAAACCCGCCGCTCGTTCGCAGCAATCGCGAACGACGCGTGCCAATCCGCGCCCTGCATTCTCCCCCGCTCGCAGATGGGGCAGCGGATCGCGCTGATCCTTTCCAGTCATCGCCGAGTGTATCCCGCTCGGCGCACTTTTCACGAAATTTTCCCAACCGTCACGCCCGCCCCCTTGCCCGAATGTCTCCGCCCGCTGTCTTAGCGGCGCATGTTCTACCGTTCACGTTTCCTTCCCCTGCTTCTGCTTTCGCTGGCCTTCGCCAGCTCCGCTCGCCCCCAAGCCTCCTACACCGGCGGCAGTTACACCCAAAATTTCGATACGCTCCCGTCGTCCGGCACGTTTGCCTACACCGGCGCCGGTCCGTTCGCCCTCGACGCCGCTCCCGTCAGCGCCTCCGGCCTCGCCGGCTGGTCCTTCGCGAAATACGCCGGCACCGGCGCCAACGCGATTTTCCAGGTCAACCCCGGCTCCGGCAATTCCGGCGCCGTCTACTCTTACGGCGCCGCCAGTGCCGCCGACCGCGCGCTCGGCTCCCTCGGCAGCGGCAGCACGATCTCCCGCTTCGGCATCGCCCTCCGCAACGACACCGGCGGCACCATCACGCAGTTCACGTTGAACTACACCGGCGAACAGTGGCGCCGCGGCAGCGCATCCGCCAACACGCTCGCGTTCGCCTACGCGACCGACGCCACCGACCTCGACACCGGCACGTTCACCGCCGCCACCGCGCTCAACTTCACCGCGCCCGTCACCACCGGCTCCGGCGTCGCCCTCGATGGCAACACCGCCGCCAGCCGCGCCGCCGTTTCCGCCACGATCATCGGCCTCGCGTGGGCGCCCGGCCAGATCCTCACCCTCCGCTGGACCGACGTCGACGACAGCGGGAGCGACGACGGCCTCGCGATCGACGACCTCACGCTCACCACCGACGTCGGCTCCGGCCCGACCACGCCCGCCGTCATCGCCACCGTGCCGGCCGACGGCGCCGTCAACGTCGCGCCCGCCGCCAACCTCTCCGTCACCTTCAACACCCAGGTCACCACCACCGCCAGCACGTTCACCCTCACCGGCTCCTCCTCCGGCGCGCACACCGTCGGCGTCCTCGGCGGACCGACCACGTTCACGCTTGTCCCCTCGCCTGCCTTCGCCGAAGGCGAGAACGTCACGCTCACCGTCGCCGCCGCCCAGGTCGCCGACGCCACCACCGGCACGCTGCATCCGCTCGCCGACTACACCGCCACCTTCACCACGCTCACCACCTCGCCGATTCCGATCCATACGGTCCAAGGCTCGACGACCACCAGCCCCTACGTCGGCCAGAACGTCACCGTCACTGGCATCGTCACCGCCGCGCTCCAAGGCACGACCGGCCTCAACGGCTTTTACGTCCAGGCTCCGGAATCCGAATACGACGCCGACGCCACGACCTCCGAAGGCATTTTCGTTTTCAACAACACCTTCCCCGTCGCCCTCGGCGAACTCGTGAAGGTCACCGGCACCGTCGCCGAATTCGGCACCGCGCCCGCCACCCAGACCGAACTCACCAGCGTCTCGAACGTCGTTCAACTCGCCTCCGGCGTCGCCCTCCCCGCGCCCGTCGCCGTGAATCTCCCCTTCACCACCGCGACCGAAGGCGAACGCTACGAAGGCATGCGCGTGACCTTCCCGCAGACGCTCACGCTCACCGACAACTTCGACCTCGGCCACTTCGGCGAAGTCATCCTCTCCCTCGGTCGCCTCTCCACGCCCACGAACATCGTCGCCCCCGGTGCGCCCGCGCAGGCGCAGGAAACCGCCAACCTCCTCCGCCAGATCCTCGTCGACGACGCCTCCTCCGTCGCCTACCCCGATCCCACGCCCGGCCTCCTCGATAGCGCCGGCCGCGGCCTCACGCTCCGCGCCGGCAGCACCACGGCCAATGCCTCCGGCATCTTCGACGAAAAATTCGGCGCCTATATCCTCGAAGCCACGACGCCCCTCTCGTTCACCGACGCCAACCCGCGCCCCGACGCGCCCACCGTCCACGGCTCGCTCCGCATCGCGATCGGAAACGTGCTCAACTTTTTCAACGGTGACGGCTCCGGCACGAGCGCCGGCTTCCCCACCGCCCGCGGCGCCACCACGCTCGCCGAGTATCAACGCCAGCGCGCGAAAATCGTCGCCGGCATCACCGCGCTCTCGCCCGACATCATGGGCCTGACCGAAGTCGAGAACGACGGCTACGGCCCCACCTCCGCGCTCGCTGACCTCGTCGCCGGCCTCAACGCCGCCGCGCCCGCCGGCACGACCTACGCCTTCGTCGACGCCTCCGCGGTCGAGATCACCACCGACCTCATCCACGTCGCGCTGATCTATCGCACCGAGACCGTCGCTCCGGTCGGCGCCGCCGCCACGCTCAGCGATCCTGCCTTCAACAACCTCGCCCGCAATCCCCTCGCCCAAACCTTCCAGCAACTCCCCACCGGCGAGAAGCTCACCGTATCCATTAATCACTGGCGCGCCAAGGGCTCCGCTGCATCCGGCGCCGGCAACGCCGATTCCGGCGACGGCCAGGGCACGAACAACGCCCTCCGCGTCGCCGAGGCCGACGCCCTCGTCTCCTGGCTCGCCACGGATCCCACGCACAGCGGCGATCCCGATTTCCTCATCATCGGCGACCTGAATTCCTACGCGAAGGAAGACCCGATCGCCGTCATCGAGACTGCCGGCTACGTCAATCTCACCGAAGCCTCCGAGGGCGCCGGCGGTTATTCCTACGCGTTCAACGGCGAGTTCGGTCATCTCGACCACGCTCTCGCCAGCCCGCACCTCGCCGCGCAGTTCGTCGACGCCGCCACGTGGCACGTGAACTCCGACGAGCCCGTCTACTACGACTACAACCTCGAGAACAAGGACGCCGCCCAGCAGGCGATCAACGTCGGCCCGCCGTATCGATATTCCGATCACGACCCCGTCCTCTCCGGTTTCGATCTCCATCCCGACCCGTCCGCGCCCACGTTCACCACGCAGCCGACGTCGCAAACCGTCGCCGAAGGCGCCTCCGTCGCCTTCACCGCCGCCGCCAGCGGCTACCCCGCGCCGACCTATCAATGGCAGCACAACGGCGCCGACCTCCCGGGCGCCACCGGCCCGTCGTTCACACTCGATCACGCCACGCTCGCCGACGCCGGCAGCTACACGGTCGTCGCCACCAACTCCGCCGGTTCCGCCACGAGCGGACCCGCCACGCTCACCGTCCGCGATGTCACGCCCCCGACGTTGAGCGTCACCGTCACGCCGGCCGTGCTCCACCCTGCAAATCACAAGATGGTCGCCGTCCGCGTCACCGCGCAGGTCAGCGACGCCGGCGATCCGTCGCCCGTGACGAAGATCGTCGCGATCACCAGCAACGAGCCCGTGAACGGCACCGGCGACGGCAACACCTCCGTCGACTGGCAGATCACCGGCCCGCTCACGGCCAACCTTCGCGCCGAACGTTCCGGCAACGGCTCCGGCCGCATCTACACGATCACCGTCGAAAGCCGCGACGCCTCCGGCAACGTGGCCACCCGCACCGTGACCGTGAGCGTCCCTCACTGAAGTCCCGCCTCGTAGCACGGGCAACCTGCCCGTGCTGTCTTGTTTCGAGTTCAAAGGCGCGTTGCCCTCAACGCGCCTTTTTCTTTTTCTCGGGCCGTGCCGAATCTCTTCATCGTCGCCGGCCCGAACGGTGCCGGCAAAACCACCTACGTCCGCGATTTCCTTCCGATGGAAATGCGCTGCCGCGAGTTCGTGAATGCCGACCTGATCGCCGCCGGCCTTTCGCCCTTTGCCCCCGATCGCGCCGCTTTCGAAGCTGGCCGGATCATGCTCGCCCGGCTTCGCGAACTCGCCTCCCGCCGCGACGATTTTTCCTTCGAGACGACGCTTTCCGGTCGCGCCTACGCTCCCCTGTTGCGCGAACTCCGCACCGCCGGCTATCGCATCCGCCTCGATTTTCTCTGGATTCCGAATCTCGAAATCACTCGTCACCGTGTCCGTCAGCGCGTCACCAAGGGCGGCCACGACATTCCCGACGACGTCCAACTCCGTCGCTTCCACCTCGGCATCCGCAATCTGGCGACACTTTACCGGCCGCTGCTCGACGAGTGGCGGCTCTACGACAACACCGGCGACAGTCCCCACCTCGTCGCCCGCGAGATGGACGCCCGCCTCGAACTCGTCGACCCCGCCCGGCTTGCGTTTATCGAGCAATCTTCCACCGTCCGCTTCATGCCCGACGCGCCCGCCGCTTCCGTGGAAGAGCCCGCTGCCCTCAGCTTCGACGAAGTCACCCGCCGCTCCCTTCGCGCTATGCGTCGCGCCTACGCGCGCGTCGTCCTCGAAAACAAATCCTACGGCCTCCCCGTCATCCAGTGGCGTGAGGGCCGCGGCGTCGTCGAGGTTCCGGCCGAGCAGCTCGAGCCCCTCGCACGCCGCATCCTCGAGGTCAATGGAGAGCCGCTGCCCGAGGACGAGGAACGCGCTCTCCTCGCCCATCTGAAGGTCTGATCCGCCTCGCGCGGCACCACGGCGCGCTCCTCCCATCGTCGGCCTGCCCTTCGGCTACTGAGCCCCCTTCCGTTGTAGGGCGGGGTCTCCCGACCCCGCCGCTTTATTGATAATTACCCGAAGAAGTGACGCCCACGGTAGCGCGGCGAGTCCCTTCGCCGCCGGGTTGACCAGAGATCGTTGCAGCGCGGAACGCAGTCCGCTCCCGACCGGGATCGCGCCGCTTCTTCACGAAATGCTCAATAGAGCATTTCAAATGAAACTATGTCCGCCACCTACCATCGTCCGTCATTCGTAGGGTAACCTAATAGGTTACCGTTTCAGTCTATAGTTTTATTTGAAATGCTGTAAGTTTCTCCCCACGCCGCGCGTCACCGCACGCGCGCGGTAACAGCTCGGTTACCAATTCCCCGTTGTCCCCTCCGCTTTCACTCCGGAATACCTTCCCCCTATGCACACTTCTGCCGCCCGTTTGAAGCGGCCCCTCATCTTCCTCGAGCCGCGCGCGCGAATTCGCGCCGGACTCTTTCTCGCCGCGACGCTCGTCGCGTGGCTGCACTCGCCCGCGCGCGCCGCCGATTCCGGCTACGCCGTCAGCACCCTCGCCGGCCGGCCGGCCCTCGGCCACGCCGATGGCACGGTCGACGAGGCCGCCTTCGCGCAACCGGAAGGCGTCGCGATCGACCCGAACGGCAATCTCTACATTGCCGACACGCTCAACCAGGTCATCCGCAAGATCACGCCCGCGCACGTCGTCACGACCCTCGCCGGTCAGCCTGGCCAGCCCGGCAGCACCGACGGCGCAGGCCGCGACGCGCAGTTCCGTTTTCCGACGGCGCTCGCCTGCGATCGCGCCGGAAATATCTACGTCGCCGACGCGCAAAACAGCACGATCCGCCAGGTCACGCCCGACGGCGTCGTCACGACTTTCGCCGGCGCCGCCGGCGTGTCCGGAGCGATCGATGGCCCCGCGGCCGACGCCCGCTTCTCGTCGCCGGCCGGAATTGCGGTCGATCAAAACGGCAATGTTTTCGTCGCCGACGCGGTCGCCGCCACGATCCGAAAAATCACTCCCGATCGCATCGTGAGCACCGTCGCCGGCCACGCGGGCAGCTACGGCACCGACGACGGGCTCGCCGCGAATGCGCGCTTCACCAATTCCGTCGGCATCGCGGTCGACGAGCGCGGCAACGTCTTCGTCGCCGACGTCGGCGCCTCGACCATCCGCGTCATCTCGCCCGGCGGCATCGTCATCACGCTGGCGGGCTCCGCCAATCTCCGGGGCAGCGACGATGGCCTCGGCCGCGACGCGCGTTTCAGCTCTGTCACCGGTCTCGCCGTCGATCGCGTCGGCAACCTCTACGTGGCGGATCTTTTCGCCATTCGCAAAATCACGCCGGCCACAGTCGTGACGACGTTCGCCGGCCAGGTGGGCGCCAGCGGCGACCTCGACGGCGTCGGTGGCGCCGCGCGCTTCAACGCGCCCTACGGCCTCGCCACCGACGCCACGGGCAACCTCTTCGTCGCCGACGCCGGCAACGGTGCGATCCGCACCATCACGCCCGCCGGCAGCGTCACCACGCTCGCCGGCCAGCCCGCCGGCGAAAGCAGCGTCAACGGCCGGGGCCGCACCGCCCGCTTCACGAATCCCAACGGCGTCGCCACCGATGCCGCCGGAAACATCTACGTCGCCGAGGGCTCGCTCCGCACCGTTCGCAAGATCACGCCCGACGGCACCGTCTCGAATTTCGCCGGCGCCACCGGCCAGTTCGGCAGCGCCGACGGCGTGGGCGCCGCCGCGCGTTTCGGTTACCCCGACAGCATCGCCACCGACGCCGCGGGCAACGTCTACGTTTCCGACGGCGACAACTTCAACATCCGCAAAATCACGCCCGCCGGCGCCGTCTCCACCCTCGCCGGCCAGACCGGCTTTCCCGGCTGGACCGACGGCACCGGCAGCGCCGCGCAATTCAGCAGTCCTGCCGGCCTGGCCGCCGACGCCGCGGGCAACGTCTATCTCGCCGACCGCGACGGCCCGACGATCCGCAAGATCACGCCGGCCGGCGTCGTCACCACCTTCGCGGGCCAGGTCGGCAACGGCGGCAGCATCGACGGCCCGCGCGGCGTTGCCCGCCTCGTGCGCCCCCAGTCGGTCGTCATCGATCGCGCGGGAAATCTCCTGGTCGTGGACGGCACCACCACCCTCCGCAAAATCACGCCCGACGGCGCCATCTCCACCGTCGCCGGCCGCTGGCAGAGCCAGGGCACGGTCGATGGCCCGGGCAGCGACGCGCGCTTCACCGCCGCCGTCAGCCTCGCCATCGATCCGCTCGACAACGTCTTCGTCCTCGAAGTCAACGGCCTCATCCGCCGCCTCGATCCTTCCTACAACGTCAGCACGATCGCCGGGAAAGTCGGCCTTCAGGGCAGCACCGATGGCAGCGGCGACGCCGTGCGCTTCAATTTTCCCCTGGCGATCGCCGCCGACCGCAACGGCGATCTCTACATCGCCGATTCCGAAAACAACACCATCCGCCAGGCCGTCTCCACCACGCGCCTCATCAACCTCTCCGTGCGCGCCCGCGCCGGCTCGGGCGACCAAACGCTGATCGTCGGCTTCGTCGTCGCCGGCGCCGCCGCCACGAAATCCGTGCTCGTCCGCGCCGTCGGCCCGACCCTCACCGAACTCGGCATCCTCGACCCCCTCGCCGATCCGCAACTCGCGCTGTTCAACGCCGCCGGCGCGCCCATCCGCACCAACGACAACTGGGGCGGCGCGCCGGAGCTGCACACGCTTTTCTCCCGCCTCGGCGCGTATCCGCTCGAACCCGACTCGAACGACGCCGCGATCTCCACCGCGCTCGCGCCCGGCCTCTACACCGCGCACGTCGCGAGCGCCGACACCTCCGGCGGCATCGCCCTGCTCGAAGCCTACGACGCCGACGAGACTGCTTCCGCCCGTTTCGTCAACGCCTCCGTCCGCGCACTCTCCGGCGGCGGCGAAAACGTCGTGATCGCCGGCTTCGTGCTCGTCGGCGCCGCCCCGAAAACCGTCCTCGTGCGCGCCATCGGCCCGTCCCTCGCGAGCCACGGCATCGACGCCGCGAACCTCCTGCCCGATCCCAAGGTGACGCTTTACAACGGCTCGACCCAGATGGGCGTGAACGACGACTGGGGCGGCGCCGCCGAGCTGAAAGGCGCTTTCGACCGCGTCGGCGCCTTTCCTCCGGACTCCGACACGAGCAAGGACTCCGCCCTGCTCGCCACACTGAATCCCGGCCTCTACACGGCGGTCGTCTCCGGCGGCGGCGCCCAGCCCGGCGTCGTGCTGCTCGAGGTCTACGAAATGCCGTAGTCCGCCGCCGCCCCGACCGGAACGGCAGGCCGGATTTTGATTCGAGTCCGGCTAAATTTCTGCCGGACTCGCTGCGCGCATTGCCGATGAACACCGTCCATTTCCCCACCCTGCCCGAGGCCGAACTCCACTCGCCTTCGAAGAAATTCCACTCCTTCTGCCGCAATGTCTCCCTCGCCCTCGGCGGTATCCGCAATGTCGGCACGTGGGGCGGCGGCCACCCCTTCGATTTCCAGATTCGCCGCGTCCCCCCCGGCGCCGCCGTCTGCCCTTACCATTCGCACCTCGGGCAGTGGGAGGCGTTCTTGATCCGCTCCGGCGCCGCGACCGTCCGCGTCGGCACGGCAGCCGCGAGCGAAAGTCACGTCGTTCGCGCCGGCCACGTTTTCATTCATCCGCCCGGCGAGGCGCATCAGCTCACCAACACCGGCGATACCGATCTCGAGGTCTTCATCTTCGCCGACAACCCGCCCGTCGACGGTTGGCACTATCCCGACTCCAACAAGTGGGGCCTGCGCTCGCCCTCGATGTATTTCCGCGTGACCGAGTGCGATTACTTCGACGGCGAAGATCCGCTCGCCCCGACCGCCGCGCCCGACCGCCCGTCTCCCACGCCCACGCCCGTCGTCGGCACGCCATTTTCCGCGCGGCTCCTCCATGTCGACGATCTCGCCTGGGAGCCGTGGGAGTCGCCGAAGAAAAAATTCCGCGGCACGAGCAAGGAACTCTCGATCGCGCTCGGCGCGAAACGCGATTCTCCCGGGCGCCTCGGCAACCACCCGTTCGACCTCGAGCTCGGCCGCATCGCCCCCGGCGAGCGCTACGTGCCCTTCCACTTTCACACCGCCCAGTCGGAAATGTTCATCTTCCTCGAGGGCGCCGCGAGCGTGCGCGCCGGCGCCGAGACCGCCGTGCTCCACGCGGGCGACGTCGTGCTTCATCCGCCTTTCGAGCCGCACACCGTCGCCAACGCCGGCGACACCGATCTGCTCTACCTCCTCGTCGCCGACAACCCGCCGGTCGACGCCGCCCATTATCCCGACACCAACAAATGGTGCCTCCGCGAGCCGCGGAAATTTTTCCGCATGCACGAGGTCGACTGGCTCGACGGCGAGGAGTGACGTCGCCCCTCCGCCCGCCGCCGCGTCTGATTCATTGGGCCACCGGCGCCGCCCCGCTGCTCAACGTCGCCGCAAATTTTGCGACCGCGCGCTGCGACACGATCAACCGCCAGCCGTCGCGTTCGCGCCGCAACGCGAGATTCGCCATCTGCGTGACGCCCTTGCCATCGCGCATTCGCACTCTCACCCGCGCATTCCCGGCCTCGTCATCGACCTCCTCCGTCAGCCGCGCCTCCGTGGCACTGGACAAAAGATCCTTCGCCGCGAGCAGAGCCACCAAACGCTCCGGCGTGCCATACTCGCTCTGCTGCGCCGCCGGCAATCCCGCGAGCAGCCGCTCCGCCGCCACCCGCCCCGGCTCGTCGAATGCGATCGTCTTCGCCAGCGCCTCGACCTCTCCGCCCACGGCCGCCCACAGCGCCGTCTCCACCGTCGCGCGCGGCGTCGCGTGCCCCGCGTTTTTCCAGTCGCTCGCCGCCAGCGTCTCCGGTCCGGACCACCGCAGTTTCGTTGCCGCTGCCGTCTTCGCCGGCGCCTGCAACGCCGCCTCCAATCGGGCCGCCTCCGCCTGCCACCGCCCTCGCTCCTCCTCGCTCTCCGTCAAACGCGCCGCCTCCTCCGCCGACATCTGCCGCGCCGCGAGCCGCCGGTTTTCCACCGCGAGCACGGCGAGTTCGCGCTGCTGCGCCCGCCGCTGCTCGAGTTCGAGTTGCAGATTCGCCACGCGCTGCGCCCCGAATACGAAAACCGAAACCATCGCCGCCGCCAGCCCGCCGATCGCACTCCACACGACGATCGCTTTCATTGCAGCCACGCGCCGGCGCTGTGATCCACCGCCTGCAATCCCCCCGCCGGCGCCGCGCCGTCGGGCAGACTGAACGCGATCTTCTGCTCCATGCGCGTATTCACCACGCGCTGCCCCTTCACGCCGGGTTCAAACTCCCAGCGCAACAGGCCTTCCTCCGCCGCCGCCTCGAACTCCGGGCGCGTCGACTGCACCGCCTGCGCCTCGTGTACTTCTCCGTCGGCGCCGACGACGAAGCTCACCACGACCTCGCCCGTGACTCCAGCCGCCTGCATGTCCGCGGGATAAACCGGCGGCACCACCAACGTCCGCCTCGGCATCAGATCCAAGCCCGGATGCTCCGCCGCCCGCTGCAGCGCCGCGTTCACGCGCCTCGTCGTCGCGCGCGCCCGTGCCTCCCGCGCCGCCGCGATCTCCGCTCTCGCCGCCGCGGCTTGTGCGTCCACCCGTCGGGCCAGCGTGGCCACGTTTTCCCGCAACTCCGTGAGTTCGCTTTCCACCCCGCGCCGGCGCGCCGCCGCGGCCGCCGCCTGGGCGAGTCGCTCGTTGCCCACACGCAGCGTCGCCACCTCGCGCCCCTCGTCGGCCGGCAGCGCCGCCAGCTCTTTTCGCACCGCCTCCGCCGCGCGTTGCTGGCTCACGATTCCGGCCACGCCCGTCAGAGCCACGGCGCCCGCCAACCCGAGTTGCAGTTTCGTCATGCTCATAAAAGTCATCGCCGCCACCGCACCGCTTCCCGCCGCCGCGCCCGCCAGCGCCACGCCCGTCACGCTCGCCGCGAGTCCCACCGGCGCCGCGGTCACCGCCTGGCCCGCCATCGCTGCCGCCAGCGCCCCCGTCGTGGAGGTCACGCCGCGCCGCGCGAGCAAGCCGTGCAGTTTATCGAGCGCACGCTCCACCCGCATCCGCGCGGAATTTTCACTCAACTCCAGCCGCTCGCCGACCTCCGCAAAACCCCGCCCCTCGAAAAATCGCAGCAAAATCGCCGTGCGGTCCCGCTCGTTCAAATCCGCCAGGGCCGCGTCGAGCACCGGCCGCACGCGTCCCCAATCGAGCTGGGCCGCCGGGTCACGATCGAGTTCTTCCATGGTGTAAGCCTCCCTTTCCCGCGCGCGTCGCCGCTGTTCGCCGCGCACCGCCTTCGCCGCCGCGAAGCGTGTGCTCGTGAACAACCAGCCTGCGAGCACGCGATGCCGCGCCAGCTGCCCCGCCTTGCGTGCCAGATCGGCGAATACGAGTTGCACGACATCCTCCGCCAGGTGCGCATCGCCGTTCACCTGCCGCAGCGCCGCCGAGTAGACGAAGTCGACATGCCGCCGCACGATCTCGGCGAAATCGTCGCCCGTGCGCACGGCGGCGTAGCGTTGAAGAAGTTCGGCATCGTCCGGCATGGCGGTTCATCCCATAGCACCCCCCGAGGGAAAAATCGCACAATTTCGCCAACGGAACCTCCGCTCACGGCACACGCCGGGTGGAGACCTGGCCGTTTTTCTCGAAGGCGAATTCGACGTCGAAGTCCCAGTCGATTTTTTCCCGGCCGAGCAAATTGGGGTAGGCCCCTGCCGCATCCTGCACCCACTCGACCCGCACCCGTTCGCCTGGCGTGAAACGCCACTGTCGGACGGCCTCTTCCGCCGCCGCCAGAAACTCCGCCGTCAACGGCGAGGGCATCTCGAACACGATCGGACTCGTCCGCACCTCCGACACCCGGCCCGTCGCATCCACGGTGAAGCGCAGCGCGACGGCCACTTTCGGCGCCCGCGCCGTCAGGGCGGCGCGGGGATAGATCGGATCCGCCAGCGGCCCGGCCGGGCGCGGCACGATGTATTGCACCAACGGATGCTCCTCCGATTCGCTCGAGGCCTCCCGGTTCGCCGGCGCCGGCGGCGGATCCAGAAAACGATACGAACTCGACCCCGCGCCCGGCGGCCCGTTTGCGACCACGACGTGACGACAACCCGCGCCCCACGCAAACGCACCCGCGAAAATCAGCAGCCAACTCCTTCGTTTCATCCTAAAAGGCGCCGGGTTGGAATTGGACCACAGAGACACAGAGCGCACAGAGAACACGGCTTCTAAAAAACTGATCTGGTCGGGAAGCGCACCGGCCGACGAAACCGCTTTCTCCCGGATTTCTTCAACGGCGTTTTTTAGGTCCATCGATTCACAGCACCCTGCGCCCGCGAAATCGCACAAACATTCTCCGGTAGGGCGGGCTTCAGCCCGCCTTTTTTCGTGATCCGCCTCGTCCGAACCGAAAGCGGGCTGAAGCCCGCCCTACTCCCTACGCTCTATCCACGCGCGCCCGCGATCGTCGCTCCTGCTCCTTCCGCGATATCGCGTCGCAAATTTCCCCTTAGGCACCGACCCCGCCGCACCCTCGAAAAACCGTTCCGGCCGCAGCTCCGCTTATCGCCGGTATTCCCTTGCGCACTGGGGCGACTTTTCCGAGTGTCCCGCCCCGATGACGGCGCGGTTCCAGCGACTTCTCCCGATCTTTCTTTTGTGCGGATTCGTCGCCTCTCGCGCGCAGACCAGCTTCACGTGGTCGCCGGCCGCGCCCACCGGCGATTTCGCGACCGCCGCCAACTGGAGCGGCGGCTCCGCACCCACGCCCGGCTCCGATTTGATCTTCGGCGACTGGAATGCCACGAACCCGACCGTCACGTTCAGCTCCGCGTTCGTCGCCCACTCACTCGCACTCGGTGGCGACGTTCCCTACTTTTTCTCCTCCGCGAACGGCGCGGTCCTCAGCCTCGACGCGGGCGGCATCGACGCAAACGGTCGCTCGCTGGAGCTCTCCATCCCGATCGCCCTCGCCGCGAACCAAACTTGGAACACCGGCGGCGACGTTGCCGTCGATAACGTGATCTCGGGCGGCGCCGGCCTCGTGAAGCGGGGCGCCGCCGCCCTCACTCTTCTCAACGCCAACACCCTTGGCGGCGGCGTCACGCTGCAGCAGGGCACGCTCTACCTCGGCGACGACGCCGCCCTCGGCAACGGCACGCTCACGCTGGAAGGCGGCACCCTCGCCCCGTGGTTCACCGACATCCTGCTCGAGAACCGCATCGTCGTCGGTGGCGACGTCACGCTCGGCAACTCCACGCTCGGCTATTTCCCGGAAGGCTACGCGGGCAACCGCATCACGTTCATCCAGCCCTTCACCGCCACCGTCGCGAACCTCACCGTCACACTGAATCCCGGCTCGCGCACGATCTTCACGAACGGCCTCGACAGCACGAGCGACGGCGGCACCCGCCTCACCTTCACCGGCGGCGGCAGCGCGCTCCTCGTCGGCACCGTCACCGACCACATCACGCAACTCACCGCCGACGCCGCGGCGCTCGTGTTCGACTCCGCCGGCGCGCTGCCCTTCAACTCCACCGTCAACCTCGCGATCTCGAACGGCGGCTACGTCGGCGCCGACTACGACGGCGGCCTCGCTGCACTCATTCCGAAAATCGCCTCGCCTGCTTCCGCCAGCGGATCGGTGGGTTTCGAAACCAGCGCCTCCACGCCGACGACGTTCCGAGACACTCTCGACCTCGGCGCCTTCGATCCTGCGACCTTCTCCGGCCTCGGCACGCTGACTCGCGCGATCTTCGCCGGCAGCGTCACGCCCGTCGGCGGTGGCAACTACAAATTCGGCGGCGTCGGCAGCGGTCAACTCTACGTCACGTCCTCGCTGCCCGCCGATGGCGCCGCCGGCGTCTCCGTGAGTTCGACGCCCGGTTCGTTTCTCAGCGTCGTCTTCCGCAACGCCGACGCCAACACCTACGCCGGCGACCTGCTCGTCCACAACGCCACTGTCGTCCTCGACGCTCCCGGCGCCCTCCCCGAGGGCCGGAGCGTCGTGCTTTCCGGCAACACACCTTACATCGGCTACACCGAGGCGTTCTCCGACGTCGCCCACTTCGCCGATTTCGTTAGCCGCGTGACCTTCGACTTCGAGAGCGGCGTGGTCGATCCGATCATCGGTTTCGATTCGCACGATTTCATCAGTGGCCGGATGGGACAGGAGGTCCCCGCGGTGCTCGCCCGCACCGTCAGCGAAGACCTCGACCTCAACCTCCTCGGCCCCGGCGTCTATCTCGGCACGGCCACGACGGCCACGCTCAGCGGCCGCATCTACAACGGCGACCTCTACGCCGCCGCCGTCGGCACCGGCTGGCTCACGTTTTCCTCCCCGCTCATGCACGACGACGGCACCGGCGTGGGCCTCGTGAAAATCGGTTCGGGCAATGCCCTCCAAAACACCTCGGCCGGCGTTGTGGAGTTCGACAACGCCTCGAGCGACTACGCGGGCGGCACCACGCTTTACAGCGGCTACACCGTCCTCGGCGCGAGCAGCATGAGCGAAAACAAAACCATCTTCTCCGGCCCGCTCGGCACCGGCCCGATCGACGTGCTCGGCGCCGGCGCGAAGCTCGTCGCCGGCCAGTCCGACATCGTGCTCCACAACCCCATCGAACTCCACAGCCAGTCGCTCCAGATCGGTGTGCAGGAGACGGAAGATTCCGCCGATTCCGCGTACCAACTCCAGCGCTTCGTCGCGAACAACCTCACGCTCGCCGGCACGATCACCGGCGACCTCGGCTCGAGCAATCACAGCACGATCGAATTTTACGGCTGCGGGTCGCTCACGTTGGCCAGCGCGAACGAATTCCAATTTCTAAATGTCCACAACGGCTCGGCCTTCGCCACGGACGACCAGGCCCTCGCCGGCACCACCGTCTCCCTGCTGGGCAAAGGCACCCTCGCGTTCACCTCGGAGTCGCCGACCATCGGCGCGCTCTCGCAAGGCTGGGATGGCAACACCGTCACGCTCGCCCCGCACTCGACGCTCACGCTCACCGACACCGGCGACGGCCTCTATTTCGGCGGCTCGATCCAGGACGACGGCGGCGGCGCCACGCTCGTCTACGCCTCTCCGAGTTCGTTCTCGATGTCCGGCGCCAGCAGCTATTCGGGCGGCACCCTCGTCGAATCCGGCGTGCTCTACGCCGATAACAACAACGCCTTCGGCAGCGGCCCTGTCACGATCGGCGACGGTCGTCTCTACCTCAACGACGGCATCACGCTCGGCAACGCGATCGCGTTTTCCCCCACCGGCGCGAACGGTTTCCTCGAAGGCGCCGGCGCGATCTCCGGCGATGTCGTCGTGGCGAACGGCGGCACCGTCACGCCCGCCTACGACGGCGGCGTCGGCCAGCTCACGTTCGCCGGCAATCTCACCTTCGGGCCGAACGGGAACTACCATTTCGATCCCGGCTCCCCGGAATCCCAAACCACGCCCGGCCGCGATTACGACAACCTCCTCGTCAGCGGCGGCAGCCTGCTCGTCACCTCGACGCTCGCCGAGCCGTTCCACATCATCCGCGGCAGCTTCGGCGAATTCGATTCGACCGTCGCGCATGCGTGGGAGATCGCCTCGACGACCGCGCCGCTCGCGAATTTCGACGCCGGCCAATTCGCGATCGGCCACACCAATTCCGACCACCGCTTCACGCTCGACGATGCCGACGACGATGGCGGCCTGACCCTCGCCACCTCCCCCGGCGGCGCCAATCTTCTCCTCCAGTACACGCCCGCCACCGTCTGGACCGGCGCCCAGGATAATCTTTTCGCCAACAGCGCCAACTGGGCTGCCGCCACCGTTCCCGCCAGCGGCTCCGGCGCCTGGATACGTTTCGACAATCACGACGGCAGCAACGAAATCCTCCTCCCGGCCAGCTACGATGCCGCCCGCTTCGCCTTCGGCCACAGCGGCAGCGAAGACGACGGCGCTTCCTTCCTCCTCGGCAGCGCCAGCGGCGGCGCCAGCACGCTGACGCTGGGTTACGGACTCTTCAGCGGCATCGAGGATCACGACGGCGGCGGCGTGAAAGTCGTCTTCGATGCGAGCGTCGGCCTCCTTCTCGCCAACAGCCAGTGGGTCCGCTTCACCGCCGGCAGCGTCAATTTCCAAGGGCACATCGGCGAGACGGGCGGCAGCCATGCGCTCGGGATCGACGGCGGTGCGATGCGCCTCGCGGGCGACAACGATTTCTCCGGCGGCGTGGTCGTCGGCTCCGGCAGCGGCCTCGTGATCGCTTCCGACACCGCGCTCGGCGCCGGCCCGCTCACGCTGTTGAACAACGCTTCTTTCACGGCCGAGGGTAATCGCACGATCGCGAACGCGGTGACGTTCCTCGGCGACGACGCGGCGTTCGAGACGCCCTGGCAATTCAGCGACGGCAGCACCGCACGGAGTCTCACCGTGAACGGACTCGTCACGCTCACCCAATCGTTGTCGCTCAACTCCTACCTTGCCGCCGATCTCACCCTCGCCGGCGGCGTCACCGAGAGCGGGAGTTCGCCGGCGACTCTGACCTACTGGGGCAACGGCGGCGGCAAATTCCTCCTGCTCGGCCCGTCGAACTACACCGGCGGAACGCACGTCGCCAGCGGCGCGTTGATCTTCGGCCCGGGCGCGTTGCCCGAGAGCGGTCAGATCACCGCCGACACTTACGGCTACGCCGGCCTGGCCGATCCGGACGCGACCTCCGCGTTTCTCAGCCGGATCGATCCGAATAATTTCCAAGGCACGCTCGGCCTCGACTCGCTCGGCGTCTCGTCCAACACCTTCTCCGATCTCGATCTCTCCGGCCTCTCTTATCTCCGCAACATCGGCACCCAAACCTCCGCCACGATCGCCGGCGCCTTCACGCCGTCCGGCAATCTTTACGCCTTCGGCGGCGGCGCCGGGACGCTCACCGTCACCTCCGTGCTCGAGGATGCTTTCAACGAAGGCCCCGCCGGAGATGGACCGCACGCGCTCTCGTTTTCGACTCACTCCGGCGCCGGTGTCCGAGGCCTCGGCCCGATCAACCTCGGCGCGCGCTCGCTCACGCTCGACGACGGGCTGACCCTCGTCCTCACCGGCAATAACAGCTACACCGGCGGCACGCTCATCGATTCCGGCCATCTCTACGCGGGAGCGGACCACGCGCTCGGCGCCGGTTTGGTCCAGGTCAACTCCGGCGGCCTCCTCGAAATCGCGCCGGGCGTGAATCTCGCGAACGCCGTCGCTCTCTCCGGCTTCTCGGGCCGCCAAGCCACACTCGCCGGCACAGGCACGCTCTCGGGCGCCGTCGACTTCGGCGCCGAAAGCGTGCTCGCGCCCAACGGCGATGGCATCGGCCAACTCACCTTCGCGGGCTCGCTCACCTGGGGCTCCGGCGCCCGCTACGAAGTCGGCTTCGGTTCGGCCACGGGCAACAGCTTGAGCGCCGGCGTCGACTACGACACGATCGTCTTCACCGGTTCCACCTTCACGCTCTCCGCCACGCGCGCCGCGCCGTTCGCGATCGAGTTCGGCACGCCGCGGGATTTCTCCCTGACCGACGCCTACGCCTGGAAAATCGCCTCCACTTCGAACGGCCTCGCCGGTTTCGACACCGGACACTTCTCCCTGCTCGGCTCCAACACTCACGGCGATCCCTACGCTTTCTCGCTCCAGATGGTCGGCAACGACCTCTATCTGCTGCACACGCCGCAATCGCTCTGGACGGGCAGCGCCGACGGCACGCACTACGCCACCGCGGGGAATTGGGCCGGCTATACCTCGGGAAACCTGCCGCCGACCGACGGCACCGCGCGGCTGTATTTCGGCGGCAGCGGTCACTCCGAAGTCGTGTTTCCCGCGAGCGCAGACGTTTCGGAAATCGAGTTCGCCACCAGCTATCAGCTCGCCGGCCCCGGCACGCTCACGATCCGCAACGGCATTCGTTCCTTCGCCTACACCAACCCGTCCACCTTCACGTTTGCCTCCGATCTCACGCTCCTGCTGGCCAACACCCAATCGATCGAAGGCCCCGGCACCTACCAGTTCCTCGGCCCGATCGGTGAAATCGGCGCGAACCGTGAACTCGTCACCGGCATCCTCAGCACCGTCTACCTTGCCGGCGCGAACACCTACACCGGCGGCACCCACGCGGGATTGGCCTCGAAGCTCTTTTTCACCGCCGACGCGGCGCTCCCCGCCACCGGCCTGGTGACGAGTGATTTCGGCGCTTACGTCGGCCTGCCGTCACCCGCCGCGCTCGCCAAGCTCGACGCCGCCAACTTCTACGGACGAATCGGACTTGAGTCCTTCGGCGCGACGACGAACGACTACGCCAATCTCGACCTCTCCCATTTCGACAATTTCGTCGGCCTCGGCACCTCCACCACGGCCCTCATCTCGGGCACCCTCGCTCTACCGTCGAATGCTTTCGGCTACCGCTTCGGCGATGGCGGCGGTCGCCTGACCGTTTCCGCCAACCTCGCCGCCGGTCACAATCTCACCAACGAAGGCCATCTCACGCTCGTCCTTACCGGTGATAATTCCGCGTTCGATGGCGGCCTCTATTTGTTCGGCGGCGCCACGATCGTCGCCGGCCCTCAATCGCTCCCTGCTTCCATCAAGGATAGCTTCTTCTCAGTCGGCGCGGGAGCGTATGTCGGCTACACCGAAGCCTACACCCCAGCCTCGACCTCCGCCTTTTTCGCTTTGGTCGGAAATGTCGATCCGCAGGCGATGCTCGGCATCGACTCTTCGGACCCGCTCAATCCGCGGACGATCGCCGATAATATCGATCTCTCCGCCGGCGGTACTCGCGACAACTCGTTCTTCCTCGGCACCGCGAGCAAAGTGATTCTCAGCGGCGGCACGATCACGCCGCCCACTGCGGACAAGGTTCTCTCTCTCGGCGCCACTTCCGGCGGCTACCTCGTCGTCGACAACCCGCTCCTCGCCGGCACGGTCGACTCGCTCGTCGTCGGCAACGACGCGTTCACCGGCACCGTCGAACTCGGCGGCGCCAACACCTTCGGCGGCGGCACCGCCGTGAACGGCGGCAAACTCATCGTCGCCAGCAACACCGCCCTCGGCGCCGCCTCCTCGCCCGTCGTCGTCGGCGACCGCGGCCGCCTCTCCCTCGCGGCCGGCGTGACCCTCTCGAATCCCATCACGTTCGCCAGCGGCAGCGCGAAGGCGGTGCTCGGCGGCAACGGCACCTTCGGCACTCCGATCACGCTCGCCGACGGCGGCGGCATGGCGCCCGGCAACTCCGTCGGCCACCTGAATTTCGCCGCCGGCCTCACGTGGAGCAGTCGCGGCGGTTACGAAGTCGAGGTGCAGGACGTCGCGGGCGCCGCGGGCGTCGGCTACGACACGACGTCCGTCACCGGCACGCTCACCTTCGACGCGACCATCGGCTCGCCCTTCACGATTTATTTGAAATCGCTCACCGGCTCCGGCGCCGCCGGCAACGTCGCCAACTTCGTCGAGACTGCCACCTACAGCTGGATGATCGCCGACGCCACCGCGCTCGCCGGTTTCGAAACCGTCAGCGCCGGCAACCTCGCGATCGACACGAGCGGTTTCACCAACATGTTCACCGGCTCGTTCACGCTCTCGACCTCGGGCAATTCCGTACTGCTCAACTACACCCCCGCCGCCGTCCCCGAACCCTCGACCTGGGCGCTCCTCCTCGCCGGCCTCGCCACCGTCGCGTTTTGCTCCTGCCGCCGCCGCTCGAAGTAGCGGCGAGCGCCAGCGGGTCGAGCCGGCCGCACCCCGCGCCGCTACTTTCCGGCGTCGTCGCCGCGGTAGTGCAGCACCCGCACTTTCTCCATCGTCACGAGCCCGCCGCCGATCATCCCATCGAGCGTCGGCAGGAATTCCGCGATCTTCGCTTCGTCGTCGATGATCTCGATCACCAGCGGCAAATCCGCCGAGAGCCGCAGGATTTTCGCCGTGTGCAGCCGGCTCGATTTTCCGAAACCCATCGCGCCGCGCAGCACCGTCGCGCCCGCGAGATGGTTCTCCCGCGCCTTCAATACGATCGCCTCGTAGAGCGGCCGGCCCTCCCAGCGGTCCGACTCGCCGATGAAAATTCGCAGCAGCGTCGCGTCGTGCGGGATGTCCATGTCAGGAGCCTTTCATTTGATTGAGCGCCGCCGCGCAGACATGCCCCAGCCACACGGCCACGAGGCAGGCCACGACGGAGGCCACGGTGTTCGCCCCCGCGCGCAGCCAGTCGCCGTCGCGCGCGAGGTTCAGCGTTTGCAGGCTGAAAGAGGAAAATGTCGTATACCCGCCACACACGCCCGTCATGAAAAACAGCCGCGTGTTCGCGCTCGCGAACCACCGCCCCTCCGGCCCGGTGAGCGTCGCGAAAAATCCGATCGCGAACGAGCCCGTGACGTTCACGAACAAGGTGCCCCACGGAAACGTTTCCCCGAAATGCCCCGCGATCACGCCGTTCAACGCAAATCGCGCCACGCTGCCGAGCGCTCCCCCGAGTCCGATGAGAAGATAGAGAACCATGTGCGCGTTTTCCTGCGGAATGCGGCGGCCGTCCGCGACCGCCGTCATCACCAACACGCCGTTCAACGCCTCCCGCGACAATGCAAAAATGCGCCCGCGATTGCGGCTCGAAAAACGCCTCCCGCCCTCCAATCTGCCCGCCTTGGCCGCCTTTCGACAGCTCCTCTTCGCCGCGCTCCTCGGCCTGACCGCCGGCGCGCGCGCCGACGAAGCCGCCGCTCGCGTCGTCCTCCTCGCCAATCGCGACGACCCCGACTCGCTCCGCATCGCCGCACACTACGCCCAGGTTCGCGGCGTGCCGGCCGAAAACATCGTCGCGCTGCCGCTGCCGCTCGTGGAAACGATTTCCTGGAAGGAATTCGTCCGCGTGCTCTGGCAGCCGCTCGAGACCGAACTCGTGCGCCGCAAATGGATCGACGCGATCGCGATGAACCTCACCGACCCCGTCGGCCGCACGAAATACGCCGTCTCCGGCCACCGGATTTCCTACCTCGTCGTCTGCCGCGGCGTGCCGCTCCGCGTCATGCACGAGCCGGAGTTTTTCGTCCCGAACCCGCCGCTCACCAACAAACCCGAATTCCGCACCAATGCCGGCGCCGTCGACGCGGAACTCAGCCTGCTCGCGCAGCCGAACTATCCGATCAACGCCTTCCTGCTGAATCCGCTTTTTCACGACGATCGCCCGGGCGCCCTCGACCGCTCGCAAGTCGTGAAAGTCTCGCGGCTCGACGGCCCCACGGCCGACGACGCCAATGCGCTCGTCGATCGCGCCGTCGAAGCCGAGCGCTCCGGCCTGCTCGGCCGCGCTTACGTCGACATCGGCGGCAACCATCCCGACGGTGACCGCTGGTTCGAATCCGCGGCGAAACAATTGCTCGAACTCGGCTTCGACACCGCCGTCGACCGCAGCCCGAAAACGTTTCCCCTCGCCGCCCGTTTCGATGCGCCCGTACTCTACCTCGGCTGGTACACCGGCACCGTCGACGGCCCGTTCACGCTGCCCGGTTTTCGTTTTCCGCCCGGCGCGATCGCGCTGCACCTCCACAGTTTCTCCGCCGCGACGCTGCGTTCGACCGACCAGAATTGGTGCGGGCCCTTTCTTGCGCGCGGCGTCACGGCGACGGTCGGCAACGTCTTCGAACCGTATCTTCAATTCACCCACCGGCCCGATTATCTCCTGCGGGCCCTCGCGCGCGGCGACACTTTCGGCGACGCCGTGTTCTATTCGCTCCCCGAGCTGAGCTGGCAGGCGGTCGCGATCGGCGATCCGCTGTATCGGCCGTTTGGTGTCGGCTTCGAAACCCAGTGGAAAAACCGCGCCACGCTCACGTCGTCGCTCCATGGCTACCTCGTCGTTCGCCGCATGCTCCAGCTCGAAGCCGCGCATCAGCCCGCCGAAGCGCTCGCCCTCGCGCGCCAAACCCAGCGCACGACGCCGAGCTTCGCCGTCGGCCTCGCCCTCGCCGAGCGCCTGAAAGCCGCCGGCGATCCGGCTGCCGCCGCCAACGCCCTCGCGTTCGTGCCGCTGCTCGAGGTTTATCGTCCCGACGAATGGGCGCTCGTCGAAACCGCCGCCGCCTTGCTGGCCGACAGCGGGAAACCGGCCGCCGCAGTCGCCACGATGCGAAATCTTTTCCGCGTCCGGGCGCTTCCCCGCGAGTTGCGGGCCACGTGGCTGCCCGCTGCGATCGAATGGGCGACCGCCGCCAGAAACGCCGACCAAGCCGAAGCCTGGCGCCGCGCGCTCGTCGAAGCCACCGCGCCGCCCCCGGCGAAGTAGCGCCATCGATGACCGCCGACTCCGCATGTAGGAGCCTGCTTGCAGGCGATTTCACCGCACGCACGTCGAACATCGCCTGCAAGCAGGCTCCTACATTCGCGCAGGTGTGTTCATCCAAAACTCCCCGGTTGAAACGCGGAGCGCGCGAAGCACGTGAA
>JBEHYR010000027.1:0-65275 GCA_048498075.1 Verrucomicrobiota bacterium | reverse complement strand
TGGCGAACTTCGCCTCCCTCGTACGCGCGCGGCCAAAAAGATGCTCTCCTCTGAAATTTTTTTCGTCCTATCGCCCAACTGCGGAACTCGGGTTAACCCCGCCGCAAACCGCCGCCCCCTCGTCGCCCCCTGCTGCACCCTCCCATTCGCTCGTCGCCCCTCTGCTTCGCCCCCGCTTTCCCTCGTCGCCGCTCCGCCTCCCTCCGGCTTTCCCTCGCCGCCGCCCTTTTAGTTTTGTCATTCTGAGCGAAGCGAAGAATCCAGTTGGCTCTCCATCGCCCTCGCGCCGTGGAAACCACTTTCTTCACATGCTCTCCACGCCCACCGCGTCCCTCCGTCCTTCGCGTTTATTCGCGTCATTCGCGGGCGTCCTCCGTTTCCCGTTTTCCCTCCGCCTTCTCCTTCTCGTCCTTCCGCTTTTCGCCCTCGTCGCCTTCACCGCCTGTTCCCCCCGCGAAACCGCCGTCGAGCGCGGCAACCGCGAGCAAATCCTCCATCGCGGCATCGGCCACGACCTCGCCGACCTCGACCCGCACCTCGCCACCCAGGCCAGCGATTTCTCCGTCCTCTCCGCGCTCTTCGAAGGCCTCGTCGCCGAGGACCCCGTCGATCTCCACCCCGTCCCCGGCGTCGCCGAGCGCTGGGAAATTTCCGCCGACAACCTCACCTACACCTTCCATCTGCGCGCCAACGCCCGCTGGTCCAACGACGACCCCGTCACCGCCACCGACTTCATCGACTCGTGGCGCCGCATCCTCACGCCGTCGCTCGCCGCCGACTACGCGAATCTCCTCTACGTCATCCAAGGCGCCGAAGCCTTCAATCGCGGCGCCGCCGATTTTTCCGCCGTCGGCCTCGCCGCGCCCGACGCCCATACGGTCCGTGTCACCCTCGAGCACCCCACGCCCTACTTTCTTTCGCTCCTCACCCACGAAGCCTACTTCCCCGTCCACCTCGCGTCCCTCGAGAAATACGGCTCCGCCACCACCCGCAACACCCCGTGGGCCCGCCCCGGCCGCCTCGTCGGCAACGGCCCCTTCAACCTGAAAGAATGGCGCGCCGGCCAGGAAATCGTCGTCGAAAAATCCCTCACCTACTGGGACCACGCCGCCGTCCGCCTTTCTTCGATACACTTCCACACCATCGACAGCCTCGACGTCGAAGAGCGCGCCTTTCGCGCCGGCCAGCTCCACGTCACCGACGCCCTGCCGCCCGGCAAGATCGACACCTATCGCGCCGCCTCGCCTTCGCCCCTGCGCATCGATCCGCTCCTCGGCACCTATTTTTACCGCCTCAACACCACCCGCCCCTTCCTCAACGACCCCCGCGTCCGCCGCGCCCTGTCCCTCGCGATCGACCGCGAAGCCCTCGTCGAAAAAATCCTCCGCGGCGGCCAGCTCCCCGCCACCACCCTCGTTCCCCCCTCGCTCCTCGCCCCCCCCGCCCCCTCCCCCGCGAAGAGTAACCCAATAGGTTACTCTTCACCCCCCGCGCCCCTCCCCGCGAGTAACCTATTGGGTTACTCGCCCTCTGCCGCCCGCGACCTCCTCGCCGCTGCCGGCTACCCCGGCGGCAAAGGCCTCCCCGCCTTCGAACTTCTCTTCAACTCCTCCGAATCCCACCGCCTCATCGCCGAAGCCATTCAGGAAATGTGGCGCCGCGAACTGGGTGTCGAAGTCCGCCTCACAAATCAGGAACGCAAAACCACCCTCGAAGCCCGCCGCGCCGGCACCTTCGAAATCATGCGCGACGTCTGGATCGCCGATTTCCATGACCCCGCGTCCTTCCTCGACATTTTCCGCAGCGACTCCGGCAACAACTACACCGGCTGGAAAAACCCCGACTACGACGCCCTCCTCTTCTCCGCCGCCCGCGAAACCGATCCCGCCTCCCGCCGCGCGCTGTTCCAAAAAGCCGAGGCGCTCCTCCTCGCCACGCCACCGATCATTCCGATTTATCACTACACCCACGTGTTTCTCCTCCAGCCCTCCGTTCACGGCTGGCACCCCACGCTCCTCGACCACCACCCCTACAAACATGTGTGGCTCGAGAAATAACTCCGATCGTAGGGCGGGATCTCCGAACCCCGCCGTCCCGCACCGCCTTCTCTCGTTCCTCCTCGTCCTCCCGACCGCCCTGCTCTCCGCCTGCTCGAAATCGCCCTCCGCATTCGGCCGTAGCCCCGGTCCCTTCTCTGCGCTCTCTGCGCTCTCTGCGGTTAAACTCCGTTTTCTTTTTCTTTGCGCCTTCTCGTGCCTCTTGGCGGCTCTCTCCGCCTGCTCGAAATCGCCCACCGCCTCCGCGCCCGTCTCGATCCTCCGCCTCAGCCAGCGCAACGAGCCCGCCGATCTCGATCCCGCCACCGCCACCCTCCCCGACGAATTCTTCATCATCCGCGCCCTCTCCGAAGGCCTCGTCGTCCCCGCCATCTCCGATCTCTCATCTCTCAACCATCAACTCTCAACTTCCTCGTCCTCCGTCCTCCCCGCCACCGCCGCCTCCTGGTCGCTCTCGCCCGACCGGCTCACCTGCACGTTCAACCTCCGTCGCGACGCCACCTGGTCCGACGGCTCGCCCGTCACCGCCGACGACTTCCTTTTTTCCTACCGCCGCCTCCTCACGCCCGCCACCGCCGCTCCGAAAGCCGCGCTCTTCTTCGCCGTCAAAAACGCCCGCGCCTTCGCCACCGGCGCGCTCACCGATTTTTCCGCGGTCGGCTTCCGCGCCCCTGACGCCCACACGCTCCTCGTCACGCTCGAGCGTCCCTTCCCGCAATTCCTCCTCTACGCCGCCAGCGGCCCATGGATTCCCGTGAATCCCCGCGCCGTCACCGCCCACGGCCGCGCCTGGACCCGCCCCGAAAACTACGTCGGCAACGGCCCCTACACGCTCTCCGAGTGGCGCCCGCACCAACGCATCGTCGTCAAAAAAAATCCCCGCTTTCGCCCGCCGCCCGCCTCCTCCGACTCTCAACCCTCAACTCTCAACTCTCAACTTCCCCAGGAAATCCACTTCCTTGCCTTCGACAATGGCGACACCGAGGAGCGCGCCTACCGCGCCGGCCAGATCGATGTCACCATGTCGGTCCCCGTATCCAAAATTCCAGCCTACGCCACCGAACGCCCCGCCGAATACCACGCCACCCCGCTCGCCGAAACCCGCTACCTCGCCTTCAACACCACCCGTCCGCCCCTCGACGACCGCCGCGTCCGCCGCGCCCTCTCCCTCGCCCTCGATCGCGCCACCCTCGTCGCCCGCCTCCTCCACGGCACCCATCAGCCCGCCACCAACTTCGTCCCGCCTTCTCTTACCCATCCGTCCTCTTCGTCCTCTTCGTCCCATTCGACCTATTCCCCGAACGAGGCCCGCGCCCTCCTCGCCGCCGCCGGCTATCCCCGTGGCGCCGGCTTCCCCCGCCTCGAACTCTCCTCCTGGCCCATCGGCCCGCCCATCGCCGAAGCCCTCCAGCAATTCTGGAAAACCGAACTCGGCATCGAGGTCTCTCTCGTCACGCGCGAGGCCAAAGCCCACGTCGCCGCCCTTCGCGAGGGCCGCTACGACATCGCCTTCATCACCGCCATCCCCGACGTCCCCGATCCCGTGAATCTTCTGTCCGATCTCGTCACCGCTTCGCCGGCAAACTACCCGCACTGGTCCGATCCTCACTACGACGAGCTCGTCGCCGCCGCTGCCACCGCCGAAGGCGAGCAGCGCGAACTCCTCCTCGAATCCGCCGAAGCTCTCCTCGCCGCCTCCGCCCCCGTCGCCCCGCTCTATTACAATTCCAAAACCTGGCTCATGTCCCCTCGCGTCCACCACTGGCGCGAAGACGCCCTCTGGCAACGCGACTACTCCGCCGTTTCTCTCGATGATGAATAACCCACCCCCTTTCCGCCCTCATCCGCCCCGCCCCGCGCCATTGGTCCCATCCGTCCTTTTCGTCCTTTTCGTCCTATCCGTCCTATCCTCCGCCGCCGCTCCCGCCCCCTCCGCCCCCGATACCGATCTCCCCGCCCGCATCGCTCGCGTCGAATCCCATCTGCTCCCGCCCGCCCGTCTCGCCGGCGCCGTCTCCGAATTCTGGACACTCCCTTCCCGCCTCGAACACTACCACGTCCCCGGCCTCACTCTCGCCGTCATCGACCACAACACCCTCGCCTGGTCCCGCGGCTACGGCATCGCCCGCGCCGGTGACCTCGCCCCCGTCACGCCCGACACGCTCTTCCAAGCCGGCTCCATCAGTAAAACCCTCACCGCCGCCGCCCTCGCGCTCGTCGAGTCCGGCGCGCTCGCCCTCGACGCCGACGTCAACACCACCCTCACGTCCTGGAAAATTTCTCCCCCTTCCTCGCTCGACCTCGCCGCCCCCACCGCGAACCAGCCCATCACCCTCCGCCAGCTCCTCAGCCACACCGCCGGCCTCGGCGTGCAGGGTTTTTCCGGATACGAGCCCGGCGCGCCGCTCCCCACGCTCGCCCAAATCCTCGACGGCCTCCCGCCCGCGAACTCCGCTCCCATCCGCCCCCTCCTCCCGCCCGGCGCCAAATGGCAATACTCCGGCGGCGGCTACTGCGTCGTGCAACAACTCCTCCTCGACGCCACGCACCAGCCCTTCCCCGAAATCCTCCGCACCCGCGTGCTCGCCCCCGCCGGCCTGACCGCCAGCACTTTCGAGCAACCGCTCTCCACGACCCTCGCACCCCACGCCGCCGCCGGCCACACCGCCGACGGCCGCCGCCTCCCCGGCGACGCTCACATTTATCCCGAACTCGCCGCCGCCGGCCTCTGGACCACGCCCACCGACCTCGCGCATTTCCTCCTCGCGCTCCAAAACTCCACGACCGATTCCGCCACGCCGCGCCTCTTTTCTTCCGCCACCGCCGCGACGATGCTCACCGTCCCGCTCGCCGGCAGCGACTACGCGCTCGGCCTCGGCGTGAAAAACTCCGGCGAAAATCTTCAACTCTCCCACACCGGCGCCAACGCCGGCTTCCGCGCCATCTTCGTGTATTACCCGCACCTCGGTCGCGGCGCCATCGTGATGACCAACTCCGACAACGGCGGCGCCATCGTCCCCGAACTCCTTCGCGCCCTCGCCCTCGAATACGACTGGCCCGACTACCGCGTCATCGAAAAAACCGCCGCACCCTTCGCCCCCGCCACCTTCGACGACTTCGCCGGCCGCTACGAGCGCAACGAAACCACCCTCGTTTTCTATCGCAAAGAAAACCATTTCTACGTGCGCGCCACCAACACCCCGCGCGTGGAAATCTTCCCCAAGTCCAATCACGAATTTTTCCAACTCGCCGGCGACGTCACCTACAGTTTCGAACGCGACGAAATCCTCCGCGTGACCCACGTCGTCCGCGTCGACGGCTCGCCCCAGCTCTTTCGCCACGTCGACCCTCGCCCCGACGAATAGCCTCCTTCCTCTGTCGCGGCGGTCTATGACCGCCGATCCGACGCGTCGCCCGGCAAAGCGGCATCTCCGCCATCCGCATCTCCGCCATCCGCCCCTTGCCAACCCATCGTCGCCATCCATCGTGGCCCGATGCGTTTCACTCTCCTCGCTTGCTGCGCGTTCGGCGCCGCCGCCACCCTCGCCTTCGCCTCTGACGCCGCCAGCACCCCGCCGATCTCCGCCCCCAGCATCCTCGCCCGCACCAAGATCCTCGCCTCCGACGATTTCGAAGGCCGCGCCCCCGGCTCCCCCGGCGAGGAAAAAACCGTCGCCTACCTCGTATCCGAATTCAAACGACTCGGCCTCGCCCCCGGGAATCCCGACGGCTCCTATCTTCAACCCGTCCCGCTCGTCGGCATCACCTCGCACCCCACCCTCGCCTTCGAGATCGACGGCAAATCCGTCCCGCTGACCCCGATCAACGACTACGTCGGTCCCACCAGCCGTGTCGTTCCCCACCTCGAAGTCAAAGCCAGCGACGTGATCTTCTGCGGCTACGGCGTCACCGCCCCCGAGTTCAACTGGGACGATTTCAAAGGCGTGGATGTTCGCGGTAAAACCATCGTCATCCTCGTGAACGACCCGCCCGTCATCGACCCGCGCACCAGCAAACTCGACCCGAAATTTTTCGGCGGCAACGCCATGACCTACTACGGACGCTGGACCTATAAATACGAAAAAGCCGCCGAACTCGGCGCCGCCGCCTGCCTCATCGTCCACGAAACCGGACCCGCCGCGTATCCCTTCGCCGTCGTCGTCGGGAGCCGCAGCCGCGAGAATTTCGAAATCCGCTCGCCCGACGGCAACGCCGGCCACGTCGCCATGGAAGGCTGGCTCACGCACGAAGCCGCCCAGCGCCTCTTCGCTGCCACCGGCCACGACTACGAGGCCGCCAAGAAGGCCGCCGCCCGCCCCACCTTCCATCCATTCCCTCTCGGCGCGAAAGCCTCCTTCACGATCGACAGCGAACTCCGCCACGTCGACTCGAAGAACGTCGTCGCCCTCCTCCCTGGCCGCGACCCCGCGCACCGCGACGAATACGTCGTCTACACCGCGCACTGGGATCACCTCGGTCGCGACTCCCGCCTGCAGGGCGATCAGATTTTCAACGGCGCCGCCGACAACGCCGCCGGCACCGCCGTCCTCCTCGAACTCGCCCAGGCCTTCGTCGCCCTGCCCGCCGCCGAGCGCCCGCCGCGCAGCATTCTCTTCCTCTCCGTGACCGCCGAGGAGAAAGGCCTCCTCGGCTCCCGCTACTACGCCACGAACCCGCTGTATCCGCTGAAAAAGACGCTCGCCGACATCAACATGGATGGCGCCAACCAGTTCGGCCCGACCAGCGACGTCATCAGCGTCGGCTACGGCGCATCCACGCTCGACGAGATCGGCGCCGCCGTCGCGAAAGAGCAGGGCCGCACCATCTCCGGCGAACTCCACCCGGAGTTCGGCTCCTACTACCGCAGCGACCACTTCGAATTCGCCAAGGTCGGCGTCCCCGCGTTTTACGCCGGCGGTGGCCAGAAGTTCATCGGCATGCCCGCCGACTTCGGCGAGAAACTCGTCCAGGATTACATCAAGAACGACTACCACAAAGTCAGCGACGAGGTGAAACCCGACTGGACCTTCGAGGGCGCCGCACAGGACACCGAGTTCCTCTTCGCCGTCGGCCGCCGCATCGCCGACGCGGATACGTGGCCCCAATGGCGCCCCGGCAACGAGTTCAAATCCCGCCGCGACGCGATGCTGAAGTAGCGCCGGCTTCCAGCCGGCATCGCCGTAACTGCGGTATTCGCCGCAGTTCTCCGCCGTAATGGCGGGTTCTCCGCCCCCGCCGTTTTCGCGCCCCTCCGCCGTTTTCGCTGCCGACGGCACCCTCGTTGCGCCCCATCGGCTCTCGGCCTCCCCGCCCCGCTTCCTTCGCTTCAGCTCTAAAGTAACCCAATGGGTTACTTTGGTCCGGGCCGGGCAACATCGCGCACCCGCTCCGCCAAAATCTCCACCACCCGCGGATCCTCCCCCATCGCCCGCGTAAGCCTCACCCCGTTTTCCCCAAAATTGTAGGGCGAGGTCGCCGCACCCGGCCGTTCCACCGCCCCTCGTGCCGCCGCCACGATCCGCGCCACATCCCCGCCCGCCCCCGCATGTTTCCCCGGCGCGATAAACAGCAGCGCCACGATCAACTCACCGTCCCGCCAGCCGTCCCGCGCCAGCAACCGCTCGAGCGTCGGCTCGTTGAAATCGAACTCCGCGGACTCGCGTCGCTCCATGCTGCACGCCGCGACCTCGCGCACGTCGTTACCCAGCAGTCCACGCACCTGCTCCGTCACCGCCTCGCGCACCGCCGTCACCGCGCGCGACGGACTGCCGTGATCGACCACCGCGACCCGCGGTTTTTCGAACCCCGCGCGCATCTGTTCGCGCACCTGCCCCGCCAAAATCTCCGCCAATCGACGCTCTCCCTCGATAAACAACGGCTCCGCCACTGCCACTCGCATTCGCGGAAAAGCTTTCATCTTCTCCGCCGCCAGCAACGGCACCTGCCGCACGATCGCATGCGACGGCCCGACAAACAGCGGCGCGATCACCGCCTCGCCCGCGCCCTCTCGACCCATTCGCTCCAACGCCGCCTCCAGCAACTCCGCCGGTCGCCCCTCCAATTCGCTCGCCGGCACGTTCCCCGAATGCGCCAACGACACCGGCTCCACTCTCACCCCGATTCGCGCCTCCAACTCCTTCGCGACCCGCCGCAGTTGCCTCGTGCTCGCCGCCTCCAGCGAACCATTGTCGACCAGCAGCACGCGTTTCATCCGGTAGGGACGGCTCTCCGAGCCTTCGGCGTCAACCCTCGACTCGATTCGCTCCTTTCCACCCTCAAATCTCGCACCCCATCGGCACCGCCGCGTCCGGCCCCATGTAGGAGCCTGCTTGCAGGCGATCCCCCGCCGCCGCCGCCAGTTCGCTCCACCGCACCACTTCGCCCACCACGATCATCGCCGCCCGCCCCTGCAAATCCGCGAGCAGCCGCTCGCCCTCGGCCAGCGTGCCCACCCGCAAACTCTGCGAATCCAGCGTCGCTCCCGCCACGACCGCCACCGGCGTCGTCTCCGCCAGCCCACCCGCGAGCAGCTCCTTCGCGATGTCCACCCACCGCCGCGTCCCCATGTAAATGCACAACGTCGCCCGCATCGCCGCCAGCGCCCGCCAGTCGACCTTCGCCCCATTCCGATCCGCGCACGCATGCCCCGCCACCACGACCATCGCCGACGTCACCCCGCGTTGCGTCAACGGAATCCCCGCCGCCGCTCCCGCCGCCGACGCCGCCGTCACGCCTGGCACGATCTCAAACGGAACCCCCGCCGTCGCCAGCGCCTCGATCTCCTCCGCGGTGCGCCCAAAAATCATCGGATCCCCGCCCTTCAGCCGCACCACGCGCTTCCCTGCCAGCGCCTTCCGCACGAGCAGCGCGTTGATCTCACCTTGCGCCACGCTGTGCGCCCCCGCGCGCTTCCCCACATACACCTTCTCCGCACCCTCCGCGCACAGCTCCAGCAGTTCCGGATTCGCAAGATCATCATACAACACGACCTCCGCCTCCGCCAGCGCTCGCGCCCCGCGCACCGTGATTAGGTCCGCCGCCCCGGGCCCAGCTCCGACCAGCCGCACTTTCTGCGTTTCACCGCCCGACCGGCCGGTTCTTTCTGCTGCATTTTCCTTCATGACGTAATTTTATTTTTACTTCTTTACTAAACTAGTCAACTCTAGCTTTTCTTCCTTTTCTCTCTCCACTCTCTCCATGCCAGAAGCAACCACTGCGCCAGTCTCTCACAACGAAGTCCTCAAGCAAAACAACCCCACGCTTGCGGGCAACATCGCCGCCACCTTGGCCGATCCGACCGTCGATCGCTTTTCCGACGACGAGAAGGAGTTCACCAAATTCCACGGCATTTACCAGCAGGACGACCGCGACCTCCGCAAGACCGCGAAGAAATACATCATGATGATCCGCAGCCGCATCCCCGGCGGCGTGATGACATCGAATCAATGGCTCACGTTTGACGCTCTCGCCTCGACTTACGGCAACGACACCCTGCGCGTCACCACCCGCCAGTGCATCCAGTTTCACGGCGTCGTGAAGTCCGGCCTCGGCCCGCTCGTCAAAAAAATCAACGAGTCCCTCCTCTCCACGCTCGCCGCCTGCGGCGATGTGAACCGCAACATCACCGCTTCGCCCACCCCGGCCACCACCAAGGCCCGCGCCGAAGTCTACGCCGACGCCCTCCGCACCGTCCACGCCGTCGCCCCGAAGACCTGCGCTTATCACTCGATCTGGATCGACAACGTCCAACTCAACCTCGACGAACCGGCCAACAAAAACTTCGTCGACCCGCTCTACGGCCAGACCTACCTGCCGCGTAAATTCAAGATCTCCTTCGTCGTCCCGCCCGTGAACGACATGGACGTCTACACGAACGATCTCGGCTTCATCGCCGTCATCGAGAACGACCGCGTCATCGGCTACAACGTCGCCGTCGGCGGCGGCATGGGCCGCAGCCACGGCAATGCGCAAACCTTTCCCCGCCTCGCCGACGTGATCGGCTTCACCACTCCCGAAAACGTCGTCGAGGTCGCGAAAGCCGTCCTCACCACCTTCCGCGATTTCGGCGACCGCGCGAACCGCAAGCACGCCCGCTTCAAATACGTCGTCGAGGAGCGCGGCACTCCGTGGGTGATCGAGGAAATCCGCCGCCGCTCCGGCGTCGCCCTCGCCGGTGTCCGCCGTTTCGAATTCACCACCACCGGCGATCTCTACGGCTGGCACCGCGCCGTCGACGGCAGTCTGTTTCTCACCGTCTACGTCGAGACCGGCCGCATCAAGGACGTCCCCGGCCACACGCAGAAGGCCGCCTTCCGCGAAATCGCGGAGAAATTCCCCCACATCGAGTTCCGCCTTTCAGCCAACCAAAACGTCATCCTGGCCAACGTCCCCGACGCCGATCGCACCGGGATCACCGCTCTCCTCGCGAGCCACGGCGTCAAAGTCGAAAACCAAGCCTCACTCCTCCACGCCGCTTCCATGGCCTGCCCGGCGTTGCCGACCTGCGGCCTCGCGCTGGCCGAGTCCGAACGCATGTTGCCCGGCCTGATCGATCGCATCGAGAAACTCGGCGGCGAACTCGGCCTCGGCGGCGAGGAAATCATCATTCGCTCCACCGGCTGCCCGAACGGTTGCGCGCGTCCCTACATGGCTGAGATGGCCTTCGTCGGCAAATCCCCCGGCCGCTATCAACTCTGGCTCGGCGGCAACGCCGCCGGCACGCGCCTCAACCGCATTTTCAAGGACACCGTGAAGGATCCCGAGATCGAAGCCGAACTCCGCCCGCTCTTCACCCGTTGGAAAAGCGAACGCCTCGCCGGCGAACGTTTCGGCGATTTCTCCGCCCGCGTCCTCTGGCCCGAAATCCCCGTAGCGCCGAGCGCCACCGACCCGAAACCCACGCCCACCTCCTAAGGTAGGGACGCCTCTCCGAGGCGTCCGTTCCGAGGGTCCGCTCCGAGCCGTCCGCTCCGCCGTCTCTCAACTCTCATCTCTCAACTTTCCTTCCTCGCCGGCGTCGCCTTCACCGATCCCGAAGCCGTCTCTCAACTCTCAACCCTCGTCTCTCAACTTTCCCCCACCCGTGTCCCTCTCCGCCTCCGACCTCGCCGCCCTCAACGCCACTCTTCGCCCGCAGTCCCCGCTCGACATCGTCCGCTGGGCCATCGCCCAAGCCTCGGGCCGCGCCATTGTCTCCACCAACTTCCGCCCCTACGAAGCCGTCGTCCTCCACCTCGCGACGCAGGTCCAGCCGGACATTCCCGTCCTTTGGGTTGACCACGGCTACAACCGCCCCGCGACCTACCAACACGCCGAGCAGCTCCGCGCCCAACTCAAGCTCAACCTCAAGCCCTACCTCCCGCGCATCACCGCCGCGCACCGCGACGCGATTCACGGTCCCATTCCGACAACCGAAGACGAGGAAGGCCTGAAAAAATTCTCCGCCGTCATGAAGCTCGAGCCCTTCCAGCGCGGCATGCGCGAACTCGCCCCCACCGTCTGGATCACCGCGCTCCGCCAGGTTCAAAATCCGAACCGCGCCAGCCTCGACATCGTTTCCCACGACGCGAATTTCAACTCCCTGAAAGTGAGCCCCGTCTTCTATTTCAGCGATGCCGACATGGAGTCCTATCTCACCGCGCACGCCCTCCCGAACGAGTGGGACTACTTCGATCCCGCCAAAGCCGACGACAAACGCGAATGCGGCCTCCACGCCGCCTGGGGCGGCAAAGCCGTTGCCAGCACCTGAAGGTAGGGACGCCTCTCCGAGGCGTCCGTCCCGCGATTCACGCAATCACTCTCACCTCTCCGCTCTAGACTCTCAGCTCTTAGCTCTCAGCTCCTCCTCCGTGAGCAATTACCACCTCGACCATCTCCAGCACCTCGAGACCGAAGCCATTCACATCATGCGTGAAGTGGCCGGCGAATTCGAACGCCCCGCGCTCCTCTTTTCCGGCGGCAAAGACTCCATCTGTCTTCTGCGCCTCGCCGAAAAAGCCTTCCGCCCCTCGGAGATCCCGATGCCGTTCCTCAACGTCGACACCGGCCACCACTTCCCCGAACTCAACGAATTCCGCGACCGCCGCGCCGCTCAACTCAGCGGCAAACTCATCGTCCGCAAAGTCGAGGACGCCATCGCCTCCGGCATCGCCACGCCCGCCCCCGGCGAAGTGAGCCGCAATCGGCTCCAAATCCCCACGCTGCTCGCCGCCATCGAGGAATTCCAATTCGACGCCTGCATCGGCGGCGCCCGCCGCGACGAGGAAAAAGCCCGCGCCAAGGAACGCTTCTTCAGTTTCCGCGACAGCTTCGGCCAGTGGGATCCGAAGAACCAGCGCCCCGAAATCTGGAATCTCTACAACGGCCGCCTGAACCCGGGCGAAAACATGCGCGTGTTCCCCCTCTCGAACTGGACCGAGAGCGACGTCTGGGAATACATCCGCCGCGAGCAACTCGAAGTCCCCTCGATCTATTTCAGCCACCGCCGCCTCTGCGTCCGCCGCGGCGGTCAATGGCTTCCGGTCAACGACATCCTTCCGCCGAAACCGACCGAGGAACTCCGCGAACTCACCGTGCGCGTCCGCACCATCGGCGACATCATCAGCACCGGCCTCGTCGAATCGCCCGCCGACACCCTCGACGACATCATCGCCGAGATCGCCGCCGCCCGCGTCACCGAACGCGGCTCCCGCGCCGACGACAAGGCCTCCGAAGCCGCGATGGAAGACCGCAAAAAAGCCGGCTATTTCTGACCCTCCTCCCGGCGCGGATTTCCCCCCCCACACCCTCTTCTCTCATCCGTTAACACTCTCATGTCCGTGGTCGCCTCCACCTCCAACGTTTCCCCCTCCGCCCTAGTTCCGCCGCTGCCCGCGCCCGTGCCGCACGTCGTCGACATCCTTCGTTTCAACACCTGCGGCTCCGTCGACGACGGCAAGTCCACCCTCATCGGCCGCCTCCTCTACGACTCGAAGTCGCTCATGGAGGATCAAATCGAGGCGCTCGAGCGCTCCGCCGACATCACCGGCGGCGGCCAGATCAATCTCGCCAACCTCACCGACGGCCTCCGTGCCGAACGCGAGCAAGGCATCACGATCGACGTCGCCTACCGCTACTTCGCCACGCCGAAGCGCAAGTTCATCATCGCCGACACGCCCGGCCACGTCCAATACACCCGCAACATGGTGACCGGCGCCAGTAACGCCAACCTCTCCATCGTGCTCGTCGACGCCCGGCTCGGCGTCATCGAGCAAAGCCGCCGCCACACCGCGATCGCCTCCCTCCTCCGCATCCCGCACGTCGTCGTCGCCATCAATAAAATGGACCTCGTCGACTGGAGCGAAGCTCGCTTCAACGAAATCCGCGAGCAGTTCGAAGCCTTCCTTCCGCGCCTCGATCTGAAGGACGTCCAGTTCATCCCCATCAGCGCGCTCCACGGCGACAACGTCGTCACGCTCTCGAAGAACGCCCCCTGGTATCTCGGCCCCACGCTCCTCAGCCACCTCGAGAGCGTCCACATCGGGAGCGATTGGAATCTCGACGGTTTCCGCCTCCCCATCCAGTGGGTCAACCGCCCCAACAACCCCACCGATTCCCGCCTCCACGATTTCCGCGGCTTCAGCGGCCAGATCTCCGGCGGCACGGTGCGCGTCGGTCAAAAGATCCTCGCGCTCCCCGCCGGCGTCACCTCGACCGTGAAGGAAATCTGGACCCTCGACGGCTCGCTCCCCGAAGCCTTCTGCCCGCAGTCCGTCACGCTCGTCCTCGAGCACGACATCGACATCAGCCGCGGCAGCATGCTCGTCGGCCTCGAACATCCGATCGGCATCAGCACCGATCTGCGCGCGAAAGTGTGCTGGATGCATTCGCGCCCCTTGCAGCGCGGCAAAAAATATTTCCTGAAACACGGCACGAACACCGTGCAGGTCGCCGTCGCCGAAATCGAACACCGCCTCGATATCGAATCCCTCGAGCCCCAGCCCGCGCCCGCGCAGCTCGCGATGAACGACCTCGGCGAGATCCGCCTTCGCGCCGCCAAGCCGCTCTTCTACGACGCCTACGCGCAAAACCGCCTCTCCGGCTCCTTCATCCTCATCGAGCAAGGCACCAACGCCACCGTCGCCGCCGGCATGCTCCTGCTCCCGACCAACTACGTGAAACCCGAAAACGGCGACTACGTGATCTGACCCGTTCCGATGTAGGGCGGGGGCTCCGAACCCCGCCGCCCCGAGCCGTCCGCGCCCCACCCGATGTCACCCCTCCAATTTGTCATTCTGAGACTCCGAAACCACCGCCAAGCCGTTGGGTGGCCTGCGCCGATGAACGCTCAAATGCCGGTCATGCTGAGCGCAGCGAAGAATCCATTTGGACGTTCGCACGCGCGTCGTGCCACGAAGCGCACACTGGATTCTTCACTTCGTTCAGAATGACAAACCGGGCGATTCATCAGCAGCATAGCGAAGAATCCGGCTGGAGATTCGCAGCCGTCGGTCGTTTCGAATCCAAAACTGGATTCTTCACCTCGTTCAGAATGACAAACCGGGCGATTCATCAGCAGCATAGCGAAGAATCCAGCTGGAGATTCGCAGCCGTCGGTCGTTTCGAATCCAAAACTGGATTCTTCACTCCGTTCAGAATGACAACCTGAGCTCCAAAGCCCGTCGTCATGTCCACTGCCGCCACCGCCAACCTCTTCTGGAATAAATCCCAGATCACGGCCGATTCGCGCTCCCGCCGCTACGGACAGGTTGGCCGCGTCGTCTGGTTCACCGGCCTCTCCGGCTCCGGCAAATCCACCCTCGCCACCGAACTCGAGCGCCACCTCTACGCGCTCGGCCGCCATGTGTATCTCCTCGACGGCGACAACCTCCGCCACGGCCTCTGCTCCGACCTCGGCTTCTCCGCCGCCGACCGCTCCGAAAACATCCGCCGCGCCGCCGAAGTCGCGCGCCTCATGGCCGACGCCGGCTTCATCTGTCTCGCCGCCTTCATCTCGCCGCTCCGCTCCGATCGCGATCGCGCCCGCGCTCTCTTCCCGTCCGACCGCTTCCTCGAAGCCTATGTCGCCACCCCCATCGAAGTCTGCCGCCGCCGCGACCCCAAGGGCCTCTACGCCCGCGCCGACGCCGGCACACTGAAAGAATTCACCGGCGTCTCCGCGCCCTACGAACCGCCGCTCGCCCCCGAGATCGTTCTCAACGCCGACCGCGACCCCGTCGCCGTTTCCGTTTCGCGCCTCCTCGCCCTCCTCGGCGAATCCAGCGACGCCAGCGCCCTCCACATCTAACCGTGTAGGGCGGGGTCTCCGAACCCCGCCGCTCCCGCCTCCCTCCCCTCTTCAGCTCCCGCTCCGCCCCCCCCTTTCCCACTTTCGTATCTTCCGTGTTTTTCGTGGTCCCACCCTCCTCTTTCCGCTCACGCCGCTTTTGAAAATCTCCGCCAAAGTCGACTACGCCTGTCGCGTCCTCGCCGAACTCGCGCGGATGCACGGCAGTGCCGGCCTCGCCCAGATCGAGCACCTCGCCCGCGTCGAGCACGTCCCCTCGAACTTCCTCGCCCAGATTCTCTCCGAACTGCGCAACGGCGGCCTCATCACCAGCCGCCGCGGCATCGCCGGCGGCTACGCCCTCGCCCGTCCGCCCGACCAGATTTCGCTCTACGACATCATCAGTGTGATCGAAGGCGAACTCCTCGGCGTCAGCTCCAAACTCGAAGGCCGCTCCGCCCGCCGCATGCGCGAAGTCTGGGCCGACCTCCGCGCCACGATCGTCGAAAAAACCAAGTCCATCACCCTCGACCAACTCCGCACCAAGAGTCCCGACGAGATGTATTACATTTAGGGTCTCCGCCATCCGCCGCGCCGCGCCTCCTCCGCCGTAGCACGGGCAACCTGCCCGTGCTTCCCGAGCCGCCCTCAGCTTGACCGCGCTACCTCGCCGCATGCCGCGCTTCGCGCTCGCTTCCCCTCCGCCGTCTCCGCTTTCCTACGAGCCGGCATGAGTCTCGACCACATCCAGCAGGCCCTCCTCGCCTCCTACGAAAAAGACGGCGGCATCAACCACCTCGACGGCGTCAACCTCCCCGCGCAATCCTCCGTCAACCAGATTGCCGTCGACGTCATGCACCTGCTGTTTCCCGGCTTCTTCGAGGAAACCCGTTTGACGAAAAACGCCGTCGCCCCGCACGTCGCCGCCTTGCTCGAGCGTCTCGACCACCGCCTTGTCGCCGAAATCGAAAAATGCCTTCGCTTCGCCGGCGTGCCCGCGCCCGTCGAAAGCGCCCGCACTCTCGCGACCAAAATCCTCACGCAGCTTCCCGCTCTCCGCGAAATCATCCAGACCGACGTCAACGCCGCCTACCGCGGCGATCCCGCCGCCCGCAGCGTCGAGGAAATCATCCTCGCCTACCCGTGCGTCCTCGTGATTTCGCTCCAGCGTTTCGCGCACGAACTCTACCGCCTCGGCATTCCGCTCCTCCCGCGCATGATCACCGAGTTCGCTCACGAGCGCACCGGCTGCGATCTGCACCCCGGCGCGCGGCTCGGCCCGCATTTTTTCATCGATCACTGCACCGGCGTCGTCATCGGCGAGACGGCCACGATCGGTCATCACGTTAAACTCTACCAGGGCGTCACGCTCGGCGCGAAGTCCTTCGAAACCGACGACGCCGGCGATCCGATCAAAGGGGTGAAACGCCACCCCGACATCGGCGACCACGTCACGATTTACGCGCACGCCACGATCCTCGGCGGCGACACGGGCATCGGCGAGCACTCGATCATCGGCTCCAACGTCTGGCTGATCAAAAGCGTCCCCGCCGATTCCGTGGTCTACAACAAAGGCGAAAACCTCGTCACGCGCTCTCGCCGCCGCAAAGAAACGCTCATCGAAAATCCCTCCCAGTCCGAACTCAAAACCCACGACTGGCAGATCTGAGTCCGGTCATGTAGGGCGGGGTCTCCGAACCCCGCCGTCGCCCGCCCCGCTTGCCCTCCCCGCGCCCGTGCCTCCGTTGCGCCGCATGAAACCCTACGCCAACCGCAGCCACGACGCCGGCGTAGCGGCTTACGACTACACCCGCGACAGCATCCGCCTCCGTTTCGCCCGCGACCGCCGCGTCTACACCTACCACGCCCACACCATCGGCCGCTCCAATCTCGCCACGATGAAACGCCTCGCCGATGCCGGCGACGGTCTCACCACCTTCATCAACACGCACCCAAAAATCCGCGACGGCTACACGCGCAACACCTGACCTTATCCCCCCGTAGCGGAACGCGTGAGCGTTTCGTCCGTCCCCTTCCTCGCAAAGCCTCACGCTCTCCGCCCCGCTCCCCGTCCCGCGCGTTTCAGCCAAAATTCCAAGATTGGTATTCGCGTCCACTAGCGTTCATTAGCGGTTCAAAAATCAAACGCCTCCGCGTCACCAACGCCGACGCCCGCCCGACCCTCGCATGCTCCGCTTCATCCTCCGTCGCCTGCTCGAGACGATCCCCGTCCTCTTCGTCATCATCACGGCGACGTTCTTCATGATCCGCTTCGTCCCCGGCGGCCCCTTCACCGCCGAGAAAGCCGTCACACCCGAAATCCTGCACAACCTCGAAGCGCACTACGGCCTCGATCTCCCGCTCCACCGCCAATACCTCGAATACCTCGGTCATCTCCTCCACGGCGACCTCGGTCCTTCCTTCAAATACACCAACCGCACCGTCAACGAGATCATCGCCGACAAACTCCCGACTTCCCTCGAACTCGGCGCCTGGTCGCTCCTCGTCGCTCTCGCCGTCGGCCTGCCGCTCGGCACGCTCGCCGCTGTCCGCCGCAACACCTGGCTCGATTACCTCTGCTCCTCCGCCGCGATGATCGGCATCTGCGTGCCGACCTTCGTCCTCGGTCCGCTGCTCGTGCTCTACTTCGGCATTCACCTGCGCTGGGTCAACGCCTCCGGCTGGAATGAGCCCATCGACCGCATCCTCCCATCGCTCGTGCTCGGCTTTTACTACGGCGCTTACATCGCGCGCCTCACGCGCGGCGGCATGCTCGAGATTCTCAACCAGGATTTCATCCGCACCGCCCGCGCGAAAGGCGCCTCCGAAACTCGCGTGGTTTTCAAGCACACCCTCCGCGGCGGCCTCGCGCCTGTCGTCTCCTTCCTCGGCCCCGCGATCGCCGGCATCTTCACCGGTTCGTTCGTCATCGAACTCATTTTCCAAATCCCCGGCCTCGGCCGCGAATTCGTGAACAGCGCCACGAGCCGCGACTACACCCTGGTGCTCGGATTGGTCATCCTCTACGCCACGCTCATCGTCGCCTGCAACCTCCTCGTCGACATCCTCCAGGTCTGGCTCAACCCGAAGTTGAAATTCGAATGAGCCCCAGCCACCGCCCGCGAATCACGCCAATGCTCGCGAATATTTCATCGGGAATTTATTCGCGCCCTTTCGCGTGATTCGCGGGCGGTAATTCGAGTCAGCCTTCGATGCTCTCCCTCTCGCCAAAATCGCTTCCCTCCGCCGACCTCGCGCCCGATCAACTCGAGCGCGGCACCTCGCCGTGGGTCGACGCCTGGCACCGCCTCCGCCGCAACCGCCTCGCCGTCCTCGGCCTGCTCCTGCTTCTCGTCCTCGCCGCGCTCTGCGCCATCGGCCCGTTTTTTTCGCAATCCTACTCCGACCAAAACCTCGCCCTCGGCGCTTCCGCCCCCGGCGCCGCGCACTGGCTCGGCACCGACACCCTCGGCCGCGACCTTTTCTCGCGCATGCTCTACGGCGGCCGGATCTCGCTCACCGTCGGCCTCGTCGCGACCTTCGTCGCGCTCACGATCGGCGTCACCTATGGCGCGATCGCGGGCTACGCCGGCGGCAAACTCGACACCGTGATGATGCGCCTCGTCGACATCCTCTACGCGCTGCCCTTCACGATCTTCGTGATCCTGCTCATGGTTTTTTTCGGCCGAAATATTTTTCTCCTCTTCTTCGCCATCGGCGCCGTCGAGTGGCTCACGATGGCCCGCATCGTCCGCGGCCAGATCATTTCGATTAAAAAAATGGAATACATCGAGGCCGCCCGCTCGCTCGGCCTCAGCCGCCGGCGAATCATTTTCCGGCACATGATTCCCAACATCCTCGGCCCGATCATCGTCTACACGACGCTCACGATCCCCGCCGTGATGTTGCTCGAAGCCTTCCTCAGTTTCCTCGGCCTCGGCGTGCAGCCGCCGATGAGTTCGTGGGGCGTGCTCATCAAGGACGGCGCCGAAAAAATGGAGGAGTTCTGGTGGCTCCTCGTCTTCCCCGGCGGCGTGTTCTCGCTCACGCTCTTCTCGCTCAACTTCCTCGGCGACGGCCTCCGCGACGCCCTCGACGTCCGCTCGGCCAAAGATTGAGGTGGAACCTCGCGCGCCGCTCGCGTTTGTTTTTCCGCCTGCATGCAACGCTACCGCCCTTATTTTCACTACCTGCGCCCGGTTCGCAGTCAGTTGATTTTGGCGTTGCTCTGCCTCGCCGTCTATTCGGCCGCCAGCGGCTTCGGTCTCCCCACGATGCTGCGCGTCGTCTTCAAGCCGATCTTCGAAACGGAGCACCGCACTTTTCCCCTCAGCCACATCGTCTGGCTGGCGATGATCGTCCCCGCGGTCTTCACCGTGCGCGGATTCGCCGGCTACTTTAGCTCCTACCTTTTTCAGTCGATCGGCACGCGCGTCCTCGAAGCCATTCGCCTCGACTACTTCCGCAAGCTCCAGGTTCTCCCGCTCGCCGAACTCCAAAAACATCCCGCCGGCGACTTCACCTCCCGCGCGATCAACGACGCCCAACAGGTCCAGAGCGTCATCACCGCGCTCGCCAACGACGGCATCAAGCACCCGCTCACGCTCGTCGCCGCCATCGGGTTCGTGATCTACTCCGCGATCCAGAGCAAAGGCATCGGCCTCGCCGTCGTTTGCCTCGCCATCGTGCCGCTCTGCATTTTTCCGATTCGCTTCGTCGCCCGCAAAGTCCTCCGCCGCGCCCACCAGGCCCAGGCCGAGATCGGTTCGCTCTCCTCGCAAGTCACCGAAAATCTCGCCGCCGCCCGCGAAGTCCGCGCCTTCGGCCTCGAGCGCCGCGCCACCGACCGTTTCCAGGCCACGAGCCGCTCGCTCTTTTCCGCCCAGCTCAAAATCGTCAAATACGCGCAAGGCCTGAATCCCGTCATCGAGATCATCTCCGCCTTCGGCATCGCGCTCACGCTCGTCTTCGCCTACCGCAGCGGCGTCACGCTCTCCGATCTCACGAGCGTCCTCGTCGCCCTCTATCTCTGCTACGATCCGATCAAGAAACTCGGCTACCTCAACTCCGACCTGAAACGCGGTTCCGCCGCGCTCGACCGCCTCGAACCCGTCCTCCAGGCACCCGTCACCATCGCCGATCCCGCCGCGCCCGTGCCCGTGCAACGCCTGCGCGGCGATCTCACCTTCGAGCACGTCACGTTTTCCTATAACAACAACGACGCCGTCCTCCGCGACGCCACCGTCACGATCCCGGCCGGCACCACCTGCGCCCTCGTCGGCCCCAGCGGCGCCGGCAAGACCACCTTCGCCAATCTCGTCCCGCGTTTCTACGAAGTCGGCGCCGGTCGCGTCACCATCGACGGCCATGACGTCCGCGCCCTGCGCCTCGCCGATCTGCGCCGCAACATCGCGATCGTTTCCCAGGATCCGGTGCTCTTCAACGACACCATTTACAACAACCTCCTCCTCGGCCGCGACGGCGCCACGCGCGACGAAGTCATCGCCGCCGCCCGCGATGCCTACGCCGACGACTTCATTCGCGCCTTGCCCGGCGGCTACGACACGATCGTCGGCGAACGCGGCGCGCTCCTCTCCGGCGGTCAGAAGCAGCGCATCGCCCTCGCCCGCGCCTTTCTCCGCGCCGCGCCGATTCTCATCCTCGACGAAGCGACCTCCGCCCTCGATTCGCAGAGCGAGCAGCTCATTCAAGAGGCGCTGAAGAAACTCGTCGTCGGCAAAACCGTGCTGATCATCGCGCATCGTTTTTCCACGATCCGCGACGCCTCGATGATCCTCGTCTTCGAGCAAGGCGCCCTCGTCGCCACCGGCAGCCACGCCGAAGTCTACGCCTCCAGCTCGCTCTACAAAAACCTCTACGACGGCCAGGCCGTCCCGGCTTGATAACTATTTTTTTGAATCACGAATAAACACGAATTCACACGAATAAACCCCTGACTTCGTCCGTCATTCGTCGAATCGAATTCGTGTTCATCAGTGTCCATTCGTGGTTCAGTTCACTGCCATGCCCGCCGACCCACCGCCCACCTTCAGCAAGCTCGCCGAAGAACTCATCGGCGACCTGCGCGGCGGTCTCGCGCCCGACGATCCCCGCCGCTCCGTCAAACGCGCCACGCAGCCCCTCGCCGCGGTCCTCGATCAGCTCCTCACCAAGCACAGCATCGGCCGCTCCTCCACCGAGCAGACGATCCGCGATCACTGGCCGCAACTCGTCGGCGCGGCGAACGCGACCTACTCGCACGCCGTCTCGATCGAGCGCAACCGCCTCCTCGTGCTCGTCAGCCACTCGGTCGTGCGCAACGAACTCTTCCATCACCGCGACGCCATCGTCGCCCGCATCCGCACCCTTCCGGGTTGCGCCGACGTAAAGTCCCTGAACCTCCGCTCCGGTTGAGTGGGAGCGATCCGGTAAAAGGTGGAACCCGAGTCCCCGTCGGGTTGCTCGACGATCGCACCCCGCCCAGCCGACGAGCAGGTCGGTCTCCACCCATTGCACCATTCAACCGAATTACCGCAGTTGGAGAGCCGCCACCGAATTAAAACGGATTCGATTAACCCGGACGCATCGCACTTCGAGGTAAACCATCCTCGGCGTGTCATTCTGAACGAAGTGAAGAATCCCGTGCGATATTCGGCTGCGATCGCGCGATTGGATTCTTCGCTGCGCAGCTGATGAACCGCCCGGTTTGTCATTCTGAACGAAGTGAAGAATCCAGTGCGCGCTTCGTGGCACGACGCGCATGCGAAAGTCCAAATGGATTCTTCGCTGCGCTCAGCATGACAGACCTTTGAGCGTTCATCGGCGTAGGCTACCCAACGGCTTGGCGTTGGTTCGAGGTCTCAGAATGACAAAAAGTGTGAGGGATTCGGATTAACACTTAAATTCCGCGATTGAAACACGGCGTGCGCGGAGATCGCGGAAGAACAAGAGCGAGATTGGAATCCCGAACAGATTCACACCCGAGGTGACGATCCAGCGCGAGTCGTGGTTTGGTTTCTCCTCTGCGCTCTTCGCGCGCTCGGCGTTTCAACTGCGTTTTTCAGGTTGACCGCGAAGAACGCAAAGAGCCGAGCCCCGTCTTCGTCCTCCCTGCGTTCTTTGCGTTCTTTTGCGGTTAAACCATTCTCGTGGCATCCGCAAAATCCGCGTTTCACCGCGGAGTTTCCGTTTCCGTTTCGCCCTAATTCAAACTCGTATCATCCGGCTCGTCCGCCAGCAGCCGCCACTCCTCACCGAGTCCGCCGAGCACCGCGCGCCAGAGCGCTTGATCCTGCGCCTGCGTGAGCAAACCCGGCGGCACCTCCGTCACGATCCACGTGTTCTGCTCCAGCTCCTGTTCGAGTTGTCCGCCGCCCCAGCCCGAGTAGCCGAGGAAGCCCCGCACTTCCACGCCCGTTTCCGCCACCAACTCCGTCGCCCGTTCCGGCTCCACGCCGAAGTGCAGCCGGAATCCACCCTCGTGCGGCTGCCACGCCACCAGCAGCAACTGCTCCGTCTGCACCGGCCCGCCCGAAAACAGCGGCACGCCCGCCAGCCCGCCAAACGCGAACTCGTCGTTCAACTCGCCCAGCGTCTTCCCGAGCGGCCGGTTGAGCACCACGCCCATCGCCCCCTCCGGATTGTGCAGCGACATCAACACCACCGTCCGCCGAAAGTTCGGATCCTTCAGGGCCGGATGCGCCAGCAGCATCGAACCGGCGAGGCTTTCCTTCGTGGTCTGGCGTCGTTCGCGCATGACGGAGAATCGGTGCGAAACTCTCGGCGCGCCCCGCGCGTTCGTCAAAATCAGAGCAGCAAAATCTTCCCCCCTCCGCCTCCCGCCCCACGCCCCCGCCCCCCCCACCCGCCTCCCGCCTCCGCCCCCCGCCTCCGCCTCCCGCCCCCTTCCCGCTCCCGCACCGGCACCCCCTCCCGCACCAGCACCAACGCCCCCCAACCAGTGACCGCCCGCCCCCAGCCCCGCGTAGTGTAACGCAATGCGTTACACTCCCCACTCCCGTTTGCCGCACATTTCGCCAACCTCCATGCCCGCCCGCCTCCGCTACAGTGTAACGCAATGCGTTACACTCCCGCTCCCCGTCCCTCCGTATTTCGCCAACATTCGCGCTGTAAATCTCGCCTCCACCTCCGCCTCCGTCTCCGTCTCGCAAGCCTCCGTCTCCCCCGGCCTCTTGCCTTCGCACCGGCGACAACGCAACCCGCCGGTCATCACCGCAGCCCCGCTCCGGCGCAGTGTAACGCAATGCGTTACACTCCCGCTCCCGGTCCCTCCGCATTTTGCCAACATCCGCCCTGCAAATCTCCCTCCCTCCTTCGTCCCTCCCGCCGCACCGCGCCTGGTCGAGTGTAACGCAATGCGTTACACTCCCCACGCGGCGTTCCCGCGCGCGGTCGTCAAAATCAGAGCTGCAAAATCTTCACGCCCGCATCCGCCATCAACGGCGCCACCAGTGGGTCGTTGTTGTAATCCTGCCGGTAGCGCACCTCCGCGATCCCCGCCGCCGCGAGAATTTTCACGCAGTTGATGCACGGATAGTGAGTCACGTAGGCTACGCAGCCTTCGACCGAACTCCCCCGTCGCGCCGCATCCGCCACCGCGTTCTGCTCCGCGTGCACCGTCGCCTGCTCGCGGCCTTCGCGCACGCGCGACACATGCGGCGTGCCCGGCAAAAATCCGTTGTAGCCCGCGGCCACGATCCGGTTTTTCCGCTCGCCGCCCGTCACGATCACGCAGCCCACGTGCAGCCGCTCGCAATTCGACCGCGTCGACAGCAGCACCGCCGTCGCCATGAAATATTCGTCCCACGACGGGCGATGCGGAAACTTTTCCGTCGCTTGCGCGATCAAATCCACCGGGCTCGGAAATTCGTTCATGGAAAAAGCCCTGCCACGGTGGACAACGGCACGCAAGCGAGCAACCTGCGCCCTCCGTCCATGCCTCGCACGCTCCAGCCCGAGCTGCTCGATACGCTCTCACCGCAACATCCCGACGCGATGCACAGCCGGCGCGATCTGCGCCTCATCAACCGCGTCATGGGCAACTATCGTTGGTTCGACCGCGTGCTGCCTCCGCTCCTGCGGCCCGGCGAAAGCGTGCTCGAACTCGGCGCCGGAGCCGGTGAACTCACCGAACTGCTCGCCAGCCGCGACATCCGCATCGATGCCCTCGATCGCTGTCCGCCGCCCGACGCGTGGCCTGCCCCGCGCACCTGGCATCGCCACGATCTCCAGTCGTTCCCCCACTACGCCGACTACGACGGCGTGATCGGCAATCTCATTTTCCATCACCTCAGCGATGACGAACTCATCGCTGTCGGCCAAAAAATTTCTCGCCACACCCGCGTGATTTTCGCCTGCGAACCGTCGCGCCGCCGTCGCTCGCAATTCTATTTCCGCTTCATCGCCACCCTGCTCGGCGTGAACCACGTCACGCTCCACGACGCTCACGTGAGCATCGCCGCCGGCTTCAGCGGCGATGAGCTTCCCCGTCTGCTCGGCCTCGCCGCGCCCGCCTGGCAGGTGCGAATCCGTCAAACTCCTTTCGGCGCCTATCGGATGATCGCAGTGCGGCGCGCATGACGTCGCTCCGGCCCATCGAAATTATCGGCGGCGGGCTCGCCGGTCTCTCGCTCGGCCTCGCCCTGCGACGCGCCGGAGCCGATGTCACGCTCCTTGAGGCCGGCCGTTACCCGCGCCATCGCGTCTGCGGCGAATTCATCACCGGCCTTTCCCGGCACACGCGCGAACGCCTCGCGCTCGACCCCTTCCTCGCCGACGCCGCGCCGAATCGCACTGTCGCCTGGTTCTTTCGCGAACGCCTCACGCGTCTCCAAAATCTCACGTCGTCCGCCCCGGGCCTCAGCCGCCACGCTCTCGATACCCGTCTCGCCGACGCGTTCGTCGCCGCCGGCGGAAAACTTCAGACCAGCACCCGCGCCTCCGATCTCGGCGATGCACCCGGCCGCGTCCTCGCCACCGGCCGCCGCCGCGCCCGCTCCGGCTGGCTCGGCCTGAAAATCCACGCCATCTCTCTTCCGCTTGCGCGCGACCTCGAGCTGCACCTCGGCGACCGCGCCTACGTCGGCCTCGCGAAAATCGAGCGCGGCCGCGTCAACCTCTGCGGCCTTTTTCAACGCCGCGAACTCTGCGCGAAAGGCGCCAACCTCCTCCTCGGTTATCTCCAAGCCGCCGGCCTCTCCGCTCTCGCCACTCGTCTCGCGGAAGCCGCGCTCGACGAAACTTCCTTCTGCGCCGTCGCCGCGATGGAGTTCGACCGCGCCACTTTCGCCGACGACGGCGTGCGCCTCGGCGACGCCTGCGCCACCATTCCTCCTTTCACCGGTCACGGCATGGCGATGGCCTTTCAATCCGCCGAGATCGCCCTCGGCCCGCTGCTCGCCTACGCGCGCGGCGCCGCCACCTGGCCCGCCACACGCCGCGCAATCCACCTCGCGCTCCGCCGCCGCTTCCGCCTGCGTCTCGCCGCCGCCGCCGCACTCCACCCTTTTCTGCTCCAACCTTCACGTCAGCGCTGGCTCGCTTTTTTTAACCGCGCCCATCTCCTGCCGCTCCGTCCGCTCTACGCCGTCCTCCACTAAACCGATGTATCTGCACGCCCTCGCCACCGCCGTGCCCCCCCAGGCGTTCACGCCCGCCGACTGCTGGGATCTCGCGCAGCGCTCGAATCTCCGTTCGCGCCTGAGCCGTCGCTCGATGTTCGTCCTCCATTCGATTCTGCGCAGCGACCACGGCATCGCGCAGCGGCATTTCGCCGTCTCCGATGTCGATCGCGTTTTCGATCTCAGCCCGGACGAACTCAACGCCACCTTCCGCACCGCAGCCCCGAAGCTCGCCGCCCGCGCCCTCACCGCCGCGCTCGCGCAGACGAATCTCCGTATCGACGAAATCGATGCGCTCCTCGTCTGCACGTGCACCGGTTACCTCTGCCCCGGCGTCACGAGTTACGTCGCCGAGCAACTCGGCCTCCGGGCGAATGCGTTTCTCCAGGACCTCGTCGGCCTCGGCTGCGGCGCCGCGATTCCCACGCTGCGCGCCGCCGGCCACATCGTCGCCTCGCAACCCGGCGCCGTCGTTGCTTGCGTCGCTGTCGAGATTTGCTCCGCCGCGTTTTACCTCGACGACGATCCCGGCGTCCTCGTCAGCGCCTGCCTGTTCAGCGACGGCGCCGCCGCCACGATCTGGCGCGACACACCCGGCCCCACCAACCTGCGCGCTTTCGATTTCAACACGCTCCACCTCCCCGCCGATCGCGACAAACTCCGCTTCGAGCAACGCGACGGCAAACTCCGCAACCTCCTCGATCGCTCCGTCCCGCAGCTCGCCGCCGCCGCGGTCGGCGAACTCTGGCGCCAGCGTGGCCCGCGCCCCGTCGCTCGCGTCGTCGCGCACACCGGCGGCCGCGATGTCCTCGACGTTCTCGAGCCCGTCGTCGCGCCGCACTCGCTCGCCGCCAGCCGCGCGACACTCCGCGACAACGGCAACATGAGCAGCCCCTCCGTGCTCTTCGCCTTCGAACGCTCCCTCGCCGAACCGCCGCCCGCCGCCGCCGGCGACTACTGGCTCGTCAGCTTCGGCGCCGGCTTCAGCGCCCACAGCTGCCGCCTCGGCCTCCCTTCCTAAATCGTGCTCGTGCTCGCAATCGTATTCGTGCTCTTTCCTTCGCAGAGACCACGATCACGAGCACGAACAACATGGCCAAACTCGCCGACCTCGTCGCCTACTGCGACCGCCGCACCCGCCGCTCCGCCTTCACCGACGCCCCCGGCGCCGCCAACGGCCTCCAAGTCGCCAATCGCGGCACCGTCACGAAAATCGGCGCCGCCGTCGACGCCGGCCTCATTCCCTTCCGTCGCGCCGTCGCCGCCGACGTGGATTTTCTCATCGTGCACCACGGCATGTATTGGGACATGCCGCGCCCGCTCACCGGCCCGGTCTACGATCGCGTCGCCACGCTCATCGAGGGCAACTGCGCCGTCTACTCCAGCCATCTGCCGCTCGATTCCCATCCCCAGATCGGCAACAACGCCCTCCTCGCGCGCCAGCTCGGCCTGAAAATTTCCCGCGGCTTCATCCCGAATTCCGGCGGCGACATCGGCAGCATCGCGCCCAGCCGCGGCCTCACGCGCCCTTCGCTCCGCGCGAAACTCGAAAAACTCTACCCCCGCGTGATCGCGATCGAATACGGCGCCGCCGCGCCCGGCGAAATCGCGTTCTGCAGCGGCAGCGGTTACAGCGCCGTCTCGCACCTCGCCGCCGCCGGCGTCGACACCCTCGTCACGGGCGAGGCGCGCGAGGAGATTTTCAACCGCGCGCAGGAGGAAAAGTTGAACCTCTACCTCTGCGGCCACTACGCCACCGAGGTCCACGCCGTCCAGGCCCTCGCCGCCGAACTCGCGAAAAAATTCCACCTGCCCTGGGAGTTCATCGCCACGGAAAATCCGTTTTGATTTTCCCGCGAGCCGTCGCTCGTCCCGGCGAATGAAGCCTTGGCAATTCGCGCCCGTTCGCGTGGATTCTCCAGCGACTCCATGAAAAAAATCGCCGTCCTCAATGGCCCCAATCTCGACCGCCTCGGTAAGCGCGAGCCCGAGATCTACGGCCGCGCGACGCTCGCCGATCTCGAGCGTTCGTTGCGCGATGCGTTCGGCGCTGCGGCCGAACTGGAGTTTTTCCAATCGAACCACGAGGGCGCGCTCATCGACAAAATCGCCGCGCTCGCCGAGGCGAAGTTCGATGGCCTCGTCCTGAACGGGGCCGCCTTCACCCACACCAGCGTCGCCCTCCGCGATGCGCTCGCCGGCTCCGCCCTGCGCGCCGTCGAAGTGCACATCTCGAATATCTACAAGCGCGAGGAATTCCGCCACCGCTCGCTCACCGCCCCGGTGTGCGAAGCCGTGATCAGCGGCCTCGGCCTCGAGGGCTACCACGCCGCCGTCCGCTACCTGCTGAAGGCCTGAACGCGATGCCGACCGCCGCCCCGTCTTCCACGCCCTCATCGAAAAGCCAGCCCGCCGCCGAGGGAGAAACCTGGCTCGTCTGCCACACCCGGCCACGGTGCGAAAAAAAATTCGCCGCGCTGCTCTCCGCCGAGCGCTTCGTGCATTACCTCGCGCTCGTGACGAGCGTCCGCAAATACAAGCAGCAGACCAAACGGTTCACCAAACCGCTCTTCCCCGGCTACGTGTTCGCCCTCATTCCGGACGATCGTCGGCCGCGCATTTTTCAACAGGATTTGCTCGCCCGCGTGATTCCCATCCTCGACGAGCCGCGCTTCCTGCGCCAGTTGGACGACGTGAAAGCGATCGTCGCCTCCGGCTACGAACTTTCCGTTCTGCCCCTCCTCACCCGCGGCCGCCGGGTTAAGATCATCGCTGGCCCGCTCCACGGCCTCGAAGGTTTCGTCGACGATCCTTCGAACCCCGGCGGCGTCGTGCTGTCGGTGGACGTGCTGCAGCAGGGGCTGCTTGTAAAGCTTCCGGCTGAAAACCTGCGGGTTCTTCCCTAGGCTCATGTCGCTTCCCATCCCATTCCGTCGGCTGTCACGCTCTGCCGCGATCGCCCTCGCGCTCGCCGCGGGGTTTGCGTCGCCCGCTTCCGCGCAGCAGTCGACCAATCCCCTTCTGGCCAAAGCCGCCGCGATGCAGGAGCGCGCCGAATCGATGCTGACCGGTTTCGCCGACCGCCTGCCCGATCTGCTGGACTTTGGTCTGCCCAGTTTCGCTCCGGCGGGTGACCTCCGTTTCTACGCGCATCCGAAATTCGGCGACCTGATCCACGAGGACTATTTTCGCCTGCCGCTCGGCGCCCGCTACAAGGTCAACGAGGATGTCGAGTTCAACACCGAACTCAGCGGCTATTTCACCCATGGCCTGCGCGACTCCGTCGGCAACGGCCTCTACCAATTTCTCCTCGGCGTGCAGCGCGAGGTGGTCGTGTCACAGGAGATTGGCTACAGCTTCGGCGTGCAGTGGGTCACCCCCCTCAGCCGGCCGCCCTATGAGATCACCGACGGTCTGCGCCACACCGTCCCCACCGTCACCGTCACCAAAACTCTCGTCGCCCGCCAGGGTCTCATCGGCTTCGCGACGCTCGGCGGCGACTTCCTCGATCACACGCATCTGCCGGTGAATTTCCGGATGAACGAACTGCGCGACAACTCGCTCATCCTCACGCTCGGTCTCGCTCGCGAGTGGCGGCGCATGCACGTCATTCTGCGCATTTTCGATGGCAACACCGCGCCCGTCAGCCGCACGACGCAAAACGTCTGGGGCCTCCGCCCGAGCCTCGGCATCCCGCTCCTCCGCCGCCGGGACGGCGTGCCGCGCGCTACCGCCACGTTCGAAGGCCGTGCCATCTGGGGTCCCGATGGTTTCGAAAAAGGCATCAACACCAGCGTGCGCTTCGATCTGCACTACCGCCCGACCCGCCGGACCGAGTAGGGCCGGGGCTTCAACCCGCCTCCCCGCTCCTGCCTCGGCACTTTTTTTCCGCATCGTAGCCGAATCGGTACGGCGCCGCCCCACGCGTCAGTGCCACGCCAGCCACGCCAGCCTCGCCGCGTGCATCGTCCCACACGCCGCCAGCGCCGCCGCGAGATCGTCGACCACCACGCCCCAGCCCGCCGGCAGATCCTGCAGCTTCCGGATCCCGAGCGGCTTCACGATATCGTAAAGCCGAAACAACCCGAGCCCGAGGAGAAACACCACCCAGCGCGGCAGCGGTTCGCCGACGAGCATCGGCCACCCGAGAAAACACAGCGGCATCGCCACGAACTCGTCGAGGATCACCTCGCCCGGATCCTTGCGCCCGAGTCGAAACTCCGCCTCGCCGCACAGCGCCACCGCCACATAGCCGCCGATCGCAGTCAGCAGGAGCGTACCCAAAATCCCATAACGCTCCGCAAAAAACACCGTGAAATACAGCAGCCCCGCGACCGAGCCCCACGTCCCCGGCGCCGGCAGCTTCCGCCCGATCGGCCCCAGCGTCGCGCACGCCAGCACCGTCCCGCTCGGCAGGAATCGCGGCCAGATCGGTTGTTCCAGCTTCATCGCCCCTCAGTCCATCACCACATGGCCATGTCGGCGGAAATACTGATAGCCGGACGTGACCGTCAGCAGCGCCGATAGCGCGAACAATCCGATGCCGACCCACGACACCGTCGTCACCCACCAGCGTTCGCCACCATTGAACAACTCCGCGAAATCCTCGCCGAACATCCGCGCCCCGAGCAGCCAGCCGATCGCGTTGAGCTGGATGAAAGTCTTGATTTTCCCTCCGGCGTCCGCCTCGACCACCACGCCTTTGCTCGCCGCCACCATCCGCAGCCCCGAGATCATGAACTCGCGACACAGGATCAGCAGCAGCGCCACCATCGCCGGAATCTGGTGCCCCATGAAATAGTCGCCGTTGACCAGCGCGATCATGATTCCCAGCACCATCACCTTGTCGATGACCGCATCCATGAACCGCCCAAACGTCGACACCTGCCCGCTCTCGCGCGCGAGTTTCCCGTCCAGCCAGTCGGTCAGCGCCGCGGCGATAAATAACCAGAACGCGATCGTCGCCGCCCACTGGAATTCCGCGTACATCAACGCCACAATGGCGAACATCGCCGGAACGCGCGAGATCGTGAGGAGGTTCGGCAGGTTGTAGCGCACGGCAGTAACCGCGAAACACACACGCCGCCCCGGCCGAACGCAACACCGGACGCGCCCCTCGCCCGCCCGCCGTCAAAAAGACATTCGCCACGCCCCCCGGGTTTGCTTTGCTCGCCGCCTGCCATGCGCCATTGCATCTATCCCGGCACCTTCGACCCGATCACCTATGGGCACCTCGACGTGCTCGCGCGGGCCGCGAAGCTTTTCGACCGCGTCACCGTGTCGATCGCCGAAAACTCCGGCAAGGGCCCGCTCTTCTCCGCGACCGAACGCATGGAGATGATCCGGCCAAACATCGCCGCCTTCCCGAACGTCACCGTGACTTCGTTCGCCAACCTCCTCGTCGAATTCGCCATCGGCCAGGACGCGATCGCCGTCATCCGCGGGTTGCGCGCGTTTTCCGATTTCGAATTCGAATTCAACATGGCGCTGATGAACCGCCACCTCGAGCCGCGCCTCGAGACGATCTTCGTGATGCCCAACGAGCAATTCAGCTACACCAGCTCCTCGCTGGTGAAACAGGTCGCCAAATTCGGCGGCGACGTCTCGCACTTCGTCCCCCCGAATGTCGCCTCCGCCCTCCAGCGCGCCTTCAGCCAGGCCTCGTCGGCCTCCATCGACCCTCGCCTGGCGTAGCCCGCTGCGGGAGCGGCGGGACCGGTTCGCCGGCCGCGTCCGTCCGCCCGCGATCACGTCGCCCGCCGCTTGAGCCTTCTTGCCTTCGGCGCGCGTTGGAATTTCCGGCGTCCTCGCTCCCGCACCGGTCGAAACTCCCGGAACTTGTGTCACCTTTTTTTCTCCCTCACGTCTCTTGGCGCACATCCACCGGCGCTCCTCCTCACCACGAGGCGATGCCGCGATCCTGATCCGCTCATTCGTTTTCCATGGCCAAATCGAAGTTTCCTCTCGGGCTCGTCCTGACTCTCGTGCTCGCCGCCGCCGCTGCCGCCGGCGGTTGGTACTATTTTCGCGAGCGCGACGACAAACCCGTGGAATACGCCACGATGCCCGTCACGCGCACCGAGATCATCCAGGCCGTCACCGCCACCGGCACGTTGCAGCCCGTCGTCACCGTCGACGTCGGCTCCCAGATTTCCGGCATCATCGACAAGGTCATGGTCGACTATAATTCCGTCGTGAAACAGGGCGACATCGTTGCCCACATCGACGCCGGCTCCTACGAATCCCGCCTCCACTCCGCCGAAGCCGACCTCGCCAACGCCAAGGCCAATCAGCGTCTCCAGCAGATCAACGCCACCCGCACCGAGGAACTCCAGAAAAACGGTCTCGTCCCCCAATCCGATCTCGACACCGCCCACGCCCAGCTCGCCCAAGCCGACGCCCAGGTCCTCACTCGCACCGCCGCCGTCGAGAGCGCGCGCATCGATCTCTCCCGGTGCACCATCTACTCTCCCGTCGACGGCATCGTCCTCTCGCGCCAGATCGACGTCGGCAAGACCGTCGCCGCCAGTTTCAACACCCCCGTTCTCTTCACCATCGCGAACGATCTCACAAAAATGCAGATCGTCGGCGCCGTCGCCGAGGCCGACATCGGCAACGTCGCCGTCGGTCAAAACGTGAACTTCACCGTCGACGCCTTTCCCGATCGTAAATTCCGCGGTCGCGTCTCCTCCATCCGGAATTCGCCGATCACGGTTCAAAACGTCGTCACCTACGAAACCATCATCGAGGTCCGCAACGACGATCAAAAACTCCGCCCCGGCATGACTGCCAACGTCGCCATCGTCATCGCCCAGCGGTCCAACGCTCTCCGCATTCCCAACACCGCGCTCCGCGTCCGCCTCCCCGACGTCCCGCCGCCCGCCCCCGCGCCCGGTGTCGCCGCCGCCACTGCGACGGCCGCGCTCAAGCCGCTCCCCGACGACCAACGCCGCCCCTACATGATGAAGGCCGGCTACACCCCTGGCTCCGGCCGCCCCTCGGAAGACGTCATCGCCCGTGCGCGCGAACTCGCGAAAGCCGACGGCTTCGAATGGCCCGCTCGCGGCGGCGGCAGCGGCGGCGGCGGTCGCGAACGCGCCGGCAACCCCGACGGCCCGGTTGTCCGCATCGTCTACCGTCTTGTCGGCAAACCACCCCAGGCGCATCCCGAAGCGGTGAACGCCAAGCTCGGCATTTCCGACGGCACCGGCACCGAGGTGATCGAGGGCCTCAACGAAGGCGATCAAGTGATCACGAGCGTCTTCGGCGGCAAAGCCGACCCCGCCGGCCCGGCCTCGAATCCCTTCGCCGGCGGCCGCCGCCGTTTCTGATCCCGTCATCTTTCCCGCAGCCGCCCGCATGCAACCCGTCGTCCAGCTCCAGGACATCCACAAAATCTACGAAACCGGCGAGGTGAAGGTTCACGCCGTGCACGGCGTCTCGCTCGACTTCCATCGCGGCGAATTCATGGCCGTCATGGGCGCGAGCGGCTCCGGCAAATCCACGCTCATGAACACCCTCGGCTGCCTCGACCGGCCGACCAGCGGCACCTATCTCCTCGACGGCATCGACATCTCGAAACTCGACCGCAACGAACTCGCCGATCTTCGCAACGAAAAGCTCGGTTTCGTTTTCCAGGGTTTCAACCTCCTCGCTCGCACCACCGCCCTGGAGAACGTCGAACTCCCGATGCTCTACGGGAAATATCGCGGCACGCGAAAAGAGATGCGCGAGCGCGCGCTGCACTCGCTCGACATCGTCGGCCTGTCCGCCCGCGCCGACCATTTTCCTTCGCAGCTTTCCGGCGGCCAGCAGCAGCGCGTCGCCATCGCCCGCGCCCTCGTCAACCAGCCGCAGGTTCTGCTCGCCGACGAGCCCACCGGCAATCTCGACAGCAAGACCTCCGTCGAGGTCATGGGCGTTTTCCAAAAACTCAACGATCAGGGCATCACCATCGTGATGGTGACGCACGAACTCGACATCGCCCATTTCTGCAAGCGCAACCTCATCATGCGCGACGGCCGCGTCGTGAGCGACGTCCAGGTCACCGATCGCAGCCTCGCCGACGTGGAAATGCAGAAACTCCTCGCCGCCGAAGCCGAAGCCAAACTCATCGGCCAGCAATGACCGCCGTTCACCTTCTCTCCTCTCGTAGCCCTGCGCGTGAGCGCAGGGACGATTCGCGTCCATTCGCATCCATTCGCGGTTAATAAATTTACCTTCCATTCACCGTGCGCGTCGCCTCCACCATCCTCATCGCTCTCCGCGCTCTGCGCCGGAACAAGCTCCGCTCGATCCTCACCGCACTCGGCATCATCATCGGCGTCGGCGCCGTCATCGCGATGGTCAGCATCGGCAACGGCGCCAAGGCCCAGGTCGAAGCCCAGGTCGCCAGCCTCGGCCAGAACGTCATCACCGTTTTCTCCGGTAATTTCACCAGCGGCGGCACGCGCGGCGGCTGGGGCAGCGCGCCCTCGCTCACCGTCGAGGATGCGCTGGCGATCGGCGCCGAACTTCCCAATGTCGCCGGCGTCAGCCCCGAGGTCCGCGACCGCAACCAGATTCTCGCCAACGGCCTCAACTGGAACACCCAGGTTCTCGGCGAGTCCCCCGACTACCCCGAGATTCGCAGTTGGAAAATCTCCTCCGGGGCGATCTTCACCGCACAGGACGTCCGCTCCGTCGCCAAGGTCGCCGTCATCGGAAAAACCGTCGCCGATCAACTTTTCCCAAATGAGGACGCCGTCGGCCAGACGATCCGCATCCGCAACATCCCCTTCAAAATCGTCGGTCAGCTCGAGTCGAAAGGCTTCAATCTCTTCGGCCAGGATCAGGACGACATCGTGATCGTTCCCTACACGAGCCATATGAAACGCCTCTCGCGCCGCACCAACGTCAACTCGATCATGGTGCAGGCCGCCACCGCCGATTCGATCGAACGCCTGCAACAGGAAATCACCGATCTCCTCATGCAGCGGCGCAAAGGCAAGGAGCAGGACTTCACCGTCCGCACCCAGGTCGAACTCGCCGAGACCGCGACCCAGACCAGCCGCACGATGACCGTTTTCCTCCTCGTCACCGCGTGCATTTCGCTCCTCGTCGGCGGCATCGGCATCATGAACATCATGATGGTGTCCGTCACGGAGCGCACCCGCGAGATCGGCATCCGTCTCGCCGTCGGCGCGCATGGCAGCGACGTGCTCCTTCAATTCGTGATCGAAGCGATGATCCTCAGCTCCCTCGGCGGCCTCATCGGCATCGCGCTCGGCGTCGGCGCCTCGGAGTTGATTCCGAAAATCTTCGGCTGGTCCGTCAGCATCCCGACTTTCTGGATCGTCCTCTCGTTCCTCGTCAGCGCCGCGATCGGCCTCTTCTTCGGCTTCTATCCCGCCCGCAAAGCCGCCCAGCTCGATCCCATCGACGCCCTCCGCTACGAGTGAGCGTGGCGCTCAGGTAGGGACGGCTCTCCGAGCCGTCCGAGTTGACGCTTGCCCCGCCTTCGCCGCCACGCTCGCGAACAACCGCTTCCGCGCCGCCGCATCGCGCTTCCGGTCCGTCCGCACCTCCAGCACGCGAATTCCCTTTTCCGGCAACGCGCTCACCAATTCCTCGAAGTGCGTCCAGTCCCGCACCACGACGTGCTCCACGCTATGCGCTCCGCACAATTTCGAAAAATCCACGTCCTGCGGCGTCGCGAAAAATTCCTCGAACGGCGGCTCGAACTGCGCCACCGGCAGATGCTCGAAAATCCCGCCGCCGTCGTTGTTGATCAACACCACCGTCAGCGACCCGCGAAATTTCTTCCGCAGCAAAAATCCATTCGCATCGTGTAACAGTGCGAGATCGCCCGTCAGCAACACCGCCGGTCGCTCCGCCGCGTGTGCGACGCCCATCGCCGTCGAGAGCGTCCCGTCGATCCCGTTCGCGCCGCGATTAAAATAAAACTCCTGCCCGCCGCCCGCCGGCCAGAAATATTCCACGTCGCGCACCGGCATGCTGCTCGCCACGAACACCGGCGTCCCCGCCGGCAGTCGCCGCGCCAGCAGCCACGCCGCCTTCGGCTCGAACAGCTCCGTTTCCTTTTCGAGCGCGCCGTCCAGTTCCGCCCGCGCCCTCGCCTCCGCCGCGTTCCACGCCCGCGCATACGCCCCCTGGTCTTGATGTAGGGCGGGGTCTCCCGACCCCGCCGCTCCGGCTCCCTCTGCCCGTGCCGCCGCCCTCCCCGCCACCGCCAGCGATTCCACCGACGCCACGATCTGCCGCGTCCGCCCGTGCAGCGCATCGCGATTCGCCGCTGCTTCCGCCACTAGCAAAATCTCGGCCCCCGATCGCTCGAGCCACCCGCGCAGCACCTTGCTCGTCGGCCATCCGCCGAGGCACAGCACCGTGCGCGGCATCAGTTCTCGCGCGACTTTTTCATTCCGCAAAATCGCATCGTAGCACGTCACCACCTCGCCCGCCGCGCCGTGCGTCCGCACCCGCGACAACGCATCCGCCAGCACCGGCCACCCGAGTTCCCGGGAAAGTGTAACGCAATGCGTTACACTCCCCCTGGTCGCGGGCCCCGCGACGATCAGCCCCCGCCCTGTCGTCGGCCGCTGCCAGATCGTCGTGTGCGACGCGTGCGGCGCGCGCGCGTCGAGATGCGCGAAAAATTCCTCCCCCACTTTTCCCTCCACCGCCTTCGCCGTTCCATCCTCGATCGGCGGCAGCGGATCGCGAAACGGCGTATTCAAATGCACCGGCCCACTCGCCGGTTCACGCGTGCGCCCCACCGCGTGCGCCACCGTCTGCCGCAAATACGCCAGCATCTCCGTCGTCGCCGCCGGCACCGCCAACTCGTGATAAAAATTCACGTGGCCGCCGAACAGCTTCTGCTGATCGATCGTCTGCCCCGACGCGCAGTCCCGCAGCTCCGGCGGCCGGTCCGCCGTGATCGCCAGCAGCGGCACGCCGCTCTCCTGCGCTTCGATCACCGCCGGAAAATAATTCGCGCCCGCCGTCCCGCTCGTGCACAGCAGCACCACCGGCCGCCGCGTCCGCTTCGCGATGCCCAGCGCGAAAAAACCCGCCGACCGTTCATCGAGCACCGGCACCGCCTCGATCCCGCGATGCCGCGCCAGTGCCATCGTGAGCGGCGTTGACCGGGATCCCGGCGACACCACTGCATCGCGCACGCCACAGCGCCAGAGCGTCTCCACGAGCACGCTCCCCCACAGCGAATTCACGTTTCTAAAATCCAGCTCCGTATCCATGGATGCTCAGTTCACCACGCCTTCGCCCGTCGGCTTCACCGGCTCCTGGGGCACATGCGCCATCACGAAATCCACGAGCGATTTCACCTGGGCCTCATCCATGAACCCGCCGTTCTCCTTCGCAAAGGCCGGCATCAGCGTCTTCGGCCGTCCTTCGCGAATGATCTTTTCCCAATAGGCCGCGTCGCGCTTTTCCTTCGGCGCCATCAAATCCGGCACCATGCTCGCGCGCTTGATCGGGGTGTGGCAGATCATGCACGCCGCCGCGAACAGCTCTGCGCCGCGCGCCCCGATCGCCGGCTTCACGTGACAGGAGGCACAGTCGCCACGCAGCACCGCCTGCCGGTCTGCCAGCGCCACGTCGCGATTCATTTCCCGCTGGATGTCCGGCGGCGGAGGCACTTCGACGTGCACCAGCAGTTCCGCTTCCCCGTCGCTCGTCTCCACATAAATCGTCTTGTTCAGAAATCCACGACGGTTCGTCAGATCGACGACGACCCGCAGCTGATCCGACGCCCCCGCCGCGATAATCCACGGCGTGCGCGGTGGCGCCGCCACCGTGCAGTGGCACGAAGTCTCCGTCCGTTGGATTTCCACGGGATGATCCGATTTGTTCGTCACCGTGAAAACAAACACCGCTTCCCGGTCTTCGCGTGCCGCGGTGTGACTTTTTTCCAACGCGTCCCAGGTGAGCGCGGACGCCGCGCCGCGGACCGCGACCGCCCCCGCGAGCAAAATCCAACCCAGCATGCATCCGCGGACGAAAAACAATTTCACAACGACAGTGCCTCTTGCATCGCGCGAAATTTCAACTCCGTTTCCGCCAGCTCCTGCTCCGGCGCCGACCCCGCCACGATGCCCGCGCCCGCAAACAGCCGCGCCGTCGCCCCGTCCACCAACGCCGAGCGCAGCCCCACGAAAAACTCCCCGCCGCCCCGCGCGTTCACCCAGCCGAGCGCTCCCGCATACAGCCCGCGCGCAAAATCCTCCAGCTCCCGAATCCGCGCCACCGCCGCCGCGCGCGGCGTCCCGCCGACCGCCGGCGTCGGGTGCAGTCGCGCCAGCACGTCGAGCAATCGCACCGACTCCGGCAGCGCCGCGCGCACCGCCGTGTGGAGATGCTGCACGTTCGCCAATTTCCGCACCGCCGGCTCCGCCGAGAATTCCAAACTCAACCCCAGCGGCCCCAACCGCCGCACCATCGAATCGAGCACGAGCCGGTGCTCGCGCCGGTCCTTGTCGCTGCGCAGCAAGGCCGACGCATTCATCGCGTCCTCCGTCGCCGTCCCGCCGCGCGGCGCCGAACCCGCGAGCGCTTCGGTCTCGAGCACGCCGCGACTCGCCCGCACCAGCCGCTCCGGCGTCGCGCCGATGAAACTCTGCCCGCGCCCATTCGCCACCGAAAACGCATAGCAGTCCGGAAACCGCTGCCGCAGTCCATTCAGCATGCGCAGCGGATGCAGCGCTTCGCCCGCGTGAATCGTGCGGCTCCGCGCCAGCACGATTTTCTGAAATTCGCCCGCGGCGATCCGCTCCAGTGCCGCGCGCACCGCCGCCCGATAGTCGCCCGAATCTTCCGTCCGCCACGCATCCGTCTCGTAGCGCGGGCCATCAGCCCGCGCTGCCGCCTCGCCATATTCGAACCGCCGGAATTTCCCGTGCGCCCGCCATACTTTCTCCGTCAACACCTCCAGCGGCGCCTCCGCGGTCACGAGCAGGTTCGCCACCGCCGTCGTCCGGTCTCCGGCCCGCGCCACCTGCCAGCGCGGCACAAACACGCGCGCCGCGGGAAACGCCTCCCCCGCTTCCACTTTCTCCTGAAACGAAAACGCCGAAAAAAAATGCGGTCCACCGAACGGCGCCTTCACGTCGCCGACCGCGATCGTGTCGGCGAGCGTTTCATCCACGAATCGCTGCACCGCCGCAAACCGTCCCGCTCCGCTCGCCTCCGCCGACGCCACGATCTCCGCGCCCGCGATCGCCGTGTCGAGCGCCGGCCGCTCCGCATAAAAATGCGCCTCGCCCGGCTCGAAGATCGACTCGAGCACTGCCAGCGGATCGAGCGCGTCGACCGCGATGGAAATGCTGACGAGCTTCGCCCGCCCGTCTTTCCGCGCCGCCTCGCGGCAACCCGCGAGAAAAGCCCGCAACGCCTCCGGCGTGGCATTCGCAACGGGGTCGATGGGCAGGATGGTCATGGATTCGGCGGGTCGTCCTCGGTAGGTACTCGGCGGGTAGGGACTCGGCGGGCAAGGACTCGGCGGGCAGGGACTCCTCGGTAGGGACGGCTCTCCGAGCCGTCCGTCCGATCGCCCCGGAGGTGCGTCCCTACCCTTTTTTCTTCACCGACGTTTCACTCCCCGTCTTCTCCACCACCGGCCGCGGAAACAGCACGAGCGCCTCCGCCACTTTCGCGCCGTTCAACTTCGCGCCCCACTCGAGTTCCTTCAACCACTCGCCGCCCGGCGCATAGCCGAGCACGCCGTCGATCTTCTCCGCGGCGCCCGGGATCACGTGCCGTAGCGCCGCGACCGCGAGCCGCAGCGCCTCCGCCATCGTCGCGAGCGACGTGCGCAGCAACGCCTGATCTTTCGCCTCCGCGGACTTGCCGAGTTTCCACGGCGCCCGCTTCTCGATGTAAGCGTTCGTCGCCGTCACGAGCGCCATCGTCCGCTCCAGCGCCGTGTGAAACTGAAACTGTTCGCTCAAGGGCACGATCTCCTCGCGCGTCTTCGTCCAGAGCGCCCGTAGCTCGTTCTCCGGCTCCTCGGCCACTTCCGCCGCCGGCAGCACGCCGCCCGCGAAACGCGTCGTCATGTTGAGCGTCCGGTTCACCAGATTGCCGAGATTGTTCGCGAGCTCGCTGTTGTAGCGCACGAGAAATTGCTCGCGCGTGAAATCGCTGTCCTGCCCCACGTTCATCTCGCGAATCAGAAAATATCGAAACGCATCCGCGCCGAACTCCGTCACGAGGTCGAGCGGGTTGAGCGCGTTGCCCGTGCTTTTCGACATCTTCGCACCGCGTTGCAGCCACCAGCCATGCGCGATGATTCCGCCCGGCAGCGGCAGTCCCGCCGCGTGCAGCATGATCGGCCAGTAGACCGCGTGCGGCGGCACCAGGATGTCCTTGCCGATCACGTGATACGTCGCCGGCCAAACGCCCGGTTTATCTGCCACCGCCGAGTAATAATTGATTAACGCATCGAACCACACGTAGGTCACATAACCTTCGTCGAACGGCAGCGGGATCCCCCACTCCAGCCGCTCGCGCGGACGCGAGATGCAGAGGTCGTTCAACGGCTCCTTCAAGAACTCCAGCACCTGCGTCTGCCGAAAGCTCGGGAAAATCCAATTCGGATTCTTCTCCAAGAACTCGACGAGCCACGCCTGATACTGCGCGAGCCTGAAGAAATAATTTTTCTCCGTGATCTCCGTCACCTCGCCGAAAATTTCCGGCCACGCGCCGTCGGGCAGCCGGTCTTTTTCCTGCAAAAACTGTTCCTGCCGCGTCGAATAGAAGCCCTTGTATTCGGCCTGGTAGATCTCGCCTTTGTCGAACAGCTGCTGGAGCACGTCGCGCACGACTTGCTTGTGCCGCGGCTCGGTCGTGCGGATGAAGTCGTCGTTGGAAATCGCCAGCTTCGGCAGCAGCGCGCGAAACTCCGCGCTCACCTCGTCGCAAAACTGCTGGGGCGGAATCCCGCGTTTTTTCGCACTCGCCTGCACTTTTTGCCCGTGCTCGTCGACGCCCGTCAGAAAATGCACCCGGTCACCCATCTGCCGCCGAAACCGGGCGATGACATCCGTCAGCACCTTTTCGTAAGCATGGCCCAGGTGCGGCGAACCGTTCACGTAGTCGATGGCGGTCGTGATGTAGAATGACTTCATGCGGAAGTCGTTCAACGAAACGAACCCGCCCGCAAATGTCGAAAGTTTTGCTCATCCGCCTCCGATGCAGGGCCGGGTCTCCCGACCCCGCCGCCGCACCTCACCAAATCTTTGACGCCCCGCCGCCGCCGCCGCACGCTTCGCTCGCGCATGAACCTGCTGCCGCGATTTCTCGGACTCGGTCTGATCATCGTGCTCGCCGTCCTCGCCGTCGTCCTTTCCGGTCCCGTCTGGCGCCACATCTCGGCACCGCCGCACGCCGTAAATGTTTCCGCGTCCGCTGCTCCGGCCCCGGCCCGGCGCTTCGCCGAATTTTCCCGACGCGCCGCCTTTCCGCTCGCGCTCACCGGTCTGGTTCTTGCGCTCGGCCTCGTCGCCAGCCTCGCGCTTCGCTCGCCGCGCGCCGGCGATTCGCGCGCGCCCTTTTCGTCCACGCGCGTCGAGGTCGATGCCCTGGCCAAACTCGCCGCCTCCTCCGCCACCCAAGACGCCGCGCTCGCCTCCGAACGCCACAGCCGCGAACGCGCCGAAGCCGACGCCACCCTCAACCAGCAACTCCTGAACCGCGCCCTCGAGGAGAAAATCCGTCTCGGCCGAGACCTTCACGACGGCATCATCCAGTCCCTCTACGCCGCCGGTCTCACGATCGAATCAGCCCGGTCCGTCGCCAAAACCGACGCCCTCGAAGCCGATCGCCTGCTCGAGCAAACCCGTCAGAATCTCAACCGCGCCATCCGCGACATCCGCAGTTACATCGCGGGCCTCGCTCCCGACAACCTCCGCCAGACGACCTTCACCGACGCTCTCGCCACGATGATCGACGAACTCGCCGCCGCACGTGGAACGCGCTTCGAATTCAAAATCGACGAGGCTGCGACCGCGCAACTTTCACCGGTCCAGTCCACCGAGGCGCTCCAGATCGCCCGCGAAGCGATCAGCAACGCCCTCCGCCACGGCGCGGCTTCGCACATCACCATCCGTCTTCATCCCGGCGACAACGCCCTCTGCCTCCTCGTACAGGACAACGGCCGTGGTTTCGACGCCGCCCGCCCGTCCTCCACGGGCCACGGTCTTGCGAACATGCGAGCCCGCGCCGCGCGCCTCGGCGGCGCTGTCCGCTTCGAAAGCTCACGCGCCGCCGGCACCCGCGTGGTCCTCACCCTCCCCACACGCACCGAAGGCTCGACGTAACCGCGCTCCGCAACCGCCGTTCTCCACCCCCGCCTCCGACCCCAGGCGAGTTTCACGTATTACGTGAAACTCGCCTGGCCCGCCTCTGTCGGCGCGCCAATTTTTCCCGGAGCGGGCAAGTGCGAAGAGACCACCGGGCAACGCGTCGACATCCTCCAGATTTGACGCGCCCCAGCCCCGCCCCATTGTCCGCCGCATGAAAGTTCTCCGCGCCAAGAGCGCCGGTTTTTGCTGGGGAGTCGAACGCGCCATCGACATCACGCGCGACTACGCCCGCAGCGGGCGCTATCCCGTCTACACCGACGGCCCGCTCATCCACAACCGCCAGATGATGGAAAAACTTTCGCAAGAGGGCATCCGTGAAGTCGGCGACTACCAAAGCCGCGCCGATCTCGCGCTCGCGCCATCCGCCGCCGGCGAAAATCCCGTCATGGTCGTCCGCGCCCACGGCATCTCGCCCGAGCGCCGCACCTATCTGAAAAATATCGGCATGGAATTCAAGGACGCCACCTGTCCCGACGTCGGCATCATCGCCGGCAAAATTCGTCTCCACGCCAAGAAAGGCTACTCCACGATCATCTTCGGCGACAAAAATCATCCCGAAGCCATCGGTCTCATGGGCTACACCGAGGGCCGTGGCTACTGCATCACGAGCAAGACCGACATCGATGCGCTCCCGCCGCTCGAGCGCGTGTGCATGGTTTCCCAATCGACGATGTTCATGCACGAGTTCGCCGAACTCTCCGAATACGCCCGCACGAAATTCGCCGAAGTCCTCGTCTTCGACACGATTTGCCAGGCCACGAAGGATCGCCAGACCGACGTCGTCTCGCTCGCGCAGCAGGGCGCGCAGGCGATCGTCGTCATCGGCGGCCATCACTCGGCGAACACCGTCAAACTCGCCTCGCTCGCCCGTCTCCAGAATCTCCCGACCTATCACATCGAGACCGCCTCCGAACTCGTCGCCGAAGAGATGAAGAAATACGAAAGCGTCGGCGTCACCGCCGGCGCATCCACGCCCGAGTTCCTGATCGGCGAAGTCTGCGCCAAGCTCGAGTCGTTGTAGTGCGGTGTCCCAGAGATAACTTTAGAAGTTGTCCTTTGTCATTCTGAGCGCAGCGAAGAATCCAGAGCGATATGCGCATGCGGTCGCGCTCTTGGATTCTTCGCTGCGCTCAGAATGACAGACGTAAAATCTGGAATTTATGAAATTACTGCGGGACACCACAATAGTGCGGCTTCGCAGCCCGCTGCGTCAGCAGCGGGATCGCAACGCCTCATCCTTTCCCGGCGCTCCCGCGCCGGGCTACAGCCGCTCCGAGTCGCGGTCGCTCCGCCTCAGATCGAAATCTTGATCCCCTTGCGCAAGTAAGTCGGCACGTCGAGATCGTGACCGTCGAAAAGATTCCGGTCCGTCTTCTCGAAATGCCCGCGGCTCTCGAGTTCGCCGAAACCGAATTCCTCCTGCGCCAGTTTCTCCGCCGCCTCGACCGCCGCTTTTTCCAGGGTCGTCTCGCTCGTCACCGAGGTCGCCGTCGTCCGCGTCGCTTCCGCCGCGCCTGAAGCCACGCCGCTCGCCGAGACTTCAGTCCTCACCGCCGTCACGCGCGGACCGCGATTCGTCGCCGCCGGTCGTCGCGGCATCACGCCGCCCCGCGCACTCATGTCGCTCATGCCGAGCACGCACACTTCCACTTTGTTCTGCATCTGCTCGTCGATCACCGCGCCCATGATGATATGCGACTCGCGTCCGAACTGCTCCGTGATCGAGGTCATCAGCTCGTTCACTTTCGGCAGGGTCAGGTCCGTGCCGCCGACGATGTTCACGAGCAGCCGGTCCGCCTTCCGCGAAAACTCCGGCGTGTGCAACAGCGGGCACAGCTTCAAGCTCGCGACCGCATCCGCGACGGCGTTCTCGCCCGTGCCTTCGCCGAGACCGAAAAGCGTCTTGCCGCCGCGCTGCTGGAAAACCTGCCGCAGCGCCGCGAAATCCAGGTTGATCAACCCCGTCTTCATCAGCATCGCCCAGATCGATTTCACGCCGCGCCCCATCCACTCGTCCGCGCGCGAGAACGAATCGAGCACCGTCTCGTTCTCGGCCGATTCCTGCAGCAGCACGTCGTTCGGCAGCGGGATCACCGCATCGCACACGCGTCGCAGCGCCGCGAGCCCTTCCTCCGCCTGCTTCAACCGGCGGCCGCCTTCGAAGCTGAACGGCATCGTCACAAACGCGATCACGAGCGCACCTTCCTCGCCCGCGATTTCCGCGACCACCGGCAGCGCGCCGCTGCCTGTGCCGCCGCCCATGCCGCCGAACAGGAAAACGAGGTCACACGCCTTCACCACCTTGGCGATTTTCTCGCGATCCGTCTCCGCCGCCTCGCGCCCGAGTTCCGGGTCGCCGCCCGCGCCGAGCCCGCGCGTCACGCTCATGCCGATCAGCACCTTGTCCTGCACCGGCGAACTCGAGAGCGCCTGGTAGTCGGTGTTCACGACGGCGAGCTGCAACCGCTCGAGATTTTCCATCTTGAGCCGGTCGACCGCGTTCGAGCCGGCGCCGCCGACCCCGACGAGTTTGATCGCGATGGCGCGATCCGCCAGCATCGCGTGTTCGAGGGGAAGTTCGTTGAGATTCATGGAGGATTTTGATCGGTGCTTGGAAAATTCGGCCGCGCCTCATGCGCTCACTGTCATTCCGAGTGAAGCGAAGAATCCAGTGCGACGACCGCGTCGCAGAAGCCGTCGTGGGTTCTTCGCCAGGCTTCCGATGAGCCTCACACGGTTTGTCATTCTGAACGAAGTGAAGAATCCAGTGCGCGCTTCGCCGGTACGACGCGTGTGTGAAAGTCCAAATGGATTCTTCGCTGCGCTCAGAATGACAGGCATTTGAGAGTTCATCGGCGGATGCCTCCCAACGGCTTGGCGTTGGTTCGGAGTCTCAGAATGACAGATCGGAGCGGCACGTTTCGGACTTTCCTCACGAGCTGGCGAAAAGTTTTTTGACGTTCGAAAAAAATCCGCTGCTCCGCCGCGCGCCCGTCGCTTTTTCGTTCTGCGTGCTCACGCCGTAGTAGAGCAGCCCGAGCGCCGTGTGATAGCCGGGATCGCGGAGATTTTCCGCGACCCACGCCGGCGTCTCGCCGAGATGCGCCGGCACGTTGAAAATTTTCGCCGCCGCTTCCGCGATGCCCGGCAACTTCGCCGTGCCGCCCGTCAGCACCACGCCGGCCGCGCAGGTCTCCGGCGAGAACGCGTTGCCGAGTTTTTTCTTCACCACGTCGAGCAGCTCCCAGGTTCTCGCCGACGTGATCTGCTCGATCGCCTGCCGCGCAAACTGCCGGTCGCCGATCGCGAAATTTCCGTCGAGCCACACCTTCTCGTTTTTGTCGCGCGCGGCCACCGTCGCGCGGCCGAAGCGCAGTTTCAATTTCTCCGCCTGTCCTTCCGTCAGCCGCAGCCCGATGCTCAGGTCGTTCGTCAAATGCGTCCCGCCGACCGGCAGCACGCCGGTCGTGTGCGCGACACCGTCGCGATACAGCACGAAATCCGTCGTGCCCGCCCCGATGTCGATCGCCAGCACGCCGTGCTGGCGCTCTTCGGGCGTCGTCACCATGTGCCCCGACGCGAGGCTCGAGAGCACCAGCTCGCGCACTTCCAAATTGAAGCCGCGGATCACGTGAATGTTGTCCGCCAGCCGCTGCTCCTGCCCGTGCACGGTCCAATAGCCGACCTCGAGCCGCTGACCGACGAGATTCTCCGGCGACGTCGGCACGAGCCGGCCGTCGACGCGAAACGGCCGCCGGATGTGGTGCACCACCATGCGCCCCGCCGGCAGCTCCTTCGAGCGTGCGAGTTCGCAGACCGTGCGAATGTCATCCTTGTCGATCATGTTGTCCGCGGCGTTCACGTTCACCGAGGTCTCGTTGTAAAACCCTTCGAGGTGCCCGCCCGTCTGCGCGAGAAACGCCAGCTCGATCCGCTCGCCCGCATCCCGCTCCGCCTGCTCCAGCGCGCTGTGCGTGCACTCGCTCGCCGCCTTGTAGTCGACGACGTTGCCCTTGATCACGCCGCGCGACGAGCATTCGCCGTGGCCGATGATCGCCAGTTCGCGACCGGTGTATTCGCCGACGAGCGCGGTGATTTTCGAGGTGCCGATTTCGACGGCGCCGATGAAGGTGGTGCGTGGGTTCACAGTTTTCCTGGGAGCGCGGGCGGCCCGCCCGCATTGCCTTTGAATTTGGTTTGAAGATTCGAAAACCCCGCCGCCGGCTTCACCGCGCCCTTTGCCCCCTCGGGCACGGCCGGTTCCTCGAACGCCACCGGCACCTGCGCGCCGATTGCGAGGTTGACCTCGCGCAGCGGACGGTCCGTGTGCGCCTTCGCCTCGTCCAGCAGCGCATCGAGCCGCGCGAGCTGGCGGAAAAAATCCTCGTTCGTTCCGAACAAAATTCGCGCGACACCATCGGCCCGCACTTCGATTTCCCGGTCCGTCTCCAATCGCGCCAGCGAGACGACTTTCCACGTCCGATAGAGATGCTCGGCCTCCAGCTTCGCTTTTCCGAGGAGGGCCGCCACCGTCTCCATGCCCGCGATCGGCGCGAACCGCTCGCCTTGCCGCTCCAGCTTCACGCCATCGAGCCACGGCAGCGTCGCCACCATTCGCTCATCGAACCCCACGCCTTCGAAAACCGTCCCGTCGCGCGCGACCAGAAACACTCGCGGCTCCTGGTTTCCCAGTTGCGCCTTCACTCGCGCCAGCGGCGATTGCTCCGACAAGCTCACGCTCAACGTCGCCGGGAAATCCCGCGTCAGCGTCGCCGAGCGCACCTGCCCCGAGGCCAGCAAGCGCGCGCGCAGCGCGTAAAGATTCAGTTCCATCAACGTCGCGTTCTTCGGCAACGCCAGCGTCCGCACCAACCACGTCTGGTCGAGCATGCCATCCGTCGTGAGCACCACCTGCTTCACCGGCACGGCCTGCTCGGCAACGGTTTTCGCCGGCATCTTTCCGCGCAACGCCTCCGCGATTTGAAATCCGCCCCACGCCAGTCCGCCCAGCACCACGATCGCCGCGATCGTTTTCACTCCGCCGAAAATCATCCGCCGCCGTCCTTCCGACGACATCGCGCGCGGTTTCACCTGCTGGGGAATGTCTCTCCAGCTTCGCGCCTGCGGGGCGTTGATCTCGGGACGGCTCACGTTTTCAGCGAAGCCCGCGCCGCGTGAAAACGCTCCACCGCGGGCAGGGCCATCTCCTTCACCAACCTCGTAAAATCCCATCCCACGCAGCGCGCGCTCATCGGCAGCAGGCTGGTTTCTTTCATGCCCGGGAGCGTGTTTATTTCCAGCAAATAAAACGCCCCATTCTCGCCGACCATGAAGTCCACGCGCGCGTAGTCGCGACAGCCGCACGCCGCAAACGCCCGCTCCGCCGCCGCCCGGATTTCGACCGCCTTCTCCTCCGGAAACGGCGCCGGCGCCAGATACTCCGTCAGCCCTTTCGTATACTTGCTCGCGTAGTCGTAGATCCCCGACTTCGGCCGAATTTCCACGATGCCCATCGCGCGTCCGTTCACCACGCCCACGGCCAGCTCCCGCCCGAAAATCCGTTTCTCCACGATCCAATTTCCGTCGGCAACCTGCCCGAGCCCGTCGGCCAGCTCCGCGCGCGAGCCCACAATCCGCAGTCCCACGCTGCTCCCTTCCGCATTCGGCTTGAGCACGAGATGCTCTCCAAATTTCCCCACGAGTTCGTCCGCCGTCGGTTTCGCTCGCGCCGCGAACGTCATCCCCGGAATCACCGCGATTCCGCTCGCCGCGACGGCTTCCTTCGTCCGCGTCTTGTCCATCGTCAGTTCGCTGCCCGCCACCTCGCAGCCGGCATACGCCACGCCCGCCGCCTCCAGCAGCCGCTGCATCCCGCCGTCCTCCCCGAAGGTTCCGTGCAACGTGGAAAACACCACGTGCCGTGCCGGCTCGAGGCCGACCGGCAGCGCATTCTCGTCGATCCGAAACAGTCTCGTCGGAAACGTCCGCGCCAGCGCCACCGCGCAAGCGAGCCCCGAGCCCAGCGACACCTCGCGCTCCGACGAGGTGCCTCCGCTAAAAACCGCGATCGTTGGAGAAATCATAAAAAAATAGCTGAGAGTTCAGAGTCTGGAGCTGAGAGCCGAGTCACCGAACCGAGCCGTCCGGCTCTCAGCTCTGAGTGCTCAGCTCTCGGCTCCATCGCCTTCACAGCACATCCTCCCAGGCCTTACCGTAGAGCAGCACTTCGGGCTCCAGTTCCACGCCCTTCACCTGCTTCACGCGCGCCCGCACGCGCCGCACGAGTTCCAGCACCTCCGCGCCCGTCGCGCTGCCCCGGTTTACGATGAAGTTCGCGTGCACCGGCGACACCTCCGCATCGCCGACCCGCTCGCCCTTCAGCCCGCTCTCGTCGATCAAACGCCCCGCCGAGTTGCCCGGAGGATTCTTGAAAATGCAGCCCGCGCTCGGCTCGCGCGGCTGCGATTCCTGCCGTTTCCGCCGGTAAACATCGATCTGCCGGTTCACCGATTCCGCGTCGCCGACCGCCACCGGTCGCAACAGCGCCCCCAGCGCGATCGTCTCGTGCAGCTCCGCGCAGTGCCGGTAGTGCACGTGCAGCTTCGCGCGCTCGAGCGTCTTCACTTCGCCGTCGAGCGTCATCACCTGCACCTGCTCGACGACGTCGAACATCCATCCTCCCATCGCGCCCGCATTCATCCGCAACGCCCCGCCGATGCTCCCCGGAATCCCTTCGAGAAACTCGAAACCCACCAGTCCCGCCTTCGTCGCCAGCCCGCACAGATTTTTCAACCGCAGCCCCGCGCCGACCCACACGCGCCCGTTTTCCCGCGGCTCAAACGCCGCCCAAGCCGCGTGCGCGAGCGAGATCACGACGCCGTTCACGCCTTCATCCGGCACGATCAAATTCGAACCGCGCCCGAGCGGAAAAACCTTCCGTCCACCCGCTGCCGCCTCGCGCAGGATCGCCTGCAAGTCCTCCACCGACGCCGGCTCCGCGTAAATCCGCGCGGGCCCACCCACTCGCAGCGTCGTCCGCGCCGCCAGCGGTTCCTCGCGCCGCAGCTTTGTTTCCTTCGTCAACTTCGCCCGGAGCATCGCGGCGAACTCGTCCCACTTTTTCATCTCCATCGCCTTTTCCCGCAACCGCACCAGCCACGCCCGCGCCTTGCGATCGATATCGCCCGCACCCACGAACGCCACGAGATCGCCCTCGCACAACTCCCGCGTCAGCGCTGCATAAAACTGCGCATCGTCACCCGGAAAATAACTCACCGCGAGCCCCGGCGAGCGGTGTTTCACCTCCGCATAAATATCCGCCGTCGTCCCCCCCGCGATCGGCGGCTCGCCCGCGGAATACACATCGAGCAGATGCACTCGGTCGCCCAGCGACAGCGCCGCCGCGAACTCCGCCTTGAACTGCGCCGTCCGCGAAAACCGATGCGGCTGAAAAACCACGATCAACCGCCCCCCTGGGAGCGCGGGCCGCTCGCCCGCATCCTCAGCCCCGGGCGGGCGAGCCGCGCGCGCTCCCACTCGCTTCCGCAAACTCCCGAGCAGCGCCCGAATCTCCGCCGGATGATGCGCGTAGTCCTCGATCACCGTCACCCCGCCATCCGCGAGCAACACCGCCTGCCGTCGCCGCACGCCCGCGTAATCCGCCAGTGACTTCGGCTCGATCGCCGCGCCCATGAGCTGCGCCGCCGCCAACGCCGCCGTCGCATTCGCCGCGTTGAATTCCCCGCTCGCCCGCACCGCCACCTCGGCGATCGCGAATTTCCCACCGAGCTTCAGCGTCATCCGCTCGCCCGCCTCGCGCTCGATCGCACCCGAAAATTCCCCTGCCAGTCCGAACGTAAAATAGCGCCGGCTTCCAGCCGACCCGTCTTTCGAAGCGGCTTTGAATCCCTCGCTGCACACCCGCGCGCTCAACGCGCACGCATCGCTCGCCAGCACCGCGCTGCGCGTCCGCTCGAACAGCGCCGCAAACGTCTTCTCCAAATCCTCGAGCCGCCGGTAGTGATCCGGGTGATCCCAATCCAGGTTCACCGCCACCGTGATCTCCGGCGAAAAATTTTCGATCGTTCCGTCGCTCTCGTCGATCTCCGCCACGACCCAGTCGTTCGATCCCTTCCGCGCCGGTGGCGTCTCGTCGGCGAACAATCCGCCGAGCACGTAACCCGCTGGAAAATTCGCCCGCCGCAGCGCCGTCACGAGCATCGCCGTCGTCGTCGTTTTCCCGTGCGAGCCGCACACCGCGACCAGTTTTTTGTCGCGCACGATCTCCGCGAGCATTTCACCGCGCCGCACGAGCGGCAGCCCGCGCGTCACCGCCGCCACGTAGGCCGGATGCGTTTTCGCGATCGCCGACGAATAGACCACGAGTTCGGCGTCGTCCGAAATCGCGCTCACCTTCACGCCTTCGCGCCCGAGCAGCGCGCGAACTTCCTCCGTCAACGCATCGTCTTCGCCGGTAACCGCGAACCCGAGTTGCGCCAGATAGATCGCCAGCGGCGCGACGCCCATCCCGCCGACGCCCACGCAATGGACGTGTCGCACCTCGCGTGAAAACAAAACCGGCCGTGCCTCGGTTCTCATCGTGACGCCGATCGGTCTAGCGCGCTTCGCTCCCGCTCCTCCCGGAGCGGGCTACGCAATCACCTCGCCCTGCGCGGGAGCGCAGGGATCGCGATGCCTTCGTCACGTCATTGTCACCGTCTCTCATACCGTCTCCACCGGCGCCGCCGTACTCGCCCCGGCGCCGCGGTCGGCGCCGCCCGCGACCAGCGCTTCGAGATCCATCAGCATGAATTCCAGCGCGTTCGCCCGGTCCATCCTCTGGAGATTGGCGCGAAACTTCCGCAGCAGCGCATCGTTGAAAATCAGGTCGAGCACTTCCGCGCGCAGGTTCTCGATCCGCGATTGCTCCACGACGAGTCCGCCGCCCTGTCGTTCGAAAAAAGCCGCGTTCGCCCGCTGGTGATCGTCCGCCGCGTGCGGAAACGGCACGAGCACCGCCGGCGTTTCGCAGCGGATCAATTCCGCGATCGTCCCCGCGCCCGCGCGCGACACCACCAAATCCGCTGCGGACAACAGCTCGCCCACCCGATCGCAAAACATCAGGAAGAACGCGCGCACCGGCGCACCCGTTTTCGTGTTCAACTCCGTCAGCCCGTCGCGTCCCTTGTCGAGCCCGGTGATGCACAGCACTTGAACGCCTTCCGCCGCGAGCGCCTTGAATTCGTCGCGCACCCAATCGTTCAACACCGTCGCGCCCTGGCTGCCGCCGAACACGACGACCAGTTTCTGATTTTGCTCCACGCCCAGCGCCGCCCGCGCCGCTTCCTGCGAGACGCGCACGATTTCTTGGCGCACCGGTAGACCGACGTGCCGAATCTTCTCCGCGCGCACGCTTTCGAGTTGCACGCCCGTCGGCAGATAAACGCGCTGCGCCCACCGCCCCAGCGTCCGCACCGCCCGACCCGGCACCCGATTCGCCTCATGCAGCGCGACGGGAATCCGCCTGATCCGCGCCGCCACCACCACACCCGTCGACGTGAACCCACCGAAGCCGATCACCGCATCGGGCTTCGTTTCGCGCACCAGTCGCAGGCAGAAAAATAACCCGCGCACCTGGCTGATCGCGCAGCGCACGAGCTTCACCGGATTCCACGAAAACCCCGTGCCCGGCACGCGCACGAACTGAAACTGCGGATACTTCTCGATCAACCGCGCATCGACTTTCTTCTGGCTGATCAGCAATCGCACCGCGTGCCCGCGCGCCGTCAGCCCTTCCGCCAGCGAGATCCCCGGCGAAAGATGCCCGCCCGTGCCGCCGCAGGAGATGAGGAAGGTGCTCATGCGTCGCCTTCGGCGAAAGCTCCAAGCCCCAAGCTCCAAGCTCCAGGGAATCGCCAATTTTCAAATTGGAATCTGGAGTTTGGAGCTTCTCTGGAGCTTGGAGCTTGGATCTTGGATCTTTTCTTCACGCCAGCACCTCCTCCATCGTGCGCGCCCGCCCCGCGAGGGTTGCGCGGCCCCATGTCCGCTGCGTGTTGAGAAAAATTCCCACCAATATTCCCATCAGCAGCAGGTTCGAAAGTCCCGCGCTGATGAACGGCAGCGACATGCCTTTCGTCGGAAACATCCCTGTGACCACGCTCACGTTGATGATCGCCTGCAGGCAGATCAGCAGCAGGCAACCGGTGACGAGGAGAAATTGAAACAGGTTCGGCGCGCGACGCAGGTGAATCAGCCCCGCGATGAAAATGATCAGGAACAGCGCGACCACGCCGAGCGTGAACCACAAACCGAGTTCCTCGCCCACCACCGCGAAGATCATGTCGGTGTGCGCTTCCGGCAGGAAGTTCAACTGCTGGCGGCCCTGCCCCAGCCCCGCGCCGTCGGTCCCGCCGGCGGCAAACGACGCGAGCGCCTGGTAAAGTTGATACGTGCCCGACTGCTTGTTGCCCTCGACGTCGAGAAACGCGAGGAAGCGGTGAAGCCGGTTCGGCATCAAATAAACCATCCCCGCAAACGCGGCCACCACCAGCCCGCTCGCCGGCAGCAGGTAACGCCAGCGCGCTCCGACGAGAAACAGCAGGATCATGCCGACGCCGAACGTGAGCGCCGCGGTGCCGAGGTCAGGCTCCTTCGCGATCAACGCCGCGAACAGCCCGACGATCCCCACCGGAATCAGAAAACCGCGCTTCAATTCGCCGATGTGCGTCTGGTTCAGGGCGAGATAGTGCGCGAGGCAGAACACCATGCCCAGCTTCGCGAACTCCGAAATCTGCAGCCGCGCCGCGCCGAGTCCCAGCCACCGCCGGCTGCCGTTGACCCTGATCCCGATGTGCGGAATCAGCACCGCCAGCAGCAGGACGATCGTCACTCCGCTGATCCACCAGGCATAGCGCCGCAGGTAATCGAGATTGATCCGGCTCGTGATGAAACACAGCGCCGCCGCCGCGGCCACGCCGCCCAGCTGCTTGTTCAAATAGAAATACGGGCCTTGCTTGAACGAGGCGCTCGCGCTGAACAAAATCGTCAGCCCGAGAAACGTCAGCCCCAGCGCACAGACGACGATGATCGCCGCCGGATTGAGCACAAACCGCGGGCGGGACGCTTCAGCGGAAGGCGGACGACGAGCCATGGATCGCGTGAATAAAATGGAGGAGCCTGCTTGCAGACGATTTCCGTTCGCTCGCGAAACCAGCTCACGCCTTCGTCGGCGCGGAGGGATCCTCGATTTTGATCACCGGTGGCTCATTGTTTTTCAGACCGGAATCCAAATCCTGCTGCGGCGCGGGCTGCACCGGCGAATCGCTCGCGGGCGGCGGCGTCTCGGCGTTCGAACGCGCTGGAGTCTTCGACGCTTTTCCCGCCGGCGCCTGCCAGCCGGGAATCGTCAGCTCCATGCCCGGGCGAATCTTCGCCGGGTCGGTGATGTTGTTCGCCGTCGCGACCTCGCCGACCTTCACCTGGTATTTCCGCGCGATGGCGCCGAGCGTCTCGCCCGGTTTCACGACGTGCTTCACCGACTCGCCCGCCGCGCGCGCGGGCGCAGGCGTGTCCGCCGCCGCCGACTTGCCGGCCGTGGTTTTCGACGTCGTCGCCTCCGCCGTCGCGGTCGACGCTCCGTGGGAGACCGCTTTGCCGGGGATGATCAATTTTTGTCCGACGCGAACCGTGGCCCCCGCCTTGAGGTTGTTGATGCTCGCGAGTTCCGCGACGGTGATGTGGTGCTTCTTCGCGATCGTCCAAAGGCTGTCGCCCTTCGCGACGGTGTAAGTCGATGCCGGCGTGACGTCGGCCACGGGTTGCGCTTCGAGCGTCGCCGCAGCGGGCGTGCCCGGACGCGTCGGCGAGAAACGCACGACCGGGCCGGCGGGAGCGCTCGGGTCGAAGCCCGGCGGCACCGCGCTGACCGGCGAATCCGTGGACGGCGAGACGTAGGGCTGGTTCGTGCCCGGCATCGGTGTCGTCGAGGAAATCGGCACCGGCGCGTTGTCGGTTTTCGCGACGGTATCGTCCGGCGAAGGCGCGGGTTTATTCGTGGAACTGCAGCCGGGATTCAAAAAAATCAGCGCGAGAGCGAAGACGTGGATGCCCACGACGACGCCGAAGATTTTGAGAATTTTCATAGGAGGAGTGTTGGGACGTTGAACGAACGAATGCTATCTAAAATTGGCCGCGGCGCCTAAGTCGCGGACGAGCTGTTCGAACTGCTCGCCGCGGTCCGCGTAGCTGCGAAACATGTCGAAGCTCGCGAAGCCCGGGCTCAGGAGCACCGCGTCGCCCGCGTCCGCGAGATCGGCCGCGCGGCGCACCGCTTCCGCCAGCGTCGAGCAGCTCGTGTGCGCCACGCGAAACGCCGAGCAGTGAAACGCGAGTTCCGCGCTCGTCTCGCCGATCAGCACGGCGTGCTTCACGCGCGGTGCGATGCGATGTACGAACCCCGACAGATCGCCGCCTTTGCCCCGGCCGCCCGCGATCAAAATCACCGGCGCCGCGAAGCCCGCGAGCGCCGCTTCGACGGCGTGAAAATTCGTCGCCTTCGAGTCGTTCCAAAACGCCACGCCCTCGCGCTCAGCGACTCGCGTCAGCCGGTGTCGCCCCAGCCTAAACGTGCGCGCCGCGTCGAACAAAATAGTCTCCGGCATCCGCGCCGATCGCCACCACGCCGCCGCGAGCAGAAAATTCTCCCGCTGCGGATAGTCCGCGAACACCGTGTCGCTCAACCGCTCGTCCGCCGGCTGGTTTTCCGTGTCGACGACCGAAGGTGCCGGAACCGGCCGATCGAATCTCCTTGCGAACCGCACGACCGACGTCCCCGCGAAAAATCCGCCCGCCTTCGTGTGCGCGACGAGTTTCCACTTTGCGCCGAAATAACCTTCGAGTCCCGCGTGCCGTTCGAGGTGATCCTCGGCGAAATTCGTCCAGAGCGTCGCATCCGCCTGAAATCGCTGGAGCGTCTCCGCTTGAAACGAACTCACCTCGCACACCGCGATGCTCTCGGCCGAGCCGCCGTCTTTTGCCGCGACGAGTTGCGCGAACGAATAACCGATGTTGCCCGTCGCGTGCGCATCCCGACCGGCGGCCCGCAGCGCGTGCGTCAGGAATTCGGTGAGTGTCGTTTTGCCGTTCGTGCCCGTGATCGCCACGATGGGGCCGCGCCAGAACAGCGCCGCGAAATCGAGTTCGCCCAGACACTCGCAACCCGCCTCCCGCGCGAGCGCCAGCCACGGATGTTCCGGTGGAAATCCCGGTGAGAAGATGACGAGCCCGTGCAACTTTGCCGCCTTCGCGGTAAACTCCGCGCCCTTCGCGTCGTAGATCGCGCTCGCCGCGCCGAGGTTCGAGAGCAACGCACACACGCCCACGCCGCTCACGCCGCCGCCAAAAATCGCGACCGGCTGCTCGATCGACGCTCGCAGAAAACTCGGCGTCGTCAGCGGCATCGCACTCCTCTTGGCGCGGCCGCGCCGGTAGGGGCGGCTCTCCGAGCCGTCCGCAATTCCCCTTCGACTTCGATGCGCGCATTCATGTTCACCGCAGCTTCAGCGTCGCCAGCCCCGCGAGCGCACATCCCAGCGACAGCACCCAAAACCGGAGCACCACCTTCGTCTCCGGCCAGCCCTTTTTTTGAAAATGATGATGGATCGGCGCCATCAGAAAAACGCGCTGCCCCACGCCCGAGCGGCGCTTCGTGAACTTGAACCAGCTCACCTGCACCACCACCGAGAGCAGTTCCGCCACGAACACGCCGCCGACGATCACCAGCGTGAGCGGCTGGTGAATCATGAACGCCATTACGCCGATCAGCCCGCCCAGCGCCAGCGAGCCCGTGTCGCCCATGAACACCTCGGCCGGGTGCGAGTTATACCAGAGAAACGCCATGCATCCGCCGATCAGCGCACCGCAAACCACCACGAGTTCCTCCGCGCCTTTCACGTAAGGAATCAGCAGATAATCCGAGTAAATCACGTTGCTCGCGAGGTACGCCATCACGGCGAAATCGATCGCCACGGTGATCGTGCAGCCCACCGCCAGCCCATCGAGTCCGTCGGTCAGGTTGATCGCGTTGCTGAAACCCACGATCCAAAGAAAGATCAGCGCGAACAAGAGCGACCAGTGCATGTGCGGGATCACCGCGTGCTTCACGAACGGCACCCACAGCTCGCGGATTTTTTCTGAACTTGCCGGATGCCAGAGCAGGATGCCCATCGCGATGAGCGTCGTCCCGGTCTGCCACGCGATTTTCTCCCACGACTTGATGCCGTCCTTGTTTTTGTGGACGACCTTCAGGTAGTCGTCGCGCCAGCCCGGCACCGTCAGCGCGGCGTAGACAAACAGGCTCACGATCACCCACACATTCGGCGTCGCCCACAGCGCCGCGCTGAAAAAGACCGAAAAGAAAATGATCAGCCCGCCCATCGTCGGCGTGTGCTTCTTGTCGAAGTAGGTCGCGCCCAGCGCACCCGTGCGCTCGTCGATGTAGCCGTGCCCGAATTTCAATTCGCGAAATTTCCGGATCAGCCGCGGCGCGATCACGAAGCCGATGAGCAGCGCCGTGAGCGTCGCGAGCACCGTCCGCACCGTGTGGTAACCGAGCAGCCGCAGCGGCCCGAAATAACTGCTGTAAGCGGCGAGATAGCTCAGCATGGGATCGCCTCCGAGGCGGAGCCTGACGTCCCCGTCGGGCTTTTTCGCGCTCCGGTCTTGCTCGCCGTTCTCACCCGTGCGCCTCCACCGGACTCGACTCGACCACTTTCTCCAGCGCATAACGCCGGCTGCCCTTCACGAAAACCGCTCCGCGCCACTCCGCGACGCGCTCCGTCATCGGCGCGAGCGAGGTCACGATTTCGATCTGCCCCGCGCGCCCGCCCGCGTCGAGAAAACCGGCGCGCACCGCCTCCGCCTGATCGCCGATGACGAGTGCGAGATCCTGCGCGCGCAGTCGCAAACTCCGCCCGAAATCTCGGTGAAAACGCTCCGCATCCGCGCCGAGTTCCTCCATCCCGCCGATCACGAAAAGCCGCGGTTCGCTCGTTGGTGCGATGGCGTAAAACGCTGCGAGCGCATCCGCCATCGACGCGGGATTCGCGTTATAGCAGTCGAGGTAAAGCAGGCGCCCGTCCTCGCGGCGGATTTCCCCGCGCAGTTTCGCCGGCTGCCATTCCGCGAGGCGCGCCTGGATCGCCTCGCGCGGCACGCCGAGCCAGAGCGCCGCGCAGATCGCGAGCGCGGCGTTTTGCGCCATGCCGTCGGACACGCGGCGAAACGTGAACGTCAGCGGCGGCGGGCAGCCGTAAGCCAGCGCGATCGCCGTGGACTCGTCGCGATGCGACAGCGTGAAAAAAACCTTGTCCTTCGGCGGCTCCGCCGGGCGGATCGCGTCCGCGCGCTCGACGACCATCTGCTGCACGTCGAGTTCGCGAAACGCCGCAAACTCCGCGCACTGCCGCGGAAAAATCGCCACGCCGGTCGGCCGCACCGCGCCCGGCAGCACCGCCTTCTCGATCGCCACGCCGCCGAGTCCGCCCAATTCCGCCGTGTGCGCCGGCGCGACGAGTGTGATGAGCGCCACGTCCGGCTCGATCATGGCTGCGAGCGGCGCCATCTCACCCGGCGCGCTGATGCCCGCTTCGATCACCGCGAACCGGTGCACCGCCGGATCGAGCCGCGTCAGTGTGAGCGGCACGCCGAGATGGTTGTTCAGATTCCCCTCCGTCGCGAGCACGCTCAATTGTAGGGCGGGGTCTCCCGCCCCCGCCGTGTGGACCGGCGCGGTGAACGGCGGGGTCGGGAGACCCCGCCCTACATCCGTGCCGCCGAGGAGGAGCGAGACGAGATTCTTCGTGGAGGTTTTTCCGGCGCTGCCGGAGATGCCGATGACCGGGCCGCGAAAATTGCGGCGATGCTCGCGCGCGATCGCCTGGAACGCCACGAGCGGGTCGGCGACGACGAGTTGCGGCAACGGCAGGGTCTCATCGGCTTTCGCCACGAGCGCGGCGCTAGCGCCTGCCGCCGCGGCGGCAGCAAGAAAATCATGTCCGTCCCGCTTGCCGGTTTTGATCGCGACAAACACCTGCCCGGCGCGAAGCTGGCGGGTGTCGATCGTGAAACCGTCGAGCGGCGCCGTCGGTTCGACGGTCCAACCACCGCCGGTCCACGTTGCGAGCAAAGCTGGAGAAAAGAGAGCCATCGGCAGGTAGGGCGCGTTATCCTTAACGCGCCGGGTCGGCAGGCATGCGGTGCGCACGCGGCGGGTTGCGGAAACTCCGCCCTACCCGCGGACCTCCTTCAGCGTCTTGATCCCGATCAGCTCGCGCACGACCTGGCGGTCATCGAATGGGATCACCGTGTCGGCGAACTCCTGGTAACTCTCATGGCCCTTGCCCGCGACGAGCAGGCAGTCGCCGGCCTTCGCCGCGTCCAACGCGAGGCTGATCGCGCGGCGGCGATCCTCGACCCACGCGATTTTCTCCGGCGCCGTGACCCCCGTTTTCATGTCGTCGAAAATCTGCGTGAGCTGTTCCGAGCGCGGGTTGTCCGCCGTCGCGAACGCGAAATCCGCGAACTCCTGCACCGCTTTCACCATGAGCGGACGTTTGCTGCGGTCGCGATTGCCGCCGCAGCCGAACACGACGAAGAGCCGGCCCGGCGTGATCGCGCGGAGCATGCCGAGCGCATTCCGCAACGCGTCGTCGGTGTGCGCGTAGTCGACGAGCACGTTGAACGGCTGGCCTTCATCGATCCGTTCCATGCGGCCGGGCACGCCCTTGAAGGCACGAAGCCGCGCGAGAAACACCACGGGATCGCGACCGAGCCCCCACGCGGTGGCGGCCGCCGCGAGCAGGTTGCTGACGTTATAGCGACCGATGAGCGGCGACTCCACTTGCAGCGTGCCGCCGGGCCAGACGAGGCGGAAGGTGGTGTTCGTGAAATTCAGCGCGACGTTCTCCGCGCGCACCTCGGCTTTGGGGTTTTCACCAAACGTCACGACCTTCGGCAATTTTCCGTCCGCCACGATTTTGGCCGCGAGCTTTTCGCCGTAGGCGTCGTCGAGATTCACTACGGCGACCTTCGGCAGCGAGCCGGTCACGCCCGTGAACAGGCGCTCTTTCACCGAAAAATATTCCTCGAGCGTCCGGTGATAATCGAGGTGGTCGCGCGTGAGGTTCGTGAAAACCGCCGCGCCGAATTGCAGGCCGGCGATGCGCTGCTGGTCGATGCCGTGCGAGCTGACTTCCATCACCGCGTGCCGGCAGCCGGCGTCGCGCATCTGCGCCATCATGCCGTAGATGTCCAGCGACTCGGGGGTGGTGCGATACGACGGTACCGTGCGCACGCCGAGATCGTAGTTGATCGTACCGATCAGGCCGACGCGCTGGTCGCCGTTCAGAAAATGTTTCAGCAGGTGGGTGACCGTCGTCTTGCCGTTCGTCCCGGTGACGCCGACGACCGTCATTTCGCGATCGGGAAATTTGTAGTAGCGCTGCGCGACGCGCGCGAGCGAGGCGCGCGCATCGGCGACTTGAATCACCGTCACCTTGCCGGGCGTGAGCGCCGGCATTTTCTCCGTGACGATCGCAACGGCGCCGCGATTGACCGCCTCGTCGATGAACGACGTGCCGTCGGCGCGCCGGCCCGGGAGGGCGAAGAAAAGGTTGCCGGGCACCACGCGCCGGCTGTCCAGCACGAGGCCGGAGATCGGCCGGTCAAGGCTGCCTTTGACTGCAATGATTTCGCCATCGCCGAAATAGTCGGAGAGTTTGGGAGCCATTTTAAAGACGCGATTGCGGACGAGATTCTCCTGACGCGTGCGAACCACTTTGGTTCGGGGGGCGAAGGCGTGAATCAGTGGATAGTTTTGCGACAGATAACCGATCACCGGTGTGTTCCTCCCATGACAAGATTGGCGCCCGCTGCGCTGGAGTAGACGGGCTTGATATCGAGATACTGGATGAGTTGTTCACCGATGTGCTTGAACGACGGCGCGGCGACGCTCGCCCCCGCTGCGACGCCGCCCGGGCAGCGCGCGTCAGCATCGTCGACGATGACTGAAATCGCAACCTGCGGCCGGCTCGCCGGGAAGAAGCCGACAAACGACGCGACGTGGTGGCGTTCCGAGTAGCGGCCTTCGATGATTTTTTGCGTTGTGCCCGTTTTCCCGGCGACTTCGTAGTTGGGAATCGCGGCGCCGGGCGCGGTGCCTTCCCTGGAAGCCACGCCCATCAGGAGTTGCGCCATCGTTCGCGCCGTCTGCTCGGAGATCGTGCGATGCTTCGCGACAGTTTCGTAACGGTAGACCGCTTCGCCCGAGGCGTCGCGAATCTGCTTGATGATTTGCGGCCGGAGCAGGAGGCCGCCGCTCGCCACGACGCCCATCGCCATGTGCATCTGCAACGGTGTCGCCGCGACCGAATGCCCCATCGGCATGCGTGTGATCGTGAGACCGTCCCATTTGTTCGGCGGCGCCATCGACCCGTCGATCTCGCCACCCACCGGAAAGTCGGTGAGCTGCCCGAAACCAAACGCGCGCGCGTAATCGTAAAAACGCTGGTCGCCGAGCAACATCGCGAGTTGCGCCGCGCCGCGATTGCTCGAGTGGCTGATGATTTCCGCGACCGACAAAGGCGCGTCGAAATGGTGCGCTTCGCCCGGCAGGCTCCGCGTCTTCCCCTGATAGTCGATCTTGAGGATGGAACAATCGAAACGGCTGGCCGGCGTGACGAGGTGCTCCTCGAGCGCACCGGACGCCGCGACGATCTTGAAGCACGAACCCGGCTCATACATGTCAGCGACCGCGATGTTGCGCATCGCGCCCTGCTCGTCCTTCGGGACCTTGTTGTATTCGTTGAGATTGAACGTCGGATAATTCCCGAGCGCCAGGATGAAACCGGTCCGCGGATCGCTCACGATGATCGTCGCCTTCTGCGGCTGGTATTTCTTCGCGAGGAAATCCAGTTCCTCCTCCACCATGTGCTGCACCGTCGAATCGATCGAGAGCACCACGGAATAACCGTTCGACGCCGGCACCTCGCGCGTGCGGAACTGCGCGATCTCGCGACCTTTGCCGTCGCGTTCGCCTTCGCGCCAGCCATCGCGGCCGCGCAGGTAAAAATCCGCATAGCGCTCGATGCCGACCGCGGGCACGCCGGCTTTGTTGACGTAGCCGACGAGATGCGCCGCGAGCGAGTTGTGCGGATAGGCGCGGCGATAAACGCGGCTGCCGTAGACACCCTTCACGTCGAGCGCCTGCACGTCCGCGTAGGCCGACTCGGGCAGCGATTCGGTGAGCTTCGCCCAGCGGATCAAACGCTCGCCGTTGCCGACGTCGTTTTCCTCCACCTGCGTGTCGTCGTCGTCGTCCTCGTTGGTTTTCGGCGTGGACGTCGCCAGTTGCGCGGCCAAGCCGGTGAATTGAAACGGGCTCGTCGCGCCGTCGGCCGTCGCCGCAGCGGGAGCGGCCGGGGCCACGCGGCGCGTCTTGGTGTTGAAAATACGCTCGAGTTCCGGGAGCGGCACGCCGATCAGCCCGGCGAGCTGCGGCCATTTTTTCTCGTCCTCTTTCCGCAGCACCTGCGGGTCGACGCCGAGCACGATGAGCGAACGGCTGGTGGCGAGGATGTGGCCGTTCACGTCGAGGATATCGCCGCGGCGGGCGTTCTCGACGATGATCTGGCGGCGGGCCTTCTCCACCGAGCCGAGCCAGTCGTCGCGATCGATCACGTGCAAAAACACGAGGCGCACGCCCAAGCCGCAGAAGCACACGACGATCCCCGTCGCGAGCAGCACAATGCGGTAATTGGAAGCGAACCCCTTCGACATGGCAGGTCAGCGGCGGGCGGCCGGGGTGAGAGGAAGCGACACGGTCACGCTGGCGGCGCTGTCGCCGTAGATCCCCCGGTCGCGCTTCGCCGCAAGGTGACGCACCGGATCTTCGACCACGTGGACGATCTGCTCGCGGCTCGGCGGCACGAGGCCGAGATGCCAGTCGAGATTTCGCTGGAGGAGGAGATTCGTGTCGCGCTCGGTCTCGGCGGCGGTGCTCGTCTCGGCGAGACGCCGTTCGGTCTCGGCGATGCGCGCGGCGAGCAGGCGCGTCGAGTTGGCGGTGAGCGAAATCTGGTGGCGCATCCAAACCGTGCCGAGGCCGATCGAGCCGCTGAAGCCGATCATTACCAGCGTATAAATCATGAGCTGGTTAACAAAACCATGGGTGGTGGAACTTTTCATCGGGGAAAATGGCCGGGGCGTCGCGGGCGATCCGCGTCAGAGCCGGCGCAGCGCGCGGAGTTTTGCGGAACGACTGCGGGGATTCGCGGCGAGTTCGTCCTCGGCGGGCGTGACGGGACGGCGGGTGAGCGGCTCGGCGAATTTCTGCCGCAGATCCTGCGGGCGGGAATCCTCCGCGCTCTCCGGCTGACCGCACATGCGGCGGAAAAATTGTTTCGCCGGCCGGTCCTCGAGCGAATGGAAGCTGATCGCGCAGAGCACGCCGCCTCGCGCGAGTTTCGCGAACGCCGCCGGCAGCGCGCGCTCGATCGCGCCAATCTCGTCGTTCACCGCGATGCGGATGCCCTGGAACGTCCGTGTCGCCGGATGGAGTTTCGATGCGTGCCGGTCGCGCGCCGGAATCGCCGCGGCGATCACCTCGGCGAGCGAGGTCGTGCGCGCGAGCGCGCCCGTGCCGCGCGCGGCCATGAGCGCGCGCACGACGCGCCGCCAGTTTTGCTCCTCGCCGAATTCGCGGACGGCGCGCACGAGCATCTCCTCGGTCGCGGTCTCCAGCCAGCGGGCCGCCGGCACGCCGGCGCGCGGGTCCATCCGCATGTCGGCCGGTGCATCGTGCCGAAACGAGAAACCCCGCTCCGCTTCGTCGAGTTGAAACGACGACACGCCAAAATCGAAGAGCACGCCGTCGAAGTCCGCCTGCGAGATTTCCGCCAGCCGGCCGAAATCGCGATCGATGAATTCGAAGCGCGTACCGAACTCCGCGCGCAGCGCCTCCGCCCGCGGTTGCGCCGCCGGATCGCGATCGAGCGCGACCACCGCGACCTCGTTCGCCGCCTCGAGCAGTGCCCGCGTGTGTCCGCCGCCGCCGAACGTGCAGTCGAAATAGCGCCCGCCCGCGCGGGGCGCGAGGAATTGCAGCACCTCGCGCAGCAAAACAGGTTGATGACCCGGCGTCATGGTCATGGGCAAAATCTCAGCAGGCGCGACGCTCATGGTTCGCAGTGGGCCCGGCGTGCGCCGGAAGTTTTTTAACGACGACGCGCAGCACGAGGCTGTCGCGCACGCGTGACGTGACCGGCACCGTCGGACCACGGCGGCTTGCGACCACGACGGAAACCGCGAGCGCGACATTGCGGGGACCGCTCCTGGCGACCGGCTTGCGCGGCGATCGCGAGGCGACGACGGGATGGGGACGGCGCATGATCAGATCCCCATCCGGCGCATCAGATCGCCGAAATTCTCGCCCGCCGTCCGCGCCTCGACCTTCTCCCAGCGCGCCGGGGAGTAGATGTTGAACTTCGTCAAGGAGCCGACGAGCACCGCCTCCTTCTCGATCCCGGCGTGCCCGAGCAGCGCGTCCTGGAGACCGATGCGGCCCGCTTTATCGAAGGAAAACGACTGCGTCTGCGCAAAAAATCGCGCTGCAAAATCCTGCCCACCGCCGTCGCTCAGCGCGATTTGCGCAATCTTCGCGTGCAGCTTTTCCACCTCAGCCGGCGGCAGTACGGCGATATAACCGTCTGGATGCGGCGTGGCCAAAAACGCGTCGGCCTCCTCGTGCGCATAGCGCCACTCCGACGGAATCGTGAGCCGAAACTTGTCGTCGAGGAGCCGTGAGAAACGGCCGGTGTAAAAAGCTTTGCCGGGTTGCGCCATGAAACGGGGGCCGCCAGTTGCCCCAAAGTGCCCCATTTCAACCCATTTTAACCCACTTAGGTCAAGCCAAGACCCACCCGTCGACCCGTTTTCTTATTCACAATTGGCCCTTTTATTCCTCGACGGTCTGGCGCGCACCTGTGCGCCGCCAATGCTTAGCCGCGGCGGCGCCGGGCGCATACGCGTGTACACGTGAACGCGCGCCCGATTAAGTTTTCGAGGCGGATGCCCTCGGCCGGCGTTAGTTGCGAAAGACGGTTGAGCGCCGACTCAACTTCCTGGCGGGTTGGAAAAACTAGAGACCCACCGACCAGACTCCATGACTGAAGCGGTTTAATCTACGAAAAGGCGTGGTTGGAAAAGAACCACGGAGCCCTAGCGAGCACAAAGAAAATGGCTTCCAAAAAAACTGATCTGTTCGCGAAGCTCACCTGCCGGATGAGAACCATTTTTCTCCGCGGTTTCTCCGGTTCGCCTCTCTAAGCCTTTGGGTCTTTGTGGTTCAACGGCGTTTTTTAGGTTTAGCGGTCAAATCCACGGAGCAGCAGGCCCGATCTCGAAGACCGCGCCGGCTCATTTCCGAAGCGGCGAGGGTCGGCGTTGCGCGAGCAAATAAGTGCGGAGGGCCACCACGTTGTTGTGCTCCACATCGCGCGAACTGAAGAGCAGCGTGACCGGCCCGCGTTGCGCCGCCACGAGGATTGGCTGCCACGCATCGGATCGCGCATCGAGTTCCGCGTGGTAACGCCGCTGGAATTCCTCCCAGCGCGCCGGGTCATGGGAAAACCACTGGCGCAGCTCCGTGCTCGGCGCGACGTCGCGCAGCCAGCCGTCGAGCTTCAGCGCCGTTTTCTTCACGCCGCGCGGCCAGAGCCGCTCGACCAGAAAGCGGACGCCATCGCCGGGCGCCGGCGGTTCGTAAACACGCTTGATCGCAAGCGGCGGACGGGCGCGCTTCGCTTTCACGAGGTCGACGCGGCGGTGGCACGCCGCGGCGGTTGATACGTTCCCGGCTCTTTTCGAAATGCGATCGCG
>JBEHYR010000026.1:0-72566 GCA_048498075.1 Verrucomicrobiota bacterium | reverse complement strand
CCTGCCGCCATCCCCGCGACCTTTCCGCCCTCTTCTTCGCAGCCTCCTCCCCTTCAGCAACTCTTCGGCCGAACACAACTGCCCAATAGGTTACTCGATGTCGGAACGGTCCGGGCGGGGTGAGATCACTCGCAGCGGAGGGCGAGGAGGGGATCGACCTTGGTCGCGCGGCGGGCGGGAAGCCAGCAGGCGGCGAGCGCGACGAAGCCGAGGATCGCGGCGGACGCGGCGAGGGCGATGGGGTCGACGCCCGGAACGCCGTAGACGAAGCTGCCGAGGGCGCGACCTGCGGCGAGGGCGAGGAGCGAACCGACGGCGAGCGCGAGGGTGGTTTGCAGGAGAGCTTGGCGGAGGATGAGGGCGAAGGCGGCGCGCGGCGAGGCGCCGAGCGCGAGGCGGATGCCGATCTCGCGCGTGCGGCGGGCGACGGCGTAGGATTTCACGCCGTAAAGCCCAATGGCGGCGAGCAGGACGGCGATCAGGCCGAAGAGACCGAGAAAAACGGCGGCGGCGCGCGTGAGCCAGAGCGGAGCGTGACGGTCGATGAGGTAGGTGAACGGAGCGACCGACGTGAGCGGCAGATCGGGAGCGCCGGCGAGGAGCGCCGTGCGGATAGGCGCAAGCGAGGCGCGGAGCGCGGCGGGATCGGCGGACGCGTGACGGATTTGAAGGTAGACGCTGCCACGATGGGCCGGCTCGGCGGCGAAGGGGACGTAGAGCGCGGGTTGAGCGTCGCCGAGCAACTCGTGCCGGTGCGCGGAGCAGATGCCGACGATCTCGAATTCCGCTGGAGCGTCGCCAGCCGGAGGTTGGCTGCCGCTTTCACGAAGGCATTGACCGAGTGCGTCGCGATCGAGGAAGAGCTGGCGCGCGAGGGATTCGTCGATGATGGCGACGTGCGGTCGGCCAGGATCGTGCGTCTCGGCGGCGGTGAAGTCGCGACCGCGGAGGAGGGGAACGCCGAGAGTGTCGAAGTAGCCGGGCGTGACAGCGGCGTAGTGGGCGAGGACCGGCGGCGACGCGGTGGCGCCCGGCGCAGGGGCGCGCGCGGGCTCGACGGGTTTCGCGGCGCCCATGTTGCCGTAGGGCAGGAGGGTCGTGACGGCGGCGGCGGCGACGCCGGGTTGGGCGCGAACGCGATCGAGCGCGGCATCGAGGGCGCGCGAGCTTTCGGCGAAGGAGGTGTTGGCGAGCGAGAAATCGAGTTCGGCGACGACACCACTCGCGGGTTCGAAGCCGAGAGGTGCGGCAGCGGCGGCGAGCGCGCTGCGGACGAAGAGTGCGGCGCTGAAGAGGACGGCGACGCTGAGCGCGAGCTGGAGCATGAGCACGACGTGGCGCCAGGCGAAGAAGCGGCCGAGCCGGTGCGCGGAGTTCGTTTCATTGGGCTGGCGTTTCAGGTCGGTGACGAGATCGACGCGCGAGGCCTTCAAAGCCGGGAGAAACGAAAACACGAGCGTGGCGAAAAGCGCGCAGGCGACGGTGGCGGCGAAGACGCGGTGGTCGGGGCGGAGATTGAGCGCGAGCGTATAGAACGACGAGTTGAGCTGCGCGCCGGCGGCGTAAAGGACCCGATTGGCCCAAAGCGCGAGGAGGAAGCCGAGGCAGGCGCCCGCGAACGCGAGCAACAGGCCTTCGGTGAGAAACTGGCGCACGATGCGGGCGCGCGTGGCGCCGAGCGCGGTGCGCAGGGCGATCTCGCGGGCGCGGTCGGCGCCGCGGGCGAGGAGCAGGTTGCCGAGGTTGAAACCGGCGATCACGAGCACACAGGCGGCGAGGCCGAGGAAACAACCGGCGAGAACGAGAGTGGGATCGCGGCCGGGTGAAGCGCCGACGTTCTGGCGGGAAACGGGGGTGACCTCGAGGCGGAGCGGGTGAGCGGAGGGTGGGAGCTGTTGCGCGAGAGCGGCGAGGCGTGGCGCAAGCGAGACGAGCGAGAGACCGGGAGCAAGGCGGACGGTGAGGAAAAGCGAGGGAGAGTCAGGCGTGATGACGGCGGGTCGGGTTTCACCAAGGAAGGTGCCGCCGAACGTGCCGAGGACGCCGAGGGGCGCCCAGCAGTCGGTGGCGATGAGGACGTTGAGGCCGTCGAAGTGCGGCGGGGCGATGCCGACGACGGTGTAGGGCTGGCCGTTGACGCGGAGCGTGCTGCCGACGAAATCGGCGCGACCGCCGAGGCGTTGCCAGAAGGCGTGGCTCGTGACGAGGACGCGGAGGTTGGCGTTGGGGCGACATTCCTCGGCGGTGAAGAAGCGGCCGGCCTGCGGCGTGACGCCGAGCATCGGGAAATAGTTTTCCGAGGCGAAAAAGGCGACGCCGCGGTGAAGGCCAGTGGCGTCGGCGACGGCGGCGAAGGTCGGAAAAGTCGCAGCGACGGCGGCGAAGGTCTCGCGGGCGGAGCGGAGCGCGAGGTATTCGGCGTGGGTGAAGGGACGATAGCCCATCGTCTTCTCGGAAAGGTAGGGCGTGACGAGTTCGTCGGGGCGGAGCGGGGCGAGCGGCCGGAGGAGCAGGGCGTTGACGAGGGAGAAGACGGTGGTGTTGACGCCGATGGCAACGGCGAGGGAGAGGATCGCGATGGCGGTGAAGGCGGGAGTTTTGCGGAGCGAGCGAAAGGCGGCGCGGAGATCCTGCTGGAGTTGGTCGAGCCACGGGAGGCTGCGCCGGTCGCGGTAGTTTTCCTTGATCTGTTCGAGGCCGCCGAGTTCGCGCTCGGCGGCGCGGCGGGCTTCGGCGGGCGAGAGGCCGGCGGCGAGATGGGCTTCGGTGGCGAACTCGAGGTGCGAGCGAAGTTCGTCGGCGAGTTCGGTTTCGATTTTCCGGCGACGGAAGAGCGGCTGGAGGCGGAAGAGGAGGGAGCGAAGCCGGCGCATGGGAGTGGGCGCCGCGGCTCAGGCGGTGGCTTTGAGCATGAGGTTGATGGTGCGGGAGAGTTTTTCCCACTCGGCGGTTTCGTCGGCGAGGAGGCGGCGGCCGGCGGCGGTGAGGGAGTAGAACTTTGCTTTGCGGTTGGCGTCGGAGACGGACCATTCGCCCTTGATGGCGCCTTGGGCTTCGAGGCGGCAGAGCGCGGGGTAGAGCGAGCCCATCTCGACCTGGAAGACGTCGCGGGACATCTCGCGCAGGCGCTGCGAGAGGCCGAAGCCGTGCATGGAGTCACGGCGGAGGGCGTTGAGGATGAGGAGATCGAGGGTGCCTTGGAGCAGCTCGGATTTTTCTTGGTCGGCGGAGGCGGGCATGAGGGGAAGACGGGACGGGCGAACGTGGCTCGTTCAGATGTTCTGAAGGAAAGAGCTGGGAGCGCTCCTTCAGAACGTCAACAGGAAAGACGCGGTGGAGACGCCGGCCAAGCGGGACGGCTACCAGACCAAGACACGCGCGGAGCCCGGCGCTTCGCGGACGAAAAAACCACAGCAGGGATTATGGTGCCGCCGCATTTTTGCGGCGATTGAGGCGAGCCGGCCGCTTGGTTGATTGCGGCCGTGGCGGACTCGGTTGAGGCCAATTCGTCCCGCCGCTCCCGCGGCGGGCTACGTCTGAATGTAGCCCTGCGCGGGAGCGCAGGGATGGTCTCAACTTGAAAGCAGGTTGGAATAAGTCGTTTGGGGAAGCATGTAGCCGTCCGGTCCGTTTCGCCGGGCTGGTGAGGAGGGTGGGCTGCCGGAAGATGAAAATCAGGCGGAGCGGACCGGCTACGATGCGGGATAGGGCGGGGCTCGGGCGACCGTCTAAGACGAGATGGCTTGGATCGCGCTGGAGATGCGGCCGGGCAAGTGGCTGCGGCGTCTGCCATCGGGTCGCTCGGTGCTCCCGATTTCGTTGCCGGTAGCGATTGCGGCACCGGCATTGGCACTGCTGCACGGCGATCAGTTCGACCGGATCATCACGGCGACGGCGATGGTGCACCGGCTGACGCTCATCACCAAGGACGCCAACATCACGGACTCGGGACTTGTGACGACCCTCTGGTGACGAGAGGTCGAACGGTGAAGGCCCGTGAGCGGCTGGCCGGCGGTGATGCGCGATCATCCTTAAAAACGGCATTGAAACGCTGAGAACCCACGGGGCTGGCGCCGCAATCAGAGCGAAGAGGAAGGAATGGCCACAAAAAACGCAAAAGGCGCGAACGCGATTTCGCCATAGAGGACGGGAGCGCAGCGATGAAATCGGAATTTTTTTGAAACGCGGAAAACGCTGAGGACGCGGAGAAGGCGGATCGTGCCATGCCGGAAGGAGTCATGGGTTGTATTTTGACCGTCGTCGCTGGGTGGCCGGCACGGTTAACTTCAGCCCATGACCTCTGCCTCGCTCGCCGTTTTCACGCGTTGTGTGTGGCGCACATCGTGAGCACAGTGCGCCATGATGAAAACGCGGCTCATCGTTTCCGATCCGGAGATTCTCGGTGGCACGCCCATGTTTGCCGGCACGCGGGTGCCCGTCAAAAACCTCACGGACTGCCTGCAGGCCGGCGGCTCCATCGGCGATTTTCTGGAAGATTTTCCCTCGGTGAGCCGCGCCCAGGTAGTCGAGTTTTTGGAGGAGGCGCGCGCTCAACTTACCGCGGCCGTCGTCTGATCCATGCGCATTCTCCTGGACGAGTGCCTGCCGCGTCGCCTGGGGCTGGAGTTGGTGGACCATCTGGTCTTAACGGTGCCGCAAGCGGGCTGGGCTGGCATTTCCAATGGGAAACTCCTCGGTTGATTGCCGGCAACTACGACGCGTTTTTGGCCGTCGATAAAAATCTTCCGGTGCAACAGAAGACGGTCGCGCGTTCGTTCGGTGCGATCGTGCTGCGCGCGCCGTCGAATCAGCTCGCCGACCTTCATCCGCTCGTGCCGCAGATTCTGGCGGCGCTGACGGCATTACCACCGGGCACGGTCGTGACCGTGACCTCCGCTTGAATGGAACGGCGGTGCTGTCGGGTTTAGAGCATTTCAAATGAAACCACGTCCGCCACATGCCGTCGTCCGTCATTCGTAGGGTAACCTAATAGGTTACCGTTTCAGGTTATAATTTTATTTGAAATGCTTTAATTCTTAAATTCCGCGATTGAAACGCAGCGTGCGCGGAGGCCGCGGAGGAACCAGAGCGAGATTGGAGTTTCGGAGATTCACCCGTGAGATAAGATCCGGTGCGAATCGTGGTTTTGTTTTCTCCTCTGTGCTCTTCGCGGGCTCGGCGTTTCAAAGGCGTTTTTCAGGTTAATTGACGGGCGCACGCTGCGGCTGCGGTTCGACGCCGAACGGATATGGCCACGCTGTTAAACCAATCGCCTAATGCGATCGCACCAAGATCGCGAAGATCGCGAAGGAATCACGGGGGACGCCCGGGCTTCTGGGCGTTGGCGATCTGAGTGGAACCAACCCGCGGCCACGCCGGGGGAACAGGCAGGGCTCCCGGCCGTAGCGGAAAGCGTGAGTTTTTCGTGGTCGCCGCCGAACGAAACGCTCACGCGTTCCGCTACGCGGGGCCGATTCGTCGTTCTCGCCGCACGCGCGGTCGCCGTCCTTGCGCTGCGCTGATTCGGCTCCGGAACCGGCTGGTGGTGGAACGCGCGGAACTGCCGGCGCCGGGCGCGGACGGCTCGGAGAACCGTCCCTACCGTTTCGCGAGGCGGGTGAGGAGGGCGCGCTGGAGGAGGATGAAAATCAGGAGGAGCGCGCCGACGACGATGCGGGACCAGGCGGGGCTCAGGCGGCCGTCGAAGATGAGAGCGGCTTGGATCACGCCGAAAATCAGCAGGCCGAGCAAGGTGCCGAGCATGTGGCCGCGGCCGCCGCTGAGAAGCGTACCGCCGATCACGACGACCGCGATGGCGTCGAGTTCGAGGCCGAGGCCGAAGCTGGGGTTGCCCGAGCCGGTGTAGAGGACGAGCACGAGGCCGGCGCCGGCGGCGCAGGCGGAGTTGAAGGCGTAAACGGCGACGCGCGACGAGGCGAGCGGGAGGCCCATGAGGAGCGCGGATTGCTCGCTGCCGCCGATCGCGAGGAGGTTGCGGCCGAAGCGGGTGAAGTGCGCGAGCACATACCCGATGAGCAGCGCGAAGATGAGGCTGAGACCGGTGGCGGTGAGCGAGGTGCGCGGGCCGAGGACGATCTCGAAGGCGGAAATTTTTTCGTAGAACGGGTGAGTGAGGCCGATCGACTCGGTGGTGATCCAGAAGGCGCAGCCGCGCATGAGGAACATGCCGGCGAGCGTGATGAGAAAGGGCGGCTGTTTGAAAAAATGGATGATCGCACCCATGCCGGCGCCGAGCGTGGTGCCGATCGCGAGGGCGGCGGCGGCGGCGAGGAGCGGGTGGACGTGGTGCTGCTCGATGAGCGTGGCGGTGAAGATTGACGCGAAGCCGGCGACGGCGCCGACGGAGAGGTCGATGCCGCCGGAGAAAATCACGAGCGTCATGCCGACGGCGGTGAGGCCGAGGGCGGCGTTGTCGGTGAGGAGATTCGTGAGGCCGCGGAGCGAGAAGAAGCCTTCGTAGAGATGGCAGGCGGTCGCGTAGAGCACAGCGAGAATCGCGGCGGTGGCGAGCTGCGGGAGGCGAGATTGGAGGCGAGGACTCATACGCGGGGGCGGAGGGAAGATCCAAACGCCGAGATCCAAGATCCAGAGAAACTCCAACGACCAAGGACCAATTGAAGCATGGAGCTTGATGTTTCTCTGGAGCTTGAGGCTTGGATCTTGGTGTTTCGCGCCGCGTTCATGGGGACCGGAAAGGCAGGACGGCGCGCAACCAGCGGCGCGTGCGGTCGGATTGGAGGAGGCAGACGGCGAGGATGAGGAGGGCTTTCGGGACGGGCGTCACGGCGGGGGGGACGCCGGCGTAATACATCGTCTGCGTGAGCGTTTGCAGGAGGAGCGCGCCGATGAAGGAGCCGAGCAGGAGGAAACGTCCGCCGGTGAGCGCGGTGCCGCCGACGACGACGGCGAAGATGGCGTCGAGTTCCATGTTCTCGCCGACGCGATAGGGGTCGGCGGCCTGGATGTTGGCGGCGGCCATCACGCCGGCGAGCGCCGCACAGAATCCACAAAAGACATACACGAGGCAGGTGATGCGTGCGGTGGCGAGGCCGGCGAAACGGCTGGCGATGGGGTTGTCGCCCACGGCTTCGATGAAGAGTCCGGCGGCGGTGCGGCGGAGCGAGAGGTGCGTGGCGAAGAAGAGCAGCGCGGCGAGGACGGCGGCGAAGGGGAGCGCGAGGAGGTAGCCGTTGCCCAGAAATTCGAAGGAGGAATTTTTAATGAGGATGACTTCGCCGCCGGTGACGAGTTGCGCGACGCCGCGGCCGGCGACCATGAGGATGAGCGTGGCGACGATGGGCTGCACGCCGGCGCGGGCGACGAGGAGGCCGTTGAGGAGGCCGGTCGCGAGGCCGATCGAGAGCGCGGCGGCGAGGACGAGCGGGAGCGAGTGGCCTTGGGAGAGGAGGACGGCGGCGACGGCGCCGGAGACGGCCATGACCGAGCCGACGGAGAGGTCGACGCCGCCGGTCGCGATGACGAGCGTCATGCCGAGCGCGAGGACGAGGGCGCGCGCGCCTTGGTTCAGGATGTCGACGGGGACGCCGAAGAGATGGCCTTGCTGGACGGTGACGCGAAAGAAGTCGGGGTGGAAAACGGAGTTGACCGCGACGAGCAGGAGCAGGCCGGCGAAGGGCCAGGCGACGGGGGAATGGAGGAGGCGGCGCAGGGCGGTCATTAGCGCGGAGCCCGCGGGGCGGGCGAAGATCCAAGCTCCAAGATCCAAGCTCCAGAGAAAAACCAAGCGCCAAGCTCCAATGGGGATTTGAAGTTTGGAGCTTCTCTGGAGCTTGGAGCTGGGAGCTTGGAGCTTTCAGTCATGATGGTGGCCGCCGGCCATGGCGCACATGAGGGTGGGGGCGGCGATCTGGTCGCCGTTGAATTCGCCCGCGGGGCGGCGCTCGCGGAGGACGAGGACGCGAGTGGCGTTGCGGACGATTTCCTCGAGTTCGGAGGAAATGAAAATCACGGCGATGCCGTCGTCACGGAGCTTGGCGATGAGCGCTTCGATCTCGGCTTTCGCGCCGATGTCGATGCCGCGGGTGGGTTCGTCGAGGATGATGAGGGCGGGCTGCGTCGCGAGCCAGCGGGCGAGGAGGACTTTCTGCTGGTTGCCGCCGGAGAGATTGCGAATCGGGACTTCGGCATCAGCAGTCTTGATACGGAGGGCGCGGATGTAGTGATCGCAGAGCTGGGATTGCTCGGCGCGCGAGAGGGCGCGCCAGCCGCCGCGCTTGGCCTGGAGGGCGAGGATGAGGTTTTCGCGGACGGAGAGCCAGGGGAGGATGCCTTCGATTTTTCGGTCTTCGGAGGAAAAGGCGAGGCCGTGGCGGATGGCTTCGCGGGGAGAAAAACCATGCGGGCCGGCGGCCCGCGCTCCCAGGATGTCGATTTCGCCGGTCGAGGGGGAATCGACACCGAAGAGGAGACGGGCGAGTTCGGTGCGGCCGGAGCCGAGCAGGCCGGCGAGACCGAGGACTTCGCCGCGGTGGACGGCGACGGAGAGGGGGTGGAGCGCGGGCGGACGGGAAAGGTTTCTGGCGGCGAGGACGGGCGGGGCGGAGTTCGCGGGGTTTTCGGTCCCGGCGCTGACGCGCAGGGCTACGGGGGAGTGGGCGGCGAGGTCGCGGCCGAGCATTTTGCCGACGAGCTGGAGGCGGGGGAGGTCGGCGGTGGCGTATTCGCCGACGAGGGTGCCGTTGCGGAGAACGGTGATGCGGTCGCTGACGGCGTAGACTTGATCGAGGAAGTGCGTGACGAAGACGATGCCGAGGCCTTCGCCGCGGAGTCGGCGCATGATGGCGAAGAGGTCGGCGACTTCCTTTTCGTCGAGGCTGGCAGTCGGTTCGTCGAGAATCAGAAGGCGCGCGGAGCGGTCGAGGGCGCGGGCGATGGCGACCATTTGCTGGAGCGCGACGGACAGCGTGCCGAGTTCGGCGTCGACATCGAGGTCGAGACCAAGGCGGGCGAGGGCGGCGCGGGCATGGCGGCGGGTGGCGCTCCACGAGATGAAACCGAGGCGGCCGGGCTGGCGGCCGAGGCAGAGATTCTCGGCGACGGAGAGCGAGGGGACGAGGTTGACCTCCTGGTAGACGGTGCTGATGCCGCAGGCTTCGGCGTCGGAGGGCGAGGCGGGGGCGATGCGGCGGCCGGCGAGCGTGATTTCGCCGCCGTCGGCTTCGTGGACGCCGGTGAGGACTTTGATGAGGGTGGACTTGCCGGCGCCGTTTTCGCCGAGGAGGGCGTGGATCTCGCCGGCGCGGAGCGTGAAGTCGACGCCATCGAGCGCGATCACGCCGGGAAAGCGTTTGGCGAGGCCGCGGAGGGCGAGGAGAGGGGCGTCGGACATGGGGGCGCAGGGGCGAGCGGCTAAATTTCGCGGGGTCGGCGACGAGGACGAGGGGCGGACAACGTGACAGTCAAACCGCGGCAAAAAATGGGCAAGGAACGAAGGGTGAACGCGGCGGATGAGGGAGGCGGGCCGCGTCTACTGGTAAGCGGAAGGAGTGCGGCGGTCATAGACCGCCGCTATATCACGCCGGTGGACGTCGGCCCGCATTACGGTGAAGTGGGCGAAATCTGGCGGCGGAAGGGAACGCGCGGCTCGCTTCGGGCGTCTGATTCCCCTTCGGAGAAGCCCACCCCTTTTTTTTCCGCTTCAATCCCCCATGAGCGAGATCACTTATGCTTTGCAGGACATCGGGCTCGATGATCCGCGAGCGTCAGAGGAGATTTTGCCGCTGGTCTATCACGACCTGCGGCGGCACGCGGGCGCGCAGATGGCGAGGGAGAGCGGGAATCAAACTTTGCAGCCGACGGCGCTCGTGCACGAGGCGTGGCTGCGGCTGGTGGGCGGCGGGAAACAATGCTGGCAAAACCGCGCGCATTTTTTCGGGGCGGCGGCGGAGGCGATGCGGCGAATCCTGATCGAGAGCGCGCGGCGGAAGGCGCGGCTGAAGCGCGGCGGGAGTCCGTTGCGTGTGGACATCGACGACGTGGATTTGGCGGAGACTTCGCCGGAGGAGAAAGTGCTGCTGATCGACGAGGCGGTGGAGCGGTTGAAGATGGAAAACCCGGAGCGGGCCCAGGTGGTGGTGTTGAAATTTTTCGGCGGTTTCACGAACGCGGAAGTGGCGGCGAACCTGGGCGTGACGGAGCGGACGATCGAGCGGCATTGGGCGTTCGCGAAGGTGTGGTTGTTCCAGAGCATCCGAGCGGCGCAGTAGGGGAGAAGGCTGCGGCGGGAGGCGTCGAAACAAAGGATTGTCATTCTGAGACTCCGAACCCACGCCAAGCCGTTGCGTGGCCTACGCCGATGAACTCTCAAATGCCTGTCATTCCGAGCGCAGCGAAGAATCCATTTGGACTTTCGCACGCGCGTCGGGCCACGAAGCGCGCACTGGATTCTTCACTGCGTTCAGAATGACAAACCGGGCGTTCATCAGCAGCGAAGTGAAGAATGCAGTTTGCGCTTCGCGGCGGCTGATGGCTTCGGACGTCCACATGGATTCTTCGCTGCGTTCAGAATGACAGAAATCTGGAAAGATCCGCAAATGCACGCGACGACCCAACGCGAGGAAGACCTGTTCGATGCGGCCCGAAAAATCACGGACGAGGCGGAGCGGGAAAATTTCCTGCGGCAGGCATGCGGCGGCGACGTGTCGCTGCGACGGCGCGTCGAGGGCCTGCTCGCGGCGGCGGCGGATGCGGAGGAGTTTTTCAGCGACGGCGAATCGATCATCCTTCCGACGGTCGGGCCGCTGCAGCGATCGGCGCTCACCGCGGTGATGCCGGAAGCGGCGGGCGCGGCGAAGCTCGGCGAGGAGCCGCTGGGCACGCGCATCGGCCGCTACAAGTTGTTGGAAAAAATCGGCGAGGGGGGCTGCGGCGTGGTCTACATGGCGGAGCAGGAGGAGCCGGTGCGGCGGCGCGTGGCGTTGAAAATCATCAAACTCGGCATGGAGACGAAGAGCGTGATCGCGCGCTTCGAGGCCGAGCGGCAGGCGCTCGCGATGATGGATCATCCGAACATCGCGCGGGTGTTCGATGCCGGCGCGACGGATCGCGGGCCGCCGTATTTCATCATGGAGCTGGTGCGCGGCGTGCCGGTGACGAAATATTGCGACCAGAACCGGCTCGAAGTGCGGGAGCGGCTGGATCTGTTCATCCAGATTTGTCACGCGATCCAGCACGCGCATCAGAAGGGAATCATCCACGGCGACATCAAGCCCTCGAACATCATCGTGGCGTTGCACGACGGGAAGCCGGTGCCGAAGGTGATCGACTTCGGCATCTCGAAGGCGACGGAGGCGCGGTTGACGGACAAGCATCTCTTCACGGCTTACGCGCAGTTGATCGGCACGCCGGCCTACATGAGTCCGGAGCAGGCGGAGATGGGCGGTGTGGACATCGATACGCGCAGCGACATCTACTCGCTCGGCGTGCTGCTCTACGAATTGCTGACGGGGCGGACGCCGTTCGAGACGAAGGAACTGCTGGCGAACGGGCTCGACGAGATGCGAAGAATTTTGCGGGAGCGGGAGCCGGCGCGGCCCTCGGCGCGGCTGGCGGCGCTGACGAAGAGCGAGCTGGTTAAAGTGGCGGAGCACCGGCGCACGGAATCGGGAAAACTGGTGACGTTGCTGCGCGGCGATCTGGACTGGGTGGTGGTGAAGGCGCTCGAGAAAGATCGCGGCCGTCGCTATGAAACGTCCAACGGCCTCGCGACGGAGCTGCAGCGGCATCTCGATCACGAGCCGGTGGTCGCGCGCCCGCCGAGCTGGTCGTATCGTTTCATGAAGCTGGTGCGGCGGAACCGCGTGGTGTTCGTCGCGGGCGGAGCGGTGGCGCTCGCGCTGGTCGCGGGACTCGGGACGTCGACCTATTTGTTTTTGAAGGAGCGCGAAGCGCGGCAGCGCGCGGTGGCGGCGGAGCAACAGCAGGCGCGGTTGCGGCATGAGGCGGAGTTGCGCGAAAAAATCACGCAAGCGGCGCTGCTCGTGAATCAGGACAAGCTCGCGGAAGCGGACAACCGGCTGAGCGGCATCGTGCTCACGCAGCCGACGATGGAGGGCTCGGCGGTGTTCCGGTCGATCGGCGCGTGGCACGCCTTGCAGAACCGCTGGCGGCCGGCGGCGGAGCGGTTGAGTGCGTTGCTGCAGATCAACCAGCTCGAGGGCGCGGATACGGCGTCGATGGATTATCTGCTGTGCGGGCCGGCGTTGATTGAAGTCGGCGACACGGCGGCCTATGAACATTTTCGCGAACAGGCGATCGCGCGCTTCGGGGCGGCGCCGGGGCCGTTTGCCGACCGGATCGTGAAGATCAGCCTGTTGCTGCCGGCAAACAAGGCCGTGCTCGATTCGCTGGGGGCGCTGACGGTGGCGATGACGGAATCCCAGGCGGCGGCGGAAGCGGCGGGCGACGGATTTTCGGCCGCATGGCGCGCGATGGCCATCGGCCTGCTGGAATATCGGCGCGGCAACTACGCGGGCGCACTGGCCTGGAACCAGCGCTGCCTCGATCATCACGAGACGAATCTCCCGCGCAGCGCCACGGCGCGAACGATTCTGGCGATGGCCTACTACCGTCTGGGTCGGGCCGCCGAGGCGACCGACGAGTGGGCGAAGGCGCAGGCGATCCTCGACGAACGCTCGCAGGGTGGACTGACCGCGGGCAGCCCGACGCAGGGATTCTGGTTCGATTGGGCGTTCGCCCGGATCCTGATGCGCGAGGCGACGACGCTGCTCGAAAATAAAAAATAGGGCGGCTGTCGGGTTTGGGGCGCGGAAAACGCATGGTAGGTCAGCGGGCGGAGTTTTCACTCCGCTCGTTTCATCGATGAACCCTATGACCCACCCCACACTGACTCGAACCCACCGGCGCGGAAACGCCCTGTCACCGATCGCACCCCGAAAAATCGCCCTCGGCTCGCTGCTGGCGCTGGCCTGCGCTTGCGGCGGCGGTCTGTACGCGCAGAACGCGGCGCCGGCGACGACGACGGAAAACCAAAAAGCCGACGGCAGCGACGACAAGGCCGTCGAACTCGACACGTATGTCGTCACCGGCATCCGCGCGAGCATGACGAAAGCCCTCGAAGTCAAACGCGCCTCGGTCGACATGGTCGACGCGATCGTGGCCGAGGACATCGGCAAATTTCCCGACAACAACGTCATCGAAGCGCTGCAACGCCTCCCCGGCGTGCAGGTGACCGATCGGGCGAGCGGCCAGATCGCGACGGTCACGGTGCGCGGCCTCACCGACGTGAGCACGACGATCAACGGACGGAATGTTTTCACCGCGTCGGGCCAGGCGCTGTCGCTGCAGGACATCCCGGCCAGCCTGCTGGGCAGCGTCGACGTCTACAAAACGCGTTCGGCGAATCTGATCGAGACCGGCATCGCCGGGCAGATCGACATTCACACGCACCGGCCGTTCGACTTCTCGGGCGACAAGCTCGCGGTGGCGGCCCGCTACATCTACGCGGACCTGGCGGACAAGTACAGCCCGAACGTCAGCGCGCTCTACAGCAAGCGCTGGAAAACGGCGGGCGGCGGCGATTTCGGCGCGTTGCTCAACGTGTCGTATTCGGAGACCGCGTACCGCAACAACGTGGTGACGCCGGGCGCCGAGGTGCCGTTCATGACGGGCACGCCGCCGACGGGCTGGGTGCCGTATGAACGAATTTTCCCGACCGACGGGCGGGTGGCGGAAAATCCGATCTGGGAAGCGGGACTCACCGAGGGCCTGCCGGCGACGGAAGGCTCGACGCTGAAGATCAACGGCGTCGCCACGCCGTATCTCCTGTCGCGCGATGCGATTTTTGCGAGCGACCAAACCGGGACGACCAAGCGTCCCGCGGTCAACCTCTCGCTCCAGTTCGCGCCGGACAAGAACTCGCAGTACACGTTCGAGGCGTTTTACGACGGTTATAAGAACGAGAATTTCAACAACCTGCTGTTCTCCTTCGTCGACTGGTGGGGCGGACCGCTCGGCGCCGTCACGCTTTATCCCGGCACGAACATCGTGAAGTCCCGCGCCAGCGTGGCCAACGTGTATACGTTCAACAGCGGCGATCTCTCGACGGGCAAGACGGACAGCTACGTCCTCGCGCTCTCCGGCAAATGGAATCTCTCGCCCGACCTGACGCTGAAGGCGGACGTGAGTTATCAGACGAGCGAGTTCAACTCGACGTTCTTCGCGATGCGCACGGATCGCGTGGCGCCCTCGATCGCGGTGGACTTCAACGCCGATGACGGCTTGCCGGCATTTAGTTTCCCGGGAACCAATCTGACCGATCCCAGCATCTGGAACATCGCGCAGCTCTACGACCAGGCGCATCGCAACAAAGGTTCGGCGGGCACGCTCACGGTCGACGGCACTTATTTCACCGGCTGGAATGTGCTGAACAAACTGAGCTTCGGCGTGCGTTACGACGACCGCAAGGCGTCGGAGGCGCAGCGGCTGCAGGATGCGCCCAGCCTGGGGCAACCGCTCTCGAGCCATCCCGAATTCGCGTATTACAATTCGAATTTCTACGACGGGAAAGCGGACATCCCGACTTCCTGGGTGGTGGCCAACGGCTACTACATCCGCGATCATGCCGAGGAAGTCCGGAATCTCTACAAGAGCACGGTCGCGCCGAACTTCCAGACGGGCAGCCAGCTCCAGCTCGTCGAAAACTTCAACGTGGATGAGGTGAGCGCGGCGGGCTACCTGATGGGCAATTTCGAAACGGACATCGCCGGGCACAAACTCGATGGCCAGGCGGGCGCCCGCTATGTGAACGTGAAGACGGACATGGCGTTCGGCGGGAAAACCGGTTCGGCGAGCGCGGCGAAACTGCTGCCGAGCGCGGCGGTGCGCTTCAATCTCACGCGCGATCTCCGCCTCCGCGTGGCCTACGGCCAGACCTTGCGCCGACCGAACTTCGCGGACCTGAATCCCACGATCACCTACACGCGGGATGTGACGAACATCGGTTACGGCACGGCGAGCGGCGGCAATTCGAACCTCAAGCCGACCGAGTCGAAAAACTACGATGCGGCGGTCGAATATTTCTTCGACGACGCGACGGCGGTATTTGGGACGGTTTTCAAACGCGACATCGAGGGACTCGTGGTCGGCTTCCGCCGGCGCGTCACCCACACGGACGCGATCGGGCCGTACGACTACATCCTCTCGCAGCCGGACAACGCGTCGAACGGGACATTGAGCGGCTATGAAATCGGCGGTTCGTTCTTCCCGAAAAATCTGCCGGGCTTCCTGAACGGCTTCGGCCTGCAGGCGAGTTTCACGCACCTGAATTCCTCGCAGGATATTCCGATCACGAACTCGGCCGGCCAGGTGACGGGCACGCAGCGGACGCCGTTCTTCGCGGTGTCGGATTCCTCCTACAACGTGACGCTCGCCTACGAGCGCAGCAAATTCAGCGCGCGGCTCTCCTACGAATGGCGCGCGAGTTTCCTGCACCACTACGAAGCGGCGTTGTTCGCGAATCCGATCGGAGTCTACGACAAGCCGGAGCGGAGCATGGACGTGCAACTCACCTACCGGCTGAGCAAGGACTTCACGCTGACCCTGGACGCGACGAATCTGACGAATGAAATTTACCAGAGCTACTACGGCAACAGGCCGGGCAACTCGACGACGAACAACTTCGGCAATTCGCTCTACAGCCGGACGATCGCGCTCGGCGTGCGGTATTCTTTTTAGTGCTGGTGTCAGGGGGCTATCATCGGGCGACCCTGCGGGGTCGCCTTTTTTTTTCGTCCGGCTGTCGGGTTTGCGCGGGAAAGAGCGCATGAACGAGTGCAAGCCTTCTCGAATGCCCTCCGGGTTCGAGTTCCCCCTACCAACACCTCCATGAGCTCATATCTGAATACGAAGTTACGGGAGTTTACGCCGGCACGTCGCCTGGCGAAAACCTCCCTTTGCGCCGGCTCGGCGCTCGCCCTGACGTTCGGCCTCAGTCTCGCGCAAGCCCAAACTCCCGCCACACCGCCCAAAGCGGCTGACGATCAAGCGGTCGTCCTCGACGAATATGTGGTGGCAGGCGTTCGCGGCAGCTTGATGCAGGCGCAGGAAATCAAACTCAACGCGCCTCAGTTCGTCGACTCGATCGTCGCTGAAGACATTGGCAAGCTGCCGGACAACACGGTGGCCGACGCGCTCCAGCACGTGGCCGGCGTTCAAGTTTCTCGCGGCGCCGGCGAAACCGGCGGCGTCCTGATCCGCGGTTTGCCGAACATTGAAACCACGATCAACGGCTACGAAGTGTACACCGGGACGGGCCGTGGTGTCGCCTTGCAGGACATCCCGGCGGAGATGGTCCTTGGCGTGGACGTTTACAAGACGGTCGGCGCCGATCAGCTCGAAGGCGGCGTCTCCGGTGCGATCGACATCCGTCTTCGCCGCCCGCTGGATTTCAAAACCGGCCTCACTGTCGCGGCCAACGCCCGTGGCATGTACGCGAGCCAGGCGAAGAAAAACAGCGTCTTCATCAGCGGCGTCGTCAACAATCGCTGGAAGAATGCCAATGGCGACTTCGGCCTGTTGGTGGATGTTTCCTATGCCCGTCGTTACTATGAAGACCAGATCTTCGATAACTGGGTGCACTATCCGGAGTTATTCGACGTGGCCCGCGATTCCGCCGGCATCGGCGGCTTCTACGGCGACAATTTCGGCTTCCAAGTCATCCACGGCGATCGGACGCGCCCGGCGGCCCAGCTGGCCTTTCAATGGCGATCGAATTCCGGTTTCGAGTTTTACACGGAAGCGCTGTTCACCGGCTATCGGAACAAGCACGACAACGATTTCTTCATCGGCATTCCCAGCTGGAACGGCACCCGCAGCAACGTCGTTTTCTATCCGACGGGATATCTCGGCGTGAACATTCCGGATCCGATCCTGGCCCGCGGGCAGCCCGCCGTGAACCCGGGCGAGACGGTCGCCCGGTTTGTCAAAAGTTTCACCGCCCAAGGCACGAATACGATCATCAGCAAGCAGGCCTTCCAGGACGACACCAACACATTCCAAGGCGCCAGCGGCGTCAAATGGACCAAGGACAACCTGTTGCTCGATGCCGAACTCAGCTACAACATCAGCACGGTCCGGACGCGCGGCGCCATCCTCGATACGATCGCGGCGAACCCGAGCCAGATCTGGAATATCACTTACAACGACGGCTCCAATATTTCCGCCCAGAATTCGGGTATGGATTTCTCCGACCCTTCGAACATCAACGCGTCGAATTTCTTCGACCAGTGGTCGCGGGCGTACAGCGCGCAATACGCCGTCAAGACCGACGCGAAGTTCTCGTTGAAAAATGAATTCCTGACCGCGCTGAAGGTTGGCGCCCGTTACAGCGCGCGCACCGTGCACTATCATCAGGCGAATCCGAGCGCGTATTTCGGCCCGGTGGTTCCGGCGTCGTCCGTCCCCGGTCTCGGCGTTATCACGACCAACGATCTTTTCGTCTCCAACGCCGACTTGAACGTGCGGCGGTGGTGGTCGCCCTCCACGGATTTCCTGTTGAACAACACGGAGACCGTACGCCAATTCGCTGGCCACCCGGCGGGCAAACCCCCGGCGGATCCCGCCAGCACGTTCAACGACGAGGAAGACAATCTCGCGATCTACGGCATGGCCGACTACAATTCGGTCATCGGTACGATGCCGGTCGACGGCGCCTTCGGCGTGCGGTTTGCCGACACTCACCAGACTCTGCGCGGCAATCAGAATCCCCTCGACGCCACGGGCTCCGCCATCCCCGGCCAGTTCCGGCAGGTGACCACGAACAATGCCTACTGGCATGCGTTGCCCACGTTCACCGCCAAGCTGCATTTCACCGACAAGTTGTTGATGCGTTTGTCGGCCAACAAGACACTGACCCGGCCGTTCTTCGGGGATCTGAATCCCGCGGTGGCGCTCTTTCACTCCGGCCCGACTAACCAGGTCGGCAGCGGCAATGGCGGCAACCCGAATCTCGCGCCGATCCGGTCGACCAACTATGACCTGTCGCTCGAGTATTATTTCACGAAGTCGAGCCACGCCACGGTGACCGTCTTCGATCACGAACTCACCGGTTACGTGCAGAGTTTCGCCAAGCTCGAGGACTTCGGCGGTCTCCAGTATCTCATCACGCGTCCGCAGAATACCGGCAAGGGCAAGCTCCGCGGCTATGAACTCACCTACACGCAGTTCCTCGATTTCATGTCGGTTGACGCCCTCAAAGGCCTCGGCTTCCAGCTGACGTACACGGGCATCACCGGCACGACGGAGGATCCGACCAAACCCGGCACCCAGCAAGACATCACGCAGGTCGCGAAAAGCAGCTACAACGGGATCCTGATCTACGAGACCGGCAAGTTCTCGGGCCGCCTCGCCTACACCTATCGTGGCAAGTACATCGACTCCTACAATCAGCCCGGCTTCCAGCCTCCCACGGTTTATGTGCAGCCGACGAAGACGCTGGATTTCTCGCTCAGCTACGCGCTCACGAGGCAGATCACCATCACATTCGACGCGACCAACATCCTCGCCAGCAAGTACCGGGATCGTTTCGGGCCGACGGCGATGTTCAACCGCGACGTGCGCAACTACGACACCACCTATGCGGTGGGCGCGCGTTTCCGCTACTAATTATTGACCGCGGCATCTCTGCCGCTCATTCGGCCGGGCTTGGGGTCGAAGCCCAAACCCGGCCTTTTCTTTCGCTTCATGCCTGATTCGCATTTCCCCGATTTTAGCCGGTGATGGCGCCGTCGTGGCCCGTGATGCAGATGACCTTTTCCGCTCCTATGTTTTTTCGATCGACGTTTTTTTCGCGTGGGATTTTCGCGTTGCTGGTCGGCGGCGGCGCTTCCCTCGCCGTGGCGAAGCAGGTGAGTATTCACGATCCTGTGATGGCAAAGCAGGGCGACACGTTTTACCTGTTCAGCACGGGACCAGGCATCACGTTCTATCGCAGCCAGGATCTGAAAACGTGGAAGCTCGGCGGCCGCGTTTTTGCCGGCGAGCCCGCGTGGGCGAAGTCCGTCTCGCCACACTTCAACGGCCACATCTGGGCGCCGGACATCGAGCGGCACGACGGTAAATTTTACCTCTACTACTCCGTGTCGGCGTTCGGCCGAAACACCTCGGCGATCGGCGTGACGATCAATCGCACGCTCGATCCGGATTCGCCGGATTACCGCTGGGAGGATCAGGGCATCGTCGTGCGTTCGGTGCCGAATCGCGATTTGTGGAACGCCATCGACCCGAACGTCGTCGAAGACGAACACGGCACGCCGTGGATGGCGTTCGGCTCTTTTTGGGGCGGGCTGAAACTCGTGAAGCTTGCGCCCGATTGGAAATCCATCGCCGAGCCGGAGGAGTGGTACTCGCTCGCGAAACGCGAGCGCTCGGTGCTCGTCGATGACGCCCAGGCGGAGCCGGCGGAAATCGAGGCGCCGTTTATTTTCAAGAAAGGCGACTGGTATTTTCTCTTCGCCTCATGGGACAAATGCTGCCGCGGCGCGGACAGCACCTACAAAATGGTCGTCGGCCGCTCGCGAAAATTGGCCGGACCGTATGTGGACAAGGAAGGGAAGAAAATGACGGAAGGCGGAGGCACTTTGCTGCTCGCCGGCGACAAGGATTGGGCGGGCGTGGGCCACAACAGTACGTATACCTTCGACGGGAAGGATTGGCTCGTGTTTCACGCCTACGAAAACGCCGACCACGGATTGCAGAAATTGAAAATCGCCGAGCTGCAGTGGGACGCGGATGGCTGGCCGCGGGTCGATCCGGGCGTGTTGAAAAGCTATGTGAGCGAATTGGTGAAATGAAGGCAAACGACCGATGGGGAGTGCGGCGGCTTGACGCCGCTTTTGCCCGAGCCGGCTCGCCGGCTCGTATCCGACCGATCTGTGCCGCGTCGAGCCGCGGCACGAAAAGCGGCGTCGAGCCGCCGCACTCCAAAATATGAATTCTCAAAAACTCTCCGTCCTCGAGAAAATCGGCTTCGGCGCCGGCGATGCGGCCGTGAACGTCGTGTGGTCGTCGATGGCGCTGATCCTGACGTTTTTCTACACGGACGTTTACGGGCTGAAGACGACGGACATCGCGCTGCTGGCGCTGGTGCCGCGGTTGATCGATGCGTTTGCCGACGTGGCGATGGGCATGATCACGGACAAGCACACGACGCGCTGGGGACGCTACCGGCCGTATCTCGCGATCTTCGCCGTGCCGTTCGGCCTTTCGATCATGCTGGTCTTCACCACGCCGCAGCTCGCCTACGACATGAAGCTGCTGTGGGCCTACACGACTTACATCGCGATGATGCTGATCTTCACGGCGGTGACGATTCCCTACATCTCGCTGCCGGGCGTGATCACGGCGGATCCGCAGGAGCGGCTCTCGGCGAATGGTTACCGGTTGTTTTTCGCGAAGGTCGCGGCGCTGGCCGTGACGACGTTCGTGCCGCTGTTCGCGGCGAGTTTGGGCGTCGGCCATCTGGCGCGTGGCTACCAGATTGCGATGGCGGTGATGGCGGGTAGCGCGACGCTGCTGTTCCTGTTTTGTTTCTTCACCACGACGGAGCGCGTGAAGCACGTCATCGATGCCAAGCCGCTCGGTCTGCAGCTCTCGCTGCTGTTCAAAAACGACCAGTGGCGCATTCTCGCCGCGGTGTGCGTCGTCGGCACGATCGGCTACGTCATCCGCGGTTCGGTCGCGCTCTACTACGCGAAATACTACCTGCACGGCGACGGCAAGATTCAGTCGGCGTTCATCACCACGGGCGTGATCGCCAACATTCTCGCGATGGTCGTGTCGACCTGGGTCACGAAAAAATTCTGCAAGATTCAACTCTTCCGCTGGACGCAAGTGCTGGTGTTCGTGCTCAGCGCGATCATGTATTTCGGCGTGAAGCAGACGGACGTGGCGCTGGCGTTCGTGATGTTTTTCCTGATCAACCTCGTCGTCGATTTGCACGCGCCGGTCTTCTGGTCGGCGATTTCGGAGGCGGTCGACTATGGCGAGGTGCACACCGGCAAACGGGTCGCGGGCATGGCGTTTGGCGGCATTTCCTTCGCCCAAAAAATGGGCATGAGCCTCGCCGGGGGAGCGGTGGGCTGGCTGCTGACGTATTTCGGCTACGTGGCGGATCAGGTGCAGAGCGCCTACACGCTGAACGGCATCGCGCTGCTGCTGTCGGTGATCCCGGGAGTATTTCACCTCGGGATGGGGCTGCTGATGTTCAAATACCGGATCACTGACCGTTACTACGAGACGATGATGCACGACGCCGAGGTAGGGCGGGCTTCAGCCCGCCTCTCCGACGGAACGGCAATCCAGGCGGGCTGAAGCCCGCCCTGCTCAATCCATGAAAATTCTCGAACCGCTCATCCTCCAGCGCGCCGATCCGTGCATTCGGCGGCACACGGATGGCTGGTATTATTTCACGGCGTCGATTCCAGCGTATGATCGCATCGAGTTGCGCCGCGCGCGCACGATCGCGGAACTGCTGAAGGCGCCGACGGCGGACGTGTGGTTGAAGCCGGCGGCGGGTCCGTTTTGCGAACTGATCTGGGCGCCGGAAATTCACCACGTGTTCGGCGCGTGGCACATTTATTTCGCCGCCGCGCCGTCACGGGAAATCAAGGACGACCTGTTCCAGCATCGCATGTATGCGATCTCCACGCCGGCGGAGAATCCGCTCGAGGGCAAATGGACCGCGCCGGTGCGCGTCGACACGGGTCTGGACAGCTTCTGTCTCGACGCGACGACCTTCACGCATCGCGGCGTGACGTATTACGTGTGGGCGCAGAAGGATCCCGCGATCCGCGGCAACTCGAACCTCTACATCGCGCGCCTGGCGTCGGGCACGACGCTGGCGACGAAACCCGTGCGACTGTCGGTGCCGGAGTTCGATTGGGAAACGAAAGGCTTCTGGGTCAATGAAGGTCCGTCCGTCCTCATCCGCCACGGCCGCGTGTTCATCAGCTACTCGGCGAGCGCGACCGACGAAAACTACTGCATGGGCCTGCTCCACGCATCGGAAGAGGCCGATCTGCTGGACGCGAAAAACTGGACGAAATCGCCGCACCCGGTTTTTAAAACCTGCTACGAGCACCGCGTGTTCGGCCCCGGGCACAACAGCTTCACGGTGGCCGAGGACGGCGTCACCGATCTGCTGGTTTATCACGCGCGTACTTATACCGAGATCGTCGGCGATCCGCTGTGGGATCCTAACCGCCACACCTACGTGAAGCCGCTACGCTGGGATGCGAACGGCATGCCGGTGTTCGGGCGGCCGTCGGTGGCGGAGTGAAACTCAACCCACGAGAGAGCATGTCTTTTCCGTCGGTCATTCTGAGACTCCGAACCAACGCCAGGCCGTCGGGTGGCCTACGCCGATGAACTCTCAAAGGCCTGTCATTCTGAGCGCAGCGAAGAATCCATTTGGAGTCGCACGCGTATCGTGCCACGAAGCGCGCACTGGATTCTTCACTGCGTTCAGAATGACAAAGCGGCCGGTTCATCGGCAGCGGAGCGAAGAATCCACGGGGGTCTTCGTGGCCGGAAGGCGCCCCGAAACGCGCACTGGATTCTTCGCTCCGCTCAGAAGGCCAGGGAAGGAGGCATTATGAGAATCTTTGGTGCAGGTATCGGTTTATTCGTTGCGCTGTCGTGCGCTTTGTCCGCCCAAGAGCCCGTCGCGCCCGTCTTCACGAGCACGGCGACGGTGCACGATCCGTCGGTGGTTCGCGACGGTTCAACCTACTACGTCTTCGGCTCGCACATGGCGTCGGCGAGTTCGACGGATCTGATGAACTGGACGCAGATTTCGACGAGCGCCGCGGCGCCGAATCCGCTCATTCGAAATGGCACGCCGCGCGTGGAATTCGCGGCGACCCTGACGTATGCCGGAAATACGGATACGTTCTGGGCGCCGGACGCGATCGAGCTCGGCGACGGGAAATTCCACTATTATTACTGCGCCTGCCAGGGCAGTTCGCCGTTGAGCGCGCTCGGCCTCGCCCAGGCGGACGCCGCGAGCGGGCCTTACAGCGACGTCGGCATCCTGCTGAAATCCTCCGGCGCCACACCCACGGTTTCGCCCTACAACGTGAACACGATGCCGAACGTCGTGGATCCATCGGTCTTCTTCGATCGGACCGGGAAGCTCTGGATGGTCTACGGGTCGTTCTCCGGCGGTATCTTCATCCTCGCACTCGATTCGACGGCCGGTTCGCCGACGCTCGGTCGACCGCTGCCGGGTCAGGGCTACGGCAAAAAACTCATCGGTGGCAACAGCTCCCGCATCGAAGGCCCTTACATCATCTACGCGCCGGAGACGGGTTACTATTATCTCTTCATGACTTTCGGCGGACTCGACGCGACGGGGGGCTACAACGTCCGCGTCGGGCGCTCGTCGAATCCCGATGGTCCGTATCTCGATTCGGCGGGCAACGATCTCACCAACGTCAAAGGCAACTTCGCCTTCGATGACGCGACGATCGCGCCCTATGGCGTGAAGCTGATGGGCAACTGGCAGTTTCTCCACACGAGCGGCGAGGTGGGCTCGCAGAGCCGCGGCTATGTGTCGCCGGGCGGCGTTTCGATCACGCGCGACGCGACGACGGGAAAATACGTGATGGTGTTTCACACGCGTTTCGTCGGCCGCGGCGAAATTCACGAGGTGCGCACGCACCAGCTTTTCCTCAATGAGCAGGGTTGGTTCGTGGCCGCGCCCCAGCGCTATGCGCAGGAAACGATTCGCACGACGGACGTGGGACAGGTTCCGGGCGACTACAAATGGATCGACCACGGCAAGGACATCACCGCCACCGTAAAAACCTCCTCGCTGCTCACGCTCGCTGCCGGTGGCACGGCCAGCGGCGCGGTGAGCGGCACGTGGCAGCTCTCCGGCGATCACTTCATCACGCTCGCGCTGTCGGGGGTGATTTACCGCGGCGTGTTCGTGCGCGTGTGGGATGACGACAACCAAATGTGGGTGGAGGCCTTCACGGCGGTGTCGGACAACGGCACGGCGTGGTGGGGCAGCAAGCTCGCGAAAAACGCCGCGCTCGCCATCGCGACACAGCCGGCGGCCCAGTCGGTGAATCCCCATCAGACCGTGACGTTCTCCGTGGCGACGACCGGCTCGCCCGCGCCGACCTATCAGTGGCGGAAAAACGGCGCACCGATCCCGGGCGCCACGAGCAGTGCGTTCACGATCGCGAATGTCGGCGCGGGAGACGCGGCGGATTATTCGGTGGCCGTGACGAACAGCGCAGGCTCGGTCACCAGTGCGGATGCCGCTCTGACGGTCGCTGCGAAACCGCCCCAGGTGCTGGTGGCGAACGGCGATCGCTCGGCGCAGATTATGAATCTTTCCACGCGCGGCATCGTTTCGAGCGGGGAGAACGTGCTGATCGCGGGCTTCGTCGTCTCGGGCTCGTCACCCAAGAAGCTGCTCATCCTCGGGTCGGGGTTAAAACTGGCCCAGCTCGGCGTGACGGGGGAGATCGGCCGGCCGCGGCTCGAGCTGAACGAAAATGTCGGCGGCCACAACATCGTGCGGGCGGTGAATTCAAACTGGCAGGACAACCAGGCGGAGATTTCGCCGCTCGTGAGCGAACTCGGCGCCCAACCGTTCGCGGCGTCGGCGGATCCCGCGCACGGCGACGCCGGCTTGGTCGTGACGCTGAACCCCGGCGTTTATTCCGTGGTGGTCGCGCCGGCGGCGACGAGTGCGAATCAAGACGGCGTGGGCCTGGTGGAAATTTACGACGCGACGCCGAACGACGGCTCGCGGCTGTCGAACATCTCCTCGCGCGGGCGGGTCGAGACCGGCGTGCGACAGATGATCGTCGGCGTGGTGGTGGGCGGCTCGGGGCAGGCGCGATTGATGATCCGCGGGATCGGGCCGGCGCTGGGGGATCTCGGGATCGTGCAATTTATCGCGAATCCGTCGCTGACGTTGGTGCGAAACCAGAACGGCACGCAGACGGTGGTCGCGACGAACGACGATTGGTGGAACTCGGCCCAGACGGACCAATCCGCGAGCCTCGCGCCGACCCTGGGCGCTTTTGCGCTCGGCGACGGATCGGCGGATGCGGTGATCCTGCGGCAGTTCGCGCCGGGAGTTTATTCGACGATCATCTCGCCGGCGGACGCGACGCCGGGGGTGGCGATGGCGGAGATTTACGATGCGTATGTGCCGTGAAATTTCAGCCCCGGCCCGCCCAGCGTGGCGGAGCCGGTGGTAGAAGGAAAACTTTGCCCTGGGGTTCGCAGAGGGAGGGGAGGATAAAACCAACCTGATCCGCTCCGCCATCTCCGCTTCCTCCTTCCTGTGAGCGTCATGGTTTCGATAAAAATAAAATACAGAAAAAACAACGGATTCGAGAGCGTGACCGGAACGATGCGGATAGTTCGGAAATCCGACCGGTCGGCGCCATCGATGGGAAATAATGTTCAGGCGTCGCGCGCATTTTCGGACGGGAAGCTGGCAGCCTGCGCTACGGGGCGCGTAGATAAATTCGAGCGATGAGAAAATTTATTCCTACTCTGTTGATCGCGGTGATCTGCCTCGGAGCGCTGCGTGCGGCGTCGGCCGAAAATTGGCCGAATCCGCTGATCGAGCAGCGCGCCGATCCGCAGATCGTGCGGGAAGGCGAGTGGTATTATTTCATGGGCACCGTCCCGGACTACGACCGATTGGAACTGCGGCGCGCGAAAACGATCGCGGGTCTCGCGACGGCGGAGCCGAAGACGATCTGGCGCGAGCACGAGAGCGGCGCGATGGGCTCGCACATCTGGGCGCCCGAGATCCACCGCGTGAACGGGAAGTGGTTCGTTTACTTCTCGGCGGGCGCGGCGGAGAAGGACACGGCGTGGGACATCCGGCTCTACGCGATCGAGAACGACGGTGAAAATCCGCTCGAAGGCGCGTGGATCGAACGCGGGCAGATCAAGACGGGATGGGAGAGCTTCACGCTCGATGCGACGACCTTTGTGAATCGCGGCGTGCGGTATTTGTGCTGGGCGCAATACGACCCGGCGATCGGCAAAGGGACCAACATTTACCTGGCGAAAATGAGTTCGCCGGTGGCGATCGAAGGCCAGCCGGTGATGATTTCACGGCCGGAGCTGCCGTGGGAGCTGGTGCGCTATCGCGTGAACGAGGCGCCGGCGGCGCTGGTGAAAAATGGACGCGTGTTCGTGACGTTCTCGGCGAGCGGGACGGGCGCGGAGTATTGCGTGGGGTTGGTGACCGCGAGGGACGATGCGGATTTGTTGGAGGCGAAGTCGTGGGTGAAGACGCCGCAGCCGGTTTTCAAAACGAGCGAGGCGAACGGCGTGTTCGGTCCCGGGCACAACAGCTTCACCGTGGCGGAGGATGGCGTGACGGATCTGCTGGTGTTTCACGCGCGCGACTACGCGGAAATCAAGGGCGATCCGCTGCACGATCCGAACCGGCATGCGCGCGTGCAGGTGCTGCGGTGGAAAGCGGATGGGACGCCGGAGTTCGGGGTGCCGGAGAAGCGGCGGAAATAAAAACGGCGGTCAGAGACCGCCGCTACGGGAAAATTTTTAACCACGAATGGACACGAATGAACACGAATTCAAACCGGCGCGACCGGTCTGATCTATTCGTGTGAATTCGTGTCCATTCGTGGTTGGGAAAGGTAGGGACGCCTCTCCGAGGCGTCCGCGGGTGCGGGTTCGCGAATGGGGCGGAGCGGAGCGGACGGCTCGGAGAGCCGTCCCTACCGGTGCCGCGCCATCAGTATTGGCGGGCGCCGATCGAGGCGGCGGCGTTCGTGGAGTCGAAGAGTTCGTCCTGGTTGTATTGGACACGCGGGACTTTTTCTCCGGCGACGATCTTGGCGGCGAGGTCGTAGACTTTCGGGCCGAAGAGCGGGTTGCACTCGACGGTGCAGTTCAACTTGCCGTCGATGATCGCCTGGAGCGCTTCCTTGATCGCATCGATCGAGACGATGATCACGTCTTTGCCGGGTTTCAGGCCGGCTTCTTCGATCGCCTGGATCGCGCCGAGCGCCATGTCGTCGTTGTGCGAGTAAACGATATCGAAATCGTGGCCGTGCTTCTTGAGAAACGCCTCCATGACTTCCTTGCCGCCGGAGCGACGGAAGTCGCCGCTTTGCGAGTCGATGATTTTCAGGCCGGGATATTTCGCAATGCCCTCGGCGAAGGCCTTGCGGCGTTCGTTGGCGGGAGCGGAGCCGGGCGTGCCTTGGAGTTCGAGAATGCGGCCTTTGCCGTCGGAGTGCTTCGCGAGCCAGTCGGCGGCCATGCGGCCTTCTTGAGCGAAGTCGGAGCCGACGAAGCAGGTGTAGAGCGAGTCGTCGCTGACCTTCACGGTGCGATCCATGAGGATGACGGGAATCTTCGCGCGCTTCGCTTCGCGGAGGACGGGTTCCCAGCCGGTCTCGACGATCGGGGCGATGAGAATGACGTCGACGCCCTGGGTGATGAACGAGCGGACGGCGCGGATCTGGTTCTCCTGTTTACCCTGGCCGTCGGCGAACTTGAGGGTGATGCCGCGTTTTTCGGCTTCGTTTTTGAGCGAGGCCGTGTTGGCGGTGCGCCAGGCGCTTTCGGCGCCGGTCTGGGCGAAGCCGACGGTGAGGGGTTTCGCGGCGAGTGCGATGGTGGCGCACGCGGAGGCGAAGAGGAGGGCGAAGGAATGGAGGAGTTTCATGGGGACGGAAAAGTTGGGAACGGAAAAGTTGAGGGTTGAGAGTCGAGAGAACGGCGTGGTCCGCGAATCACGCGAAAGGACGCGAACGATTTCAGGATTCGAGACGACTAGCGTGATTTGCAGGCGGTGGGTTGGGAGTTATTTGATGATGCCTTCGCGGCGGAGGATTTCCTCGAAGTTGGCGCGGGTGATCAGAATTCCGGGCGTGCGGGTGTCGGCCGGCGGAGGTGTGCCGTTTTTGATCCATTCGTAGAGCAGCTCGGCGGTGCGGAAACCTTCGTAGGGCGCCGAGACGAGCATCGAGCCGTGGAAGCCGGTGGGTTTGGTTTTGCGGAGTTCGTCGATGCAATCGGTGCCGTTGATGCCGATGCCGATGACGTGGTCGGCGTCGAAGCCGCGACCCTCGGTGGCGCGGACCGCGCCCATCACGGCGGAATCGTTCATGCCGGAGATGAGCCAGTGCTTGATTTCGGGATGCCGGGTGAGGAGGACGTTGGCGGCGTCGAAACTGCCGGGGATGTCGGTGGTTTTCTGCGGGGTTTTGAAGATGCGATCGGCGGGGAAGCCAGCGGCTTTCAGCGCAGCGATGGCGCCGTCGGTGCGCTCGCGGGCGGTGTCGAGTTCCTCGAAGGTGACGACGCAGACGCCGGTTTCTTCGAGGGGCCATTTGCGAGCCTGCAATTCGGCATAGAGCGCCTTGCCCTGATCGCCGCCGACGGCACTGGCGGACATGCCGAGGTAAGGCACGTCTTTCATGATCTTGCCGTCGGCGCCGATGAAGGCGTCGTCGACCGTGATGACCTTGAGATTTTTGAGTTTCGCCTGAGTGGCGATGGCGGGGCCGAGGCGGACATCGGGCGTGCAGATGACAAAGCCTTGGGCGCCGTTGGCGGAGAGCGACTCGATGGCCGCGAGAACTTTTTCGCCGTCGGGCACGCCGAGTTTGACGACGGAGAAGCCGTATTGCGCGCCGGCTTTCTCGGCACCGGCCCACTCGAATTGGAACCAAGGCTCCTCGGGCTGCTTGACGAGAAAGCCGATCTTAATCGCCGACGGCGACGCGCTCGGCGTGTTCGCGGTCGGCGAGGTGGATTTGCTGCAACTGCTCAATGCGACGGCCGCGAGAACGAACGCAGTGGCAACGAGACGAACGGGGAGGGGACGCATGGGGAGGCGAGGACCGTAGTGAGGGACAGCGGGTTGGCGAGGGGGAGTTCGTTGGACCGTCATCTCGGAGGTTGGTCCAAAAAAGAATTCGGCAAGCTAAACGACGAGGGGATGACGACGCGTTGAAGCACGGCTTGCAGTTGGACCGGCGCGAAGTCCATAACTCGAAACTCATGAGCCTGCAGCGCTGTTTTTCCACTCTGGGCTGTCCGAACTTCACGCTGGCGGAGGCCTGTGCGCTGGCGACGCGTCACGACGTGAGCGCGCTGGAACTGCGCGCACTGGGCGGGACGATCGAGCTGCCGAAATATTTTGCGGAGCAATTCGGTTCGCCGGCGACACTGGCGGCGCGGGTGCAGGAAAGCGGCCGGACGGTCGTGGCGCTGGGAACCTCGCTGCGGCTGGCCAGCGCGACGGAAAAAGACCGCGAGCAGTTTCTGGCGTGGCTGCCGTGGGCGGAGGCGCTGGGAGCGCGGTGGCTGCGGGTGTTCGAGGGCGGCACGCTCGCGAGCGAGGCGGAAATTTCCCAGGCGGTGGCGACGCTGGCGTGGTGGCGCACAGTGCGCGCGGAGCAGGGCTGGCGTGCGGAGGTGATGGTGGAAACCCACGACGCGCTTTTCACGGTCGCAGCGATCGAGCGATTTCTCGCGCTCGCGCCGGGCACGAAGATTTTGTGGGACACGCATCACACGTGGCGCAAAGGCGGCGAAGATCCGCTGGTCACGTGGCCGCGAATCCGCGACCACGTGGTGCACGTGCACGTGAAGGACAGCCGATCGGTGGCGGATGGCACTGGAAATTTCGAATACGTGGAGCCGGGGAGCGGCGAATTTCCATTCGAGGCGTTGGTGCGCCGCTTGCGGGCGGAGGCGTTTGCCGGCGCGGTCAGCCTGGAATGGGAAAAACTCTGGCACCCGAAACTTGGCTCGCTCGCTGACGCGATGAGCGCCGCGGCGCGCCACGGCTGGTAGCGAGCGAACGAGGCGGCGGGTTGAAGCGCGCCTCGTGCGGGCGTAGCGCCAGGACGCATCCGCCGGTCAGCGCGGTCGCGTCGCGGCGGACTCCGTGAGAAAAAGTCCGTTCGGCTCCGTCCACTGGCCCTCGACCATGCCGATGGTCGGGTTTTCCGGCAGGCCGCGTTCGTGCCGGTGAATTTGTGCGACGAGCGCATCGAGCGCATGACTGCCGATCGTTTCGAAAAGCTGATCGATTCCCGCGATGCCGGGGCCCGCTTCGTAATCGAGACAGGCGAACGCGGTGCGCTGACAACGCTGCGCCCCGAGGGCGGGCAGCAGATTGGCGCGGACTTGATGCGCGTTGGCCACGACGATGGCCTGTGGCCGGTGGCGATCGAACCAGGTCTGAATCGCGCGACGCGGCATCGCGTCGAGGAACAGAATGGGCGCGAGTTTCCGGCCGCCGGCGGCGGTGCGGAAATACGCGCCGCTGTAGGAGTGATTCGCGCGGAACTCCATGTCGCGGGTCATCGCGAGGCCGATGCGCTCGAAGCCGCGTTGCTCGAGCAGCGCAAAGGTGCGCACGGCGTTGTCGAAGTGATGCGTGACGACGCGGTGCACCCGCGGCTCGAAAATCGAGTAGGTCATCGCCACGGCCGCGAATTTTTTCCAGTCGAGCAGAGTGCTGTAGTCGGTCGGATCCTGGGCGGGCGCGAGGAGCACGCCGGCGATGCCGCGGGCCAGCAGGGTGCGCGTGAGCGCCGCGGGTTTTTTCGCGAAGGTGCGCAGGTCGATGCTGCGATCGAGCGTGTAACCGAGCCGGTCGGCGCGCGCGGTGGCGCCGGCGATGAGGCGATGCACGAAAGGCGCATCGTGCGTGGTGACGACCGCGAGATTGACGGCGGAGCGAGCGGTGCGGCTGGTGCGCAGGTGCTGCATGAGATGCGTGAGCATCGGGTCGGGACGATAACCCTCGGCGCGCGCCGCTCGCTGGATCCGCTCGCGCGTCGCGAGCGGAAGGCTCGGATCGTTGCGCAGCGCGAGCGAGACGGTCATCGGCGACACGTTCGCGTGGGCGGCGATCGAGCGCATGGTGGGGCGGGAGGAAAGCAGGGGCATTTACTTTACGCAAAACCTACAATGGTTTTGCGGGCGGGAATCAATCCCGGATGGTGGGCGGCACCCTGACTCGCGGTGATTTTCTCCGGAGTTTTCCCTAACACCCAAACAAATCGTCCCATGAACGTAAGTTCGCTCGTTCCTTCCTTTCCAAGGGCCGCGGTCGTCGCCGCCCTTGTGTTTCCGCTCGCGGCGGCCGCCCAGCCGGCCGCCAGTTCCGCAGCTTCCGACGAAGTGGTCGTGCTGTCGCCGTTCGTCGTGAGCAGCGGCTCCGTCGGCCGCTATCAAGCCACCGAGGCCACCTCCGGCGCGCGGGTGCGCATTTCGCTGATGGATTCGACCCAGCACGTCTCGGTCGTCACGCGCGACCTGATGGACGATATCGGCATCGGCCGGCTGCTGGATGCGGCCAAATTTGTGGCGGGCGTGAGCGAGGCCACGATTCCGAATGCGCAGGATCGCACGAATATTCGCGGCTTCCAGAACGATGGCGTGACGCTCGACGGCTTCAGTTATTTTTCCTTTGCGAATCTCGATCCGGTCGTGGTCGATCGCCTGGAAGTCGTGAAAGGTCCGAACGCGATCCTCGCGCCGCAGGGGCTGCCGGGTGGCACCGTGAACGTGGTTTCGCGGAAGCCGCTCTTTACCGACCGCGGGTACGTCTCGGCCGGATACGGCGAATACGCGGGCGCGCGGGGCGAGTTCGACGTGAATCGAGTGCTGCAACCGGACAAGCTGGCCTTCCGGGTCGTGGGCGCGGTGGAGGACGGCGACGACTATGGCGACGGCAATTATCATCGTTCCAACCTCGTGATGCCGATGTTCACCTATCGGTTCACTCCGGCGACGGAACTCACGGTGCAGGTCGAGGCGTATGACTGGCGCGCGTTGAACTATCTGGGCATCCCGCTCGATCCGTATGTGGGCACGAACGACAACGCGGTGTTGATCCGGGGCGTGTCGCGCACGGCCGGCTTCTACGACGACGACACCTATCGCTATCAGAAAGCGATCCACGGCCGGGTATTTTTCACCAGCAATTTCACCGATCGTTTTTCGATGCGCCTCGCCGGGAGCTGGCTCTCCTCCAGCGCGTCCAGTTCGCAGTCGAACTTGAGCGGTGCGAATCCCGGCCATCTCGATGCGGCGACCGGTCTCTGGATCGCGTCCGACGCCCCGGCCGGAGCTTCCCGGATCTACAGCCGGTCCTACGGATTCGGCGCGCAGTTCCGCCGGAATTTCGATCTCCAGAACGACTTCGCCTACCATCTGAAAAACGGCTCGGTCGATTCCACGACGGTCGCCGGTTACTGGCTGAGCGAGGCGGTGACGTTCGATCGCGGCAACAACTACACGAAGCCGACGTTCAACATCGATGCGTTCGCTCCCGCGGCGCCCACTTTTACGAGTGTCAGCGGTATCACGGAAAACATCAGCCGCACCAAGCAGCTCTACGTCAGCGAAAACCTGTCGCTCTTCGACAACCGGCTGGTTCTCTCCGGCGGCGTCGCCCGCGCTTACTATCAGATTCGCGTGAACGACAAGCTCCGCACCCTGCGCGCAGCAAACGACACGGATGCGACGCTTCCGTCTTACGGTGCGGTGGTGCGGGTGATTCCGCAGGTGTCCTTGTATTACGGCTTCTCAAAACAATCGACGCCGATCGGCCCTTCCACGACCTCGACGATTCCTTTCCGTCTGCAGACCAGCCGCCAGACCGAATACGGCGTGCGCGTGCAGCTGTTGGAAAACAAAATTTACGCGACCGTCTCGCACTTCGACATCAAGCAGGATAATTTTTCGGTGCCGAATCCGGCGAATCTCACGGTGCCTCCGCCGAACCCTGCGCTGCCCGCGCTCTTCATGGATCGTCTGGCCCACGGCTGGGAGTTCGAGGCCTCCGCGGCGCTCACGACCAACCTGTCGCTGATCGGCAACTACACGAGCTACAAGAATCGCACGCCCTTCGGCCAACCGTTCCGCGGCACCGCGGAGAAGTCCGGCGCACTCTGGGCGTCCTACGCCTTCAAAGCCGACACGCTCAAGGGCCTCACGCTGGGCCTGGGCCTCGACTACTTGGACAAGCGCCCCGGTGACGCGCCCTCGTCGACGCCCACCTCTGCGAGCACATCGACGAATGTCGTCCTGCCGCAGCCGACGTTTTGGCTGCCGAGTCGCACGCTCGTCAGCGCGAGCGTCCAATACGCCTGGGCTGCGAACTGGCAGGTCCAGCTCAATGTCGATAATCTTTTCAACCAGGATTATCTCGCCGCGAGCATCAACCGCTACCTCGTCTATCCGGGGGTGCCGCTCACGGCCCGGCTGAGGATCACTCGCAAGTTTTGATCCAGGACGGATCCACTCGAGGTTTCTGCTGAAAACGTCGGCCCGTCGCCTGATGGCGACGGGCCACCGGTCGCCAAGGGATTTTGGGCGGCCCACTTTTCAACGCGCGACTGGCGGTGACCTGCTCGTTCCAGTTCGCGGGCCTCGGCGGGTTCGCAGCCGTCCGCCGCGCTTTTTTCATCTTCGCCCGCGCTCGTGAGCACGCCAGTCTCCCTCGCCCCTCCCCGCATGCCCGAATCCATTGTGTCTCCCTCCCTGCCGCCGTCCGCGACGACCGATCGCGTGCCGCTGCGCGAGCAGGTCGGGTTGGGCGCGGGCCGGGTGGTCGTCGAGGGCAGCCACCTGACGCTGCACGTGCTCGTCAGTCCGATCTACAACGTGACGATGGGCGTGAATCCCGCGCTCGTCAGCACGGTGGTGTTCATCCAGCGCTTTTGGGATGCGATGCTCGATCCGGCGATCGGGCAATTCTCGGATAACTTTCGTTCGCGTTGGGGCCGCCGGCTCCCGCTGCTGGCGGTGTCGGCGCTCCCGCTCGCCCTGCTGTTCGGCGCGCTGTGGTGGTTTCCGCGCCAGGCGACGGAGCACGGGTTGTTTCTCCACCTGCTGGTGGTGTCGCTCGCGTTCTACATCGCGCATTCGCTGTTCGCGATGCCGCTGGCCGGCCTCGCGATCGAGGCCACCGACGACTATCACGAACGCACGCGGCTCATGGGCATCATGCAGTCCTGCGGCTTCGGATTTCAAATCCTGAGCCAGTGGCTTTTCCCGCTGACGCAGCTGCGCTATTTCGGCGACACGGTGACGGGGCTGCATTGGGTCACCGGCGGGTGCGCGGGGATTTTCTTCCTCGTCGGATTGCTGCCGGTTTTCCTCTGCCGCGAACGTCACTACGCGCGCGTCGCGGCGCATCAGCGCTCGTTGCCGCTGTTCGAGAGTCTCCGGGCGGTGCGCGGCAACCGGCCGTTCGTCACGCTGCTGGCGGCGCGTTTCATCACCAGCTTCAGCTACAACATCGTGAGCATGCTGGCATTCTATATGAACGTTTACTACATCTTCGGCGGCGACGTGCGAGGCTCGGCGGTGGCGTTTGGATTTGCCGGGTCGTCGTATCACGTGGTCGCGATCGTTGCCTCGCTGCTGATTTATCCCTGGCTGACGCGCCAGCTCGGGAAGAAGCGGGTTTTCCAGGTGGCGGCGGGCGTGTTGATGGCGGGCTGCGCCTCGAAACTTTTTCTCTATCAACCGGGTCAGCCCTGGCTGCAGTTGATCGTGACCGGCGCCAACGGGCTTTCGAGTTCCGGCATGGCGCTGATGGCGTCGGCCATGCTCGGCGACATCGCGGATTTCGACGAATGGAAAACGGGCCTGCGTCGCGAAGGGCTGTTCGCGTCGGTGCTGAGCTGGTTCGACAAGGCGGGGATGTCGTTCGGCGCGCTGCTCGGCGGCTTCGTGCTCGTGGGCATCGGCTTCGACGCGAAGCTCGGCGCCCAATCGGCGCACACGCTCGCGTTGATGAAATTCAGTTATTTCGTCGTGCCGTTTCTGGGCGCGCTCGTGGCTTGGTGGATGATCCGGCGCTACGACCTCACGGAGGCGGGCGCGCACGAAATCAAAGCCGAACTGACGCGGCGCCGCGCGGCGGTGACGGACTCTTTTTCGACGGTCTCATGATGAACGCTGCCTTTATTCTCCGGGCGGACCACTTCGCCGACGTTTACGGCGGAGAGTGTGTCGCCGATATTTCCCGCCATGCGCGGGTGATCGACCCGCTGCCGCTCACCGCGGAAGCACTCGCCCGCAATCCTCCGGCCTGGCTCGACGAAGTGGACGTCCTCTTCACCGGCTGGGGCGCGCCCTTGCTCGATGCGGAACTGCTCGCGCGCATGCCGCGGCTGCGGGCGGTTTTTTATGCGGCGGGCACGCTGCGATTTCTGGTCACCGACGCGTGCTGGGACCGCGAACTGACGATCGTCAACGCCGCCGCGCAGAACGCGATTCCCACGGCGGAATTCGCCACCGGCGCGATCCTGCTGGCGTTGAAGCGCGCGTGGCATCACGCGGCGGACGTGCGGACGCGGCGCACGTTTCCCGAAAAGTCGCTGCCTTTACCCGGCGGTTTGAATGCGACCATCGGCATCGTTTCGCTGGGTCTCGTCGGCCGCCGCGTCGTCGACCGGCTCGCCGAGCTCGACGCGATCATTCTCGCGCACGATCCCTACGTCGATGCGGGCGAAATGAAAAGACTCGGCGTGCAGCCGGTTTCGCTGGCGGAGCTGTTTTCCAACTCCGACGTGGTTTCGCTCCACACGCCGCTCTCGGCGCAGACGGAGGGGTTCATCGATCGCGCGTTGCTGGAAACGCTGAAGCCGGGCGCGACGTTCATCAACACGGCGCGCGGGGCGCTGGTCGACGAGGCGGATTTGATCGCGGTGCTGCGCGAGCGGCCGGACTTGCAGGCGGTGATCGATGTCACGGATCCCGAGCCGCCGCCGCCGGAATCGGCGCTCTACGATCTGCCGAATATTTTTCTCACGCCGCATATCGCGGGCTCGCTTGGTCGCGAGTGCCGGCGCATGGGCCGCGCGATGGTGGAGGAATTCGAGCGCTATGTACGGAACGAGCCGCTGCGTTTCGCCGTTTCGCGCGAGGAATTGGCGCGGCGGGCTTGAGGCGCGCGTGACGATTCGATCGAGCATTGGCGGGAGGCCCGGCTCAACCGCTGCCCGGTTCATCCTGAAGGGCGCGGGCGGGGTTGAACCGCAGAGGCACGGAGAGCACGGGGAAAACTCCTTCCAAAAAAATGCGATCCACCGGGGAAGCTCACCTCCGGGATGAAACTATTTTCTCCCAGATTTCTCCGGTTTCTCTTCTCTGTGCCTCTGTGTCTTTGTGGTTCCACTGCGCCTTTTAGATTCCTGCGAACGAAGAAAATCCCAAGCCCGTGAAACCGCTTCCACTCCGCTCGCTTGCCCCAAAACTTCCGCCGGGATTGCTCTACGGCGGCGACTACAATCCCGAACAATGGCCGGAGGAAACCTGGCGCGAGGATGCGGCGCTGATGCGCACCGCGGGCGTCAACCTCGTGAGCGTGGCGATTTTCTCCTGGGCGAAACTCGAGCCGCGCGCAGGCGAATTCGACTTCGGCTGGCTGCACCGCGTGATCGATTTGCTGTGGTCGCACGGTGTCTCGGTTTGTCTCGCGAACGCGACGGCCTCGCCGCCGCCGTGGTTCAGCCTCGCGCATCCGGAAAGTTTGCCGGTGGATCGCAACGGCACGCGGATGTCGGCCGGCTCGCGGCAGCATTATTGCCCGAACAGCCGCGCCTACCGTGCGGCGGCGGCGCGGCTGTCGCGGGAGATCGCGCGGCGCTGTGGGGCGCATCCCGCGGTCGCGCTCTGGCACGTGAACAACGAAATCGGCTGCCATAGCCAGGCGTGTTATTGCGACGTGTGCGCGGCGGATTTTCGCGCGTGGCTGGAGCGGCGTTATCGCTCGATCGAGGCGTTGAACGAGGCGTGGGGCACGGCGTTTTGGAGCCAGCGCTACGGCGAGTGGACGGAAATTTTTCCGCCGCGGGCGATGATGACGTTTCGGAATCCCGGCCAGGCGCTGGATTACCAGCGGTTCATGAGCGATGCGTTGTGCCGCCTCGCCAGCGACGAGGTGGCGGCGATTCGCGAGGAGTGCGCCGACGCGAAAGTCACGACGAACGGGTTGAATTTCTGGAAGCCGGTCGACGCGTGGGAACTCTATCGCCACGTGGATGTGGCGGCGTGGGATTCGTATCCCGATCCGGCAAACGGGCTCGGCGACGTGAGTGCCTCGGCCTTCTGCCACGACCTGTATCGGTCGGTGCGCGGAGGACAGTCGTTCATGCTGATGGAGCAGGTGACCTCGCAGGTAAACTGGCGCCCGACCAATGTGCTCAAGCCGCCGGGTCAGATGCGGGCGCTGAGCTTTCAGGCGATCGCGCACGGCGCCGATGCGGTGATGTTTTTCCAATGGCGGGCATCGAAGGCGGGCGCGGAAAAATTTCACGGCGCGATGGTGCCGCATTTCGGGCCGGAGGGACGCGTGCACCGGGAAGTGCGAGAACTCGGCGCAGAGTTGAAGAAACTCAACGAGATCGCGGGCGCGCGCACGCCCGCGCGTGTGGCCTTGCTCGTGAGCTGGGAAAATCGCTGGGCGCTGGAACTCGAATCGAAGCCGGCGCATTTCGACTACCAGGAAATCGTGCAGCATTTCCACGGCGCGCTGTGGGACTTGAACGTGGCGGTGGACGTGGTGTCGCCCGATCACGCGCTCGACGGCTACGATGTCGTCGTGGCGCCGGCGCTCTACCAGCTCACGCGAGCGCAGGCGGAGAGGTTGCGGGCGTTTGTGCAGCGCGGCGGGTTGCTGGCGATGAGCTATTTCAGCGGCGTCGCCGACGAGCACGATCACATCTGGCTCGGCGGTTATCCGGCGTTGCTGGCGGACGTCCTGGGCATCGTCGTGGAGGAGTGGCAGCCGTTGCTGCCGGGCGCGACGAATGCGCTGCGGGTCGCGGAAGGCGGGAAAGAGGTGGCGTGCGAGAGATTCTGCGAGCTGCTGCACCTGCGCGGCGCGGAAACGGTCGCGACTTACACGCGCGATTTTTACGCGGGGCGGCCGGCGATCACGCGGCATCGTTTCGGCGCGGGCGCGGCGTGCTACATCGCGACGCACCCGCCGCGCGAGTTTCTCGCCGCGCTCTTCGGCGAGTGGCTCGGGGCGCGCGGCATCGTCGCGCCGGTGGCGGCGAGTGCGGGCGTGGAGGTGGCGGTGCGCGCGAATGACGCGGGCGAGTTTCTCTTCGTGATCAATCATCAGCCGGTGATGGGCCGCGTGAATTTTGCGGCGTGGTCGGGCGACGATCTGCTGACCGGAATGCCGTGTCGCGGGGAAATGGAACTGGAACCCTTTGCCGTGCGAGTGCTGCGGCGCGTCCGATGAATCAACTGGCGTTCACCCGGAATCCGCTGCGTGGCCGCGAGGACGTGGAGCAGCTCGTGCGCGATCTCGTCGAGCCGGTGCTGCCGCATTTCTCGCCGGGGCGGGCGACGGTGACGTTGGGGCCGAACCGTGCGCTTTACGGCGATCCGGCGGGATTGATGGAAGGTTTCTCGCGGCCGCTGTGGGGGCTGATTCCGCTCGGCGCGGGCGGCGGCGCGTTTGCGCATTGGGAACTTTGGCGCCGAGGGCTGGAGGCGGGCACGAACCCGGAGCACGCGGAATTCTGGGGCTGGCCGGGCGACTACGACCAGCGCAGCGTGGAGTCGGGCGCGCTGGGTTTCGGGCTCGCACTGCATCGGCGGGAAATGTGGGACGCCTTGACGCCGGCGGCGCAGGCGCGGGTCGCGACGTGGCTGCGAAAAATCAACGAGGTAAAACTCGTCGACAGCAACTGGCTGTTTTTTCGCGTGCTGGTAAATCTCGGCTTGAGCCGCTGCGGGCAGGCGTGGGCGCAGGAGCGGGTGGCGGCGGATCTGGATCGCATCGACGAGTTTTATGTCGGCGACGGCTGGTATTCGGACGGGAAATCGGCGCCGCCGTTTCGCGATGGGCGGCTCGGCGACTACTACGTGCCGATGGCGTTTCATTTTTACGGGCTGCTCTATGCGCAGCTGGCGGGGGATTCCGATCCGACGCGCGCGGCGCGATTCGTGGAGCGGGCGCGGCGGTTTGCGCAGGATTTCGTGCACTGGTTCGCGGCGGACGGATCGGCGCTGCCGTTTGGACGCAGCCTCACTTATCGTTTTGCGCAGGTGGCGTTCTTCGGGGCGCTGGCTTACGCGGGCGTGGAGGCGGCGCCGTGGCCGGTGGTGAAGGGAATCTATCTGCGGCACCTGCGCTGGTGGCTGCAGCAGCCGATCTTTTCGGATACGGGACTGCTCACGATCGGTTATGCGTATCCCAATCTGACGATGGCGGAGAGCTACAACTCGTCGGGCTCGCCGTATTGGGCGTTGAAGGCGTTTCTGCCGCTGGCGTTGCCGGCGTCGCATCCGTTCTGGCAGGCGGATGAGGCGCCGCTGCCGGCACGGTCGGCGGTGCGGACGGTGAGCGGGGCAAAGCTGGTGCTGGCGACGACGGGCGCGGTGCGCGACGTGGTGGCGCTGAATCCGGGGCAACCGGTCGAGGACTGGCCGCGGCACGCGCCGCAGAAGTATTCGAAATTTGCGTATTCGACGCGGTTTGGATTCTGCGTGCCGACGAGTTCAGCGACGCCGCAGGAGGGCGGCTTCGACAGCATGCTCGCGCTGAGCGACGACCACCGGCGGTTTCGGACGCGCGAGCATTGTTACGAGCCTGAGGTGCGCGACGGCGTGGCGTATTCGCGCTGGCAGCCATGGCCCGATGTCGAAGTGCAGACCTGGCTGATCGCGGCGATGGACGGCCACGTGCGAGTGCATCGCGTGAAAACCGCGCGGAAACTCTGGTCGGTGGAGGGCGGTTTTGCGGCGGGTTATACGCTGCGGGCGTCGCTTGCGATGTCGGCGCCGGAGGCGGGATGGGCGGAGGTGCGCACGCCGCGGGGGTGGTCGGCGATCGTCGAACTCGCGGGCGGGCGAAGCGGCGGTGGCGTGGAGATCGGGGCGAGCGGAAATATTCTGACATCGCTCTCCGCCATGCCGGTGCTGCGCGGGGAGCACGTGGCGGGGGAATTCTGGCTCGCGTGTTGGGTGAAGGGCGGGGCGGCGGAAGCCGGGGAACGGGGAAACAACGCGGCGGCGAAGGGGACGGAGTTTGCTTTTTTAAACGCGGGTGGCGGCGTGCGCGTGTTATTTCGCGGCGAACTCTGGTGGGCGCAGAGCGGCGAGGCGTGCGGCGAATCGAGCGAGGCGCGGCGGCGCGAGTTGGCGACGGCGGTTTAGGATCCCGGTGGGCGAAGGTTCAGCATCGCCTGCAAGCAGGCTCCTACAGCGCCGATAGAAATTTTCAAAGCGCTGTAGTCGGAATTTTAGGGCCACAATAGGCGCGACGCAGGGTATCGCATTCCGGACGGCCCTTGGTGCATTTTGTCGCGATACTCGTTGTCGGGCCCTCCTTCGGTTCAGTGTTGTTTGACCTGAAAAACGCAGTTGAAACGCGGAGCCCGCGAAGAACGCGGAGGAGAAAACCAAATCACGATTCGCACCGGATCTTCACCTCGCGGGTGAATCTCTCCGGGATTCCAATCGCACTCTCGTTCCTCCGCGGCCTCCGCGCACGCCGCGTTTCAATCGCGGAATTTAAGTTTAACCGCACGTGGACGCGACCGAACGCGAATCGCCGGATAACGCCGGATGGATAGCGACTCAGTCGATCAGCAGCGCGATCTGGATGCCGGGGCCGTGGACGCCTTCGATGAGGATGCCTTCGACATCGGCGGTCTTCGAGGGGCCGGTGACCCAGATGATGTTGGGGTCGGCGGGGAGCGCGGCGACGGCGGCGGGGACGTCGAGGTGGATTTGCGCGCGGCGGAGGACGGCGACGTGCACCCAGGGCGCGAGCGCACCGAGACGGCGGGAAGTGGTGGTGTCGGAGAGGATGAGCGTGCCGGTCTCAGCGATCGCGCCGGCGGCGGCGGTGAGGCCGAATTGATAGTCGTCGACGCGCGTGCGGTCGAAGGTGGTTTCGATGGTGAAGGCGGCCGTGGGAGATGAGGCGGCGGCGAAGGCGGGCGCGAAAAGGGCGTGGAGCGCGGGGTCGCAGTAGCCGTGGAGGAAGTGGTGATCGGTGAGGTAGGCGACGAGCGCGGCGGGGCCGACGAGGGGTGTGCCGTTGACGAGGCGGAGGCGGGTCGAGAAGAGTTCCCACGCGTCGGGCGTGCCGCGGGCCTCGCGGAGGATGACGAGTTCGCGTTCCCAATCGGGCAGCGCGGCGCGCGTCGGAAGCGGCGCGAGGGCGGAGCGGACGCGGGAGAGAATTTGGTCGCGGGAGGCGGACAAGGCGAAGTTGAGAGTTGAGGGTTGAGAGTTGAGAGCCGGAGTCGCCCGCGAATCACGCGGATGGCCGCGAATGCAGGGAGGGATCGGGGTGGGGATGGCCCACGGAATACACGGAAAGAAAACCCGACGGATTTATTTCGATTTGCGATTTTTCAGCCAGGAGCGGAAGGCGCCGCCGCGCCACGTGGGGAGTGTGCGGGATTTCTCCCAGGCGCGGAGGGCGGGGACCGGGATGAGCGAGGTGGGGAGGACGTTGAGGAGTTTGCCGCCGACGAGCGCGGCTTTCCAGGCGGCGGGTTGGGAGGCGAGGACCGACCACGCGCCCATCGGCGGGCTGCCGACGGAGGCGAGCGGGGCGTGCTCGGCTTTGCCTTTTTCACGGAGGCGCAGGAGCAGGTCGGGGATCGGGATGTTGACGGGGCAGACTTCGTTGCACGCGCCACAGAGCGAGGAGGCTTTGGGGAGATCGGCGAGTTCGGGAAATTTTTTCCCGGCGAGAAGCGGCGAGAGGACGGCGCCGACGGGTCCGGGATAAACGGCGCGGTAGGCGTGGCCGCTGGCCTGGCGGTAAACGGGGCAGACGTTCAGGCACGCGCCGCAACGGATGCAGCGGAGGATGTCGCGACACTCGGTAGCGAGGACGTCGGTGCGGCCATTATCGACGAAGATGACGTGCATCTCCTCGGGGCCGTCGGGTTGCTGCGGGGATTTGGGGCCGTTGATGAACTCGGTGTAAACGGTGAGCTGCTGCGCGGTGGCGGAGCGGGCGAGGAGATTGAGGAGGAGGCCGAGATCGCGGTCGCGCGGGACGAGTTTTTCGATGCCGACGAGCGCGATGTGGCACTTCGTGGCGGCGAGACAGAAGCGGGAGTTGCCCTCGTTCGTGACGATGACGAGCCGGCCGGATTCGACGGAGACGAAGTTCGCGCCGGTGAGGCCGACGTCGGCGTGGAGATATTTTTCGCGGAGGAAAGCGCGGGCGCGGCGGGTGATCGTCTGCGGGTCGTCGTTGTAGGCGCCGAGGCCTTCGCGTTCGAAACTCTCGGCGATCTCCTTGCGGCTTTTGTGGATGATCGGGCGGACGATGTGGCTCGGGTGATCGTGGTCGATCTGGACGATGAATTCGCCGAGGTCGGTCTCCAGCGCTTCGATACCGTGGCGTGAGAGGTAGTGGGCGAGTTCGATCTCCTCGGAGACCATCGTTTTCGCCTTCACCATTTTGGTGGCGCCACGGGCCTGCATGATCTTCAGGACGGCGGCGCAGGCGTCGTCGGCGGTGGAGGCCCAGTGGACCTGGGCGCCTTGGGCCTGGAGTTTCGCTTCGACCTGCGGGAGGTAGGTGTCGAGGTTTTCGACGACGTGCTGCTTGATCTCGCCGGCGATGGTGCGGAGGCGGTTCGGGTCGGCGAACTGGTCGAAGAGGAGCTTCGTGCGCTTCTCGTGCGTGACCTTCGTGCCTTGGTAGACGGCGGCGCGCTTGGCGGCAGGGAGGTCGGTGGCGTATTGGTCGAGAGGCTGTTTCATTGCTGAACGGAGGAGCTGAGAGCTAAGAGCTGAGAGCTAAGAGCTGAGAGTTGAGAGCATGAGGCAGAGCGGCGGAGCGGGCGGTTTGGTGGATCGGGCTCTCGGCTCTGGGCTCTTAGCTTTTGGCTGTGCCGGCCAGCAGGCCGGCGTTTTTCAGGGCGTCGCGGAGGATTTGGGCGAGGTGCTGGGTCTTGATGGGTTTGCCTTCCTTTTCGGCGAGGCCGCCGAGGTGCATCATGCAGCTCATGTCGCCGGAGACGAGGACGTCGGGATTCGCGGCGCGGATGTGCTCGAGCTTGAGCGTGCCCATGCTGGTGGAGACGTTCGGGAAGCTCACGGAGAACGTGCCGCCGAAACCGCAGCATTGTTCGCCCTCGCCGAAGGGGACGACGCGCGCGCCGGCGATGGAGTTGAGCAACGTGAGCGAGGCTTCGCCGCTGGGCGTGCCGCGCGTGTGGCAGGAGCGGTGAAACGCGAGCGTGGCGTCGTAGCGGCCGGGCCAGGTGGTGATGCCGAGGGCGTTGACGATGAAGTCGGCGAGTTCCCAGGTGCGCGCGCCGAGGGCGGCGACGGCGGGGAGGTCGGGCTCTTTTTCGAATTCGAGGAGCGCGCCGTGAAACATCATCGCGGCGCAGGAGCCGGAAGGGACGACGACGGGTGCGTCGCCGGTGAAAGTGCGGACGGTGTGGCGGACGACTTTGCGCGAGGCGGGCCAGTCGCCGCCGTTGAAGGCGGGCTGGCCGCAGCAGGTTTGGGCGGCGGGAAAGTCGATCGCGCAGCCGAGATATTCGAGAACTTCGACGGTGGCGCGAGCGACGTCGTCGTAGAAGGCATCGCAGATGCAGGTCGCCATGAGTTGCACGCGGCGGTCAGCGGCAGGCAGGCGGCGGTGAGAGAGGTCCATGGGAAGAGCGAGGGAGAAGGAAACGGCGGGAAAGGGCGGCGCGCAACGGCGAGTTTATTCGGCTTGTCGGAACGCGGTTGACGAGAAACGTGGCCGCGGAATTGACGACGCGCGGTGCCGAGAGTGAGGCCGGAATTTCTACACGAAGATCGCAAAGATCGCGAAGGAGGACGTGGCAAAACGGCGAGAAAGGAAATTTTTTGAAGGAGAGACACGGAGGGGCGGAGAAGGAATGAGACGTCGGCCGAGTCTTCGCGGTTTTTGTTACCTTGGGGTAGAAATTCGGGCGGCTGGACGGTGGGATGGAAAAGTGGGATGGGCGATTGGTGAGGATTGAAATGGCGGTGGAATCGCGAATCAATGAGGGCGCTGGTCGAAGACCGGCGCATTTTCCCGACGTGACTTCACCTATGTCCGATCTCCTCGCATTCGATCGCGTGTCGATGGAATTTCCCGGCGTGAAGGCGTTGAGCGAGGTGTCGTTCGGGGTGCGCGGCACATCGATCCACGCGCTCATGGGCGAGAACGGCGCGGGGAAATCGACGTTGTTGAAAATCTTGAGCGGTGCGTATCGGCCGACGGGCGGCGCGGTGATTGTGGAAGGCGCGGCGAGAAAGTTCGCGGACACGAGTGAGGCGCTGGCGGCGGGCGTGGCGGTGATTTACCAGGAGCTGCATCTCGTGCCGGAGATGAGCGTGGCGGAGAATATTTTCCTCGGGCATCTGCCGCGGACGGGCGGCGTGCTGGTGGATCGCGCGGCGCTGCGCGAGGCCACGCGGAAGCAGCTCGCGTTGGTGGGAGAAAATTTTGCGCCGGAGACGAAGGTCGTGCGGCTGTCGCTCGCGCAGCGGCAGATGGTGGAGATCGCGAAGGCGCTCACGCGCGGGGCGCGGATCATCGCGTTTGACGAGCCGACGAGCAGTCTGTCGGAGCGCGAGGTGCGGAATTTATTTAAGATCATTCGCGAGCTGAAGGCGCGCGGGTGCGCGGTGCTGTATGTGTCGCACCGGATGGAGGAGATTTTCGAGCTGTGCGACCGCATCACGATTTTGCGCGACGGGCGGCACGTGGTGACGAGCGAGCTGGCGGAGATGAGTCGCGGCGCGGTGGTGCAGAAGATGGTGGGGCGGGAGCTGACGGATATTTATCATTATATGCCGCGGGAGCGGAGGGAGAGTGCGGAGAACGAGGCGGCGACGACAGGAGCGGGGCTGACGGTGGAGGCGTTGCGCGGGCCGGGGTTGAATGAGCCGTGTTCGCTCGCGGCGGAGGCGGGGGAGATTCTGGGGATTTTCGGGTTGGTGGGCGCGGGGCGGAGCGAGTTGTTGAAATTGATTTTTGGCGCGGTGCCGAAAACGGGCGGGCGCGTGAAGGTCGGCGGGCGCGAGGTGGAGATCGGCTCGCCGCGCGCGGCGATCGAGGCGGGCGTGGTGCTGTGTCCGGAAGATCGGAAGAAAGAAGGGATCGTGGCGGTGCGGTCGGTGTTGGAGAACACGAACCTGAGCGCGCGGCGGCGGAAGGCGCGGGGCGGCGTGCTGGGGCTGATCGATGAAAAATGGGAACAGGCGAACGCGCGGGAGAGGGGCGCGCAGTTGCGCGTGAAGACGCCGTCGGTGCGGACGCTGATCAGGAATTTGTCGGGTGGGAATCAGCAGAAGGTGATTCTCGGGCGGTGGCTGTCGGAGGCGAACGTGCGGGTGGTGTTGTTCGACGAACCGACGCGCGGGATCGACGTGGGGGCGAAGAGCGAGATCTACGCGATCATGCAGCAACTCGCGCGCGATGGCGTGTGCGTGATCATGGTGTCGAGCGAGCTGCCGGAGGTGCTGGGCGTATCGGATCGCGTGGCGGTGATGCGGCAGGGAAAAATCGCGGCGGTGTTGCGGCGCGAGGAGGCGAGCGAGGCGCGGCTGCTGGAGCTGGCGCTGCCGGTGGAGACGGGAAGGGTGGCGTGAATTTTTTTAACTACGAATCGACACGAAATGGACACGAATAAGGAATTTGCCGAAGGTGGAGACCGACGTCCTCGTGGGGCTGGATTGAGAGGGCGGCACGCGAAGCCCGACGGGACGTCGGGCTCCACTTTCTTCAGCGGGAACGGGATTCAAGGAATGCTTTCATGGACAACACAGCTTCAATGACAGTGAACGAACGACGGTTCGGGCTCGGCGAGTTCTGGGAACGGGCGGGGATGCTCGTCGTGCTCGCACTGCTGTTTCTTGGGTGCTCGCTGTTCGTGGAGAATTTTTTCTCGTGGGCGAACATGCGCGGACTGGCGCTCGCGGTTTCCATGACGGGAATGGTGAGCTGCACGATGTTGTTCTGCCTCGCGGCGGGAGATTTCGATTTGTCGGTGGGTTCGGTGGTGGCGTGTTCGGGCGTGGTGGCGGCGGTGGTGATGAACAAGACGGGCAGCATCGCGCTCGGCGTGGGCGCGGGGCTCGCGTGCGGCGCGCTCGTGGGACTGACGAACGGGTTCGTGGTGGCGAAGCTGCGGATCAACGCGCTGATCACGACGCTGGCAACGATGCAGATCGTGCGCGGACTGGGTTTCATCGTGTCGGACGGCCGGGCGATCGGCATCACGCAGGAAGGGTTTTTCGGGTTGGGAAATTCGGCGGTGCTCGGCGTCCCGGCGCCGGTGTGGATCACGGCAGCGTGTTTCGCGTTTTTTGGAGTTGTGCTGAACCGGACGGTGTTCGGGCGCGACACGCTGGCGGTCGGCGGCAATGCGGAGGCGGCGCATCTGGCGGGCATCGCGGTGGATCGCGTGAAGATCGCGATCTTCACGGCGCAGGGCGTGATGGCGGCGTTCGCGGGCATCGTGCTGGCATCGCGCATCACGAGCGGTCAGCCGAACACGTCGCAGGGTTTCGAACTCGAAGTGATCTCGGCGTGCGTGCTCGGCGGCGTGTCGCTGACCGGCGGCGTGGGCAGCATGGCGTTCGTGATCGCGGGCGTGTTGATCATGGGGATCGTCCAGAACGCGATGAACCTGATGAACGTCGCGACGTTTTATCAGTATGTGGCGCGCGGGCTGATTCTGCTGGCAGCGGTGCTGTTCGACCGGTTGAAGCGGCGGCGGTGACACGGGAGCGTTTGGTCCCTGCGCTCCCGCGCAGGGCGACGAGAACCTCACGGGCCAACGCGCAACCTCGGCGGCGACGATGCGTCAGGCGGGGCACTTTACCCCCACCATGCTCGCTCCTTTTGTCGGGAAAATTGCGCGCGGACTGCTCGCGCTCGCGCTCACCGCCACCGCGCTGTTCGCGGGTCGGTATCAGAATTTCGGCGTCGCCGTCTACGTGCGCGCTTACGAGGTCCGGAAGATGAAGGATCCGGCGTGGCTCGCGGCGAACTGGGCGGTCGTCGAAAAGCAGGTGAAGGTGGACAAGGTCTACCTCGAGACCCACCGCGATCTGATCATCATCGACGACGCGACGCTGCAGGCGGCGAAAAAGTTTTTTGCGGGCAAGGGCATCGCGACGGCGGCGGGCATCGCGTATGTGAAGAACGAGCGGAATCTCTTCGAGACGTTCTGCTACACGAAGGCGGAGGACCGCGCGAAGGTGAAGGAGATCATCGAGGTGTCGGCGCGGAATTTCGACGAGGTGATTCTGGACGATTTTTTCTTCACGAGCTGCAAATGCGCGGAGTGCGTGAAAGCGAAGGGCGACAAGAGCTGGACGGAGTATCGGCTCGAGCTGTTGACGCAGGTGTCACGGGAACTGATCGCCGCGGCGCGGGCGGTGAACCCGAAGGTGAAGCTCACGATCAAGTATCCGAATTGGTATGAGCATTTCCACGGGATGGGCTACAACCTCGAGGCGCAGCCGGGGATGTTTGACCGCATCCATGCGGGGACGGAGACGCGCAACTCCGACTACAATCACCAGCACCTGCAGCCTTACCAGAGCTACGAGCAGATTCGTTATTTTGAAAATATCGCGCCGGGCCGCGCCAACGGCGGCTGGGTCGACACGGGTGGGCGCGTGGTGGCGGATCGTTATGCGGAGCAGCTCTGGCTGACGATGCTGGCGAAGGCGCCGGAGATGATCCTGTTCGCGATGCACGAATTGCTGGAGCCGTTGAAGCCGGAGGATCGCGCGGCGTGGCAGGGGCAGGGGACGAGCTTCGATTACGATGCGCTCGCGAAAAACGCGGCGGCGGCGGGCGTCGAAAAGGCGACCTGGGCGCGGGCGGCGGGGGCGGCGTTGGAGCAGATCGACCCGGTGGTCGGCGCGCTGGGGAAGCCGGTCGGGATCGCGAGCTACCGGCCGTATCACTCGTCGAGCGACGAGGATTTTTTGCACAATTATCTCGGCGGGCTCGGACTGCCGATCGACCTGCGGCCGGAGTTTCCGAGCGACGCGCCGCTGGTGCTGCTGACGGCGGGGGCGGCGGCGGACCCGGAGATCGTGGCGAAGATCAAGGCGCAGCTCGTGGCGGGGAAAGACGTCGTGATCACGTCGGGGTTGTTGCGCGCGATTCAGGATCGAGGGTTTCGGCGCGAGATCGCGGAAGTCTACGTGAGCGAGCACAGGTCGGCGACGAGCGAGATGTGGGGTTATCCGCTCGGCTGGGGCGCGAAGGTGAAACTGGACGCGGAGATCACGATTCCGGAACTGCGCTACAACACGAACGACTCGTGGGAGCTGATCGCGAGCATGACGCGCGGGCTCGGCTATCCGATCGTGCACTACGTGCCGTATGCGAACGCGAAACTCTACGTGCTCACGATGCCGGAGAATCTCGCCGACCTGTATGCGTTTCCCGCGCCGGTGTTGAATTTCATCCGGCAGATCGCGTCGAAGGGATTGTTCGCGCGGCTCGAAGGCCCGGCGCACGTCGCGTTGATGGAGTATGACAATCGTGCGGTGGTCGTGGAATCTTTCCGCGACGAAGCGTCGGAGGTGAAGGTCGTGACCGGGTCGGACGTGAAGAAGATGAAGAACGTCGTGACTGGCGAGATCGTGGAAGGGAAACTGGAAAAAGTCGGCCGCAGCATGATGGGCCCGCCGCCCGCCGAGCACCGCGCCTTCGCGCTGACGGTGAAGCCGCACTCATTTGTGGCACTTGTGGCGGAGTGAGGAAGGAAACCATGGCCACGCGCTCACGCTTGCAGCGACGGGTCACTTCGCGAGGTCGGGGAAGTGCTCGTTGAGGTGGGCTTCGATTTCGTCGACGTTGCACTCGGTTTCGAAGGCGATGGCGCGGGCGATCGAGTAGAGCGTTTCCTTGCTGCGGGCTTCGCCGCAGGCGAGCGCGGCGGCCTCGCCGGGAGACAGGAGGCGTCCGGCGTAGAGGGCGTCGTGGGCGCGCGCGATCGCCAAACCCACGGCACGAAGCATCGGCGCGCCAGGGTGGAGCGAGGCGCGATAGCGGTGTTTGGGCGTGCCGTGCAGTTGCATGGCTGAGGAGTATATCGGCGCGGAAGGAGCGGAGGTTGAGGCGCGGGGAATGAGGCGGAAAATGCGACCGGGGGCGGTCGCGCTCCCAGGGCGGACTTGCGGGCGGCAGTGGCACGGGCATGCTCGGCGGCAACACGCTTTCTTTTTCCCCCATGAATGACGGAGTTTCTGGTGTCTCGACGCGCCCGCGAAACGGGTTGCACGTGTTTGGCTGGCTGATGGTCGTCGCGCTCGGCACGGCGGCGATCGCGGTATTGGCGTGGTCGCGCGACGAGCCGGTGAGCGCGCTCTGGATGGTCGTGGCGGCGGGGTGCGTGTTCGCGGTGGCTTATCGCTTTCACTCGGCGTGGCTGATGGCGAAGGTGCTCACGCTCGACGAACTGCGGGCGACGCCGGCGGTCGTGCACGAGGACGGAAAAGATTTCGTGCGGACAAATCGCTGGGTGGTCTTCGGGCATCACTTCGCGGCGATCGCGGGACCGGGGCCGCTGGTCGGGCCGGTGCTGGCGGCGCAGTTTGGTTATCTGCCGGGGATGCTGTGGATTTTGATCGGTGCGACGCTGGGCGGCGCGGTGCACGATTGCATCATCCTCTTCTGCTCGGTGCGGCGGCGGGGAAAATCGCTCGGGCAAATGGTGAGCGACGAGGTGGGACCGTTCGCGGGCGTGATCACGTCGATCAGCGTGCTCGCGATCATGACGATCCTGCTGGCGGTGCTGGCGCTCGTGGTGGTGAACGCGCTCGCGGAGAGCCCGTGGGGACTTTTCACGATCGCGGCGACGATGCCGATCGCCGTCGCGATGGGCTGCGCGATGCGGCTTGGCGCGCACGGCGGGATGCGGCTGGTGGTGGTGAGCGTGCTGGGCGTGGTAGCGCTGCTGGCAGCGGTGTATGCGGGGCAGTTCGTGCACGCGTGGGGCTGGGATGCCGCGCTGACGTTGAAAGGCACGACGCTGGCGTGGTGGATCATGGGATACGGCGTCGTGGCGTCGGTGCTGCCGGTGTGGCTGGTGCTCGCACCGCGCGATTACCTGAGCACGTTCATGAAGATCGGGACGGTGGCGGCGTTGGGGGTGGCGATCGTGGTGCTGGCGCCGATGCTGCGGATGCCGGCGCTGACGAAGTTTATCGACGGGAGCGGACCGGTGTTCGCGGGGCCGGTCTTTCCCTTTTGCTTCATCACGATCGCGTGCGCGGCGGTGTCGGGTTTCCACGCGCTGATTTCGTCGGGCACGACGCCGAAGCTGCTGACGCGCGAGAGCGATATCCGCGTGATCGGCTACGGCGCGATGGCGACGGAGATGGTCGTCGGGATCATGGCGTTGATCGCGGCGTGCGCGATGGAGCCGGGGCAGTATTTCGCGATCAACCTGAAGGGCGAGGCGCTCGCGGTGACGGCGAAGATCACGGCGCTGGGTTTTCCGGTGACGCCGGCGGAGATGAGCGCGCTGGCGGCGGACATGGGCGAGAAGACGATGATCGGGCGGGCGGGCGGAGCGCCGACGTTTGCGGCGGGGATGGCGCACATGTTTTCCGGCGTGTTCGGCGGGAAGGCGGCGCTCGCGCTGTGGTATCACTTCGCGATCATGTTCGAGGCGTTGTTTATTTTGACGACGATCGATGCGGGGACGCGCGTGGGAAGATTTGTCGTGCAGGACTTGTTGGCGCTGGTGGCGAAACCGCTGGGAAATACGAAATCGTGGGCGGGGAATGCGGTCGCGACGGTGCTGTTCGTCGCGGCGTGGGGCTGGTTTCTTTATCAAGGCGTGATCGATCCGCTCGGCGGCATCAACTCGCTGTGGCCGATTTTCGGCGTGGCGAATCAACTGCTCGCGGTGATCGCACTGGCGCTCGGGACGACGGTGCTGATCAAGATGGGGCGCGTGCGCTATATCTGGTGCACGTGTGTGCCGCTGGCGTGGTTGCTGGCGGTGACGATGACGGCGGGATGGATGAAAATTTTCAGCGCGGATCCGCGGCTGGGTTTTCTGGCGGCGGCGAAGGAGCTGGCGGGGAAAGTCGCGGCGGCAGGCGCGATCGGAGCGACGCCGGTGCAGGTGGCGCAGTGGGAGCGGCTGCTGTTCAATGCGCAGTTGAACGCGGCGGTGACGGGGGCGTTTTTGGTGCTCGTGGCGCTGGTCGTGGCGGCTAATGCGCGGGTGTGGTGGCGGTTGCTCGCGGGCCGAGGCGCGGCAGCGGAGGGATTGGCGCTACGCGAGGAGGCGTATGTGGCGGTGAGCGCCGTCGAGCCGGCGCCTTGAAAGCGGCGTCGAGCCGCCGCACTCCAAAGCTACGGTTGCTGAAAGCTCATGCGACGGTCGTGGACTTTGCGGGCGAGGTCGCGGTTGGTGAGCGCGAAGCGGCGCAGGCGCACGAAGGCGCGGACGATTTCGACGGAGACTTGAGCAGCGCGTTTACTCTTCAGAACATTCGCGACCATCAATGCGCCGTGTTCGGTGAAGGCGTAAGGCATTGCTCGCGTGCATGCCGACCCAAACTTGAAATCACAAATTGTGATTTCAGGTTTACAAAATCTTGCCGTGTAAGCTGAAAAACGAAGTCGGCGGGGAACCGGAGACGGTTCCGTTGCACCGCTTGCACCAAAACGCGCGTCTCGACGCCGTAGAGTTCAGCGAGATGAACCGAGATAATCACCTTCTGTCCCCGGATCGTAAAAATCCGATTCGTGATGTCGGGCAAAGCTGGGACGAGTTTCGCGTCTTTCATGAACTCGAAACCATACTCGGCGATTTCAATGAGGAGCGCACATGTTCTGACTGCTGAGGACACTAATCCAAGCGCTGTATTTGAAGTCACAATTTGTGACTTCAAGACTACATTCGACTGCTATTCAGGAAAATACCGGCGCGCGCTCACCACTTCACGGCGGCCTCGATGCCATACGTCCGCGGCGCGGCGGGGACAGCGTGGCCGACGCCGGGGATGATCAGCGTGTAGTAATTTTCGTCGAAGAGATTTTCGCCGTAGAGCGTGGCGCGCCAGTGGCGAGTTTCGTAGCCGAGGCGGGCGGCAGCGAGGGTGCGGGAGTTCTGCGCGAAGGCGGGATTTTCGGATTCGTCGTAGAAGGTTTTTCCAACGAGCGAGACTTCGCCGGCGGCGAACCAGCCGGAGCCGGGGCGATACGTGGCGCTGAGGTTGGCGTCGAAGTCGGGCGTGTAGGGCGCGCGTTTGCCGGAATAACTCGTGCCGGTGAACGGGTCGGTGAATTCGCGCAGCGTGACGTCGGTGAGGCCGAGCGTGGCGGCGACAGTCCACGCGGACGCCGGATGCCAGGCGGCCTCGAACTCGGCGCCGAGCGAACGGGCGCGCGGGGCGTTCACGACGAGGTAATCGGTCTGCGTGAAGGAGCGCTCAATTTGATAATCGCGAATCGCGTAGGCGAAGGCGCGGACGGCGAGGTTGATTTTTTTATCGGCGAGCGCGGTGTCGATGCCGGTCTCGAAGGCGACGGTGCGCTCGCTGGCGAAGGGCGCGCGGGCTGCGCTGTCGGTGAAGGCGGACCAACCGCCGGGTTTCGTGCCGACGGAGAAGGAAGCGGAGGCGGTGGTGTCGGGCGTGAGCGCGTACGTGGCAGAAAGTTTTGGGAGGAACGCGTCGAAGGTTTTCTTCGCCGTGAAATGGCCGGCGGCGGGGACGGTCTGGCTGCGATCGAAATTTTTCTCGATCGTTTCGGCGCGGGCGCCAGCGGTGAGACGCAGGTCGCCGACAGAGAGGAAAACGATTTCGCCGAAAAGCGCGGCGGTACGGGCGCGGAGTCGGTAGCTGGAGGCTTCGATCGGAAAAAGATTCGGGATGGCGCGGTTCACGTCGCCGGCAGTGCGCGAGGACGAGAGCCAGGCGCCGATGTTCCACGCGAGGGCGGCGTGCGCGTCGGAGGCGAGGCGGAGTTCCTCGTTCCACGCGCGCTGGGTTTGGGTGATGCTGGAGTCGAGGGTGGGCGGGAGGACGAGGCGGTTGTCGTAGGGATCGAGGGACCAATCGGTGTAGCTGGTCGTGGCGGAGAGCGCGCCGAGCGGCGTGGCGAAAGCGGCTTTCAGGGCGACGCCGCCGAAGTCGGAGCCGGTGGAGCCTTCGCGGCCGCGCGCGACGCTGAAGAGCGGGCCGCCGAGGGGAACGAGCGGCTGGGCGCCGTTGCGCAGGCGGCTGCCGAGGAGTTGGAGCGTGAGTTCGGCGGCGGACGTAGGACGAAAGCGGAGACGCGCGGAGACGGAGGAGGAGCGGGCATCGTCGACTCGCGTGTGGAGCTGGGTGTTCGTGATGAAGCCGTCGCGTTCGCTGAAGGAGGCGGCAACGGTGGCGTCGGCGAAGTCGGTGCGGGCGGAGCGCGCGGTGAGGGCGGCGGAGTGGGCGTGGAAGTTGCCGACCGAGGCGCGGAGTTCGCCGGTGGAATCGGCCGTGGCGGGCGCGGTGGAGTTGAAGACGAGGACGCCGCCTTCACCGGCGCGGCCGAAGGCGGAGGCTTGGGGCCCGCGGTGAAGCGTGGCGGAGGCGAAGCCGAAGAGCGCGGTGGGATAGCTGAAACTGCTGCCGAGCGGGAGGTCGTCGAAGTAGAGCGTGACGGACGGGTCGCTGAAATACGGCGTGTTGGTCAGGCCGCGGACCGTGAACAAGTCGCCGAAAGAACCGGCGCCACCGGTGTCGACGTGGAAGTTGGCGACGCGGCCGGAGAGCGAGGCGAGCGATGAGGTGGCGGGCGGGGCGGTGTCGTCGAGACGGATACGCGTGGTGCCGGTGGCGTCGGCGACGAGCGGAGTTTCCTGCACGAGAAAAGGCTCGGCGCGGGTGACCGGTTCGGTTTGCGCGCGGGTGGCGGAAACCGGGAGCGCGAGAGCGAGGAGCGAAACGGTGAGGAAGACGCGGAACATGGGAAGGTGGAGGAGAACGGATCGACGGGGAGGCGGAAAGGAAGTTTCGCGGCGGCGGCGAGTATCGGCTGGCGGCGGACGGGCGAAAGAGGAAGGGTGAAGCGCTCATCGTTTCGCCTCATGCGCACCGGCACGTTTCAACGCTTCCTTGCTCTCACCCGCCCGCATCGCTGGCGGATTGCGCTCGGCGTGCTGCTGATTCTCGCGGCGTCGCTGTTCACCCTGCCGGCGCCGTGGGTGTTCAAGCTGATCATCGATGACGCGCTGCCGCGGCACGATTTGCGCCGGCTCGGGTGGCTGCTGGCGGTGTTCACCGTGCTGTTCGTGCTGCGCGGCTGGATGACGCTCGTGCGCAATCGCGTGCTGCAATTCACCGCGATGCGGATCGTGTGCGACCTGCGGATCGCGCTGTTCGCGCACCTGCAGACGCTCTCGCTGCGCTACTTCGACGCGAACCAGACGGGCAAGATCGCGTCGCGCATCACGCAGGACACGAATGAAGTTTACCAGCTCACCAACGGTTTCCTGATCAACCTCATCGCGGACTCAGTGACGGTGGTCGGCGTGCTGGGATTTTTGTTCTGGGTCGAGTGGCGCCTCGCGCTGGCGGTGACGCTCGTGCTGCCGCTCTTCGCGCTCAACTACCTCTATAACCGCCGGAAAATGCGCGAGGAGAGCCGCGTGCATCGCGACAACTGGGACAAGGTCGTGGGCTTCCTGCAGGAGCGACTGGCGGCGGCGCGCGTCGTGAAATCGTTCACGCGCGAGGCGGCGGAGACGAACGTCTTCGCGAGCGGGATCAACGCGGACTATTTCAACTATTCGAGCATCGTGATGCGCAACACGCGCCTCTCGGTTGTCGCCGATCTGCTCGGCTCGCTCGGCGCGCTGATCGTGCTCGGCTACGGCGGGCTGCTCGTGATCCAGGGTGCGATGCAGATCGGCACGCTGGTGGCGTTCAACGCGTACATCGTGTTCGTGTTTCCGCCGATCGTGCGGTTCGTGGATCTGGCGGCGGTTTTCCAGCGCGCGAATACGTCGCTCGAAAACATGTGGACGCTGCTCGACACGAAGCCCGACATCGCGGACTGCGACGGCGCGGTGGCGTTGCCGGCGATACGTGGCGAAGTGGAGTTTCGAAATGTATTCTTCGACTACGAAATCGAGCCGCCGGGCGCGGGGCGGCCGCGGACGTTGACGGATGTGAGTTTTCAAATTCCGGCCGGCAAGGTCGTCGCGATCGTCGGACCGAGCGGCTCGGGCAAGAGCACGATCGTGAACCTCGTGGCGCGCTTTTACGACGCGGCGGCGGGGGCGGTGTTCGTCGACGGACGCGACGTGCGCGAAGTGACGGTGGAGTCGCTGCGGAAACAGATCGGCATCGTGCTGCAGGAAAACGTGCTCTTCTCCGGCACGCTCGAGGACAACATCCGCTATGGCCGCGCCGACGCGACGCGCGAGGAAGTGCAGGCGGCGGCGCTCGCGGCGAATGCGCACGAGTTCATCGCGCAACTCCCGGACGGCTACGCGACGGTCGTCGGAGAGCGCGGCGCGAAGTTATCCGGCGGGCAGCGGCAGCGGATCGCGATCGCGCGGGCGATCCTGCGCGATCCGCGGATTTTGATTTTCGACGAGGCGACGAGTGCGCTGGACACGCAATCGGAGCGGCTGATCCAGCAGGCGATGGAGCGGTTGATGAAGGGCCGCACGGCGTTCGTGATCGCGCACCGGCTGTCGACGATCCAGAAAGCCGATACGATCCTCGTGATGGAGCAGGGGCGGCTCGCGGAGCAGGGCACGCACGCGGAGCTGCTCGCGCAGGGCGGCCTCTATGCGAAGCTGCACGCGCTGCAGTTTCAGGAGACGAATTGACGGGGGGCGCGCTGGGCGGCGCCGGCGGCGATCAGAAGCTGTAGCTGACGAGCACGCGCGGATTGATCGGAGTGCCGGGGAACACGTTGTTGCGCGACGTGCTGGCGGCGAGGTAGTGCTCGTTGAAGAGGTTGTCGACGTTGAGCTGCGCCTTCCAATGTTCGTCGAAACGGTAGCTGGCCATGAGGCTCACGAGCGTGCGCGCCGGCAGCCAGAACGTCGGCTGGCCGAGGACGAGATGATCCGGCGTGCTGGTCGCCGCGATGAAACCGCCGGGGTTCGGATTGTCGCCCGCACGTTTGCCGACGTAGTCGACGCCCACGCCGAGCGAGAGGCCCTTGAGGTCGCCTTTTTTGTCGAACGTGTAGTTCACGAACGCAGCGGCAGTCTTGTCCGCCACGCCGCGGAAGACCTGGCCGCTGCCGAGCGGCGTGCGCGCTTTGATCGAGGCGACGTTGCCCACGATCGAGAGGTTTTCCGTGAGGGCCGCAGTGATTTCGAATTCCACGCCCTTGACCTTGCGGTCGGTGAAGATCGGCGGGAACGGCACCACGGGCGGCGGCACGGTGGCGTTCGCCTGATTCGGAATGCTGAAATTATTCTGACTGATGTCGAAGTAGGCCAGGCTCGCGTAGAGGCGCTTCTCGAGGAGCTGCGTGCGGATGCCGGCCTCCCACTGCTTTCCCGTCGTCACCGGATTCGTGCCGGTCGCGGGCGAGGTGCCGTTGGGCTGGGATTGTTTCGTCGTGTCGGCGAAGAGCGCGACGCCGGGCAGCACTTTCACGACGACGCTGGCCATCGGGAGATTGGCGTGGACTTTGTTTTGCGAGCTGGTGCCGCGCGAGACGTCGCGGCTGAATTGGCGGTAGTCGGAGTGCGCGATGCCGCCGGTGAGGACGAGGCGATCGTTGAACAACGCGAGCTGCTCGCTGGCGTAGAACTGCTGGTCCCAGGAGATGCTGTAGCCGTATCCGAGATTTGCGGTCGGCGAGACCGTGACCGGCTGCAGCACGAAGTGCAGCACGTTCATGTTCGGCACCGAGAAGTTGTAGCTGATGCCCGGGTTCTTGAGGTAGTCGACCATGTAGCCGGCGAGGGTCGTGGACTTGTGATCGCCGAATTTCAGCTCGTAGGAATAGTCGTTCTGAAGGTTGTAGTAGCGGCGTGACTGGTAGCCCCAGCTGCCCGAGGCGTAGGGATTCGTCGGCGAGGCTTCGTTGAAAGTCGGGTCCGCGATCGTCTGACCGCTCCAGACCCAATTGCCGGTGGCGGCGTCCTGCTGAACGAGCCCGCCGGCGCCGACCTCCGGCACCTGGAGACCGGTGGTCGGATCGATGGGATTGCCGATGCTCAGGCCGAGGCTGTCGCCTTTCCACTGGATCGTGTTGAGCGCGAGGCGCACGGAAAACGCGTCGGTCGGCGTGGCTTCGAAAAACACGCGGTAGTGCTGGCCGGTCGAGTGACGGCGAATCGATTCGCCGTAAAAATCGAGGCTTTCGGAAATGCCGGGGAAGATGCGCGCGTGGTCGTTGGTGCCGACGGTGAAATCCAGCGGCACGCCGCCGTAAGCCGCGCTGAAGGAATTGTAGATTTGTGCCTGCGCGGTGATCTGCGCCTTCGAACTGAATCGATAGGTGAACATCGGCATCGCGATCTGACTGTGATTGAAATTCCCTGCGGCCAGGTCGTGCGAATGCTGCGCGGCGGCGACGACGCGGACGGCGAGCTTGCCGCTCTCAAGGACGCGGTTGACGTCGAATTCGCCGCGGTCGGCGTTGTAGCGCCCAACCTGGAGGTTGGCCGAGGCCTGGTCTTTGAAGAGCGGCCGTTTGGATACGACGTTGATGGTGCCCTGGGCGATTTGCGGCGAGAGGATGGCGTTGGGGCCTTTCACGATCTCGAGGCGATCCACGATCACAGGGTCGACGTTCGAGAAGGAGAAGAAATTGAAGCCGTCGATCGTCGCGCCGTCGGTTTGGAAGCCGCGAATGTTGGTGCGATCCTGCGCGTTCGGGATTGTCGATTCGGAAACGGCGCCGGAGTATTTGGCGGCGTCGAGCAGACGGAGCGCGCCGATGTCCTCGATGAGTTCGTGCGTGATCACGGTGACGCTCTGCGAGGAATCCATCAGCGACGTGCGCACGCGGGAGCCGGAGGTAGATTCGGTGGCGGTGTAGCGACCGGTGACATTGGCGGAGACGGTGAAAGGCGAGAGGACGATCGTTTCGTCTTTCACGTCCGTTTGAGCGGAGACGGCGGGGGCGGCGACCAAGGCAAGCAGGGCGGGCAGCCAGCCGGTGGAGTTCTTCTTCATCGTGGGTGGGGATGTGGGTTTTCGGTTTGGCCCGGGCTCCTCCGTGGATGGCCGCGCGTTGGTGGCGCGCTTGATCACGAAGGCTCCGGTTTTCCCATCCAGCTCCACCCTCAGCACGGTGTTTTCGATCAGTCGTTGGAGCGCTTCGCCGATCGCGAGTTCGCTCTTCACGGGATTGGTCGTCACTCCGCGCACGTCGGCGAGCAGGTAGACGATTTGCACGCCTGCCTGTTCGGAAAACATCTCGAGCGTAGCCTCGGCATCTCCAGCGGGAAGGGAGAAGGCACGACGGCCCAGCTCCGCGCCGAGGAGGCACGGGGGCGAGCCGCCGATGCAGAGGATCAGCATGAGCGTCAGCAGGAGGCCAAACGGCCCGGCCCACCGGCGTTGAGGGATTAGCATGAAAGGGGTTCTCCAGCGACCGTTAGGTCGTCGGCGCGAGGAAGACGCAGCGCCGGTCCATCTCCGCTATCGCGAATCCGATTTTTTTTTCCGGAGCAGGATTGTGCCATCGGCGGAGCGTTCCACTTCGAGGTCCAGCGTGGTCGCGAGCAGGTGCGTGAAGCCATCGATGTCGTCGGCGCGGAAACGGCCGCCGAAACGCAGCTCCGCGAGCGACGGTTCCGCGAGCACGAGGCGGCGGCCGGTCGCGCGCTCGAATTCCACCGCTAGTTCGGCGAGCGTCGCGCCGCCGAGCCGCAGCAGCGGTTCGCGCCAGGCGAGGACGCGCGCCATCTCCGCGGGATCGACGACCGAGAACTCGAGCGCGTCGGCGAGATTCCGGCCCGGGGCGAGGTCGCCGCGCAGCACGGCGCGCTGGCCGGCGGTCAGCGTGGGGCTGATGGGACTGGACGTGAGGCCGGACGGTGTATCAGCATCGTCGGGACGGGCGGCGAGCTGGATGCGGCCCTCGGTCACGATCACGTCGACGGCGGCGGACTGGAGGTTGACGTTGAAGGCGGTGCCGACGGCGCGGATTTGCAGGGTGCCGGCGCGCACGAGGAACGGGCGCGCGGGATTTTTTGCGACGGCGAAATGAGCTTCGCCGCGGGTCAGGAGCACCCGGCGTTCGGCCGGAGTAAATTGCTCGGCGATCTCGCCGCCGGTGTTGAGTTGCACGAGCGAGCCGTCGGAAAGCGTCACCGTGCGCGGGCCGCTGCTCGCGGCGATCGCGACGGACACGCGTGGTGCGGGCGAAGGCGCGGCCAGGCGCCACCACGTCAGGCCGCCGATCACGACCGCGGCGGCGGCGGCGATTGCGCCGACCGCAAAGGTGCTTCGCCAAAAGGAGCGGCGGCGGGTCGCGGCGGCGAGCACCGGGGCGGCGGCGCGGTCGGGCAGGTGGTCGAGGAGCGACCAGGCGGCGGCGGTGCGCCGGACGGCGGCGGCGTGGCGTTCGTCGGCGGCGAGCCAGAGTTCGTATTCGATCGATTCGGCTCCGGAGAGACCGCGATCGCGGCGCACGGTCCAGCTCGCGGCGGCGAGGCGAATGGATTCGTCGGTGAATTCGGGCAGCGGCGGCATCGGTCAATACGGCGGAAGGGCGCGAGCTTTCACGAAAAAATCTTCGCAGCGATGCAGCGCTTTGGTGAGTTGGGCTTCGACGGTGTGCTCGGCGATGCCGAGCCGCGCGGCGATTTCGCGGTGGGAGAGGTTTTCGAATTTGCGGAGGACGAGGATTTCACGGCAGCGCGGAGGCAGTTCGGCGATGGCGGCGGCCAGCAGGTCGGTTTCCTGGCGGCGGGTCGCGCGCTCCGCGGCGTCAGGCGCATCGTCGAAGACGCGAGACTCGTGGATTTCCGCTATCGGAATCGTGCCGGCGGTGGTGCGGCGGCGAAAGAGATCGCGGGCGACGTTGCGCGCGGTGGCGAAAAGCAGCCCGCGAGGCGAATCGATCGGGCCCCGTTCGAAAGCGCGGAGAATGCGCGCGTACGTTTCCTGGATGATGTCGTCGATATCCGACGACGGCGCCAGCCCATGCAGGTAGGCGCGAAGGGCCGACTCATGCGGGGCGAGTTCGGCGGTGAACCAGCGGGTCGGATCGGAGTTCGGCATGGGGGAAAAATGCGAGAGACGCGCCGGAGGACGTATCTCTGAGCGGTGAGAGCCGGTGAAGTCGAGGCGATTTCGCCCCCGAGAAACGCGCCGGGTAGCGGGATGGCCGCCAGCTTCCGCGGGTTGCAGTGCCACGGTGAGCGAACAACGTCCAGGCCATGAAATGCCGCAATATACTGAGATGCGTCGCCACCTGTGTGCTGGCCACGCTGGTGAGGGCCGAGGAGGTGAAGCCGAGTGCGCCAAAGCCGAACATCATCCTGATCCTCGCGGACGATCTCGGCTACGGTGAACTCGGTTGCTACGGGCAAAAGTTAATCCAGACGCCGGTGCTCGACTGGATGGCGGCCGAGGGCGTGCGGTTCACGCAATTTTATGCGGGTAACACGGTGTGCGCGCCGTCGCGCAGCGTGCTGATGACGGGGCTGCACATGGGCCATACGCGCGTGCGCGGCAACGCCGGGCCGCAGAATCCAGCCGCGCAGACGCTCTTGCGCGACGATGTGACGGTGGCACGCGTGCTGCACGACGCAGGCTATCGCACGAGCCTCGTTGGCAAATGGGGCCTCGGCCTGATCGACCAGGAGGGCGAGCCGCGTAAGCAGGGTTTCGATACTTACTACGGCTTCCTCAGCCAGACGCAGGCGCACAATAATTTTCCCAATTTCCTCTGGCGCGACGGCGTGCGCGAAGATTTGCCCAACGATCTGGTGCAGGTCGGCCCGGCGGAAGGCGCGGGCTACTCGCTCAAGAAACTCGCCTACGCCGGCGACTTGTTCGCGAAAGAGGCGCACCGATTCATCGCGGCGAATGCGCAGCGCCCGTTCTTCCTTTATCTCTCCGTGATCGTGCCGCACGCGAACGACGAGCGCGCGCGGCTCCTCGGCGACGGGAACGAGGTGCCTGACTATGGGCCCTATGCGGACCGGCCGTGGACCGACAGCGCGAAAGGCCACGCCGCGTCGATCACGCGGCTCGATGCGCAGATCGGGGATTTGCTGGCGGATCTCAAACGCCTCGGCATCGACGACCGGACGCTCGTGTTGTTCGCGAGCGACAACGGACCGCACGATGAAGGCGGCCCGAGCTACGATCCGAATTTTTTCGAGGCGTGCGGACCGCTGACGGGATTGAAGCGCACGCTGACGGAGGGCGGCATTCGCATTCCGTTCATCGCGCGTTGGCCGGGGCGAATCAAAGGCGGCGGGGTGTCGGGGCACGTCGGATACTTCGGCGACATGATGGCGACGTGCGCCGAACTCGCGGGCGCGAAGCCGCCGGCCTCACTCGACAGCGTGAGCCTCGTGCCGACGCTGCTCGGGCGAGGTGAGCAGCGGGAACACGCGTTTCTCTACTGGGAATTTTTCGAAGACGGCGTCAGTCAGGCCGTCTTGCTCGGGCGGCGCTGGAAAGGCATTCGGCTGAAATCCACCTCGGCGCCGGTCCAGCTTTTCGATCTCGAGCACGACCTCGGCGAACTTCACGATGTGGCGGCGAAACATCCCGACGAAGTCGCGCGGGTCGCCGACCTCATGCGCACTGCGCACGTGGACAACGCGTATTGGAAAATTCCGTGAGGGCGCTGGGACCGCCGGAGCGGCCGGGGTGCGGCTTGTTCGTCGTGGTCGTGGCGGAGCAGCGTGGATGACGGCTTCCGGCTTTTTTCGAACCAGAACTTTCACAGGAGAAAGCAGAGAGAGCAGAGAAGATCAGGTCGGTCGCGTCCCTCTGCTTCCGCTGCGACCTTCGGTGCAAATTTTTCGCTGGTTTGGGGTCCGCCGCGCCAGGTTCGGTCGCGTCTTCATGGTTCTCCTGCGGCAGTGATTGCGCTTAGTCCTGAAAAACGGAGTTGAACCACAAAGACACAAAGGCACAGAGAGGTGAACCGGCGGAACCTCGGAGAAAAATGGTTTCATCTGGCAGGTGAGTTTTCCGATCAGATGAGTTTTCTTGGAAGCTGTTTTCTCTGTGTTCTCTGTGTCTCTGTGGTTCAATTCCAACCGGATCTTTTAGGTTAATCCAAGGCGGTGAAAAAGCGGTTCAGGCGCGGCTTGAGCCAGTGCTTCAGGTCGGCGGAGAGGGCGATGGCGCGGGCCTGGCCGACGATCTGGTCGCGGGGAACGAAGCCGAAGTAGCGTGAGTCCTCGCTGTTGTCACGGTTGTCGCCGAGCATGAAATACTGGCCCGGCGGCAGGGTGAGGGGACCGAAGCTGCGGAGGGCGGGACGATGCGGGAGAACCATGACCGCGTGCGAGTGGGCGCCAAGTTGCTCGCGAGCGAAGAGGGCGGCGTCGCGTTCGGACGCGGGCAGGTCGGCGAGGCCGGAGCCGGCGGGATCGGTCGCGCGAGCGGGACCACGGGCGTCGAGTGGAGTGTAGGCGAGAGGCTGGCCGTTGAGGAGAAGCGTTTCGCGGCGCATCTCGATCGTGTCGCCAGGGACGGCGGCGACGCGCTTGAGGAGGCGCGTGCCGTCTTTCGGCGAAAAGCAGACGACGATGTCGCCGCGCGCGGGATCGGCCCAGTGCGCGAGGTGTTTCGTGGTGAACGGGATTTTCAGGTCGTAGGCGAGTTTGTCGACGAAGACGCAGTCGCCTTCGAGGACGGTGGGGATCATCGAGCCGGTGGGCACGGGGTTGATGTCGGCGAGGGCGGACTTCCCCGCGGTGATGAGGAGAACGGGCAGGGCGAGCGGGCGGATCCATTCGCGCCAGAGAAAGCGGGCAACGCGGGACGACTTCATGGCGCGATCGTGGCGGCGAAGCATCGTGCGGCAATCGAGGTTGAGATGGGCGGCCTGGAAGGGCGGTTGAACGGCGGAAGCAAGGCGAACTCCCCGGACAAAGTGTAACGCATTGCGTTACACTCTGGTTTGGGTGGAGAGACTCGGTGGCGGGTGGAAGGGCGTGGATTGGACGGCGATTCGGCGCGCGCGGGAGGTGGGACGATGGTGGCCGAGACCGTGGAGAAATTTCGTTTGGCTTCACTGGGTTCGCGACGAATAGTGCGCGCATGTTGGCTCGTTCCGCTTCGGCCGCGTTTGGCCGGCTGTTTGATCAAATCGGCACCGTCGATCACGTCGGGATCGAGGAACGCGTGGCTAAATACGGCACGCGCTCGATCAAGAAAGGGGCGAAGCTGTGGGGCCTGAAGGCCGCGGTCTCGATGGTCGATCTCACGACGCTCGAGGGCAAGGACACGCCGGGGAAAGTGGCGTCGCTTTGCCAAAAGGCGCTGCGGCCGAGTGCGGATGCCACGGTGCCGCAGGTCGCGGCGGTGTGCGTTTACCCGGCGATGGTGAAGCACGCGCGGCGGGCGCTGGGCGACGACACGGCGGTGCGGATCGCGTCGGTCGCGACCGCGTTTCCGAGCGGGCAGGCGCCGTTGAAGACGCGGCTCGCGGAAGTGAAGGCGGCGGTGGCGGATGGCGCGGATGAGATCGACATGGTGATCAACCGCGGGGCTTTTCTGGCGGGCGAGTTTGCCCGCGTGCAGGACGAGATCGCGGCGGTGCGGGAGGCGTGCGGCGCGGCGACACTGAAGGTGATTCTCGAAGTGAGCGAACTGGAGACCTACGATAACATTCGCGCGGCGTCGTTTCTCGCGATGCGCGTGATTCGCGAGGGCGATTTCATCAAGACGAGCACGGGGAAGACCTCGCTCAACGCGACGCTTGGCAACAACCAGGTGATGATTGAGGCGATCCGGGATTTTTATTTGGACACGGGCGTGGCGATCGCGATGAAACCGGCGGGCGGGATTCGCACGGCGAAGCAGGCGCTGACGTTTCTCGTCGCGATCAAGGAGACGCTCGGCGACGCGTGGCTGAACAACGCGCGCTATCGGTTCGGCGCGAGCGCGCTGCTGAACGATTTGCTGCGGCAGATCGAGAAGGAGCGCACGGGAGCGTATCAGGCGCCGTATTATTTCACCGAGGCGACGGAGAGTTATTGAACGGACCGCCCGCGAATCACGCGAATCGACGCGAAATTTAAAACCAACGACGAAAAGCTGTGTGAATTCGCGATGATTCGCGTGATTCGCGGGCGAAAATCACATGTCCACGATTGCTTCCGACAAAAAGAAAACCACACGGGCGAGCCGGCCGGCGCCGGAATTGATCTTCGGCGATCTTTGGGAATTCGATCCCGCGCCGGAGACGGCGGACCCGAAGCTGAAGGCGCGCTACGAGCTGTCCATCGACGGGCAGTTCGTCGCGCCGAAGAGCGGGAAATATTTCGACAGCATCAATCCGGCGAACGAGCAGAAGCTCGCCGAGATCGCGCTCGCGGGCGCGGCGGATGTCGACGCGGCTTATCAGGCCGCGCAGCGGGCGTTCACGACGACGTGGGGAAAAATGGCGGGGAGCGAGCGGGCGAAATATCTTTTTCGCATCGCGCGGTTGCTGCAGGACCGCGCGCGGGAATTCGCGGTGGCGGAGACGCTCGACGGCGGGAAGCCGATCAAGGAATCGCGCGACTTCGATGTACCGATGGCGGCGGCGCATTTTTTCTATCACGCGGGCTGGGCGGATAAGTTGGAGTATGTCGCGCCGGGTGCGCGCGTGGCGCCGCTGGGTGTCGTGGGGCAGGTGATCCCGTGGAATTTTCCGCTGCTGATGCTGGCGTGGAAAATCGCGCCGGCGCTGGCGATGGGGAACTGCGTCGTGCTGAAGCCCGCGGAGACGACGAGCATCACATGCCTGAAGCTCGCGGAGATCATCCAGGATGCGGGATTGCCGCCGGGCGTGGTGAATTTCGTGACGGGCGCGGGCGAGGTCGGCGCGGCGGTGATGGCGCATCCGTTGGCGGCGAAGGTGGCGTTCACCGGCTCGACGGAGGTCGGCAAGATCATCATGCGCTCGCTCGCGGGCAGCGGAAAAAAGATGACGATGGAACTCGGCGGCAAGGCGGCGAACATCGTGTTCGACGACGCACCGATCAACCAGGCGGTCGAGGGGATCGTGAACGGGATTTTCTTCAACCAGGGCCACGTGTGCTGCGCGGGCTCGCGGTTGCTCGTGCACGAGCCGGTGGCGGACGAGGTGCTGACGAAATTGAAAAACCGCATCCGCGTGCTGCGCGTCGGCGATCCGATGGACAAGAACACCGATGTGGGCGCGATCAACTCGAAGGAACAGCTCGCGAAGATCACGGAACTCGTCGGCGCGGGTGTGAAGGAAGGCGCGGAGCTCTTTCAGCCGACGTGCCGGCTGCCCACGAAGGGATTTTATTTTCGGCCGACGGTTTTTTCCGGGGTGACGATGAGTCACCGGATCGCGCGCGAGGAGATTTTCGGGCCGGTGCTGAGCATCCTGACGTTTCGCACAGTCGAGGAAGCGATCGAGAAGGCGAACAACACGGCGTATGGATTGAGCGCGGGTGTGTGGACGGACAAGGGCTCGCGGATCCTGAAGATGTCCACGGAACTGAAGGCCGGCGTGGTGTGGGCGAACACTTATAATAAATTCGACCCGACGTCGCCGTTCGGCGGCTACAAGGAAAGCGGCTTCGGACGCGAGGGCGGCCGGCAAGGGCTGCTGGATTACTGCAAGATTGTTTGAAGCATCTGAACCACAGATGCACACAGATGAACACAAATATGATGGGCCGTCGGCGCAGTTGACCTATGCAATCGTGGGGAGCGCGATGGAGGTGTTGAACGAACTTGGTGCCGGCATTCACGAAAAACCCTACGAGAACGCGTTGGTGGTGGAGTTCGGACTACGGGGGATTTCTTTCGATCAGCAACGTCGCCACGTCTTGAACTATAAAGGCGTGAGAGTGGGAGAATTCATTCCGGACTTGATCGCCGGGAACGAGGTGGTGGTGGATGCCAAGGTGATCGAGGGCATCACTGACGGTGAGCGTGGGCAGATGCTGAACTATCTCCGAATAACCAAACTAAAGGTTGGACTCATCATCAACTTCAGGCGCCCCAAGCTGGAATGGGAGCGGATCGTTCTCTGATCTGTGTGAATTTGTGTTCATCTGTGGTTGGTTTTCCTCGCCTATCCTCTTCTTCGCATGGCTGACAAAAAATTTCTCACGGCTCCGGTCAAAACCGACAAGATGCCGCCGGGCATTCCCTACATCGTGGGGAACGAGGCGGCGGAGCGGTTTTGTTTTTACGGACTGCGCGCCATCCTCGTCGTCTACATGACGCAGTATCTGCGCAATCGCGCGGGCGAACTCGCGCCGATGAGCGAGAACGAGGCGAATGAGTATTATCACTGGTTCGTCGCCTCGAACTATGCCTTTCCGATTCTCGGCGCGATTTTGGCGGATGCGTTCTGGGGCAAGTATCGCACGGTCTTCTGGATTTCGCTGATCTACTGCGCGGGCTGCATCGCCCTGGCGGGCGACGCGACGCGCGTTGGTCTGGCGGTCGGGCTCGGGCTGATCGCGATCGGCTCCGGCGGCATCAAGCCCTGTGTCGCCTCGAACGTCGGCGACCAGTTTGGCGCGAGCAATCAGGGGCTCGTCTCGCGTGCGTTCGGGTGGTTTTATTTCGCGGTCAACTTCGGCTCGTTCTTTTCGATTTCGCTCACGCCTTGGCTGCTCGGCCGGTTCGGACCGGCGGTCGCGTTCGGACTGCCGGCGGTGCTGATGTTCGTGGCGACGCTGGTGTTTTGGTTGGGCCGCTATCGTTTCGTGCACATACCGCCGCGGGGACGGGCATTTCTGCGCGAGACCTTCAATCGCGAGAGCCTGTGGCTCTTGCTGAAACTCAGCGTGATCTTCGTGTTTCTCGTCCCGTTTTGGGCGCTGTGGGATCAGAGCGGCGGCGAGTGGGTTTTGCAGGCGGAGAAAATGGACCGGCATTTCACGCTCTTTGGCCGGACCTTCGAGCTGTTCTCGTCGCAATTGCAGGCGGTGAACGCGATCATGATCCTGGCGTTCATCCCGTTGTTTCAGTACGTGATCTATCCGGCGTTCGACAAGATCTGGAAGTTGACGGCGCTGCGCAAAATCGGCCTGGGGATTTTCACGATCGGCCTCTCGTTCGTCATCAGCGGCTGGATCGAGGCCAAGATTCAATCCGGCCTGAAACCCAACGTCGCGTGGCAGCTGCCGGCGTATGCCGTGCTGTCGGCGGGCGAGGTGATGGCGTCGATCACCGCGCTGGAATTCGCCTACACGCAGGCACCGCGGCACCTGAAGGCGATCGTGCAGGCGCTGTTCTATTTCTCCATCACCGGGGGTAACGTGCTCGCGGCGCTCGTGCACCACTTCATCGAGAATCCCGACGGAACCGTGAAGTTGCAGGGCGCCGTTTACTACTATTTCTACGCAGGCCTTTCGATCGTCGCGGCGATCATTTTTGCCGTCGTCGCGCTGTTCTACCGGGAGAGCAATCAACTTCAGGAGGAGACGCCCGTTTCGCCCCTCCCACTCGAACCGGAGTCCGCCCCATGAACCGTCTGCCCATCACCAAAACCCCGAAGCCCTATGTCGGCGGCGCGTTCATCCGCTCCGAGAGCGGGCGCACGTTTCCGCTCGCCGACGCCGGGGAAAATTTTTTCGCGAACATCCCACAGTGCACGCGCAAGGATCTGCGCAACGCCGTCGAGGCCGCCGCGAAAGCCGGGCCCGGCTGGGCGAAGCGCACGGCCTATAATCGCGGGCAGATCATCTATCGCCTCGGCGAGATGCTCGAGGCGCGGCGTGCGGAAATGGTCGATACGCTCGTCCTTTTCGGCGCGTCGAAGAGCGCGGCGGCGAAGGAAATCGATGCGACGACCGATCGTCTCGTCTATTACGCCGGCTGGGCGGACAAATACGAACAGGTGCTGGGTAACGTAAACCCGGTCGCGGCGCCGTATTTCAATTTCACGGTGACGGAGCCGATGGGCGTGATCGGCGCGATCGCGCCGGATGCGCCGGCGCTGCTCGCGCTGGTGTCGCTCATCGCGCCGGCGATCGTCAGCGGCAACACGGTCGTCGCGCTCGCGTCGGAGCAGTCGCCGTATCCGGCGATCCTGCTCGGCGAGATGCTCGCGACGAGCGATCTGCCGGGCGGCGTGGTCAATCTGCTCACGGGCTTTCGGAAGGAGATGGTGCCGACGTTTGCGACGCACACGCACCTGCGGGCGGTCGTCGGCGCGATGGGCGCGGCAGATCGGAAGGCGCTCGAGTTCGGCGCGGCGGAGAGCGTGAAGCGGACGCGGCTGGCGGACGCGGCGGCGGTCGACTGGTTCGGCGACGGCGCGCAGAGCCTCTACGCGATTCGCGACACGCTGGAGTTCAAGACCACGTGGCATCCGATCGGGGCGTAGGGCCTTCGGACGTTTCTAACCCTCGTTTAGTCGCTCAATTTTTCTGTCATTCTGAGACTCCGAATCAGCGCCAAGCCGTTGGGTGGCATGCGCCGATGAACACTCGAATGCCTATCGTTCTGAGCGCAGCGAAGAATCCAGTTGGACTTTCGCACGCGCGTCATGCCACGAAGCGCGCACTGGATTCTTCACTTCGTTCAGAATGACAATATTCCACGCATACTGGTACTTGCCGGTGAGTGCATCGCAGAACGGCTGCCGTTCCACCTGAACTGCCTGGCTTGCGCGAAGACTATCGCTGCTTTTTCAAAAACCGCTCGATCTCGCGGGCGTGCGGCATCGAAGTCGCGGTGCCGAATTTCGTGACGGACAGCGCGGCCGCGGCGGTGGCGTAGCGGCCGGCGGCGAGCGGGTCGCCGGAAAATTTCACGAGGCCGGCGGCAAAGCCGCCGACGAAGCCGTCGCCGGCGCCGGTGGTGTCCACCGCTTTCACGGCATGCGCGGGCAGATGCTCGCCGCGATCCGGCAGCGACACGAAGCAGCCGCGGGCGCCGAGCGTGACGATCACGATGGGCACCGGTAAACGACGGCAGAGCGACTGCAGGTCGGCGGAGGAGAGTTTTGGCAGCGAGGCCTCGTCGAGATTCGTTGACAGGCGAAGGCTGCGCGCGAGGGACACGAATTCGCTCTCGTTCGGAATCAGCACGTCGACGTACCGGAGGATCGCCGGGTCGAAATCGGCGCGCATCGGCGCGGGGTTGAGCACGGTCGTCGCGCCGAGGCGACGGGCGGTGCGGAAAACATGCGCGTTGATCGCGAGGTTCGTCTCGTGCTGGCAGACGACGACCTTTGCGCCGCGGAGCAGCGCGGCGGGCACGTCGCGCGCCCGCAAACGTGCGCTCGCGCCGAGCGCGACGACGATCTGGTTGCGGCCGGCGGTGTCGACGAGGATGCCGGCGGTCGCGGTGGCGTGGGGCGGCTTCGCGATGAGGTGGGTGTCGATCCGTTCGGCGCGGTGAAATTTTTTCGCACCGGCTGCGAACGCGTCGTCGCCCACGGCGCCGATGAAGCGCGTGGCGACGCCGGCGCGCGCGGTGGCGACGGCCTGATTCGAGCCTTTCCCGCCGGGACCGGTGACGAAGCGACCGAGGATCGTCTCGCCGGGCGCGGGAAAGGCGTCGCAGCAGAACGTCAGATCCTGCACGAAACTGCCGACGACGACGACCTGAGACGACATGAGGATGACGTTACGGCGCCGGCGGCCGCTGACAAGCCGACCGCGTCGGCGGTGGCCCGCAGAAGGAGCGCCGTTCATCCTCCGGCGAAGGCCGCTCGTCCAAAGTTTGCGCTCAGCGACCACGCGGGCCTTTACTCTGCGGGCATGGATTCAGTCGCGAACAGCACGACCGTCGTGCTCGAAGACACGGAGCGCCGCGAGCGCGCGAAGGAGCGGCTCTACGTGATCTGCCAGACGTTTGGCTGGGGATTTTTTTTCGCGTCGCAGGCGGTGATGGCGTTCTATTTCAGCTCGCCGTCGGAACGCCGCGATCCGCTGCTGACGGGATCGCTGCTCTTCATGGTCATGGCGATGGGGTTGTTGCTGACGCACTATGTGCGGCCGCTGGTGGGGCGGTGGGGTTGGAAGCAACTCGGCTGGCGACAGCTCGTGCCGCGGATTTTCGTGACCGCCTTCGTGCTCTCGCTGGTGTGGACGATCGTGGGCTACGGCTACTGCTACGGGGTGGTGCGGCTGCCGTGGCCATCGCAGAAATACAGCCCGGCCGTGATGCTGACGCTGAGCACGGTGAACGGCACGATGCTGTTCGTCGGCTGGTTCTGCGTCTATTTTTTCTATCATCTGTTCGATCGCTTCAACCGTTCGGAGATCGAGCGGCTGCGGCTCACGACGCACGTGAAGGACGCGGAGCTGCGCGCGTTGAAGTCGCAGGTGAACCCGCATTTTATTTTTAACTCGCTCAACTCGCTGCGGGCGCTGATCGACGAGAATCCGGCGCGCGCACGGGATGCGGTGACGCAGCTGGCGAACCTGCTGCGCTACTCGCTGCAAAGCGGCCAGCTCGAGACGGTGCCGTTCGAGGACGAGTTGAGAGTGGTGAACGATTACCTCGCGCTCGAGCAGGTGCGCCACGAGGAGCGGCTGCGCGTGCGGATGGACGTGGCGCCCGAGACGCTGACGCTGCCGATTCCGCCGATGCTGTTGCAGACCCTCGTGGAAAACGCGGTCAAATACGGCATCTCCGCGCGGGCGGAAGGCGGAGAGATCACGATTTTCGCGCGGCGGGAGGGCGACGCGTTGCGGTTGCAGGTGACGAATCCCGGCGAGATCGCGACGGACACGAATCGCCGCCGGCAGGGGTCGACCGGCGTGGGGCTGCGGAATGCGGCGGAGCGGCTGCGGCTGCTTTTCGGCGAACGCGCGACGCTGCAGTTGCGCACGAATTCGCCGGAGCAAGTGGTGGCGGAGGCGATCATTCCCGTGATGACTCACGCATGAAAGCGCTCCTCGTGGATGACGAACGCCTGGCCCGCGCGGAACTACGCCGGTTGCTCGCAGCGTTTTCCGATCTGGAAATCGCGGGCGAAGCGGGAAACGCGAAGCAGGCGCGCGAGCAGTTGAAAACGCTCGCGCCCGACTTGCTGTTTCTCGACGTGCAGATGCCGGGCGAGACCGGAATGGAGTTGCTCGAATCGCTCGAGGCGCCGATCCCGGACGTGATTTTCACGACGGCCTACGACGAGTTCGCGGTGAAGGCATTCGAGTTGAACGCGCTCGACTACCTGCTGAAGCCGGTCGATCCGGCGCGGCTGGCGGCGGCGATCGAAAAATTGCGGGCGAGACGCGCGAAGGCGTCGGGGCCGGGGACCGAAGGCACGAGCGGCAAGCTGCCGCAGCGCGATCGGCTCGCCGCGGAGGACAAGGTATTCGTGCGCGAGGGCGACCGCTGCTGGTTCGTCGAGGTGAAATCGATCCGGCTGCTGGAGAGCGAGGGCAACTACACGCGCGTGCACTTCGACGGCGCGCAGCCGCAGCTTTTCCGCTCGCTCAACGCGATGGAGGAGCGGCTCGATCCGAAATATTTTTTCCGCGCGAACCGCCGCCAGATCATCAATCTCGCTTGGATCGAGAAGATCGAGCCGTGGTTCAGCGGCGGGCTGCTGGTGCACCTGAAGGGCGGCGCCAAAGTCGAGCTGAGCCGGCGGCAGGCGCAGGAGTTTCGAGAGAAGATGAGCCTGTGATTTCCCCCAACCCCACGCCTCCATGAAAAAACGATTTCGCTTCAGTCTGCCTGGACTCGCCCTCGGTGTCGGCGTCGGTGCCGCGCTCTGCGCTTCAAACGGCGCGGGAGTCGGCATCGGCGTGGGCGTGGCGGTCGCGGTCATGTATGGGTTCGCCGGAACAGCCAGGGATAAAGACGCGTCATGATCCTCGCCAAAAATCTCACGAAGACGTTTCGCGACAAGAAGCGCGGAGAAATCCGCGCCGTCGACGGCCTCTCTTTTCGCGCTGAAGCCGGAAAGATTTATGGACTGCTCGGCGCGAATGGCGCGGGTAAGACGACGACGCTTCGCCTGCTCGCCACGTTGCTCAAGCCGACGAGCGGCACCGCGACGATCGACGGACACGACATCGTGCAGGCCCCGCAGCTGGTGCGCGCCCGCGTCGGCTTCCTCGCGGCCAGCACGGCGCTCTACGGCCGGCTGACGGCGCGGGAAATGATCACGTATTTCGGCCGGCTGAACGGGATGAGCGATCCGGCGATTCGCGATCGGATCAAGCAACTCTCGGCGGAACTGGAGATGGACGAGTTTCTCGATCGCCGTTGCGAAAAATTCTCCACGGGGATGAAACAAAAGACGTCGATCGCGCGCACGCTCGTGCACGACCCGGCGGTGATGATTTTCGACGAGCCGACGCTGGGGCTCGACGTGATGACGGCGCGGTCGATCGTGCGGTTCGTGCGGGACTGCCGCGCGCGGTGATCTACTCGACGCACGTGATGAGCGAGGTGGAGAAGCTGTG
>JBEHYR010000025.1:0-76564 GCA_048498075.1 Verrucomicrobiota bacterium | reverse complement strand
GACTTCGTGGCGTGTTATTTCGGTAGGGACGCCTCTCCGCAGGCGTCCGCGAAAGCCCCCAAGGCCGGACGTCTCGGAGAGACGTCCCTACCTTCGCGCCACCACCGTAAAGAAACCGAGCGCTTCAAAGCCTTCACCTACGACGAGCTGATCAAGCGCGACAAGGTGAACCTCGATATCTTCTGGCTCAAAGATGAAGCCCTCGAAGACAGCGCCAATCTCCCCGCTCCCGGCATCATCGCCGCCGACATCGTCGCCGACCTCGAAGCCGCCCTGGAACAGTTCAGTGCGATCGAAGAAGACCTGAAATAATCTGCACAATCTTCACGGGGCCCGGCGCCACTTCTTTAATTTCTCTTTTATGCCGCGCCGTGATCCGAGCCTCATCGATTCTCTCCCGCTCAAACCATGGTGGGTCAGTGCGATCATCGGGGTCGGCGCATCCTTCCTTGCGTGGGTATCTAGCCACCCTTCGCCGTGACTGATAACACCCGCTCCGCGAAATCATTTTTCTGGCCGACTTTTTTCGGAGCAATCGCATTGGGAATCGTGGCGGGGATGGTCGTCACCGGCCACTTCCTCGGAAAGGGAGACGTTGGCGGCCCCTTCGGATGGATCGCGGTGTTATTTTTGACGCTCTATGTTGGGGCCATTGCCGCCGCCCTTCTCTGGTTTCCCCTGCTGGCGATCAGCCAGCTGATTCAGCGCCCGCGTCCGAAGCAATGGTGGATGGGATTGGTCCTGCCAATCGCCGCGTTCGTGTGCGCTGCTCCGATTCCTCTCAAAGAGGTCGCGAAATGGTGGGCCGCCCGCCGCGTCGAGCATCAGGTGACGATCGCGCTCGACGCTCCTGGGGGCACTCCGCAGGCGTGGGCGGGCATCGACACCGCTTCCAACAAAGTGATCGGCCAGGTCGTCGTCTGGCTATCTAACCACCCCGCGGCCTCGAGTGAGAAACTGCAGGAGATAGCGGATGTTTTTTCCCAAGGCCCGGGAGTCGCCACCATGCTGGCCAGCCACGCCCGCTGTTCGCTCTCGCTGCTGCAGGCGCTCTGGGACCGCTCTCCTCGGTGGCGCAAGGGAAACGATCTCCGAAACTTCGAACAGGCTATCGTCCGGCACCCTGCTTGCGGCGAGGCGCTGCATTGGCAGATCCTTCGAGAGGCGGAGTATTCTGAGACGCGGGACGCCATCTTGGAACTCCGCGGCGCGTCCAACCCGGCGCTTTATCAGGAATATTTCCGGGTCTGCGCGGACTGCAGATATCTCGATCCTCGGGTCGCCATCGCGAAAGATCGACGCCTTCCGCTCTCGCTGATGCCTCAGCTCGCCCGCGATAGAGATTTCCATGTTCGCGCCGCCCTGACGAGGAACCCGATGCTCCCTTTTGAGTTACTTGAACAGCTGAACGCCGACCCGGCCCTGGAGGTTCGGCACGCGGTCATCCAGCGGACGAATGCGCCACCCGAATGGCGCACGAGCTTCTATCTTGAGGCAATCGACTCAGCCGATCCGAATATCCGTAGAATCGCCCCCGAGGAAGACGAAAATATTTCCGAGGCCAGTTTGGATAAGTTGGCTCAAGATCCCGTGTCTTATGTCCGGCTGACGGTCGCACGGAATCGCAAGACTCCGCGCCGGCTTCTCGAAAGTCTGAGCCGCGACCCGGATTCCTATGTTCAGTCGGAGGCCCGCCGACATCTCAATGAGTGACCATCATCTTCGCGCCGCGAGCGCCCGGTTCGAGCATTTCGATGCAGTCATCGTCCGACGTCTGCGGGCTTTCTCGTGCGGTCCGCTTGCCAAGCGTGGCGATGGTTTCACTCGCTGCCGCTAGACAACATGCCTCGCACCTCACTCTTTCGCTGGACGCAACGCTGGTTCTGGGGCGGCGTGCTCCCCACCTTCGTTTTCGAAGGCGACAAGGCGCCGAGCAACATTTCAGCGCTGCGAACCCTCGCATCGGATCCTCGTAGTCCCCAGGTTCATTTCTTCCCCGTGCCAGGCGAAACCCACTTTAGCGCGATTGCTCCCCTCGTGGAGCGGCTCTCCGCGGCAATTAAACGCGACGGTACATCTCAGTCGGTATTTGTGCTCGGCCCGAAGTAGACGCCGCGCCTTTCCATCAAAACCAAGCTCCTCTTTCTCTGCTCGCGTAATCAGGACGGCGGAGGCGCTCTTTGCGGGTCATCCGCGCTATGAAGCGCGGTCCGCGGGCACCGAGGCCGGCGCACGCGTGAAACTCACCGCCGGGCTCATCGGCTGGGCCGATCTCGTGTTCTGCATGGAGCGCAAGCACACCGACCGCGTGCGCGAACGTTTCCCGGCGGAACTCGGCGACAAACCGCTCATCACTCTCCGCATCCCCGACGACTTCACGTTCATGGACCCGGAGCTGATCGATCTCCTGCGCACCGAACTCTCCGCGCATCTCGAGCTCTGATCCGCTGCCGGCTTTCCTTGCCGGTTTGTAGGCGTGGCGACCTCACGCCGCTCCGTCCGTCCCTCATGTAGCCGGGGTGACCTCACCCTGCTTTTCTTTCCGTGATGTAGGCAGGGTGACCTCACCCTGCGTTCCCTCCTCTCCGCGGGGTGAGGTCACCCCGCCTACATTTGCATCTATATCTGCCGCGGCCACCCATCTCCGGGCTTCAACCTCGATCTCTAATCCGCGGCATCAGTCGCCCCACCTTTCGCTTCGAGACACCCGCTCTTTGTTACCTTCGTTACCTTCTGTGAAATTCAAAAACTCGGAGCAATGCTTTGGGTGATCGGTCTCACGCCGCCCATCAGCGCGCGTCGTCACAAAAAAGCGCACCTCGTCACTCCCCTCTCGCCCGCAGTCCTCGCCCCCATTGACTGCGCCCATCCAGCCATGCGCCTTCCGTTTCCCTTCGTCCGCGTCCCAGCCCTCCTCGTCCTGCTCGCCGTCGCCTTCACTCCGCGGCTCGCCGCGGGCGCAGCCGAGGCCAAGCCCTGCCCGTTCTGCGAGATCATCGCCGGCACGCGTCAGCCCGAAGGCGTCGTTTATCGCGACGACAAGTGCCTCGCCTTTCTCAGCCTCGACCAGCGCAACCCCGGCCACCTCCTCGTCGTGCCACTCGTGCACGCCGACAACTTCCTCGAGATTCCCGCCGACACGATGCACGCCATGACCGACGCCGCGCACAAGCTCGTCGACGCGATCAAACGCACCGACCTGAAATGCGAGGGTTTTCAGCTCGCGATGAACTCGGGCTCGGCGGCCGGCCAGACCGTCTTCCACGCTCACCTGCACCTCATCCCCCGCTTCGCTGGCGAACCCCCGCAGCAGCCCGGCGAGCACGCCGCGTCCGACGGCGACCTCGCCCCCGTCGCGAAAAAAATCCGCGACGCCCTCGCCGTCGCTCCTCCTTCGCCCGCATCGCCCGCGCCCGAGGACCGCTACGTCACCGTCAACGGCGCCAAACTCTTCTACTGGACCGAGGGCCACGGCGAACCGCTCCTCGTCATCGAGGGCGGACCCGGCGCCGCCGGTTATCTCGATCCGTTTTTCCACGAACTCGCCGATCGTTTCGCCGTGATCCATTTTCGCGGTCTCGGCCGCGCAAAATCCGACCTCGCCGCCAAAGCCTCCGACTACTCCTTTTCGCGCGATATCGAGGACATCGAAGGCTTCCGCCGCGCCCTCGGCCTCGATTCTTTCAACCTCTTCGGCCACTCCTACGGCGGGATGCTGGTCATCGGTTACACCCTCGCTCACCCCGCCGCCGTCAAGCGCCTCGTCATCTCGAACGGCCTCTTCAGCGCCGAGGGCTGGCAGCAGGGCGACGACAACGTCAACTCGCAGATCCGCTACCAATACCCGGAGGTCTGGGAAAAACTCACTGCTCTCCGCGCCCGCGGCCTGCGCTCCAATTCGCCCGAGGTCCAGGCGCTCATGCAGCAAGTCTCCGAAGCGATCTTCTACGTCGCGAACGTCACCAACGTCGGCAAAACCTCCGCCGACTTCAATCCCGAGGTCTGCTACGCCATCGTCGGCGCCGACGCCGATTTTCAGATTGGCGGCAGCATCGCCGGCCTCGATTTCTCGTCGCGGCTGCACGAACTGAAAATGCCCGTGCTGATCACCACGAGCCGCTTCGATCGCGTCGTGCCGCCCGCGCACACGTTTAAATTCAAAACATACGCTCCGCAGGCCGAGTTCGTCGTCTTCGAAAAGAGCGGGCACAACCTCTTCCTCGAGGAGCACGAGAAATTCGTCGCCACGCTCCGCACGTTTCTCACGAAACCGGTCGCACCCGCCGCTCAGCCGTAGACCCACGGACGCGGCGACGACGCTCTCCGGTAGGGCGGGCATTCCACGGCCCGCCGCGAAGTCTTTTGGCCAACGAATCTTTTACCGATCCTTCGTCAGCCCGCCAAAGCGTTTTGAAATTCTCCACAGCCCCTGTAGGAGCCTGCTTGCAGGCGATGCTCGACTTTCGTCCACCGGGATCGCCCGCAAGCAGGCTCCTCCATTCGATCCGCCGCGCGGCTCCACTATTTCTCAAACCGCTCCTGTCCCGGATCACGCCAGGGCGGGCATTCCGCGGCCCGCCGCGAAGTCTTTTGGCCAACGAATCTTTTACCGATCCTTCCTCAGCCCGCCAAAGCGTTTTGAAATTCTCCACAGCTCCTGTAGGAGCCTGCTTGCAGGCGATGCTCGACTTTCGTCCACCGGGATCGCCCGCAAGCAGGCTCCTCCATTCGACCCGCCGCGCGGCTCCACTATTTCTCAAACCGCTCCTGTCCCGGATCACGCCAGCATTTGCTCGATGTGCGCAAGGATTTCCCCGCGTCCCGTCCTGGTCTTGGCCGAACTCCGGAAAACCGCCGGCAACGCGATGCGTTGCTCCATGAGCGCGAGCTTGAACCGTTCGATGCTCGCCTGCGTCTGCGTCGCCGACTGCTTGTCCGTCTTCGTGAAAACCAGCACCCATGGCGCCGGCCGCAGCGCCATCCAGCTCAGGAAATCCAGATCGACCGCCTGCGGCGGATGCCGCGAGTCGATCAGGACAAAAACACCGCGCAGATTCGCGCGCTTCGCGAGATAGTCGCTCACCGCATCGGTGAAGAGAATACGCTCGCGCTTGTCCGTCGCCGCGTAGCCGTAGCCGGGCAAATCCACGAGATCCCAGCGGCCGTTGATCTTGAAAAAATTGATGAGGCGCGTCTTGCCCGGCAAATCGGAAACGCGCGCCAGATCGCGTCGTTCCACGAGCAGATTGATCAGCGACGACTTTCCGACGTTCGACCTCCCGATGAAGGCGAACTCCGGCCGCGCCGACACCGGACATGCAGCCAGATCGGGAGCGCTGATTTCGAAGACAGCCGAGGTGATTTTCATTGATTGGAAAACGTCGTGAGATCGGGAAGGAAAGTCCACCTTCCGCCAGCCGTGCCGCGTAGCGCCCTGGAGCGGAGCAGGGCGGAGTTCGACGCCTTCGTGGGGCTGGGCGGGATGGGTTCGTCGAGCAGCCCGACGAGGACGTCGGGTTCCACCTCTGAGGTCGGGTTCCACCTCCGCCCCGCACACTCCCCGCGGCGCCCCGCCAGAAATCCACGGCGACGTTCGCGGTGGACGCACTCGTGGATTTTCCGCCGCGCTCGGAGCGGAATTTTTCTCCGTTCGCGCGTTGCCGTCCGGCAGCGATTGCAGTCTCGTTTCCTCGTCATGACTTGGAATCGCTTCAAAACCCATTTCTACCACAACGCCGATCTCGGTCTCTCGCTCGACATCAGCCGCATTCCCTTCCCCGACGGTTTTCTCACGTCGATGGAGCCGCGCATCCAGAACGCGTTCACCGCGATGGCCGCGCTCGAGAGCGGCGCGATCGCCAATCCCGACGAGAAGCGCATGGTCGGCCACTACTGGCTCCGCGCGCCACAGCTCGCGCCGACTCCGGAGATCACCGGCGAAATCACGACGACCCTCGCGGCGATCAAGGACTTCGCTGCGAAGATCCACTCCGGCGCCATCGCCGGCCCGAAGGGAAAATTCAAAAACCTCCTCGTGATCGGCATCGGCGGCTCCGCTCTCGGCCCGCAGCTCGTCAGCCACGCCCTCGGCCGTCCGCGCAAGGACGCCCTCGCCGTCTCCTTCTTCGACAACACCGACCCCGACGGCATCGACTACGTCCTCGGCACGCTCCGAAACCAGCTCGCCAAAACCCTCGTCGTCGTCATCTCGAAATCCGGCGGCACCGCCGAGACGCGCAACGGCATGCTCGAAGCGATCGCCGCCTTCAAGGCCGCCGGCCTCGATCACGCGAAACAGTTCGTCGCCGTCACTGGCGCCGGCTCGAAGCTCGAGGCCACCGCCGTATCCGAAAACTGGCTCGCCCGTTTCGCGATGTGGGACTGGGTCGGCGGCCGCACCAGCGAGCTTTCCGCCGTCGGCCTGCTGCCCGCCGCGCTCCAGGGCATCGACATTCAGGCGATGCTCGATGGCGCCGCCGCGATGGATGTCGTCACGCGCTTCCCGACCACCGCGCAAAATCCCGCCGCGCTCCTCGCGCTGATGTGGTTCTTCGCCACCGACGGCCGCGGTGCGAAAGACATGGTCGTCCTCCCCTACAAGGACCGCCTCCTCCTTTTCTCGCGTTATCTGCAGCAGCTCGTGATGGAATCGCTCGGCAAAGAATTCGATCTGCAGGGCAACGTCGTGAACCAGGGCATCGCCGTTTACGGCAACAAAGGCTCCACCGACCAGCACGCCTACGTGCAGCAACTCCGCGAGGGCGTGAACAACTTCTTCGTCACCTTCATCGAGGTCCTCAAGGATCGCGACGCGAAGACCTCGCTCGAAGTCGATCCCGGCATCACCGCCGGCGATTATCTCCAAGGCTTCCTCCTCGGCACGCGCGACGCACTCAGCGAGAAAAACCGCTCGTCGATCACGCTCACCGTCCCCGACGTTTCGCCGCGCACGCTCGGGATGCTCATCGCCCTCTACGAACGCGTCGTCGGCCTCTACGCGTCGCTCATCGGCATCAACGCCTACCACCAGCCCGGCGTCGAAGCCGGCAAGAAGGCCGCCGGCGGCGTCATCGCGCTGAAGCAGAGAATCACCGCCGCCCTCTCCGCCTCCGCCGGCAAGTTCGTCACCGCCGAGGAAATTGCCGCGCAACTCGGCGCGGACGTTTCGCCCGAACCCGTTTTCAAAATCGTCGAGCGCCTCGCCGCGAATAAAAGCAGCGGCGTGAAGAAACGGGCCCGTGCACCGTGGTATCAATCCCGCTACGGCATGTAAGCCGCGCGGTGTCTCCGCGGACTAATAACTTATCCGAATCGACTTGTAGCGGCGGTCTATGACCGCCGGGTTCGAGAAAAAGCGTGAGTCAAGTCGGCGGCCATAGACCGCCGCTACAATTTCTCGCGGTTATTCGGATAAGTTCTAAGGCCCGGCCGACGCGCCCGACTCTTTCTCATTCCGCCGGAACCAACGGGAAATTTTGAACTCGGCGCGCAATTTGCCGCCGCCGCCCGTCGAGGTTCCGTCGGGGCCGAAGATCATGTGGAAACCCACCGCGACCGTGACGCGGCCCTTTGCATGGAACCGCAGGCCCGGGGGCAGATCCCACGCGACGCCCGGCCGCACCGTGAACGCTTGCTCGTTGCCGTGACCGACGAGCGCGGTCGTCGCACACGTGAGTTCGAGCGTGTAGTGAAATGGATACCGCGTGTAGACCAGCCCCGGAGTCACGAACGTCGAACTGCTGTGCAGATCGTTTCTCTCGAAGCTGCCGGGAATCGATGTCTTTTCCAATATCTCGACGCCGGTTTCGCAGAACAAGGTGAGGCCGGGATGCGACGCGAGGCGTCTACCCGTGACGAAGTAAGGCGTATAAGCGTTGTGGCCGTTCGTCATTCCCACCGGAGGATGCGCGACCGGAAAGAAAAGGTTCAGGCCCACACTGCTCTCGTAACCGGGAATGAGTTCCGCGCCGAAGCTGTGCTTCGTTTCCAAACGAAAGTCGCCCAGCCCCAAACCCTCCGACGTGCGTTTGAGTCCGTGGTTGATGTAACCCTCTAAGCCGACCGTCACCTCCGTGTGGTCCGTGGCGCCCCACCGCACGCCGGTGAGGAGGCGCAGATAATCGCGATTGGTTAGATCGCCCAAATGCGGGTGCACGATCAAACGGACGGAGCCCTTCTTCTCCGTCGTGGGCAGATCGCTGCCAAAAATTCCTTCGATCCGGCGAACCTCCGCCTCGCGCGTGGTCGCGTCCGGCGGTTCTGCACCCCGCGCAGCCGCAAGTCCGAGAAAAAGACCGTACAGTAGATATCGGCAGTTCATAAGATGAAACGATTGGCCTTTGATAAAACCCTAAACTCCGGGCGGGGCCGGACGCAGGCGCAGCGATAACAACACCGGCAGGACGATCAGCACCGCCGGCATTTGCAGGAGCAATCCGGCGACGATCGCAATCGCCAGCGGCTGCTGCATCGCCGACCCCGCGCCAAGCCCAAGCGCGAGCGGGAGCAACGCGAGGATCGCCGCGGCCGTCGTCATCGCGATCGGCCGCATGCGATTGAGCCCGGCGTGCACCAACGCCTCGCGTCCCCGCATCCTCTCCCGCAACGCTTCGTACTCCGAAGTATAAAAAATCGCCACCTCGGTCGCGATGCCGACGATCATCGTCATCCCCATCATCGACGAAATGTTCAGCTCCGTCTTCGTCAGCCAGAGTCCGAGCGTCACCGCCGACATCGCGAGCAGCGTGCACCCGAGCATCGCGCCGGCCGTGAAGAAACTTTCGTAAAGAAACAGCAGCAGCAAAAACACCAGCGCCACGGCCGCGCCGAAAACCACCGCCAGCCCCAGAAACGCGGACCGCTGCTCCGCGTACGTTCCTCCGAGTACGAAATCCACGCCGGCCGGCAGGGTGCCCGGTCGGCGCAACGCCGCTTGCACGTCGCGAATCGTCGAACCCAGATCCCGCCCGCTGATCCGCCCGGTGACGGCCACCATCCGCTGGAGATTGTCGCGACTGATCTGGGGCTGCCCGGTCACACTCGCGATTTTTGCCACACGCCGCAGCGGGAAGAAATGCCCGTCGGGTGCGCGCAACCGCAAGCCCGCCATCCTTTCCGCCGTGCCCCGCGTGCGCTCCGGAATCCACACCCGGATTCCGACCAGCTTCGCCCCTCGCTCCATCTTCGTCGTCGCTTCCGCACCGTCCAGCAAGCCGGTGATCGCCGTCGTGACCGCCTCGGCATCCATGCCTTCGAACGACGCCTTCGCCCGATCCACCATGATCGTCAGCGCATCGCCTGCGAGCACGAGGCCGTTTTTCACATCCACGACTCCTGCGATGTGACCGATCGCCTCCGCCGCCCCTTCCGCGGCTTTCTGGAGGAGCGCGCCATCATCGGCGTAGAGCTTGATCTCGATCGGTTGCGGCACCGCCGTCAGGTCGCCGATCAAATCCTCCATCAGCTCCGCCATTTCGATTTCGAGGCCCGGCACGGTTCGCTCCACCTTCGCCCGCACGTCGTCGATCACCTCCTCGATATCCCGTCGCGGCGGCGGTTTCAGCCGGATGAAAAAATCTCCTTCGTTCGCTTCCGTCAGCCCGCCGCCGAGCTGCAGTCCCGTGCGCCGCGAATACGTTTCCACTTCCGGCGTGGCCTGCAGGATCGCCTCGACCTGCCGCAGCAGCCGATCCGTCTCGGTCAACGATGTGCCCGCGGCGGCGCGATAATCGAGGATAAAACCGCCTTCGTCCATCGAGGGCATGAAACCCGAGCCCACCTGCCGGTAGCCAAACCACGCCGCCAACAACAGCGGCACGACACCGAGGAGAATCAGCCCCGGCCGCCCGATCACCCGCCGCAACAACCGCTCGTAGCCGCGATGCGTGCGCTCCGTGAATCCGCCGCCTTCGCGCTGGTTCGCGTCCTTCTCCGTCAGAAAATGGTCCGCCAGGATCGGCACCGCCAGCCACGCGAGCAGAAACGAGACGACGAGGCTCGCGGCCATCGTGAGCGAGAGCGCCCGAAAAAACGCGCCGGTCACTCCTGATAAAAACGCCAGCGGCGCAAAAACGATCACCGTCGAAAGCGACGAAGCCACCAGTGGCGTCGTGAACTCCGCCGCCGCGGCCCAGACGCGCCCTGCGTGCGCGCCAGCGTGGCCGCGCAACCGCCGCACGACGTGCTCCACCATCACGATCGCATCGTCGATGATCAGCCCCACCGCCGCCGCCATTCCGCCCAGCGTCATGATGTTGAAACTGCCGTGGAGCAGCTTCAGCAACAACACCGTCGCCGCCAGCGACGCCGGCACGCACAGTATCGCGATCAGCGTGATTTTCCCATTCCGCAAAAACACCAGCAGCACCGCACCCGCCAGCAGCACTCCGACCGCCACCGCATCGCGCACGCTCCGGCCCGCCGCGACGATCAACTGGCTCTGATCGTACCAATTCGCCACCTTCACGTCGCCCGGCAACTGCCGCGCCATCGCCGCCAGTTTTCCCCGCACGTCCGCCGCGATCTGCACCGTATTGCCGCCCGGCTGCTGATAGACTTGGAAAATCACCGCGTCGCGCCCGTCCGCCGTCACCCGCGTCCACTGCGGTTTCGTCGCCAGCGTGACCTGCCCGATATCGGCGACGCGCAATAATCCGCTCGGACCCTTGAGCAGCACGGTCGCCCCAAGTTCCGCGGCCGTCGTCAGCCGGCTGTCCACCAACGCCAGATAAAGTCGATCGTGATCCTCCAGCCGTCCGACGGCGCTGATCGTGTTGCCGGCCGCGAGCGCCTTCGCCACCTCTGCCACCGTCAGCCCGTGCGCTTCGAGCTGCGCCGGATCGATCGTCACTCGAAACTCCGCCTCGGCGCCCCCCAGCACCGCGACTTTGCCCACGCCCTTCACCGTCGAGAGCCGCGGCCGCAACTGATAATACGCGATGTCGCGTAATTCCACGAGCGAGCGTTGCGGCGACGTGAGGCTGTAAGCGATCGAGGGAAAAACCGTCGGGTCCATCCGCCGCGCTTCGAACGTGGTGCCCGCCGGCAACGCCGCGAGCGTCCGATTCACCGCCGATTCGACCTGTAGCAGAGCCACCACCATGTCCGCGCCCCACTCGAAATTGATCGATATTTCCGCGCTGCCCCGCGTCGAGGTCGAACGGATATTTTTCAAACCGGGCACCGACCGCACCGCCTCCTCGACGAGCATCGTCACCTCGCTCGCCATCCGTTCCGCCGGGCGGTCGCCGGCGTCGAGATCCACGACAATCCGCGGAAAATCCACCTGCGGAAACAGTGCGACCGGCAGCATCCACGCCGCCCCCATCCCGGCGATCACCACCGCCGCGAGGAGAAACAGCACCGACCGCCGGTGCGCCTGAATCCAGCTCATGAATTTCACGGCCGCTCGACTCCGGCGTTTTTCGGTGCGGGGACGACCGCCGCGCCCGGCTGCACCGCCATGCCATCTTCTAGCTCGTAGTTTCCCCGCGTCACGACCGCGTCGCCCGCTCGCAGCCCCACGCCCCCGACCTCGACGAAATCCCCGGCCGCCACGCCGACCTGCACCTCGTGGCGAATCGCTTTGCCGTCCTTCACCGTGAACAAGACTTGATGCCCTTCCTTCGGCAGCAACGCGCGCCGCGGTGCCACGAGCGCCGTCTTGCGCGTCAGCTCGATCGTCGCTCGCACGTGCTCCCCGGGCAGCCAGCTCGCGCCGGGCGGCACCGCCGCGTTTGCCTCCATGGCCCCCGTCGCAGGATCGACGATACGGCCCACCTCGCGAACCTTGCTCGAAACTTCCCCTGCGTCCGGACGGTTCACCGATTCGAATTTCACCGTCTGGCCCGGCGCCACTCGCGCGACGTCCGCGGCTTCGAGTCCCAGCCGGACTTCCAATGCCTCTTCGTCGATCACCGTTGCCAGCGCCGCCCCCGCGTTTACCCACGCGCCCGCGGTCGCGTCGAGTTTGCTCACCACGCCAGCCACCGTCGCCCTCATTCGGCCGTCGCCACCCGCACCGCGAGCTTCGAGGCTGGCAGCCTTCAACTTGGCCTCGTCCGCTGCTTGCTGGGCTGCCTGCAGTTCCGGCTGCGTGGCCAGGTTGAGATCGAAACGTCTCTGCGTGTCCGTCAGCGTTTTTTCCGCCAAACTTGCTCCGCTGCGCGCCGACGCCAACGCGAGTTGCGCGTCCGGCGACGGCGCGAGTTCGAGGAGCACGTCGCCCACGGCGACCCTTGAGCCCAACCTCACGGCGACCCGGCTCACAATTCCGTCAAACGTCGCGGCCGCGACGTGTTCGCCCGACGGCGAAGCACCAATCACGCCGAACGTCTCCAACGTTTGCGCGATCTCGCGCTCGACCAAAGGAGTCGTTTCCACCGACGCCGTTGCCACCGGCTCCGCGGCCGCGTCCGCCGGCTCGCCGTGATGCGTTTGCCAGAACCAAACGCCCAGCCCGATCGCCACGAGCAGGAAAATAAACAGGATCTTTTTCATGGTGATTCTCCCGCTGCGCTGCGGTTCAAGAGCGGCCGGCCCGTCGCGATTTCGAGACCCACGCCCAGTTCAACGAGCGATTGCTGCAACTGGCTCCGCTCGATCCGCCGCGCCGCGAGGGCTCCGCGTGCGTCGCGATAGTCGCCCGTGCCGACGCGGCGCTCCGTCACCGCCGCGCCCAGCGCAGCCGCCAGCGATTCCAACCTCGGCAGCGTTGCCTCGACCGCCACGAGTTGCTGCCGCGTGGCCGCGATCTCCTTGATCATCTGGCCGACCTGCGATCGCGCTTCCGCCACGCGCGCCACATATTCGTCGAAAAGTTGCTGGCGGGTCGCCTGCGCGATCGCGATCCGCCCCTGCCCGCGATCGAAGAGCGGCAGCTCGAGCGTGATTCCGATGCTGCGCGTCGCCACGTTACTCGTGTCTCGCGCGCGGGCGAAACTGACATTGATTTTTGGAAACTGCGCCTTCACGGCCCCTCGCAACGCCGCCTCCTGGCTCGCGTAGCCGAGCTTGAGCGCCACGAGATCGAGCCGTCGCGCTTCCAACCCGCGCAGGAGTTCGGCGCCCGCTTGCGTCGGCAACGCTGGAAACGCCGCCGCGGCTCGCAGCGCCAGCGGCGCGTCTGCCGGTCGCCCGAGCGCGAGGTTCAACGCCGCGCGGTCCCCGATGAGTTGTTCTTCGAGCGCGAAACGGTCCGCCTCCGCCCTGCGCTGCGCCTCGCCCGCGGGCGCCAAGTCGGTCGCGACGCGCAGCCGTTGCGCGACCGCCTGCTGGAGTTCGCTCATGGTCCGGGTCAGGTCGGACTCAACCTCACGCGCCCACGGCAGCCGCTCCTCGAGCGATAAAATCCGGAAGGCGCGCAACCGCGCATCCTGCGCCGCCTGCCACTCCTGCCAGGCGATCGACAAATCCAGCGCATCGGCGGTCGCGCGCGCCGCCGCCGTCGCCTCCCGCAGCGCCAGCAGCGCGGTCACATCCCAGCTCACTCCGAGACTCGAACCATTGACGAGCGTCGGATCGCCGTGGGCCTGCACCCGATCGAAACTCGCTCCGAATTGCGGATTCGGCAGCAGTCCCGCCTCCACCAGCTGCGCCCGGGCCACGCCATGCTGCGCCCGCAAGGCGCGCAACGCCGGACTCGCCACGACTGTCATCACGGCAATCTCGTCCGGAGAAAAACCCTCTCGTTCGTCGATCGTCAGAGGGCGGAGAAGCGGATGTTTGATCCGGCCTGCCGCCAGCACCACCGTTTCGGTTTTCGGCGGCTCCAGCGCTCGATCCACGGCTCCGCTTTCGAGCGGCTGTGTTTGATACGTCACGCAGCCGCCGAGCACGCCGAGACCGGCCGCGCCGCAGCGGACGAACAACGGGAACCGGCGGAGAGGAGACATTGTGGAAAACTGGCGGAGTTTGCCGGCTCCGTGGATCCGGTTCGCGACACCTTAGCAGCGCCAACATTACGCCCACGTTATGCCCCCGCGCACCGGGGCATTTACCGGGCGTCATCTGCCCGTAATGTGGCAACCGTTACCATCGCGATTTCTCTCCAACCCATACGTTCGCATGCACTCCATCCGCCGCTTTCTTTTCATGGTGAGCCTCGCGCTCGCCACCTCCGTGGCCACCCGGGCTTCCGACGTTTATCGTTTCGTCCATGAAATCCCGATTGGTGGAGAGGGCGGCTGGGACTATCTCTCCATCGAACCGGCTTCACATCGGCTGTTCGTCAGTCACGCCACCAAAGTCGTCGTCGTCGACACCCGCACCGACCGGATCGTCGGCGAGATCGCCGACACGCCGGGGGTTCACGGCATCGCGCTCGCGGCGGATCTCGGTCGCGCTTTCGTGAGCAACGGGCGCGCCGACAATGTCAGCATCGTCGAACTTGCTTCGTTAAAAACCATCGGGCACGTCGCCACCGGCAAGAATCCCGACGCGATCCTCTACGAGCCCGGACGTCGTGAAGTGTATGCGTTCAACGGCCGCAGCGAGTCCGCCACCGTGTTCAATGCAGCGACCGGCACGGTGGTCGCCACGATTCCACTCGGCGGCAAACCCGAGTTCGCCCAGGCCGACGGCGGCCGCGTGTTCGTCAACATCGAGGACAAGAACGAAGTCGCCGTCATCGACATCGCCACTCACGCCGTCGTTGCCCGCTGGCCGATCGCGCCCGGCGAGGAAGCGAGCGGGATGGATCTCGACCGTGCGCATCGCCGGCTGGTCCTCGGTTGCAGCAATTCCAAAATGATCATCGTCGATTCCGCCGACGGCCACGTCGTCGCCGTCGTGCCGGCAGGCGCTGGGATCGACGCCGCGGCTTTCGACGCCGGCACGCAGCTCGCGTTTACTTCGAATGGACGCGCCGGGACGGTGACGATCGTGCACGAAGATTCGCCCGGGAAATTTTCAGTGGTGCAGACCCTCGCCACCGAGCCGAGCGCGCGCACGATGACTGTCGATCCCGTTTCCCATAAAATCTATCTCGCCTCGGCAAAATTCCTTCCGGCCGAAGCGGGCAAGCGCCCCGCCATCGTCCCCGGCAGCATGAAACTGCTGGTCTACGCCCTGGCGAAATCGCCTTGAGCGCGAGGTCCGCGGATCCCCTAAATGATCCGCGAGATCCCGGCAGCCCGAAGGCCGCGCTCTCCCTCATGCGCCTTTTGCTCGTCGAAGATTCCGCCCGCCTGCAACGCAGCCTCGCCACGGCCCTGCGCCGCTCGGGCTACGCGGTCGACATCGCCGCCGATGGCGAGGAAGGACTCTGGCTCGCCGAGAGCAATGACTACGACGCCATCGTGCTCGACGTGATGCTGCCCAAACGCGACGGCCTCGACGTGCTGCGCACGCTCCGCGCTCGCGGTAAGTCCACCCACATCCTCCTGCTCACCGCCCGCGACGCCGTGAGCGACCGCGTGGCCGGCCTCGCCGCCGGCGCCGATGACTATCTGATCAAGCCTTTCGCACTCGAAGAATTGCTGGCTCGCGTCCAGGCGCTCTGCCGCCGCGCTTACGGCTCGAAACAGCCGCAGCTCCTCATCGCCGACCTCACCATCGATCCCGCCGCCCGCCGCGCCTCGCGGTCCGGTCACGCCATCGAGCTCACCGCTCGCGAATACCAGCTCCTCGAATACCTCGCGCGCCGCCGGGGCGAAGTCGTCTCGCGTTCGGAAATCGAGGCGCACATCTACGACGGCCAGGTCGATCCGATGAGCAACGTCGTCGACTCCGCGATTTGCAGCCTCCGGAAAAAGATCGCCGTGGAAAGTGGGCGCGCGGCGCTGATCCACACCCGTCGCGGCCTGGGCTACGTCCTGGAGGATATCTATCGTCTGCCTCCGCCGCGATGAAATCCATCCGGCACCAACTCACGCGTCAGCTTTTGGTTTCGCTCGTCGGTCTCATGGGTGCGGGTTTAACGGGACTCTACTTCGGCGTGCGCCACGAACTCGTGGAAGCTTTCGATGTCGCCCTCCGGGCCCGCGCCCTCGCCGTCGCAGCACTCACAGAAATCGAACAAGGCCGTGTGCAGTTCGATTTTTCACCCGGATTTCTCGCGACGTATTCCGCCGAACATCCCCGCCACTTTTTCGAAGTTCGCGACGCCCGCGGCGCAGCCCTCGCCCGCTCGCCCTCGCTGCAGGACTCCGATCTGCCCTGGCGCGACGGCGGAACGGCCCGGCGCCCAAGCTACTACGATGTCATTCTCCCCAACGGCCGCCCCGGCCGCGTCGTCGCGCTGATCTTCCTTCCAGAGGAAAACCCAGCGACTGTTTCGCCCCCAGCCACTCCCGTTCAAATCATCGAGGCATCCGACCGAGCCGAACTGGCGGAAAATCTCGGTGCACTTTTAGCGGCCATCGCCAGCTGCGGAGTATTGCTCACGGGCGCCGTGTTCTGGATTGTGCCGCGCGTGTTGGAGCGCGGCCTCTCCCCGCTGGAGACGCTCGGCGGGCAAGCCGAGAAGATCGACGCCGACTCCCTCGCGACGCGTTTTTCGAGTGACGCGTTGCCCGAGGAGTTGCAGCCGATCTCCCGCCGCCTGAACGATCTGCTCGCGCGACTCGAAGCCTCCTTCGAACGCGAGCGCAGGTTCAGCGCCGACCTCGCGCACGAACTCCGCACGCCCCTGGCCGAGTTGCGCAGTCTCGCCGAATGCGCGTTGAAGTGGCCCGACAGCCGCGATCCGCAGACCGACCGCGAAGTCCTCGCCGTTGCGCTCCAGATGGAATCGCTCGTCACCCGCATGCTCACCCTTGCCCGCGGCGAGCACGGCCAAATCGCCATCAGGCTCGCGCCCACCGACCTCGCTCACGTAGTGCGCGAAACCTGGGCCGCCCACGCCAGCGGCGCCGGAGCGCGCGGCCTTACCGTTGCTTTCGATCTTCACCCCGCGAGTATTCCCGCCGACCCCGTGTTGTTGCGCTCGATTCTGAGCAACCTCATCGCCAACGCCTGCGACTACGCGCCGGCCGGGAGCCGGATCAGCATCACGGGCAAATGGACGGACCACGGCTACACCCTGGACATTTCGAATCCCGCCGGCGCCGTGGTCGAGCGCGATGTTGCCCAGTTCTTCGATCGATTCTGGCGCAAGGAAGCCGCTCGCTCAGGGGGCGAACACGCCGGCCTCGGCTTGAATCTCGCGCGCACATTCGCCGCCGCGATGGATTGGAGCCTCACGGCTCGCATCGACGATGCCGGCTGGATTGCCGTTACTCTCACCGCGCCGTCCCCCGCCCCGTGAGCGACTTAAACCTTCCCGCGCCGCGCGCTTTTTCCCTTCCCACGCCGTCCACTCCCGAGCACAACCCTTCCGACCCCTCCGGATGAAAAGCCTCCCTCTCGTGCTCTGCGTGGTGGCTCTCCTCGGTGCCGCTTCGTCCGCGGTGCTGTATTTCCGAATCGGCAATTCGAAACGGATTCTCGAAACGCAGCTCACCGCCGCCCGCGCGCGCGGTTCCGCCCTCGACCGCCAGCTCGCCGTCGCGACCGAGCAAAACACCGCCCTCGAAAAGCACCTCGCCGCGCTCGACAGCGATCTCGGCGAAACCAAATCCCGCCTCACGCTCGCCGACGCCCGCAACGTCCAGCTCACGCGCGAACTCACGCAGACCAAATCCCTCGTCGCCGCTCACGACCAGGCCGAGCACCTCCTCGGCGAACAAATCGAGTCGCTCAAACACGATCTCGCCGATGCCCGCGCCGCCGCCGTTCCCTCGGGCACGATCGAAGCCTACAAGAACACCGTCGCCGAACTCGAGCGACAGCTCGCCGAAGCGAAAAACGGCGCCGCCGCGCCCGCCGTCTCCGGCGCCTCGACCGCCGCCTTCGCCACCCACGCCCCCGCTTCCTCCGCGCCCGATCTCCGATCTCCAAACTCCGAACTCCGAATTCTCACCATCGGTCCCTCCAACGCGTTCGTGGTCCTCAACTACGGAGCCAGGCACGGCGCGCAAAACGGGCAGACGCTCGCCATCGTTCGCGGAACCGACCCCGTCGCCTCGGTTCTCATCAGCGATGTTCGTCCCAACTTTTCCGTTGCGCAGGTGGTGCCTGATTCCTTGCGAGGCGTCTTGCACAAGGGCGATTCCGCCGTATTAACCAATTGATTCCATGATCTCGCCCAAGAAAGTTCTGCTCGGTATCCTGCTGGCCGCCTTCGTCGGCCTGATGACCGGCTGCATGTCCTCACCCCGCGACAGCTCGATCCCATGGAGCCGCCCCGCCGATTGGGAAGGCCAGATCCCCGGCATGAGCGGCAGCGGCATGGGCCGCTAAGCATCGCTGTAGCGGCGGTCTGTGACCGCCGAGGAACGCCGCCCGCCTTTTCCGTATCGAAAAATCCCGCACCGCGTCGGCCTCCGCTCGCTCCTCATGTCCGACGCCCTCGTCCCGCCCGGCACCACCAACGCCTCCCTCACGCCCCAGCCCGGCCATCTCTACGTTGTCGCCACGCCGATCGGCAATCTCGCCGACCTCACTGACCGCGCCCGAGCCATTCTCGGCGCCGTTGACCTGATCGCCTGCGAAGACACGCGGACCACCGGCGCGATGCTCACGCGCCTCGGCCTCCACCGTCCGCTCGTCCCCTATCACGAGCACAACGAAACCGAAGCCGCCGAAAAACTCGCCGCCGAGGTCGCCGCCGGAAAATCCATTGCCATCGTCAGCGACGCCGGCACGCCCGCCCTGAGCGACCCCGGTTTCCGGCTCGTCCGCGCCTGCCGCCGCCGCGGCCTGCCGGTCGTCCCCGTGCCCGGCCCGAGCGCGCTCACCGCCGTGCTCAGCGCGAGCGGCCTCCCGACCAACGGCTTTCTCTACGTTGGCTTTCTTCCACCGAAATCCGCCGCGCGCCTCGCATTTTTCGAAAAACACCGCGACTTCACCTACACGATCGCGCTCTACGAAAGCTGTCACCGCATCGACAAAGCTGTCGACGAACTCGTCGCCACGCTCGGCCCCACGCGCGTGATCTGTGTCGCGAAGGAAGTCACGAAACTCCACGAAGCCTGGATTGTCGGCCCCGCCGCCGACGTCCAATCCCGCCTCGCGAAGACCAGCCTCAAGGGCGAATTCGTCCTCCTGATTGCCCCCGCGGATTTTGTTCTGTGATCGCCCGCGAATCACGCGAACAGACGCGCATTTTCGAAAGGTCGATGTAGCGGCGGTCTATGACCGACGATCTTGGAACCCTTCTTCGCGATCTTGGCGACCTTCGTGTAAAAGCTCGACGCGATCGGTAGAATTCGAGCCCTTTCGCGTCGCCCGTCGGCGACGATCGGCAGTCTTCTCTTTCGTGTGTTTCGTGTGTTTCGTGGTGATCCTATGTCTGGTCCCTCCGCGTCCGTCGCCGTCATCGACATCGGTAGCAACTCGATCAAGATCCTCGTCGCCGAGCGCGCGCCCGACGGTTCCGTTCGCCCGCTCGCGCAGAAAACCCTCGACGCCCGCATCAGCGCCGGCATCAGCCGCGCCACGCCGCGCCTCACCGATGCAAGCATGGACCGCGGCCTTGCGGCCATTCGCGAACTGCTCGCCTTCACCGCGCCGTTTTTCCCCACTCGCACGATTCTCGTCGCCACCAGCGCCGTCCGCGACGCGCAAAACGGCCCCGATTTCCGCGCCCGCGTCCGCGCTGCCACCGGTCACGAAATCCGCATCCTTTCCGGCGACGAAGAAGCCAGCCTCATCGGCCGCGGGCTGACCTGCGATCCCGCGCTCGCCGCCCTCCGCGATTTCTACGTCTTCGATCTCGGCGGTGGCAGCCTCGAATGCCTTGCCTTTCGCGAGCGCCACATCGCGCACGCCGTCAGTCTCCAACTCGGCTGCGTCCGCCTCACCGAAAAATTCGTCGCCGACGCCACCGCGCCACTCGCCCCGTCCGCGCTCGCCGCCATTTCGCAGCACACCACGACCGCGCTGGCCGCGGCAGCGTTTCATTTTTCGCTCCCTCACGCGGCCGCCGCCCTCGGCGCGGGCGGCACGTTCACGACGACGCGCGCGATCCTCGCCGCGAGGGCCGGCGTTCCGCTCGCCGCGACCGACACCATCATCCGCACCGATCAACTCCGCACACTTCTCGCCGAACTCTCCGCTCTCCCGCTCGCCTCGCGTCAGACCATCCCCGGCCTCCCGCCCGCGCGCGCCGACGTTTTTCCCACCGCCCTCGTCACGCTTGTCGCGCTCGCCGACGCTGCCGGTTTCTCCTCCTTCCGCCATTCTTTCTACAATCTCCGGTTCGGCCTCGCCGCCGAAGCCCTCGACTCCGTCCCTCCGCTATAGCTCTCCTATGTAGCGGCGGGCTGTGACCGCTGTTCCCACTCCGCATCACCCGCCATGCGCCTCCTCCTCGCTCTTGTTGCGCTCGTCATCCTGTTTTTCAGCGTGGTCGGATGCGGCTCCGTCCAACGCAAGCTCCTCTATTTCCCCACGCACGAGACCGGCGACGGCGGCCTCACGCCGTGGAAGCACGCCGACGGCCGACTCCTCGGCTTTTCCCGCGAAGTCTCCTCACCCGCCGTCGTCTGGCTCTTCCTTCACGGCAACGGCGGCCAGGCCTTTCATCGCGCCTACGCGCTCCCCGCCTTTTCCGACCGCGACTCCGTTTTCATTCTCGAATATCCCGGTTATGGCACGCGCGAAGGCACGCCATCCCTCGCTTCCTTCAACGCCGCCGCGCTCGAAGCCTGCGAAATCCTCCGCCACCGTTTTCCGAATACACCTGTCTGCGTCGCCAGCGAGTCGATCGGCAGCGGTCCCGCCTGCGCCCTCGCCGCCACCGCCCACCCACCCGATAAACTCGTCCTCATCGTTCCCTTCGATGTTCTTTCCGCGGTGGCCGGCGAACACTACCCGCTTCTCCCCGTCCGCCTCCTGCTGCACGACAACTGGGACAACGTCGCCGCCCTCTCCGCCTACCGCGGCCCGCTGGAAATCTTCGCCGCCATCGACGACCGTGTGATCCCCTCCACTCACGCCGAGGCTCTCGCCGCCTCGCGCCCGCAGGCCGTCATTCATTTCATCGCCGGCGGCCACAACGACTGGGCTCAGGGCGACAAGGTCCGCATCCGTTTCCTCCCGTAACGCCCGGCGCGAGCGAGGCGATTCCGATTTCCCGCCCGCTTACTTGCGCGATTCGTGCTCGTGATAACCCGGCCGCGGCGGCGCTTTCCGTTTCCGCTCGTCACTTCTTTCGGTTTTCGCATTCGCCCGCTTCTGGACGCCCACGCCTTTCCGTAGCTGCGCCACCATCGCCGAAAAATCCTTCGGCAGCGGCGCGCGCAAATCCAGCGTCTTCCCGGTGATCGGATGTGCGAACACCAGATGCTCCGCGTGCAACATCACTCGCTCCGGTTGTTTCGTCAGCCGCGCGTCCGGCTTCCAGCCATACACGTCGTCGCCGAGCAGCACGTGACCGAGCGATTTCAGATGCACGCGAATCTGGTGCGTCCGCCCCGTGTGAATCGCGCAGCGCACGAGCGCCGCCACGCCGCCGAATTTTTCCTCGACCGTCCAGTCCGTGTGCGCGTCGCGTCCGCCTTCGCTCGCCTCGACGACCGCCATCTTGTGCCGGTGCTGCTTGTTTCGCCCGATCGGTTTCCGAATCGATCCGCTCAACAGCTCCGGCACGCCGCTCACCAGCGCGAGATATTCTTTCTCCAGCGCCCGCTCCGCGAACTGCGCCGCCAGCCCGCGATGCGCCCTGTCCGTCTTCGCGACCAGAATAATTCCCGACGTCTCGCGATCCAGCCGGTGCACGATCCCCGGCCGCTCCACGCCGCCGATCCCGCTCAACTCACCTTCGCAGTGCGCGAGCAGTGCGTGCACCAGCGTGTCCTCGCCCGTCGCCGCGCCCGGGTGCACCACCATGCCGGACGTTTTGTTGATCGCGAGCAGATGCCGGTCCTCGAAAATAATCTCGAGCGGAATGTCCACCGCCTTCAGCTCCGCCGGCTTCGTGTCGGGAAACGCGAACACCAGTTCGTCGCCTTCGTGTACCGTCGCATCGCGCGAGAGCACGCTGCCCGCGCGCGTCACCAGCCCGGCATCGAAGGCCCGATGAAACGCCACCCGGCTATGCTCCGGAAAAGCCGCCGCGAGAATTTTGTCCGCACGCGCCGACCGGGATCCCGCCGCGACGGTATAGGAGGTGTTCGACATGGTAGCGGCGGTCTATGACCGCCGTCTTTCGCCTCCGCAAGCAGCGTCGCGCGCCGCCGCGTTTCCGTCGAGAACCTGCCCGGATCTTCAGTCAACATGGACCGGGCCTGACCGCCGCTGCCTGTCGTTCAGGTTGGGCGGGACTCCCGACCCCGCCGCGGATAGCTCCTACGCTCCCGCCACCGCCAGCAACGCGCCCCAGTTGTCGCCACTCGGATCTTCCCACGCCGGGAAGTGCGTCTCGCGCCGCGTCGTCAGCTGTTCGGTGCCGTTGACGCTGTTCCAATACTTGATCGTCCGCGTCACTTCACAGTTCGGCCGCAATCCGCGGGGATCGCCCGTGATCTCGAGCGTCTGCACCGCGACGCCGAAACCGGCGAAATGTCCTTCCATCCGCGCGCCCAGTCCTTCGAGCACCCGGGTCGCCTCGTCCGCGCCGAGCGCCGCGCGCAACTCCGCGTGAAACCTTTCCCGCAGCGCATCTCCCGCGGCCGGATACATCGGAATCTCCACCTGCGTCCGGTCCGGGCCGCACGCCACGCGCCGCGCGATTTGCGCCTCATAGCGATGGCGGATCGTCTGCGTCTCCAACGCGACCGCCGCCAGCGCCGTCCACTGCCGGTTGTCCAACTCCACCGCCGTGCCCTGCGCCAGAATCTGCAGTTCACTCATCTCTCCCAGCAACGCCGCATCGTCGTCCTCCAACACCCGCACCGGCTCCGTCGCCGCGCGCGAACTCCGCTCGCCCCGCTCGGTTGCAATGCTCGAAAAAATCGCCGCTCTCCCATGCGTCGTGCCCTCGCCGCCATGACGGTCCTTCCTCTCCGCGGCGTGCGCGCACGTCGCGATTTCTCCACTGACGGGCCCGCGCATGCCTTCGCCCGATCCAATCGTCAGAAGGATCGCCGCGAGTAACAGCAATGAGACAAAGCCCTTGCGCATCGCTCCGCAGTCGAAACCCAAGCCCCGCCGCCGGCGATAAAATTTTCAAAGAAAAAGCTAAAGTTTTCCCTGCTCCGGCCGACAGGGCCGCCCCGAAGAGCCGCTGCGGCTTCTCGCGTGGACCGAACCTCACGCCCCGCCCGGGGCTTCGACGAACGCCGCTTCGTGACTTGGCGCGATCGTTTTTCCTCCTCACCTTGCTTGCCTTCCGCCTCGTCCCTCCGTCCTTCCATGGAAACTCCGAAAACTCCTCATCGGCCGCGCCTCGTTACCACGCTCATCGAAACCTTCGGTTTTAGCCCCGCCGTCGCCAGCGCCGTCGCCCTGTTTCTCGTCGTCTTCGCCGCCGCGGTCATCGTCTGGTTCGTTCGCTCCGCCCCGCCGCGCACCCTCGTGCTCACCACCGGCCCCGCCGGCAGCTCGTTCCAGCGCTATGCCGAATCCTATCAAAAAATTCTCGCCGAGCACGGCGTCACGCTGAAGGTGCTGCCGTCCGGCGGTTCGCTCGATAATTTGAAGCGACTCCAGTCGCCCACCGAGCATGTCGACCTCGGCTTCGTCCTCGGCGGCGTCGCCAAGGAAGAAGACCTCAACGGCGTCCTCTCGCTCGGCAGCCTCGCCTATCAGCCGATCTGGTGCTTCTACCGCAGCCCGACGCCGCTCGCCCGGCTTTCCGATCTCGCCGGCCACCGCCTCGCGGTCGGCGCGCCTGGCAGTGGCACGCGCACCCTCGCCCTCGCTCTCCTCGCCGCCAACGGCATCGCCGGCGCACCCACCACCTTCCTCGATCTCGATGCCGAAGCCGCCGCGGCCAGCCTCCTCGACGGCAAGATCGACGCCGCTTTCCTCATGGGCGATTCCGCCTCCACCCAGACGCTGCGCACCATGATTCGCGCGCCCGACATATCGATTTTCAACTTCACCCAGGCCGACGCCTACGTTCGCCGGCTGCCTTATCTCAGCAAGATGCGCCTGCCCGAAGGATCGTTCGACCTCGGCAAGGATCTGCCCGCGCAAGACGTCACGCTCGTCGGCCCCACCGTCGAACTCATCGCGCGCGACGGCCTGAATTCCGCGCTCTCCGACCTGCTGCTCGAAGTCGCCCAGCAGGTTCACGGCAAAGCGAGCTTGCTTCAAAAACGCGGCGAGTTTCCCGCGCCCCTCGAACACGAATTCACCATCAGCGACGACGCCCTGCGTTACTACAAATCCGGAAAAAGTTTTCTGCACCGCAACATCCGCTCCTTCTGGGTCGCGAGCATCGTGAACCGTCTTCTCGTGGCCATCGTCCCGGTCTTCCTCGTGCTGATCCCCGCGATGCGGTTTTTCCCCGTGCTCTATCGCTGGACGATTTCGTTGCGCATCTATCGCTGTTATCGCCCGCTGTTGCGCGTCGAGCGCGATGCCTTCGGTCCGCTCACACTCGAGCGCGTGCGCGAACTCCTGCACCAGCTCGACGAACTCGAAGCGTACGTCAACCGCGTGAAAGTCCCCGCCTCCTTCGCCTTCCAATTCTACGAACTCCGCGGCCACATCGGGTTCGTCCGCCATCGCCTCGAATCCGCCGCCGCCAACCCCGTCAAAGCGGATTAGAATGATGTCCCGCAAGAAACATCAGCAAATCCTTAGGCGCGGCAGCGCCGGCAGGGACGGGCAGCGCCGGTAGGGACGGCAGCGCCGGTAGGGACGGCTCTCCGAGCCGTCCGCGAAGTCGGACAGCGCGCCGAACAACCAAAGATACCTGCGGGAAATCATACTCGAAGTTTCCCGTGGAGGTGGAGCCCGACGTCCCCGTCGGGCTCGGATCGAGTTCACGCGAAACAGCCCGATCAGGCGTCAGCACTCATTTCACCGCTTTCCAGCCGAAAGCGTGCGCGCCGCACAGCGCGCCATTCCATCTGCGGCCCGGCTTCGCTCAGCGCCCCTTGGCGGACAGCTTCGTCGATGCCTTCGCCGAGCGCGCCGGCTTCTTCGGTGGCGTCGCCTTCACCGGCTCCGCCTCCGACTTCGGCTCGCTCGCGCCGCTCGTCGGGACGGGTGAGTCGGAGCTTTCCCGGCCCGCCAAGCCCGATGCGCCTTTGGACTCGGTGACCGTGCGCGAAACCTCCAGCTGCGCGGCCGCCGGTTGCAAATCCACCGTGCCGGCCAGCTGCCGTTCCGCTTCGAGCCAGATTTCCGTGTCGCGACCTTCCGGCGAACCGTAGTTGTGCCAGATTTCGCGGGCGCGTTGAGCGATTGCTTCGTGAGAGGGAGTGTTCATGTCGACGGTGATGGCGCGCGTTGATCGCACGCTCGGCAGCACGGACCAAACCGCGCTGCACGGGTTCCCGAGCCGCGCTCAAACCGCGGCGTCGATCGCCGCGACCATCTCGCGCCGCCGGCGCTCCGACACGCTCGCGACGGCCCACCCGTTTTTCGCCACCGTCGCCAGCTCCTCTCGTGTGAACCCCAGTCCCTCCGCCAGCGCCGCATACTCGTCATTCACCGTGTTGGCGAAATTCAACGGATCGTCCGTGCTCACCGTGCAGCGCACGCCCGCCTGCATCAGCCGCCGGATCGGATGCTCGCCCATCGCCGGCACCACGCGCAGCCGCACATTGCTGATCGGGCAAACATCGAACGTCACCCGTCGCTCCGCCGCCAGCCGCACCACCGCCGGATCCTCGATGGCTCGCACCCCGTGCTGCACGCGCGTCACCCCGAGCACCTCGATCGCCTCGCGCACGCGCTCCGCCCCGCCGAATTCCCCCGCGTGGCATTTCGTGGCTTTCCCCGCCGCCCGCAGCCGCGCCCAAACTTCCGCCGTGCCCGGCTCCGTGCGCATTTCCTCGAACCCGTGCAGATCCACGCCCGCCAGTTCGCCCCACGTGTGCAACTGATCGATCGTCGTCCGCAACTCCCCGACGATGTCGCTCCGCAACATTCCCGCGAACACCCGCACCTCCAGCCCCGCCGGCGCCGCCGCGCGGATCGCCGCGATGATCTCCGGCCCGGGCACGCCGATGACCTTCGTCACCGGCAGATGAAAACTCGTCTCCACGTAGCGCACGTTTTGCGCGACATGCTTCGCAAAAATAGCCTTCGCCGCCTCGTGATAGCGCTCCGCGTTCGTGAACCACGGCAGCGCGTGCTCCAGTAGGATTCGTTCGAAGTCCGGAAACGTCGCGTAGCGATAATCCGGCCGACGAAACTCCGGGTTCTCCGGCCACCGCTCCGGCTGCCACGCGTGCAACAACTCATACGGCAGCGCCCCTTCGACGTGCAGATGCGTCTCCGTCTTCGGCAGCGCCTGGATGAAATCCATCGTTTCCATTTTGGTACCCGCGAATCACGCCGATGCACGCGAATGCTCACCAGCACTCGCGACCTTTCGCGAGATTCGCGGGCGTCCCGCTTTCATTTGGTTTTCCCGAGCAAAAACTCCGGATTCAACTTGTGCAGCGCCTTCGGGACGAAGAGCCCATCCTTGCGGATCACCTTCCCGTCGAACCGAATTTCCCCGCCACCGTACTCCGGCCGCTGGATGCACACCATGTCCCAGTGTACCTGCGATTTGTTGCCGTTGCCGCACTCGTCATACGCCTGCCCCGGCGTGAAGTGAAACGACCCCGCGATCTTCTCGTCGAAGAGGATATCGCGCATCGGCTCGAGGATGTGCGGATTGAAACCCAACGCGAATTCCCCGACATAGCGCGCCCCCTCGTCGCTATCGAGAATCTCGTTCAACCGCTTCGTATTCGAACTCGTCGCCTCCACGATTTTCCCGCGCTTGAACGCCAGCCGGATATTGTCGAACGACGTCCCGAGATAAACCGTCGGCGCATTATACTGCACCACGCCCTCGACCGAATCGCGCACGGGACACGAGAACACCTCGCCGTCCGGAATGTTGCGCAACCCGCCGCACGGCACCGCGCCGATGCCCTTGATCGAGAAACTCAAATCCGTTCCCGGCCCCGTGATCTGCACGCGATCGGTTTTCTCCATCAACTCCTTCAACGCCTTCATGCCCGCCGTCATCCGGCCGTAATCGAGCGTGCACACGCGGAAGTAAAAATCCTCGAACGCCTCCGTGCTCATCGCCGCTTGCTGCGCCATCGCCGGCGTCGGCCAGCGCAGCACGACCCACTTCGTTTTTCCCACCCGGTGGTCGAGCACCGGCTTCATCAACCGGCTCACGAGCTGCACCTTCGCCGCCGGCACGTCGCTCGATTCGAAAATATTATCCGATCCGCGCAACGCGATGTAGGCATCCATTTTCTGCATCCGCATCAGCTCGACTTCCGCATGCGGCGCGAACTGCGCCTCCTCCGCGCCGAGCGTCATCTCGCGCACGATCCGCCCGCGGTGTACCTGCACCAGCGGATGCGCCCCGCGCGCCCGCGTCGCCCGGATCAGCGCGATTACGATCGCATCCGGCACATCGAACGCATCGATGAGCACGCGCTCGCCTTTTTTCAGCGAGGTCGAAAACCCGGTGAGCCCTTCCGCCAATTGCGTAAAACGAGGATCGATCAACATGAAGTCCACTAACGGCGCGCCCACCTCCCGCCGCAAGTTGGAAAACACACACGTCCTCCCTCGCGCCTCGTCGCCCGCTCGTCGCCCGCTCGTCACCTGCTCGTAGCCCGCTGCGTGAGCAGCGGGACCGTCCGCCATCCCGCCGTCCCGCCGCACCGCCCCGCCAACCTTCGTCCTCGCTGTGCCGCTCCATCCGCGTATCCGGTTTGCACTCTCGCCGCCTCCGCTTACCCAACTTCCATGGCTTCCACCGCCACCACCGCCTCCGCGCCTGATTCCTCGCCGCCCGTCTCGGCGATCGAGCGCACCGTCGTGCCCGTGATCCTCGCGTTGAGTTTTTCCCACCTGCTCAACGACACGATCCAATCGCTGCTGCCCGCGATCTATCCGATGCTGAAGGAGAACTACGGCCTCACCTTCACCCAAATCGGCCTGATCACCCTCACGTTCCAGGGCACCGCGTCGCTCCTGCAGCCCGTCGTCGGCTTCTACACCGACCGCCGGCCCAAACCCAACTCCCTCGCCATCGGCATGGGCATCACGCTCGTCGGCCTCGTCCTGCTGTCGCACGCGACGCACTACGGCATGATTCTCTTCGCCGCCGCGCTCGTCGGCACCGGCTCCTCTATTTTCCACCCCGAAGCCTCGCGCGTCGCCCACATCGCCGCCGGCAAACGTCACGGTTTCGCTCAATCGCTCTTTCAGGTCGGCGGTAATCTCGGCTCGTCCCTCGGCCCGCTCGCCGCTGCCTGGATCATTGTTCCGCGCGGACAAACCTCCGTGCTCTGGTTCACCGCGCTCGCCGCCGTCGGCATCGCGATCCTCGCCCGCGTCGGCGCCTGGTATCGCCACAATCTCGCCTCGCACCTCGCCCGCGTGCGCGCCCGCGCAAAATCCGGCGCCGCTCCGCTCTCCCGCGGCAAGGTCGCGTTCTCCATCGCGATCCTCATGGCGCTGATCTTCTCGAAATATTTCTACCTCGTGAGCCTCACGAACTATTACACGTTTTATCTCATCAGCCACTTCCGCGTGCCGCTCCAGACCGCGCAGGTCTACCTCTTCATCTTCCTCTTCGCCGTCGCCGCCGGCACGATTCTCGGCGGGCCGCTCGGCGACCGCTTCGGCCGCAAATACGTCATCTGGTTCTCGATTCTCGGCGTCGCGCCTTTTTCCCTCGTGCTTCCGCACGTCGGCTTGCTCGCCACGATCCTGCTCAGCGTCGCGATCGGCGCGATCCTCGCCTCCGCGTTCTCCGCCATCCTCGTTTACGCGCAGGAACTGATTCCCGGCAAAGTCGGCCTCATCGCCGGCCTCTTCTTCGGGTTTGCCTTCGGCATGAGCGGCATCGCCTCCGCGGCCCTCGGGAAGCTCGCCGATCGCACCAGCATCGAACACGTCTTCTTCGTCTGTGGTTTTCTCCCGCTCATCGGCCTGCTCGCCGGCTTCCTCCCGAAGCTGGAAAAAAAGTAACCGCCCCCTCCGCCCCCCTCGCAAAACCCCCCGGCCATAGTTTCACGTAATACGTGAAACTACCTTCGGCGTCGGGAACTCTCCTCGCGGCCGATGCGGATGTCTTCGCGGAGGTGCACCGGCTCGCATGACGGGATTTTTTCGTCGCCGCCGCGTGCATTTCCGCGACCCTCCGGGTCCGACGCTCCGCATGAAACGCCTCCCTTTTCTCGCCGTCCTCGCGTTCACGCTCGCGCTTGCCCTCACCATCGCCAGCGCCGAAACCCCGTCCGAATCCGCCCTCGCGCTCTTCCGTTCCAAAAATTATTCCGCCGCCCGCGAAGCCTTCGCGACCCTCGCCGCCGCCGAGCCGCAAAACGCCGACGCCCACTTCCACCTCGGCCTCATCGCCGCGCATCTCGACGACTTCAACGAGTCGATTCGCCAACTCGAACAGGCCGTCGCCCTCGCGCCCGCAAATCCCGCCTACCTGGTCGAACTCGGTGGCGCCTACGGCGATGCCGCCGAGAAAGCCGGTCTCTTCGAAAAACTTTCCTGGGCGAAAAAATGCCGGGCCGCTCTCGAGCAAGCCGTTCAGCTCGCGCCCGACGACATCCCCGCCCGGAACGCCCTCCTCACCTATTACCGCCAGGCCCCGTCTTTCGCCGGCGGCGGCATCGCGAAAGCCTACGAGCAGGCTGAGGAAATCAGGAAACGCGACCCCATCGCCGGCGCCGCCGCCCTCGGCCAGCTCTCTCTCGCCGATCATAAAGCCGGCCAAGCTTTCGCCCTTTATCTCGACGCTCTCAAATCCGCCCCCGACAACTACGCCGTTCTCTACGGCCTCGGCCGCGCCGCCGCCCAAACCGGCCAGCACCTCGACGAAGGCGAAGCCGCCCTGCGCCGCTGCCTCGCGCTTCCTCCGCCCGACGACCAACCCGGCCCCGCGCCCGTGCAATGGCGTCTCGGCAACATCGCGGAAAAACGCGGCGACCGTGCCGCCGCCCGCACCGCTTACGAAGCCGCCGTGAAGCTCGACCCCAGCTTCAAGCAAGCCGCCGATTCCCTCGCCAAACTGAAATAATTTTGTAGGGCGGGGTCTCCCGACCCCGCCTTATGAATCCCTTCACCGCACCCCACGATGAAAATTTCTTCTTCCGTCATCGTCCGTCATTAGCGTCCATCCGCGCCCAGTAGCGGTCAAAAAAAATTCGTTTCCGCATGCCTCCCCTCGTCGAATTCCACGACATCGCCAAACGCTTCGGCGACGGCCCCCTCGTCCTCGACCGCCTCACCTTCTCCGTCGCCACCGGCGAATTCGTTTCACTCATCGGCCCGAGCGGTTGCGGCAAATCCACCCTCCTCCGCCTCATCGCCGGCCTCAGCCCGATCACCAGCGGTTCGCTCACGATCGGCGGTCGCACGCCCGACGAAGCCGCCGCCGACCTCGGTTTCGTTTTCCAGGACGCCACGCTGCTGCCGTGGCTCACGGTCGCCCGCAACATCGAAGCTCCCCTTCGCCTCCGCCGCATCCCCGCCGCCACGCGTGCAGCCACCCGCCGCCGCGTCCTCGATCTCGTTCGCCTCAGCGACAAACCCGACGCCTATCCCCGCCAGCTTTCCGGCGGCCAGAAAATGCGCGTCTGCATCGCCCGCTCGCTCGCCCTGGCACCGAAACTCCTTCTCCTCGACGAGCCGTTCGGCGCGCTCGACGAGATGACGCGCGAGCACCTCAACGAGGAACTCCTCGCCATCCGCGAGCAGCAGGCCTGGACCGCTTTCTTCGTCACGCACTCCGTCGCCGAAGCCGTGTTTCTCTCCCACCGCATCTTTATTTTTTCCGCCAATCCCGGCCGCCTCGCCACGGAAATTAAAATCGACCTGCCGTATCCGCGCACCGAGGAAACCCGCCTCTCCCGCCCCTATCACGACCTCGTCGCCGAAGTCTCCCGCGTGCTCCGCTCCGTCGAAGAAGCGGCAAACGTCGCCTGATCTCATGTCCCGCCGCCTCGTCACCTTGCTCCTTCCTCTCGCCACCGGCGTGCTCGCGCTCGCGCTCTGGTATGCGTTCCACGCCGCCCTTTCCGAGGACAACCGTTTCCTGTTGCCGACGCCCGGCGCGATCATCGACGCCTTCCGTGACAACGCCGACGTACTCACCCGCGCCACGCTCAACACCGCCGAGGGCGCCCTCCTCGGCTTCGCCGCCGCTACCCTCGTCAGCGCCGGTTTCGCCCTCCTGCTCTCCGCGTCGTCGCTCGTCCGCGTCAGCCTCTATCCCTATCTGATGATTCTGCAGATGACGCCCGTGATCGTCGTCGCGCCCATCCTTATTCTCTGGGTCGGCGCCGGCTTGAAGAGCGTCGTCGTGATCACGTTTCTCATCTGCTTCTTTCCCCTCGTGGTAAACACGACGCAAGGCCTCGTCTCGACCGATCGCAATCTCGTCGAACTCTTCGCGATGTGGCGCGCCACGCGCCTCCAACAACTCTTCCTGCTCCGCGCGCCCGCCGCGCTCCCGTATTTTTTCACCGGCCTGCGCATCGCCGCCACGCTCGCACCGATCGGCGCGCTCGTCGGCGACTACACCGCCGGCAGTTCCGCCGGCGACGGCGGCGGCCTGGGATTTCAGGCGCTGATTTTTTCCAGCCGCGCGCAATACCCCGCGCTCTTCGCCACCGCCGCCGTCACCTGCATCCTGGGCTTTCTCTTCGTCGCGATCGTCCTTCTCCTCAGCCGCCTCGCCCTGGGTCATTGGCACGACTCTTACGAGCGCCGCGACCTTTGATTTCATTCGCCCGCCGACATCCCCTGCCTTTCGAACGCCAAATGTAGGAGCCTGCTTGCAGGCGATTCGAGCCGAGCCGACCTCCATGCCCCGACTATTTCCCCACCCATGAAAAAATTTCCTCTTCTTCCCCTCGCCCTGGCCTTCGCCTCTCTCGCCTTCGCCGCCGAAAAGCCCCCTTTCAAACTCACCGTCCAGCTCGACTGGATACCCGAGCCCGAGCACGGTGGCTTTTATCAGGCCCAGGCGCTCGGCTTCTTCAAGGCCGAGGGTCTCGACGTCACGCTGCTCCCCGGCGGCCCCAACGCCCTCGTCATGCCGAAGGTCGCCACCGGTCAGGCCGATATCGGCCAGGCCGACAGCACCAACACCCTTCTCCAGCAGGCCGAGGGCCTCCCCGTCGTGCAGTTCGGCGCCGTCTTCCAGGACGATCCTTCCGGCCTGCTCGTCAACGCCGACAGCTCCGTCCGTCGCTTCGAAGACCTCCAGGGCAAAACCATCATCGCTCGCCCGGAGTGGGCGTTTATCCAGTTCCTCCAGAAAAAATTTCGACTGAAGCTCTCGATCGTTCCGCAGAATTTTTCCGTCGCCGCTTTTCTCGGTGACAAGGAAACGATCCAGCAGGGCTACTTCATTGCCGAACCCTATCACATCGTGAAGGCGGGTGGCAAAATGCCCCGCTTCCTCTCGACGTGGGACGCCGGCTTCCGCGCCTACGCCGTGCTCGTCACGAGCCGCAGGTTCGCCCGCGAGCATCCCGCCGAACTCCGCGCGTTCATGCGCGCCTACATCCACGGCTGGCGCAGCTATCTCGAGGAAAATCCCGCGCCCGCGCACGAGGCATTGAAAAAAGCCAACTCCGCCAACACCGACGACTTCATGGTTTTCTCCCGCAAGATGATCATCGACGGCAAACTCGTTACCGGCCGCGGCGAAAGCAGTGGCATCGCCCAGATCGGTCGCCTCGATCCCGACCGCTTCGCCGAACAAATCGCCCAGCTCGAATCCCTCGGCATCCTGAAAAAAGGCAAAATCACCGCCGCCGAGGCGATGACCACCGCCTTCCTCCCGTAGGTGGAACCCGACGTCCTCGTCGGGTTGAGCGATTTGCCTCAGCCCCCATGGCCTCGTCCGCCGTCGTTCTTCTTCCCACGCCTCGCGCCAATCGCTTCGCCCTCAGCACCGCGATTTTTCTTCGTGCGCTCGCGATCATTCACCTGATCGCCTTCGTCTCGTTCTGGACGCAGCTTCCCGGCCTCATCGGCCCGCACGGCATTCTCCCTGCCGCCGACTACCTCGCCGCCGCCCGCGCACAACTCGGTTCCGCCGCCTTCTTCCGTCTCCCCACGCTCTGCTGGCTGTTCGGCGCGACCACCTTTCTCCACGTCCTCTGTGCCGCCGGCGTCGTTCTCTCTCTCCTGCTGTTTTTCGGCGTCGCGCCCGTCGCCGCGCTCGCGCTGCTCTGGTCCGCGTATCTTTCGCTCGTCAACGTCGGCCAGATTTTTCTCGGCTTCCAATGGGACGCCCTGCTCCTCGAAACCACGCTCCTCGCCATCTTCGTCGCGCCCCGTTCGCTGCTGCCGCGCTGGCGCCCCGTCGAACCACCGCGCCTCGCGCACCTCCTGCTCCTCTGGCTCCTGTTCCGGCTGATGTTTCTCTCCGGCGTCGTGAAACTCTCCAGCGGTGATCCGACCTGGCGCGCGCTCACCGCCCTCACCTTTCACTACGAAACCCAGCCGCTCCCGAACCCGCTCGCCTGGTTTCTTCATCAACTTCCCGCCACCGCTCACCGCGCCGCGTGCGCCGGCATGTTCGTCATCGAACTCGCCGTGCCCTTCCTTCTCTTCGCTCCGCGCGCGCTGCGCCACCTCGCCGCCGTCCTCCTCGCCGCGTTCCAACTCGCGATTCTCCTCTCCGGCAACTTCGCCTTCTTCAATCTCCTCACGATCGCCCTCTGCCTCCTCGCCCTCGACGACGCCCTCTGGATCGCCGTCCTCCGGAAGTGTCATCTATTAAATGACACTTCCCCTCTCCTCTCCTCCGAATCGCCCAAAGCCCAGTGTCATTTAATAGATGACACTCCTGGCGCCGCCTCAGTGGTTGGACGCTGGCTCAGGCGCCTCGGCTTCGTCGCCGCCGCCGGCGTCCTTGTCTACACCGCTCTCTTCGCCCTCCTCTCCTCCAGCCGCGGTCGCTGGTCCGCGTGGTTCAGTCCCGTCGTCAACGTCGTCGCTCCGTTCGCCTCGCTCAACAACTACGGCCTCTTCGCCGTCATGACCACTTCACGCCCAGAACTCATCATCGAGGGGAGCGACGACGCCCAGCACTGGCTCGCCTACGAACTGCCTTACAAGCCCGGCGATCTTTCGCGCTCCCCGCCCATCGTCGCGCCGCACCAGCCGCGCCTCGATTGGCAGCTCTGGTTCGCCGCCCTCGGCTCCGCGGACGACAATCGCTGGGTTCTCCAACTCGGCGAACGTCTCCTCCGCGGCGCGCCCGAAGTGCTCGCGCTGTTCTCCACGAATCCGTTTCCCCGCCATCCGCCTCGTTACCTCCGCGTGGTCCGCTACGACTATCGTTTTACCACCGCCGCCGAACGCGCTGCGACCGGCCACTGGTGGCGCCGCACCCCGCTCGACTTCTACGTCGAGCCTGTTTCGCTTCGCTGACGATGCCCCAAGCGGCCCGCGATCGATTCCTCTCCCTGCTCCGCACCGCCGTCCACGACGGCAGCCTGATCAAGCTCACGCTGGGCAACTACCGCGGCCCGGACGCCACCGTTCAGAATCTTACCCTTCGTCCCGTCGCGCTCAAATCCGGCCCGCAGCTTTCCTTCGTCTGGCGCCACGTCACGCGGCACATCACAAAAAATTTTCCGTCCGACCAGGCGCTCGCCGAGATCGCCGCGCTCCTCGGCTCTTCCTTCCTCGATGCTCATCTTTTCACGACTGTTTCCACCGCGCATCTGCAATCGCTCCCCGACGGGAAGGTTCGCCTGAAAACCCATTCCTCGCCTCTCGCCGCGCCCCCTTCGGCCCGGCACGACGCCCCTAAATCCTACGTCATTCCGCCCGACGCCCCGTGGCTCCGCACGCTCGGCATCACCAATGACCGCGCCCTTCCGCGCGAAGGCATGACCGATAAATTCCGGCAGATTCAAAAATTCGCCGAACTCCTCGGCCACTTGCTCGCCGACGCCGCGCTTCCGCCCGACCAGCCCGTGCGCGTCGCCGACATGGGTTCCGGCAAAGGCTACCTCACGTTCGCCATCGCCCAACTCCTCGGCCCCCGTGCAGACGTCCGCGGCATCGAAGCCCGCCCCGAACTCGTCGCTCTCTGCAACCGTGTCGCCCACGAGAACAATTTCTCCAACCTCACCTTCCTCGCCGGAAAAATCGGCGACCTGGCGATCGAAAATCGAAAATCAAAAATCGAAAATTCCCTCGACGTCCTCATCGCCCTCCACGCCTGCGACACCGCCACCGACGACGCCCTCGCCCGAGGCATTGCCGCCCACGCGCGTCTCCTCGTCGTCGCCCCCTGCTGTCAAAAAGAACTTCGCCCGCAGCTCACCGCCCCGCCGATCCTTGCCGATGCCCTGCGCCACGGAATTTTTCAGGAGCGCCAGGCCGAGTTCGTCACCGATTCCCTCCGCGCGCAGCTGCTCGAATGGGCCGGCTACCGCACGAAAGTTTTCGAATTTATTTCCACCGAGCACACTGCGAAAAACCTCATGATCGCGGCGACGAAAACTCACCCGCGCCAGTCCGCCGACAGTGCTCTCGCCGAGCGCATTCGCGCCTTCGCTCATTTCTACGGCATTCGTTCCCAGGCGCTCGCCGCCCATTTGAATTTTTCGCTGGCCGGATGACGCCGAACCGATTGTCCAGCCACCCTACGTTCGAGTGAACCGTCACCTTTTCCTCCTGCTCTGCTTCTCGCTGGCGTCCACCCCGGCTACGGTGGTTTACGCCGACGACGCGCCTGGTTTTTCGCTCAACGACGCCGGCCCGGACTGGCAAAGCACCGCGGCCCACCGCCTCGCCGGGCCGCACCTCTTCATCGATCGGATTCTCCGACAAGAGAACGGCCAGGGCCGTATCCTCGTCGTGAGTTCGTCAGCAGATGGATCGCTGGCCGACTTTGCCCACCGCGTGAAACTCATCTTCGCCCACGATGCCGGCGAAAACCTCCTCGATGGCAGCGCTGCGCACTTCGGACATCCCGGCCACGAATTGCACTTCCGCCTGGCCCGTGACGGCTCAGTCTTCTTCTGCGAACTTTTTGTGTTCGAAGACGACACCGTCCGCCGCGGCCTCCTCTGCGCGGCCACCACCGCTGCGGCGCCACCCTACACGCTGCTCTCGCGCCTGTATCGCAAAGACACCGAGGTGCTCACGCTCGCGCCCTACAAAATCAAGCAGGACGCCGCCACCAGCTTTCCGATCAGCTTCCGCGTCCTCGGCAATCGCGAGACGCGCCGCGTCACCCACCTCCTCGTCACCGACGCCGACCTGCCGGACTCGGATCCCGATCTTCACGCCGACGATGAAATCGTCGCGATCGATGGTCGCCCGAGCCAGCAATTCGATTCCGTCATGGCCCGCGAGTCCGAACTCGGCCGCATCTTTCTCAATCGCCAGCCCGGCGACGAGGTGCGACTCGACCTCATCTCCGCTCGCACCAAAAAACCCTTCACCGTGACCCTCCGCGTCGCATCGTTTCAACCATGGTCGCATCGCTGAACCGCGGCCACGCGCTTGCGCTCTCACTTGGCCGCACCGCCCGCCAGACATGACCTGGGACGAACTCGACTGGACCGCACTCGACCGCCTCCGCGCGCATTTTATTCGCGGCACACCGTCCGGCGAAGCCTACTGGAAATCCGCCGCCGACCTCGCGTCCTACGATTTCACCTACGGCGAGCGCATCGGCTGGAAATGGGATCACGTCCTCCGCGAACTCCGCCTCCGGCAGTGGCGCCCGTCCTCGCGTACCGTCTTCGACTGGGGTTGCGGGAGCGGAGTCGCCGCACGCCGCGTCATCGAATTCTTCGGACCGGAGAACTTCGATTCGCTCACCGTTTGGGACCATTCAGCCGCCGCCCGCGACTTCGCCGCCGACGCCGCCACGCGCACCTTCCCCAAGCTCGCCGTCGCCTCCGCGACGCCCGGCCTCCTCGCTTCCAACGAACCGATCGGACTGCTTCTGATCAGCCACGTGCTCAACGAGCTTCCGCCCGATGCGTTCGCCTCGCTCCGCGCTCTCACCTTGCGCGCGAAAGAAATTCTCTGGGTCGAACCCGGCACGCACGACGTCAGCCGCGCGCTCGGCACCATCCGCGACGATCTTCTCTGCTCGCAAAATCTCCAGGTCGTCGCGCCCTGCACGCACCAACTCACCTGCCCGGCGCTCGCGCCTGGCCGCGAACGCGACTGGTGCCACTTCTTCGCCCCGCCGCCCTCGGAGATTTTCGCCGATTCCAACTGGGTGAAATTCGGCCAGCGCGCGGGCATCGATCTTCGCAGCCTGCCGTATTGCTTCATCGCTCTGGATCGGTCCCGGGAGCGCGGGCCGCTGGCCCGCATTTCCGCTCCGGCGGGCGAGCCGCCCGCGCTCCCAGTTCTCTCGCGCATCATCGGCCGCCCCGAACATTTCAAACCCTACGCCCGCTGGCTGAACTGCGACGCCACCGGCCTCGCTGAACTCGAACTCCCGAAACGCGCCGACCCGGCGCTCTTCAAACAGCTCGAGCGCACCAAAGCCCCGCTCGTCTACCGCTGGACGCGCGACGGCAACAAAGTCTCCGCCGGCGAGCCTCTCGCCGCGCCCGAAGTCGCGTAGCCCTGCGCGGGAGCGCAGGGACTCGTCACTCACCGCAACGCCCGAACCTTGATCGAGCGAAACGCCACTTCGTGCCCGTGATCCTGCAACGCGATGTGCCCGCGCGCCAGACTCGCGAATTTCGGCCAGTCCTTGAACTTGCTCTCCGCGACGAGCGCCTTGCCCTCCGCACTCGCGAGGTCGACGTCGACGACCTTCGCACCGTTCAACCAGTGCTCCACGTGCCACCCGCGCACGACGATTTTCCCCTCGTTCCACTCGCCGACCGGCTTCGTCTTTGCATCCGGCGCGAGTGCGAGATCGTAGAGCGACGCCGCCAGATGATTGTATTTTTTGTTATCCTCGGCCTTGGCGTTATCGAGCACCTGATACTCCGGTCCCGTGAGAAACGTATATTTCTCCCCCAACCCCACGCGGTAGATCACCCCGCTGTTCGCCGCCTCGGTGACCTTCCACTCGAAGCTCAGTTCGAAATCGGCGAACTCCGCCTTCGTCACGAGATCGCCCGCCTTCCCTTTCAAGAGGATCGCGCCGTCCTTGATCTGCCAGCCCGTTCCCGGCTGCTCATTTTCGTAACCGCGCCAGCCCGCCAGCGACGCGCCGTCGAACAGAAGCTGCCATCCCGCGGATTTTTCCTCGGGCGACAACGACGCCGTGCTCGCAAAGAGCGAGGCGGTAAATGCGACACCAGCGACAATCATCAGGGGTAGTTTGGTTCTCATAAAAAAATAGATCCGCTGCCCGCTCGATGTGGGCTCGAGGTAGGAGCCTGCTTGCAGGCGATTTTTTGAGCGCACGTCTCTCATCGCCTGCCAGCAGGCTCCTACCTCTCGATCAGCCCTCCGCTCGCTTCTTCGCATCCGCCTCGATCGACGCGCTCAACCGATCGAGCGTCCCTTTTACGCGGGTCTTCACCGCGGCGAGTTCTCCTGCGGACGCTGCCTTCTCGCTCGCGAACAAATAAAACTTCATTTTCGGCTCCGTGCCGCTGCCGCGCGCCGCGAACGAATAACCGTTCGAGAGCGTCACGAAATAAAGATCCTGCTTCGGGATCAGCTCGTTGTCCGCATCGCGGATATCCTGCCGCCCGAAATCTTCGAACTTTGTCACCGTCACGTCGGCAAACTTCCCCGGCGGATTCGACCGATACGTGTCGAGGATGCGCTTGATCTTCGCGTTCCCGCTCGCGCCTTCGTAGTAGAGGTTGATCGTGCCCTCGACGAAGAACCCGTATTTCAGAAACACTTCGTCGAGGTATTCCGGCACCGTCAGCCCGCGGCCCTTCACCCACGCGCACACCTCGGCAAACATCAGGCAGCCCGCGTTGCCGTCCTTATCGCGCACGAAATCGTTCGGCAGGTAGCCGTAACTTTCCTCGCAACCGAACGCGTAAAACGTGCTGTGCTGTTGCAGCAGCTTCGCGCGCTCCTCGAACGGCGTCGCGTCGTAGTCGAATCCGCGCCCCATCGCCGCCTTCAATTGCTCCTCGTAGCCGCGCATCTTGGCTGCGATCCATTTAAAACCCGTGAGCGTCTTGATCACCTTCACGCCGTGCGCCCGCCCGATCGCGTCCTGGAGCTGCGAGGTCACGAACGTGTTGATTACCGCCACGCGCTGCGATCCGCCCGCCGGAATCCAGCCGAGCTCCTTGTATTTGGTGAGCCGGTAGTCGGTCATCAACGCGCCGATCTGATTCCCCGTGAGCAGTTCCAGTTTGCCGCTCCGGTTGCGCACCGCGCAGCCCATGCGATCGCAATCCGGATCGGTCGCGAGCACGACGTCCGAGCCGTTCTTCTCCGCGAGCGCCACCGCCATCGCGAGCGCCGCGGAGTTTTCCGGGTTCGGTGATTTCACCGTCGGGAACCGCCCATCGAACGCGAGTTGTTCTGGCACCGTCTCGACCGACGCGCCCGCCTGTTTCAACAACGGCACCGACGCGATCGCACCTGTGCCGTGAATGTTCGTGAACACCACTCTCAGCTCCGTCTTCTTGAATACACCCGGATCGATCACCGCCTTCGCCGCCACGGCGAGATAAGCGTCATCCGCGTCACGCCCGAGCGTCGTCACGCCCGTGAGATTCTTTTCCACAAACGCCGACAACTCGCCGAGCGGCACCGCGTTCACCTCCGTCACGATGCCCTTGTCGTGCGGCGGCACCACCTGCGCGCCGTCGTCGAAGTAGGCCTTGAATCCGTTGTCATGCGGCGGATTGTGGCTCGCCGTGATCACGACGCCCGCGTGCGCCTTCAACCAGCGCACGCTGAAGCTCAGTTGCGGCGTCGAGCGCGGCCCATCGAAAATAAACGCCTCCCCGCCGAGCTTCGTCCACGTCGACGCCGCCAGTTCCGTGAAGTGCCGCGAGAAATGCCGCACGTCGTGCGCGATCACGAGCCGTGGCTTCGCGGATACACCGCGCGCCTGCCACACTTTCGCGGTATAACGATAAAGGCCCACCGTCGCGCGGATCAGCGTGAAATCGTTCAGCATGTTGCAGCCGATGGCCGCGTGCTCGGGCGTGCCGACGGCGCTGACCGTGCCGGTCTCCGCCGCAGCCGGCACCACTCCGATCGTCCGCCCGCGCATGCCGCCCGTGCCGAATTCGAGGTAGCGATAAAACCGATCGTTCAACTCGCTCCACGCGTCCTTCGCCACCAGTTCTTCAATGCTCGCATGCGCCCAGGCCGGCAGCGCCGCGGCGAGGAACATCGCGATATTATCCGCGGCGCTCGAGAGAAGTTGGCCGGCCTTCACGGCCGCTTGGAGGCGTTCACGAGTGGTCATTGCGTCAAATGGAAAGGTTTGGGCTTCGGCGCGCAACGTTGTAGGGCGGGGTCGCCGAACCCCGCCGCTGCACCCTCACTCGAGGTACAGGCCCTCACGCACGTCGGGCTTCGGCGTCAATTTCTTCCAGGCATCCGCGAACGAATCCTCGTCGTAGCCAAACATCGGCGACACTTCGATCGACGCCCGCGGCAGGTTCGTGGCGTCGACCTCGACTTTCGCTCCGTTCGCCTGCAGCCACCGCGCAAACTGCCGCAGTTGGTCCTCGCGGCAGGTCTTCGGCGAATCCACGCCTTCGGCATTTTTCACCGGCGAAAAATCGTCCGCGCGGCGCGTCTCGATCACGACCGGATTTTTGGCGAACGGCAACGCGTCGAACACGAACATCTCGAACTTCACGCCATTCGTCTTCTCCGGCTTCACGGGATTTCCCACCGCGTCGATCGTCGGAATCTTCTTGTCCGCGCGGTGAAAAGGCAGCGCCGCGCCTTCGCCGCCCTCGGCCATCCGCCGGATGAATTCCCGGTCGAGCACATGGATCGCGATGCTGCCCGCGAGATAACGCAGCCGCCCCGACGCATCCGTCTCGCGCTGCATCGCCATCGGCAAATCGGAATATTCGATCACGACGAGCCGCCCGCTCTGCGCGCAGAAATGCCCGAGCTTCTCCTCCGGATACGCCTTCGGCACCATCTTGCTCGACATCTCGGAACCACGGCGAAGATGCCAGCCGATGAACGCCGGGTCGATGCAGCGCACGAGCGGATTATCGACCTGGAAATAGCTGAGCGTGTCGATGCCCTCGCGCTTCATCAGGTCGAGCGCGCCGCTGCGCGCGAGCGCCCGCAGCGAGCCGCCGTGGCCGTCCGGCGAGAGCGCGATCGAGCCGCGCGACTCGAGCATGATTTTCCCCTCTGGCGTCACTGCCGGCATGCGGCCCTGCCGGAAAAAATGCACGCGCTCGCGCTCCAGCCCGAAGAACGCTTGCTCCTCGAAAAACGCCTCCGTCGCGGCGTGGTTCTGGTGGCTCGTCATGATGAACCAGTGCAGCGGCCGCCCATACCGCCGCCCGGCCGCGATGATTTTTTCCGCGAACACCTGGAAAAGCGTTTTCTGTTTGAGCGGCGTGACCGGAAACGTGCCCTTCGGCCCGTTGTAACCGAGCCGCGTGCCCTGTCCGCCCGCTACCGTAAACGCCGCGACGCGCCCCGCGCGCAATGCGGCCTCGCCCGCCGTCTTCGCTCGCTGCCAGGCTGCCGCATCGCCGCCGTGCTCCGGCAGCGGCTCGTAAGGCGCGGGCGCGAGCCCTTCCAGATTCACCGCCGCCGCATGCGAGCCGAGGAGCGTTTTCGTCAGCCGCTCGATCTCCGCGAGGTCAATCTCCGCCGCTTCCGCGAGCAACTGCTCTCGTTCGCCGACCGCGAGTTGTTCGTAAAAGGCGAATACGTGGCCCTGTCCGGCGCGTTGAAATTTTTCGATCAGAGGATGCGGCTGAGCCATGGAGAAATCGGGATCGGATGCGTGAATCAGTCTTCGAAGCGGAAAATGTATTCGTCCGGCTTGGCGTAACCGAGCCGGCGGCGAATCACCTTTTCGACGTAGACCGGGTCAGTGCGCAGGCGTTCGAGGATTTTTTCCTGCTCCTTCAATTTCGCCTCCGTCTCCGCCAGCCGCCGCCGGCTTTGCTCCTCGAGCTGCCGCAACCGCAGATACTCCTCGCGCGTGTCCCAGAAATACAGTCCCGAAGCCGCGCCGATCACGAGGAACAGCAGCAGGTAGAGCGTCACGATGATGCGTCGGAGATTCACGACAGATCGTCAGATCAACGGGCTCCGATTTCGCCCACGCAAATCTTTTCGAGTCATTATGGAGTGCGGCGGCTCGACGCCGCTTTTGGCCGCGCAGCTCGATGCGCCCCGCTCATCGCCAAAAAGCGGCGTCCAGCCACCGCATTCCGAAAATCAGCCCGCCGCTGCATCCGAACCCCGCCGAGTTTGACGGTTATTTTTTCGTGCGTTTTCCCGGGGTCGGTGCAGTTTCGGCACCTCGATGTATCAGAGCTTCTACGGGTTTCGGGAGATGCCGTTCAACATCACGCCCGACCCGCGCTTTCTCTTTCTCAGCCCCACGCATCAGGAGGCGCTCCAGCATTTGAAATACGGCGTCGCCGAGCGGAAGGGTTTCATCGTGCTCGTCGGCGAGGTCGGCTGCGGCAAGACCACGCTCTGCCGGCGTTTCCTCAACGAACTCGACCCCACGCGCTACGACACCGCGCTGATCCTCAACCCGCGCGTCACCGAGACGCAGATGCTGAAGGCCATCCTCACCGAACTCGGCGAAACCAAGATCGCGCGCAACCAGGTCGACCTCGTTGCCCAGATCAATCACGTCCTCCTCGAACGCATCGCCCGCGGCCGCGACATCGTCCTGATCATCGACGAGGCGCAGAACCTGAAGTTCGAGGTGCTCGAGCAAATCCGCCTGCTCTCGAACCTCGAAACCGACAAACAGAAACTCCTCCAAATCGTGCTCATGGGCCAGCCGGAGTTGAAAGCCGTGCTGGCGCGCGAGGAGCTTCGCCAGCTGCGCCAGCGCATCCTCGTCCATTATGAGTTGCACCCGCTTTCCGCAGTCGACGTGAGCCACTACATCCAGCACCGACTCACGCTCGCCGGCGGCACGGGCCGGCCGCGCTTCACGAAGTGGGCGCTCCGCGCGATCCACGGCAAGAGCAAGGGAATCCCCCGCATCGTGAATAATCTGTGCGACAAATCCCTTCTCGCCGCTTTCATTCGCGATTCCGACGAGGTGAACTACTGGGACGTCCGCCGCGCCATCCGCGAAACCGAAAACCTCACGAACTAGCCGCGCTCATGAACTCCCCCACCCCTACATTCCCGGGAGTGCGCGCACGTCGCCGCCCGCCGGAACCGGGCCTTTCCCTGTCATGAGCCTCATCAACGACGCCCTCAAAAAGGCTCAACGGCTGCGCGCGGAAGCAGCCGCGTCGATCGACCCTGCGGACGGATCGGGCGGGAAGCGCGTCGAGAAACGCGGTCAACCCCTGCGTGCGCAAACGATCGTCCTGCTCGTCGCGTGTGGCGCGGTCCTCGTCGTTTTCTCCGTCGTCGTGACAGTTTATCTCCTCAATCGTCCGTCGCCCGCCGTGGCGCATCCGCCCGTCGTCGCGAAGCCGCCGATGCCGGCTGCCGAAGCGCCTGCGCCTGCGCTCGTCGTTTCGATTCCGCCGCCGTTGCCGAAACCTGTGGAGGAAACTCCCCCGCCTCCAGCGACGGCAACGACCCGCGCGCCGGAAACAGTTTCCACGCCGCTCGCAGCGGCCGCCCCGCCCGCGCCCGCTGTGCAACCGCCGGAAAAGAAACCCGCCGGCGTCGCGAAGGCCGACCCGTCCGTCACGTCGCCGCCTCTCTCGCCTGAGTCAACGCCTCCCAAACCGGAAGTCGCCGCTATCCGTCCGACGACCGCGACGACGCGGCCGACCGCTCCGGCGTCCGACGTGCGCGTCCAGATGTTTGTGGACGCGATCCGCGTCACCGGCATCCGTTCGTCCGGCAACGACAGCAAGGTGCTGATGAATGACCGCGTTTATCGCGTAAACGACATCGTCGACCGCGCCCTCGGTGTGAAGCTCGTGAAGGTCGAAGCCGACAAGCTCTCCTTCACCGACCCCGCCGGCTTCACTTACACGAAGAATTTCTGAGCCGTCGTCGCTGCTCGCCGGCTGTAGCGGAACGCGTGAGCGTTTCGCGGTCGCCGCCGAACGAAACGTTCACGCGTTCCCCTACGAGCGGCCCCTCCGTCTTGCTCGCCGCACGTGCAGTCGGAATTGCCCGCAGATTTCGCGGATGAGCGCAGATCAAGACCTTCGGCTGAAGCCTCCCTGCTCGTGAATCAACCGCCCGGTGAGTGCGGGACGATGACGATCAGCGATAGATTTTCCCCTGCGGAGAGCTGCGTTGATCTGTGTTATCTGCGGTGGAACTGCATGGTTTCGCTAATACGCGGTCTTCGGCGGAAAAAACACCTGCCACAGCGTCCTCGCCGTGATCTGCACGTCGAGCATCAGCGACCAGTGCGTGATGTAGTGCACGTCCCAATAGTGCCGCCGCTCCAGCATCTCGCGCTCCAGGATCTCGCCCCGAAAACCCATGCTCTGCGCCAGCCCCGTGATGCCCGGCTTCACGAGATGCCGCGTCCGGTATGCCTTCGTCTTCTGCCGGAACTCCTCATCGAGCATCGGCATGTAGGGCCGCGGGCCCACGACGCTCATCTCTCCGCGCAGCACATTCCAGAACTGCGGAAATTCATCCAAGCTCCGCCGCCGCAGGAAACGCCCGAACGGAAAGATCCGCTCGTCATCCGAACTCGCCTGCTGCGATTCCGCGCTCTCGTCGCCGCTCCGCGCATACATCGAGCGAAATTTCAGCATCGCGAACGCGTTCCCCCGGATCCCGCGCCGCTGCCGCGAATGAAACAGCGGCCCCGGCGCCTGCCAGCGCTGCATCGCCGCGACCCAAGCGCAGAGGGGCGGCAGCAGCAACACGACGACCGGCACCGCCAGCAGCAAATCGAAGCTGCGCTTCAGCACCCGGTTCAACGGATCCTCCAGCGGTTCCTCCTGCAGCGTATAAAAATGTCTTCCTTCCTCCGCGATCGGGACCAGCGGATGCGTGTAGCGCCGCTCGAGATCGTTATGGATCAGCAACCGGCAGCCATGCTCCTGGCAAAGCTCGATCACCCGACGCGCTTCCGCGTCCGTCGCCGGAAGTTCCAGCAAGACGATCTGCCCCACCTCGCGCTCCTTCAATACGCGCTCCAAATCCTCCCCACGTCCCAGCCAAGGCACTGCGCCCGTCGTCGTGGCAGGCAGCCCCGCCGACGCATCGTCCGAAAGCACGCCGAGTGGAAAAATCCCAAGGTGTTCCTTGTCGGCGATCCAGTCGTTGATCCGCGGCAGCGAGTTCAGCCGGCCGATGAAGACGGTCGGCAGCCGGTGCCCTTTTTGAAACACCAGTCGCGCGAGCACCTGGGGCAGCCGGGCGTTCAGATACGTCAGCCCGAGCCAGCTCCACACGAGAAAGCTGCCGAGGAACAACCGGCTGATGCTGCGATCCTGCGTCGCGAACATCATCGTGAACGTGAGCAACGCCATCAGCGCGGTCTGGCGGCCCGCGAGCCGCGCCGCGTCGAGCCAGTTCAACAAATGGAATCGGGCCGCGATCCGCGTGAGATCGCGCGACGACAGCACGACGCCGCCGACCATGCAGAGGAAATACGGCAGCAGGTTCACGTCGCGGTTCAGATGCACGAACGGCACGTGATAAATCACGTTCGCGTAAACCCAGAAAAAAACCGCGACGAACGCCGCCAATGCCCCCGCGTGAAGATTAGCCAGGCCGCGCGCCCGGGTCGTGATCATGGCCGCCGGTTATGCGCGACCCTCGGCCCGCGCGCAAGCCGGAGGGCGTGCGGCTTGCGAGCGTTCACGTCGACGGGCCGGTGAGGGCAAATCGTCCCCATTAACGCCGCGAGCCATACCCTGTGCCGAACCGCCATTCCCCGGCCCGACGCGGACGCGTTACCCCACCGCCCTCCTTCCGCATCGGTTCATTATTCGACCGGCGTCCTCCTTTCTCAGAAGAAATCCCTCGTTCTTCCTCCCAAACTCGTTCTCTTTCGGCGAGCTCCATGAAGCTTATTGATTTGAATCGCGACGGCGGCATCGGCGCCAACTCCCTCTTTGTGCAGTTCGGCGACCTCCGCATCCTCGTCGATTGCGGCCTCAATCCAAAAAAGGTCGGCCGCGCCGCCACACCCGATTTCTCTCCGCTCCGCGGGGCGCCGCTTGACCTCATCATCGTCACGCACTGCCACCTCGATCACATCGGCAGCCTCCCGGTCGTGATGCGCGAGCACCCGAACACGCCCGTCATCATGACGGTCGGCAGCCGCATGCTCATCGAGCGCATGCTGCACAATTCCGCCAACGTGATGATGCGCCAGAAGGAGGAGGAAAACATCCCCGACTACCCGCTCTTCACGCACGACGAGATCGACCGCTGCGCCGGCCGCCTCACCGGCCTCCCGCCGGGCCACGTCAAAAAATTCCGCGGCGCCCGCGACGAGATCGAGATCACCTTTCACCACGCCGGACACGTCGCCGGCGCCGTCGGCGTCGAGCTTCGCCACAAGCACCGCGCCGTCTTCTTCACCGGCGACGTCCTCTACGAGAACCAGCGCACGCTCGCCGGCGCGAAATTTCCCGCCGGTCATTTCGACACCATCGTGATGGAGACCACGCGCGGCACCACCGAGCGCCCCGCCGGCAAGGAACGCGTCAACGAAGTCGCCCGCCTCGTCGCCTCGATCAACGACACCCTCCAGCGCGGCGGCTCGTTCCTCCTCCCTGTCTTTGCGCTTGGCCGCATGCAGGAAATTCTCGCGATCGTCCACGACGCCCGGAAATTCCGCCGCCTCGTGGACTGTCCCATTTATGCGTCCGGCCTCGGCATGGACCTCGCGGATTACTTCGACGAGATCACGCGCAAGACGAACACGCTCCAGTTCAACCGCGGCATCATCAAGGATCTCAAAATCAAACCCACGCCGCGCAAACTCACCCCCGGTCAGGATCCACAGCAAAACGCGCTCTACATCGTCAGCTCCGGCATGATGGTCGAGCGCACGCCCAGCTACACGCTCGCCTCCGGCCTGCTCGGCCACGCGCGCAACACCGTCGGCTTCGTCGGTTACTGCGATCCGGATACACCCGGCGGCCAGCTCCTCGCGTCGAAGCCCGGCGACCAGTTCCTCTTCGCCGCCGCCAACGTGAAGGTTAAAATCAAGGCCCACGTCGACCGCTTCGAACTCAGCGGCCACGCAGATCGCGAAGAGCTGCTCGAGTTCGCCGTGCAAACGGAAGCCCGCAGCATCGTGCTGACGCACGGCGACCCGCCCGCCCGCGCCTGGTTCGCCGAGCAGCTCGCCGCCGCCGCGCCGAACTCCACCGTCCTCGACCCGATCCCGCTGAAACCGTACCAGGTCTAGCGACCGCGCCGGGCGTCTCAGTGGCAGCCCCTTCTCGACCCTCGTGCGTTCGGGTCATGATCGCCTTCGCCCCAGCGGAGAGGCCGCGCAACAGTCCGTCTCCCGCCCGTGGTCGGCCGAAGCGTGCTTCGCACGTGGCACATCCGACTCCGACCCTTTTACCGAATGACCTCTTTCTCCACGCCGTCGGACTATCCGCGCCTCCGCTTCGTGCGCAGTTTTCACGAACTGGCCACGACGCCGTTTTCGAACGGCGTCAATGCGCTCTGCTGGCCTCGCACACTTACCGGCGATTTCGCCGAAATCGTGGCGAAACTCGGCGCGGGTGACGGCATCGTCACGCTCGACGAGCCACGGCTCTCGTTACTCGAGGTCAGTGCGGCCGGGCGAGTCGCGATCGAGTTCATGCTCGACGACCTCCGGCGGCTGAGGGAACACGGCCTCGATCCGGCGCTCAACTGCATCCACGGCTACCCGCGCGACGAGGAGCCGGGGCCGGTCGCCACGGATGTTTTTTCGTTCCACGCCGACAGTGCGCCGATCGCAGCCGATACCTGGCTCTGCACCTATCACGGCTCGCCGAGCGAAGGCCTGCGCAATGAAGACACACGCCGGCGTGTCGACCTGCCCGAAATCCGCGCCGACCTCCTGAAGCTCTACGGCGGCGCGGACGATGCCGGCTTTCTCGAATTTCTCCAAGCTGGGTGCTACGATCTCCACTACGCCGCTGCCCCGCACGCGCGTCCGTTTTCCTTCGGCCTCGGCCATCTCTGGCGCATCGCGGTCGAGCATCCCGGCAGCCCGGTGCCGCCGTGTGTCCACCGCGCACCCGACACGATTCCCGGCCAGCCGCGTTTGATGTTGATCAGTTGAAGGCGGACGCGTCCGTGAAGCGGACTTCGCGCTCGCCTGTCGTCGCTGTCGGTGCGCGCCAGCCGGCGTATTCACGCTTCAGTTTCAATCTGAAAAACGCCGTTGAAACGCGGAGCCGCGCAGCGCACGGAGGAGAAAACCAAACCACGCTTCGCGCCGGATCGTCACCTCGCGGGTGGATCTCTCCGGGAGTCCAATCTCGCGCTGGTTCCTCCGCGGCCTCCGCGCCCGCCGCATTTCAATCGCGGAATTCAAGTTCATACGTAATACGTATGATCCTATTGAGCATGGCGTGAAGAAGTGACGCGATCCCGGTAGGGCGCGGACTCCGTTCCGCGCCGCAACGATCTCTGGTCAGCGCGGCGGCGAAGGGACTCGCCGCCCTGCCCTCGGCGTCACTTCTTCGGGTAATTCTCGATAAGTTCAAACGCGGTGGCACCTGGGCGCCGGCTCCTCGTCTGGACGGCAGCACGCTGAATCCAACTTACTTCAACGCCAGCCGAGGCCGAAGTTGAGCGGCGAACCCCGCGAGCCGATCGCCATTGATCGCTCCTTCCACGATCACGAGTTGGTGAGCTTCGCAGACGGCGAGGCAGATGTGCTGAGTGCTCGAGTCATCGTCGGTCTGCGGAGAATAAATCACCACGGTCTGGTGCGCGTCATTGACGCCGATCACCCGGAAGAATCCGCGCCGGCCGAGCGCGCGGTCGGCGGCGGCAAACATCTTTTCCCGCGCGGTCGGCGACGCTTCGCCGGCCAAACGATAAACCCCGACGCTCGCGGTGCGCACCGCGTTCAGCGCATCGCGCGCTTCCACGGGAACCGCGTCGAGCCAGCGCACGACCAGGCGCGCGGCAGCCAGAGCGCCGGGCCCGACGGTGATTTGGATTTCACGGCGGGCCGGCGTGTCGAGGGCGGCGAGCATTTCCTTGCGCAGCACATCGGCGTTGCGACTGAGCGTGCCGACTTCCAGCGCCAGCATCGCGATCGCGATCACCCAGACGAGGCTACCGATCGCGATGACTTTCAAAAAAGTGCGCCCGCGCGAACGAGACGGAACAGAAGCGGCGGTGGTCGGCATGACGTGAGCGGTTGAATGGTTTGGCGGATGCCGGCGTGGAAACGCTCAGGCCCTGGTCATGTGGCCGTGCAGCTTCATCTGCGCGAGCGGGTCGATGTGCAGTCCCTTGCCGATGGCGGCGAGCTGCTCGGGCTTGATGTTGCCGATCACATTGACAACCACGGCGTGTTTCTCGCCGCGATCGATGACCGTGACCACGAGGCCATCGATGCTGTCGTCGTCCGCCATTTTCACGAAAATCGCGATGTCCTGATCTTCCTGACCCTGCACCGTGACCATCTGCGACCAGCCCTGGCTTTCGAGATCGTGGCGGAGCTTTTGCACGTGCGCGGTGGTCTCGCTACGGTTGGTATCGTCGTAGCCGACGACGTTCACGTGCACTTGTTTGATGCTGCGGAGGAGTTGCGCGACGTCAGCGTCGTCCTTGTCGACGAACATCGCGGCGAACTTGAGGAGCGGCGTGTGAAGATTCACTTCGACGAATTCACGGCCGGCGGCGGCCTTGAACTGACCGAGGTCCACGTAGCCGGGTGCGGCGGCGCGGGCATTGAGGGAGGCGAAGAGGAGGGCCGTGGCGGCCAGAGTGGAACGGAGCAGGTGTTTCATGAGAGCGGTGGGTTTGGGTTGAGAGAGGCGACGGAACGTTTCCAGCACACGGCGATGGCGCGAAAAGTTGCAGCGAAGCTTGTTTTTCGTGGCGTTCGGCTTGCGCGCACGACGGCGATTTCTCACGCTGCTTCCTTTATGGGACGTCAATGGCTCCACGCTAAACGCGCGATCGTTAACCTGAAAAAGGGTCAGACGGTCGGCAAACTCGTGAAAGAAATCACTGTCGCGGCGAAGCTCGGCGGCCCTCATCCCGAGGGCAACGCGCGGCTCTTCGCGGTGCTCGAGAAGGCGAAGAAGGCGAGCGTCACCCGTGATGCGATCGAGCGCGCGATCGCGAAAGGCGCCGGCACCGGCGGCGACAAGTCGTCGATGGAGCACGTCGTTTTCGAAGGCTACGCGCCGCATAAGATTCCCGTCGTCGTGGAAGTTTACACCGACAACCATCAGCGCACGGCGCCCGAGATCCGCAATCTGTTCAAAAAGGGCGTGCTCGGTGCGGCGGGCAGCAACAAGTTTCTCTTCGAGCACGTCGGCATCGTCGAAGCGCACACCACGAAGGCCGATGCCGACCTCGAGGCGGCCGCGATCGAAGCCGGCGCGAATGACTTCGAGGCGCTCACGCGCGAGCAGAACGACGACGTGCCGGTGGGCAGCGTCGGCGCGCGTTTCATCACGGATCGCACGGCGATGCATGCGGTATCAACGTGGTTGAAGCAGAACGGCTGGTCCGTGATCACGAGTGAAATTGGTTATCTCGCAAAAATCTTCCCCGAACTCGACGAAGTCGCGCGCGTCGAGGTCGGCGAGTTTCTCCAGGAGTTGGAAGATCACGACGATGTGCAGCGGGTGTGGGCGGCGGTGAAGTAAGTTCCAAGCTGTCGTCATCCCGGGGATTTTCCCCGGGGAACTCGTTTGGGAGCGCCACGGACTAGAGGGTTATCATGAACCCGATTCCCTCTCGACAGCAGATGCTCGCGATTGCACTCGCGCTCACTCTTCTCGGCGGCGGCTGCGCCAACACCGGCCCGAACACGCAGCGCGGCGCAGTTGGCGGCGCGGCGCTCGGGGCCCTCGCCGGCGCCGTCATCGGCAATAACAGCGGCGGCAACGGGCTCGCTGGAGCGGCCATCGGTGGCGCGGTGGGCGCGGCGGCTGGCGGCACGATCGGCAACGCCGCAGACAATGAACGCGGCACGGTTTACCAATCGGCCGACGAAGCGACTTCGGATGTCTACGTGCAGGACGCGCCGCCACCGCCTGCGCCGCAGGCCGAGGTGATCACGGCGCAGCCCAATCCGTCAGCCGTATGGGTTCCGGGATATTGGGCTTACTCGAGAGGACGGCGCTACGTGTGGGTCACGGGGCACTGGGAGGTGCCGCCGCCGAATCACCGTCACTTTCACCCGGCGCATTGGGAACGGCGGCGGCGCGGCTACGTTTACGTGCACGGTTATTGGCGCTGAGGAGCAGACGCAGACAGTGGGCCGCACTTCTCCGTACGACCTCGATCGCGTAGGAGCGAACGTCGATTTCAGGGGTGGCAGACCTCGGCGGTTCGAATGTAGGAGCCTGCTTGCAGGCGATTCCGGCGGGCGAAGAACCAGCCCAGATCCCTCACACTTTTTGTCATTCTGAGGCTCCGAACCAACGCCAGGCCGTTGGGTGGCCTACGCCGATGAACGCTCAAACGCCTGTCATTCTGAGCGCAGCGAAGAATCCATTTGGACTTTCGCACGCACGTCGTGCCGCGAAGCGCGCTCTGGATTCTTCACTTCGTTCTGAATGACAAACCGGTGGTTCATCAGCAGCGCAGCGAAGAATCCATTTGGACTTTCGCACGCGCGTCCTGCCGCGAAGCGCGCACTGGATTCTTCACTTCGTTCAGAATGACAAACCGTGGGGGAGTGGCCTCGACGTGTGATGGATTCGGGCCGGAATCGCCTGCAAGCAGGCTCCTACACATCGGCCCGCGAGAGGCTCGCTTCTGTTTTCTATTTCTCCTGCTCGCGCCGGTCGTCACGGCCGCGACCCGAATTGTTGTTGTCGCTCTGGTTCGCGCGAGAAGCCGGCGCCGGTGGCGGGGCGACACGGGGCGCTTCGGCACGAGGTGTGCGGTCCGCGTGCCGCTCTTGCCTCGGCATCGCCGGAGCTGAGCGGCGCTCTTCAGCTCGCGGCATCGCGCGGGCCCGCTCGATGGCGGGTGCGGCAGCCGGAGCCGAACGCTGGATCGCCGGAGCCGGCGGAGCGCTGCGGACGACCGGGGCCGGCGCAACGCGATCTGCGGTGCGCTCGGGGCGCTGCGGTTGAAGTCGCGGGCGCTCCTGGGGAGCCGGTGCGGTCGCAGCGGGAGAGGTCGATGCCGGCGCGACATGGTTACGGGCAAATCCTTCCTGACGCTGGTGTGTCGCACCGTTGGGCTGCTCGCCGCGCGGGACGCGGGCGGTGTTATCCGACGGAACGGGATGCTGCGCACGGTTCGCCGAGTCGTCTTTCCGATCGGACCGACGGTCGTCCGGCTCGTGCTCCTGATGCGGCGCGGGCACCGGCGTCGCCGGCGGCGCGACGCGATCGGCGCGCGGAGGCCGCGGAGCCGGAGCGGCGTGATTTTCGGGGCGCGCCGGATGATCGCGGCGCGGGTCAGCAGAACGGTTCGGCGCAGGATTATTATCTCGCCCGTGGCCGGGCTGATCGTGCGCCGGCGTGCGCGCGTGATCGGGCTGGCGGCCGTCGTGGTGTCCAAAATCGTGATGCGGCGTGCCGGGCAGCGGCGCGGGGTGCGCGATGGGGCGGCGACCATGATCGAAATCGCGGTGCGGCGGACGCGGCCGATTCGGCGAAGGATGCCACGTTTGCCAGTCGGGTCCGCGGTTCACGCCGCCTCCGCCGACATAGTGCGGCTGCCGCCAGTCGTGGTGATCGTGCCAGTGATCTCGGCTGTGGCGATCGATCCAGATCACGCGTCGGTTCCAGTCGAAATCGTAGCTCAACCACCAGCCGACGCCGAAGCCGACGCCAAACGTGAGCCAGGGATCGGTTTCGTAGAACACGGGTCGATCGACAAAAATCACTTCGGGATCGTAGCGCGGCACATAAATAACATCCGGCTGCGCGGGGATGATCTCGATCGTGCTTCCTTCCATCACCACCTGCTGCTGCGGCGTGTCGGCCAAAAGTCCTTTCGCGCGGGCCTCGGCGCGCACGCGTTGGATCGCGTTCATCACATTGCCCTGATTGTCGAGATAAACGGCGCCGAGTTGCTGCGTCCACGCGAGGTTCTCGTCCATCCACTTCACCACCTCGGGATAGTGCGTGAGACCTTTCACGCTGTCGTCCCAAGGTTGCGCGTCGACCTGCTGCGGATCGCCGCCACCCGCGAGATATCGGGCAGCGAGCACCACATCCGAACTCACCGTGGAGGCCGGAAGAATAAGCGCGACGAGCACGTCGGGATAGAGCGCGATGGGAGCCACGATCTGATCGAGCGGCTCCACGGATTGTGCGGTCTGGGTTGCGGACGCAGGCGCCTGGGCTGTTTCTGCGACGGCGGGTGGTGGCGGCGGCTGGTCGGGACCGGGTTCAGAAGGCGGCGGGGGCGCCACAGGGGCGACGGCCACAGGGACCGGTTGCTCCGTATAAGCAGGCTCGGCGCCGACGCATCCGCCGGCAAGCAGAGCAACGACGCCTGTCGTGAGTATGAGTAGCGGTTTCATTGGGGTATGACCTGTGACGTTAACTGAACACCAAGGTGACAGCGCGCGTCCGTGCGCGTGCCGGGATATTCCCCGGAGTCTCAAACCGCTGGGGCCTCGCGAACTACATCGCGAGCAGATTTGTCGCGGCGCAATCCGAGAAACACCGGCTGGCGGAGGAGGCCATCGGCCGTCCACTCGGCAAAACGAATCTGGCAGACCAGCTGGGGGCGAATCCAAGTAACTCTTCTCATCTCCGCGGGCGTCATCCCCTGCCCAAAGCGCGGCCGGCGCGGCATCGGCAGATTCTCGAACGGGCAGGCCGCCGTGCGACGCGCGAGAAATTTTTTGTGCAGTTCGGCGAGCAATGCTTGATCGAAACCCGTGCCGACCTTGCCGGCGTAGAGCAGTTTTCCTTTTTCGAAATAGCCGACGAGGATCGCTCCGAAATGGGTGCGGCTGGCCCTCGGCTCCGTAAAGCCTCCGATCACGAACTCCTGCTCGCTCATGACGCGGCATTTGAGCCACGCGCCGGAACGCCGATCCGGTTCATAACGCGACGCCGCGGCTTTCACGACGATGCCCTCGAGCCCTTTTTTCCGCACTTCATCGAGCAGCACCTCGGGCTCGACGTCGAAGACCGGCGAAAGCCGGGCGCGGTCGTCCGAGGCGCGCGAGAAAAGCGCCTCGAGCTTTTTTCTTCGGGCCTCGATCGGCTCGTCCATCCAGCTTTGCCCGTCGCACTGGAGGAGATCGAAACCGTAGTAGATAATCGGCGGCCTCTCGCCGGCGACCGCGCGGCCTTGCAACAACTGAAACCGCGAGCGTCCCTCGGCATCGATCGCCACGATCTCTCCGTCGAGCACCGCCGTGCGGCAACGGAGCTTCTGGAGTGCGGCGACGACCTCCGGGTAGTCGGCGGTGAGGAGTTTACGGTTGCGCGACCACAATTCGATCCGGCCGTCGTTGAGCGTGGCGATCGCGCGATAGCCGTCGAATTTGATCTCCGCGCGCCAGTCGCCCGCGGGAATCGTAGTGACGCCGAGCGCCTTCATCGGCGCGATGAAAACAGCGGCGGCCGCCCGGGGAAGACGGCCGCCGTGGCGCTTTGGAACGCCCGCTCGCGAAGAGTTCGTTGGGGTGGCACGAGCCATCGGAGCGGAGCGCGCCGGCTCACGCCGGCGCCAGGCAGCGCGCTTCAGCCGGTCTGTTCGAGCGGCGGATTCCCGAGCGCGACCGCCTTGTTCTCCTCCACCCAGCGCACGCAGAACTGGACGAGCTGCGTGGCGTTCGTGAGATTCAGCTTCCGCTTGATGTGCACGCGGTGAGTCTCGACGGTTTTGATACTGAGGAAAAGTTTACCGGCGATTTCGCGCGTCGGCAGGCCGTTGCCGATGAGGTTGACGATCTCGAGTTCGCGATCGCTGAGGCTGCTCACCGGCGAATCGCTGGCGCCGCTCTCCGTGCCGTCGACGAAGCGGTTCAGCATCTGCGCCGCCACGCGTTCGCTCACGAAGAGCTGGCCGTTGCGGGCGCGGCGGATGGCGTCGAGCACGCGGCTCGTCACATCCTGCTTCATCACGTAAGCACGCGCACCGGCCTTCAGCACGCGCAGCGCGTAAACCGATTCGTCGTGCATGGACACCACCACGATGTCGATGCCGGGATCGAACGCCCGGATGTTTTTGATGAGTTCCAGACCGGAGTTGCCGCGGAGCGAGATGTCCGCGATCACCATTTCCGGCTTGAGCCGCATCACATCGGCCGTGGCCGTGGCGGCGTCGGCGGCCTCGCCGATCACCTCCATGTCGGACTCGGCATTGATAATCGCCCGCAGGCCCATGCGCATCAACGGGTGATCGTCGACGAGATAGATGCGCGTCTTGGCGGCGACGGGGCTCTTGACGACGGGTCCGTTCGAGAAAACTCGAACGACCGAGGCTGGACTGGCGCTTTTGGCGCTCGAGGAGTTGGCGACTTTCACGAGTTGTAGGGGCGCGGCATGGACCGCGACCCGGGCACTCGGTTCAGAAAAAAATACGCGTTCAATCAGGGAAGTGCTTATACCGCGACGCCGGGCGATGTTAGCGCCGACATCGGAAACGTTTGCCAGGCGTCAATACGCGGAGCGCGGCGGTTTGATCACCTGACGGATCGTCCCGAAGAGGATCTGAATATCCATGAGCAACGACCACCGCCGAATATAGAGCATGTCGTAGCCGATGCGCGTGTGCAGCAGCGACACCTCGGAGATTTCCCCACGGAAGCCTTTGCTCTGCGCCAGACCGGTGATGCCGGGCTTCACGAAGTGCCGCGTGTAATAGGAATTCACGATCTTCGCGAACTCGTGATCGTGCTCGATCAAGTGCGGCCGCGGGCCGCTCACACTCATGTCGCCGAGCAGGACGTTTAGAAACTGGGGCAATTCATCGAGGCTCGAGCGCCGCAGAAAAGCCCCGAATGGATAAATGCGCGAGTCGCCGCGCCGGGCCTGCTGCGCCACCGTGTGCTCGCTGCCCGCGACGTGCATCGTGCGGAATTTGTAGATCAGGAATTTTCGCCGGTTCAACCCGGAGCGAAACTGGCGGTGCAGGACAGGCCCCGGCGATTGGAGCCGCTGCATCAACGCGACGACCAGCGTCAACGGCGGCAGCACGATCAGCACCACCGGCAGTGAAACGACGATGTCGAGCGCGCGCTTCATCGCGCGATTCGCCGGGTTCTCCAGCGGCTCGGTCGTCAACAAGACGAAACTGTAGTCCCCCTCGTGCTCCACACTGATCGGAAGATTCCCGAAATACCTCCGGCTATTCGTGTAGAAACGCACTCGGCATCCTGCATCCTCGACGCACCGCGCGATTTCCTGCGCCTGCTCCGGCGTGTGCGCATGCTGCGAGACGACGACCTGGGAAACATCGTGCTCGAGCACCACCCGGCGCAGTTCGCTTAAAGAGCCAAGCAGCGGCAGGTCGGTGGTGTCGGCGTTGCCGTTCCCGATCCACCCGATCACCTGGATTCCAAAATGTTCGCGCACTTTGATCCAGCTGCGCAGATCGTTCAGTTCCTCGATCGGCGCCACGAGCACCGTGCGCATGACCGCGTGACGGAAAAAAAGCCGGACCAGAATTCGCGGGTAAAAACAATTCCCGAGCAGCAACGCCACGGCCAGCAGGGCGAGATAAATCGCGAGGAAAAGGCGCGAGATGTCCGTGTCCTTCGTCACGAACGCGATCGTGAACAACACGGCCGCGTAGCGAAGGATCTGCTGGCGCGCCACACCCGCCGATTCCCACCAGCCTAGCTTGCCCAGTTTGCCCATGCCCGGTTTGAGCCGGTGAAAAATCCACAGCGAAGTGGCCACCACGCCACTCAAATAAAGCGGCACCAAGCGCGAGAGCGGGAGCGCGAGCCTGATCCAGCTCGTGAAATGAATCAGCGCCACCCATCCGAGAAAAAGAATGGAGGCCGTGAGCAGCAGCGCCAGCCCGTGCAGGCAGCGCAGGCCTTCCTGTCGATCTCTCAGCATGACGTTTTATCCGGTTGAATTTTCACGCGTCCTTTGACCCGCCGAGCATAGCGCGGCTCCTACGATTCAGGAATCGGCGGCAGCCCGGGTCCGGTCTCGTGAACGGTGCGGTCGCCGTCATCGGGAAACCCCTGATCGTCGGCGCGCCCCGCTCTCCGCGCTTGCCTCGGAGGACTCGCGGAAAAATCTCGGGCGACGTCGTGCCACCATCCTGCCGGAGGCCGGTCAGTGATCGCGCATTCGGGCGGCGTGCCGTGAAAGGCAGATTGTCTCCCGGCTTTTTTCCGAGCCGTCGAGGGCGGCAGCGTGGATTCTGCTCTTGTTTTTCTGTTTTCGTTTTTTCCGCCTTCTGTCGCACCGCCGCGCCGCAAGCCGAAGGCTCCGATGAACGCGCCTCGAGTTCCGCTGCTCACGCTCGCGATGTTCGCCGTCGTCTCCGTTTTATCGGCCGGCGCACCGCGGGATGTCTCCGCGACTTTGGGTAAACGCTCCTCGCGCGACGTAACGGTGCTCGGCGCCGTGCATTCGCCCGGCACCTTTCAATTTCCGAAGGACGTCGCGAGTCTCGATCTCCTCGATCTGATTGTGCGGGTCGGCGGTTTCACCGCTTCGGCAAAAACCGATGCCGTCAGCGTGATTCGCCACAAATCGGACGGCACCGACGAGGTTCACACGATCGACGTCGCGCGCACGATCGTTCGTCGTCGACGCGGCGACCCTTCGCTGCGCGGCTTCCCCGTGTTTCCCGGCGACCGCATTTGGGTTCCCTCTCAACCAGACTGAGTGTCGCGCACTGGCGGAACCTTCCCTTTTTTTCGATCCGGCCGTTTCCGGATACCTCGCCTCGGCCGCTCGAACCCGCGACCCGGGGCGCCGGCTCTCTCTCACTCCGCGCGGCGAGGCGCGTCCGCAGTTGCCCTGCGGCACCGATTCCCACCTCACGTGACAAATAACTCCTCCTTCCGCCCGTCCATGTCTTCGTCGTCGTCCTCTCCCCGTCGCGTCATCCTTGTCGGCTGCGGCGCCGTCGCGCGGCAGTTCTACGTGCCGGCGCTCCGCGCGCTGCAAAACGCCGGGCTCATCCGTGTATCCGCCATCGTCGATCCCTTGCTCCCCGCGCGCGAGGTGATCGCCCGCTCGTTTCCCCGCGCCGGTCAGTCCGCCGCGATCGAGCAAACCACTGCGCCCGCCGGCACGCTCGCCATCATCGCCACGCCTCCCGGTTTCCACGCCGAGCAATCGATCGCGGCCGTCGAGCGCGGCTGGCACGTGCTCTGCGAAAAGCCGATGGCCTCCACTCCGGGTGAAGCGGGCGAAATGATCTCGGCCGCGAAACACCACCAGCGCGTCCTCGCCGTCGGCCTCTACAAACGTTTTTACCCGTCGAGCGCTTACCTCCGCACGCTCTGCCGCGACTGGCTGCTCGGGCCCCTCCTCAGTTTCTCGATTGCCGAAGGCGGTCCGCTCAACTGGCCCGCCGGGCCGTCGCTCTTCGACCGCACGCAGACCCGCGGCGGCGTCCTCTTCGACGCCGGCGTCCACGTGCTCGACCTGCTCGGCTGGTGGCTCGGCACGCCGCTCGAGTTTCGCTACGCCGACGACGCGATGGGCGGAGTGGAGACGAACGCGTTCCTGCGGCTCAAATACGCCGGCGGCGTTTCCGGCTGCGTGCATCTCAGCCGCGACTGGGCCACCATGCAGCGTTATCGTTTTGTTTTTGAACGCGGGATCGTCAGGTGGATCGTCAACGACGCCAACGGCCTCACCGTGCAGCTCACCGGCGCGCCCGCGGCATTGCAGGGCACTCTCGTCACGCCGCTGACCGACGCCACCGCCGCCGTCACGCCGCGCGACCTGCCGACCAACGCGCAGTGCTTTCTCCTCCAACTCATGAACGTGCTCGGCGCGATCGACGGCACCGAAACGCTCGTCGCGCCCGGCGAAGAAGGTCTGTCGTCCCTGCACCTGATCGAGCAGTGCTACGCGAACCGCGCGCTCGTCGACCAGCCCTGGCTCACCCCGGAAGAATCCGCCCGCGCTCATGAACTGAGCGCCGCCGCCTCTCTCGCCTCATGAAAGTCGCACTCGTCGGAGCCAGCGGGTTCATCGGAACCCGCATCCTGGAAAAATCCATCCTCGGCGGTGGCCCGGATCTCGTCGCGGTCGTTCGCCGCCCCGCGAGCCTCGCCCTGCCCGCGCGCTTCGCGCTCGAATCCCACGTCGCCGATGGACTCGATATCGACGGCATGGCCCGGGCGTTCAGCGGCTGCCAGGCCGTGATTCACGCCGCGCAAGGCGATCCCGAGCAGGTCGAGCGCATGCCCGTCGCGCTCTGCCTCGCCGCCGCTTCGGCCGGCGTGCCGCGTCTGATTTATTTGAGCAGTGCATCCGTGCACGGCCAGAATCCGACGGTCGGCACCGACGAGGCCGCCGAACTCAATCCCGACCAACCCTTCGAACCCAACCGCGCCAAGATCCGCGCCGAACTTAAATTTTTCGCCGAATGCCAGCGGCATGGCCTCACCGGTTTCGCGCTCCGGCCGGGCATCGTCTACGGCCCGCGCTCGCACTGGATCGCCGACCTCGCCAGCGATCTGATCGACGGACGCGCCTGGCTCTACGAGGGCGGTCGCGGGATTTGCAACGCCATCTACGTCGACAACCTCGTCGCCGCGATCAACGGCTGCCTGCACACCACCGACGACTCCGCCGGCGTCTTTCTCGTCGGCGACGAGGAGAAGATCACGTGGGAGCAATTCTATCGCGCGGCGGCGCTGAAGCTCGACGTGCCATTCTCCACGATCCAACAGTTGAACCGCCTGCCCGATTTCAAACGCTCATGGACCGATCGCGCCGGCGCCGCGGCCGCCCATCCGCTCGTGCAGCGCTTGTTGCCTCTGATCCCGCATGGCCTGAAACGCAGCGCTCGGGCGGTGATCGAGGCCGCCGCGCCCTCGCCTCGCGCCGATTCATGGACCCTTCCGTCCACGCCCCGCCCGCGTCTCACCGAGGAACTCGCCCTGCTCCAGCAATGCTCCTGGAAATTTCCCTACACGCGCGCCACGCAGCACCTCGACTATCATCCGGCCGTCACGTTCGAGGAAGGCATCGAGCGCAGCTTCGCCTGGTGGCGCTTTGCCTCGGGCGAGTTCGCTTTCGCCGCATGAAAATCAGCGTCCTCATCCCGGCATTCCACGCCGACCCGTTCATCGTTGCCGCACTCGAATCGGTGCGCGCACAGACGCACACCGATTGGGAATTGATCGTCGTCGAAGACGGCTCGCGCGACACGACCGAGAACCTCGTCTGCCGCTTCGCCGCGCGCGGCACCCAGCCGGTTTTTTATGAAAACCTCGGCCGTCATCGCGGCATCGCCTCCGCGCGCAACGCCCTCATCGAACTCGCGAGCGGCGAAGCCGTGGCATTCCTCGACGCCGACGACACTTGGGCGCCCGATCATCTCACGAACGCGATCGCGAAACTGGAGCGCGGCGCCGACCTCGTGGTCAGCGGCCTACGCACCTGCAATCTCGTCAAACCCACGGAAATAAATCCCGTGCCCGCGTCGCTCGCCCTCGTCCGCGATCCCCTGCGCACGCTTTTCGAACGCAACGCCATTCCGACCAGCTCCGCCGTGGTGATGAAACGCGCGCTCGCGCTCTGCGTCGGCGAGTTCGATTCCACGCTGCCGATCGCCGAGGACCGCGACTACTGGCTGCGTTGCGCCCTGCTCGGAGCGCGCTTCGATGTCACCGACGCGCTCACCTGCCGCTACTCGAAACATCTCTCCGGCTCGATGACGCGCACCTACGTCGTCGCTGAAGCGATCGTCCATTTCTACGAAAAATATTCCACGCTCGCCGCGATTCCGCTTCGCCTCCGCCGGCATCTGCTCGCCGCCAGCTTGATGCGGCTCGGCCGGCTGCTGCGCCGCCATGATTCCGGGCGCAGCGCGACTTGTCTCTGGCGGGCCTGGCAGGCGGAGCCGTTGAACCCGCGGATCCCGCTCCACCTCGCGTTCACCGGCTTGCGTTCGGTCGCACCGCTCCACGCTGGATAATTCGTCCGGTCATCCGCTGGCGACCGACCGCAATTTCACCGTCCTCGCGACTGCCGCGAACCGCTACGCCGATCACGCTCTTCGTTTATGTCTCCGCCGCTGATCAGCATCTGCATTCCCGCCTACCACGCGGAAAAATATCTGCCCACCGCCTTGGAATCGGTGCGCACGCAACGATTCGCGAATTGGGAGCTGATCGTCACCGAGGACGGCTCGCGCGATCGCACGGAGAACATCGTGCGCGAATTCGCCCGCTCGGTCCCTCAATCGATCCGCTACGAGCGCCACCCGCAAAACCGCGGCCTGCCCGCCGCCCGCAACACCGGCGTCGCCGCCGCCCGCGGCGAATGGATCGCGCTGCTCGATGCCGACGACGTCTGGACCGCCGGACATCTGGAATCCGTCGCCGACCTGATTCCGCAAACCTCCGCGGAACTCATCCATTCTGGATGCGTGCTGTTCGACGGCGAAACGGACCGCGAGATCGAGGTCCGGGCACCCGCTCCGCACGTGGTGGCGGAGTTTCCGCGCAGTCTTTTCTCCGGCGCTTACGTCATCCAGTCCTCGTCGGTCGTGCTTCGTCATGAGTTGTGGGAGGACGTGGGCGGTTTCGATCCCACCTTTCGCTACGCCGAGGATCGCGAGATGTGGATTCGATGCGCGCGCCACGGCGCGAAGTTTCTCTACACCGGCCTCAACACCTGCCTTTACCGGAAACATCCCAGCTCCGCCGCGCGACACGGCGTGGCCGTGGCGCTCGCGAGCGCTCGCGTGTTCGAGAAGAACATCGATTGGGAAGCTGTCCCCAGCCGCCTCCGCCACACGCAGGCCGCCGCCGCGTGGATCGCCGCGGGGAGAATCGCCCTGCGCGACGATCCGCATTCCGCCCGCGGTTTTTTCGGCCACGCGCTTCGCCACCGTGCGATGCATCCGCCCGCGTTCGGCTACTGGCTCGCCGCCACTGTCCTCGACTACACGCGCGGCAAACCGGCATGAAACAGGCCGTCTGCACGCTCTTCGACGGCCACGATCATCCCGGCGTCGGCGCCCTCGTCAATTCACTGCACGCGAGCGGATTTTCCGGCCGCGTCATCTGCGGTCATCGCGGCCGCGAGCCTTTCTGGGCCGAGGCTGCCCGCGGTCTTACGGGTGGCATCGACGTCCGCTTCGTGCCCATCACGACGCTTGCGCCGCTCGGCCGCCACCAGCCGGTGTTCATGCAGGAATGCTGGGCCGCGCACAGCGCCGACGCGCAGCACCTCTACTATTTCGATCCCGGCATCGTTCTGAAAACGCCGTGGGCCGTCCTCGCGCGCTCGGCGGCGGGCGGCGTCGCCCTGTGTGAACGCGACCGCGCCGACACTTCTCCGCGTCATCCATCTTTCCCGGCGTGCGAAGATTTTCTCCGCGACGCCGGCCTTCCACCCGCTCGCGCGCTCGAGCGCCGCTTTCACTCCGGCTTCATCGGCCTGCCTCGCAACCATCGTCATCTGCTCGAGATTTGGGCCCAAATCATCGCCCGTGCCGAGCACCGGATCGGCGCCCTTTCCCGAATAAAATTCAAGCAGCCTCCCGCGTTTCTTCCTTCGCCCGAGCGCGACGCGCTCGATTTGGCGCTCATGGTCCTGGACGTTCCGATCGTCCACATCGGCGCCGCCGCCGTCCCGCTGCTCTCGCACGTCGGCGGCCCTCGCCAACCCTGGCGAGGCGGATTCCTGCGCGATGCGCTGCGCGGCCAGCCCCCGGAGTCCGCCCAGAAATTATTTTTCCGCTTCGCCGAATCGCCGCTCCGGCTTTTTCCCGCGGCGGAACTCGCCCGGCTCCGCCTTTCCCTTCGCTCCGGCGCACTGCTCGGCCGCTTGTATCGTCGCGCCCGATTCCCTTTCTCCGCGTGAAAATCGTCCTGCTTTGTTCTTCCTTGGCGGTCGGCCGCGATGGCGTCGGCGACTACGTACGCCAGCTCGCCGCCGCCTGCGCGACCCAGGGTCACGTCTGCCTGCTCGTGGCATTGCACGATCGGCAGGTCGCCGCCACGTCGCCTCTGCAGCAGTACACCAACGAAGTCCGTTTCTCGTCCTCCCTCAGCTGGCGCCGGCGGGCGGCGATGCTCCGAATGCTCTTGGACGGCTTCGATCCGCATTGGATCAGCTGGCAGCTGGCGCCGGCCGGGTTCGATCAAAAAGGCATTCTGCCCGCCGAACTCGTGGCGCTCGCCGCGGCTCTGCGCGAGTGGCCGAGCCATGTGATGCTGCACGAACTCTGGGGCGGCCTCGCGCGCGGCGAGCCGCTGCGCCTGCGGGTCGTCGGCGCATTGCAACGCCGGCGGCTGCTCGCATTCCTCCGGCGGTTGCAGCCCGCCGGCCTCGATGTCACGAACGGCGTCAGCCAGCTCGCCATCGCGCACGCCGGGTGGCCCGCGGGCATCCTGCCGCTTTTCGGCAATGTGCCCGTGCTGCCGACGAAACCCGCGGCGGCCCGCGAGGAACTGCACGCGCTGATCGGTCCGCCGCTGCCCCGGGAACCGCGCTGCGTCGGGGTGATCTTCGGCACGATCCAGCCGCAATGGCGTCCGCGGACGACGCTCGCCTGGCTGCGCGAAGCCAGCGCGCACTGCGGCCGTCGCATCGAACTGCTGGCGATCGGCCGCTCCGGCGTGCACGGCGCGAAGCTGCTCGTCGACATGGCCCGCTCGCAACGCGACGTGACCATCGTCGCTGCCGGCCCGCAGGCTCCGGATAAAATTTCCCGCCTGCTCCACGCCGCCGACTTCGGCCTCGCCACCTCACCGTGGGCGCTCATCGAAAAAAGCGGCACCACCGCCACGCTCATCGAACACGGCCTGCCCGTGCTGGTCCCGCGCGACGACTGGCACTCGCGCTACGGCGACGCCCTTTCCGTGCCCGCATCGTCGCTCACGCGCCTCGCCGATCTTCCACCGGAGTCGTTCCTGCCGTGGCTCGCCACGCGTCGCCCTCCTCAGTCGAGGCTGCCGGAAATTGTCGCCGCCTTTCTGTCGCGGCTCGCCGATTCCGCACCGGTGCGCGCGCTCGTCGCATGAGAAAATTCCCGGACCTCTCTCGATTTTCCGTGCCGTCCCTGGCCGACGCCACCGGCGGCGCGATCTGCTCGGCGAGTTTCCTCGCACTCGATCTCCGGCAGGCGTTTGAGCACAAGCGCTCCCGCGCTCCTGATCCGCTGCCTAATTTCACCGAAGTGGACGAGCCGCCGCCGATCACCACCAGCGTGCTCGTGCATGCCCGCGATCACGGCGAGTTCATCGAGGACTGCATCGAGTCGCTTCTCGTCCAGACGATTCTGCCCGACGAGATCATCGTCTATGACGACGGGAGCGTCGACGACACCGTCGAGCGCCTGCGCCATTACGAGACGCGGATCATTCTTTTGGAAGGACGCACGAGCACGCGCCCGCCTCATCTCCGCCACGCCAAGGCCGTCGAGACCGCGTTCAAACGCTCGGCCGGCAAATATATTTTTCTCCTCAACGGCTCCGACCGCTTCAAACGCCGCAAAATCGAGCAATACCTCTCGGTCTTCGCCTCGAATCCCGACGCCGCCCTGGTGCAGGCGCCGATGGACAAGATCGACCAGCATGGCCGGATCGTCGGCAGCAACCTCGAGCCGCGGAAGCATGTCGTCGAGCATCTCAAGGAAATCTACCGCAAGCAGGACGTCGATTTCTTCTACCCGACGAGCGCCCTTGCCTTTTCCCGGCCGTATCTCGACGCGGTGCTGCCGCTGGATTTTTCCGACGGCCTGCCGCTCTGGCTCGATACCAGGCTCGGCGTCATCGCGCCGTATTTCGGCCGCGTGATCACGCTGCCGGACATGCTGACGGAATGGCGGCTCGCCCTCGGCCCCCGGCCGGCCCGCCCGCGCAAGAAAAATCTGCCCGTACGTCTCACCCTGATGCGCACGCAAATCTTCAACCGGTTCTGCCGCCGCTACGGGCTCCGCACGATCTCCGCGTGGCGCAATACGCGCTTCTACCTGCAACTCCTGCGTCTCTCGCTCCCCGACGCCGCGTATCGTCTTTATCGATTCGTCCGCCCGCGTCTCTCCGGCCGCTTTTAGAGCAGTTTGAAAAATAGTGTAGCCCCACGGTGGATCGAATGTAGGAGCCTGCTTGCAGGCGATCCCGGTGGTCGAAGGTCCAACATCGCCGGCAAGCAGGCTCCTACCGCGGCCAGAGAAATTTTCAAAACGCTCTGGCTTCGGCCGGCGCGGCGGCCTACTCCGTCGCCCGACCCGCCGGCCGGGCATCCGCCCTCGCCGCCACTGCCGCGCCTTCGCGTGAGACCACCGCGGCGATCGCCGCTGGCTCGACGAGCGCCTTGACGGTCGCCGTGCCGAAACTCAATTCGCTCGCAATGGAGTGATTCACGCTGCGCTCGAACGTGATCGGCAGATGGGCGCCGCGCTCGAGCATGTAACCGCGCAAGGTTTCCGGGGAGTTCAGATCGGAAGGCATGTCGGCGATCGTGGCCAGCGCCGCGAGCCGCTGATAAAACGGCGCATATTCCGTGGCCGCGACGCGCCGCGCGACCGGAGCAGTCCCCGTCCGCGAGCCCGTGGCGTGGAGCACATAATCCGGCGCGCCCGGATGGTCGCCGTAATTCTGATGATAGTCGAAGAGCGCGTAGGGTTCGCCCAGCCCGAACGCCGCGATGTCTTTCTTCATCGCATTCTTGTGCACGATCACGGTGTCGATGCCCCGGTCGCGGGCCGGGTCCGTCTCGGTCGTCCCCCAGTTCCGGTTGCAATCTTTCGCCGGCGCCGCGGCGGTTCCGCGCCATAGCCCCGCGAGTTCCCCTGACGGATTCACGAACGGATACACGACCGTCAAATACGTTGCGCGATACGCTTTCGCCTCGGTGCTCGATGAGTTGAGAATCCAGTCGACCGCGCCTTGAAGCGCGACCTTGTTTTGCCCCTCGTAAGGGTGCTGTCCGCTGACGAGCACCACCAGTTTGCTCGGATGCGCCGCCGGATCGCGAATCACGAAACCGTACAGCGGCACGTCGGGAATTTCCCGGCTGCACGCCGCCGAAGCCGCCGCGCCGGATTGGTAGCCGATGACAAAAGTGCCGGGGACCGCCTCGCTCGGAGTTGCGCGCACCCACGGATGAGTGAAGACCTCCGTCGCCAGCCAGTCATAGAAATCCGTCACCGGAAAGTGCTCGTTGATCGAGACGTAAACCACGTCCCGCGTAAACGCCGTCTCGTTCTTCGCTTCGATCTTCCAACTCGCGAGCGTGGTGCCGCTTCGCACGTGGGAGTCGAACGTGTTCCATTTGATCGCGTTCGCGTCGTAACTCCAGACGAGCTTGAGATTCTGATACGACGACGTGTCGCCCGCGAGCATCACCCTGCCCGTCGAGGGCGAAGTCAGCGGCAGGCAAAACGTCGGGCTCTTGCCCTGCACGCCGCGCAGCGCGAAAAGGACATTTCGCCACCGGGTTCCGCCACCGATCGTTTCGCTCGGGTGCGAGCGGGGCACGATGACGACCGTGGTGCCGTCGAAGGTCGAGTACCGGGTGTCCACGTTGCCGCCGTCCGCGGGCTCCGCGAAGGCGCCGACAAAATTCTCCGGCGACAGCGCGGCGACCGCCTTCAGCTCCCCAAAGCTGGCGAGCACGAACACGGTGGAAAAAATTTGGCGCACCAGACGGCGGGTCATGCGCGCCTTTTCTCGGCACGCCATGGGGGATTTTCAATCCGCGTGTGGCCACGCCGCCGTATTAACGGACGGTTAACATTACCGTGTCGCCGTATGGTAGAATAACCGATGGGACATCGCCTCATGTCCGCCGCCCCCGACCGCAAGGCTGAAGCCTGCCGCGAGATCGCTGGTGGACACGCGCAGGGCAGCTGATTTTCTGGAAGTCCATTTCAGCTTCGCCTTGCTCTTGAACAACTACGCCTCACAGCCGCGAGTCCTCATCGTCGAAGACGAAAAGAAAACTCGCGCCTCCCTGGCCGAGGGCCTCGGCCTCGAAGGCTGGTCGGTCTCCACCGCGGGCGAAGCCCGGGAGGCGATCGAGCTGGTGAACGGTTTCGCCTTCGACCTGCTCGTCCTCGATCGAATGCTGCCCGATGGCGACGGTCTCGCCGTGTTGCGGCATGTGCGCCAGCGGGGCAATCACGTGCCCGTGCTGATGCTCACCGCGCGCGATGCGGTGCACGATCGCGTGGTTGGCCTCGAGAGCGGTGCGGACGATTACCTCGCGAAGCCGTTCGCCTTTGCCGAACTCCTCGCCCGCAGCCGCGCCCTGCTTCGTCGTCCCGTGATGAGTTCGAGCCAGTGGTTGAGCTGCCGCGACCTGCAACTCGACACCCGCGCGCGCCTCGCTCTGCGCCACGGCCGCGAAATCCCGCTCGCGCCGCGCGAAGCGGATATTCTCGAATACTTCCTGCGCTATCAGGGCCAGGTCGTCACTCGGGAGATGCTCGAACGCGACGTGTGGAAGCAGACGCACCGCTTCACTTCACTCGATAACGTGATCGACGTGCAGATCATGCGTCTCCGCCGAAAGATCGACGGCGAAACCGACGAGAAACTGATCCACACGCTGCGCGGCATCGGCTACCGGCTCGGCCCGGAACCGGCATGAGACGCTGGTGGCTTCGCCGCACCCTGCGCTTCCGGCTGGCGCTCTGGTATGCGCTCGGCGGCACGGTGCTGCTTTCCCTCTTCAGTGCCACGGTCTACTTTTATGTCCAACGCTGGGTCGCTCGGCCCCTCGACGAACAGCTGCGCGCCGACCTCGCCACGGTGAACAAAAATCTCTCGTTCCGCCCCGACGGCACGGCGTGGTGGCAGGGGCGCCGTTTCGCTTCGCCCCGCCGTGCGTCGTGGGACGAACCGTGGTTCGAGCTGTGGAACGCCGACCGAACTCTCGTGCTGCGCCAGTGGCCCTTCGACGAGCGCCAGATCGACCGGCTGCCGGCTGCGCCTACGACGGGCGCGGAGACGCTCTCGATTTACAACATCGCTCCAGACCTCCGGCTTCGCGTGCTCGCCGCGCCGTTCCCCGGTCCCGGCGGACAGCCGTGGATGGCCCGCACCATGCGCATCCACGAACCTGCGACGGAAGCGTTGCACGCGCTCCTCCTGATCATCGTCGTCGCCCTGCCGATCGTGATCTCGTTGCTCGTCCTCGTCGGCTACACGATGACGCACCGCTGGCTGAAGCCGCTCGACACGATGCTGGAGGAAGCGACGCGCATCACGGCGGACGATCTCAGTCGGCGCCTGCCCGTCGTCAATGCGAGCGACGAACTCGGCCGCCTCGCCACCGTGTTCAACGTGACGCTCGAACGCCTGGAAAACTCCTTTGTCACCCTCGACCGCTTCGTCGCCGACGCGTCGCACGAACTCCGAACGCCGCTGACCACGCTCCGCAGCGTCGGCGAAGTCGGCCTGCGCCGCAGCCGCAACGTCGAAGAATATCGCGAGATCATCGGCAGCATGCTCGAGGAAGCGCAGCGCCTGCAATTCTTGATCCAACGCCTGCTGGAACTCGCGAGTGCCGAAGGTGGGGCCGAGCCCGTTCACCTTCAGGTGATCGACCTCGCCGAGATCGCGACCGCTTGCGCGAACGAGTTGACGGTGCTCGCGGAGGCGAAAGGCCAGTGCGTCGAAATCGAATCCGGCGGCTGCCGCGTGACGACCGATCCCGTGATCTTTCGGCAAGCCCTCCAAAATCTTTTGGACAACGCGATCAAATATGGACCACCCGCCTCGCGCATCCGCGTGAGCGTGCAGACCACCGCAACTCACGGTGTGGTCAGTGTCGAGGATCAGGGCCCCGGCATCGATCCGGCCCTGCGTGAGCGCATCACCGATCGTTTTTTCCGCGCCGGCGGCGCGCGCGCCCGCAGTCCCGAAGGTTTCGGCTTGGGCCTCGCGATCACGAAAGCGTACATGCGCACGCTCGGCGGCACGCTCGACTGCGCGCCGGCGCATCCGACCGGAACCGTCTTCCGCCTCCGGCTCCCCCGCTCGTGAAAGCAACGCCCGGCAGCGGACGGCCCGCGGTAGGGACGGTTCTCCGAGGCGTCCACGGACAGCTCGGAGAGCCGCCTCTGCCTCGTGGCACCATCGCGCGCGTGTGAAATATTCAGCCTAAGGCGACCGCCCGGCGCCGAATCTTCACTGCCCCGCCGTCCGCAATCGCCCGAGGATCTCCCGCGCAATCTCGAGATCCGGCTTCGCCCGCAACGCCGCCTCGAACTGCTCCGCCGCGTCCGCCCGCCGTTCCGAAAACCTCAGCAGGAATTGGCCATAGTTGAAATGCGCGCGGAAATCGCCCGGCTGGAGCCGCAGCGCCGTCGTGTATTCGCGTTCGGCCTCCGCCGCGCGTTCCGGAATTCGCGCCAGCGCGTTCGCCAGATTCGCATGCGCATCGGCAAACTCCGGTTTCGCCCGGAGCACCGCCTCGTATTCGGCGATCGCTTCCTCCAGTCGGCCCGGGACTGAAGCCAGGGCGATGCCGGCATTGTTGCGCACCTCGATCCAGTCCGGCTGCAATCGCAACACCGCGCGATATTCCTCGACCGCTGCTTCGACCGTTTCCGGACGCTCCGAAAGCGAGTCCGCTCGCCGCAGGTGCGCGATCGCCAGTTCGTCCGTCGCTTTCGGGTTCGTCGGCGCCAGTCGATGCGCTGCTGCCAACTCGCGCATCGCCGACGCCTCGCGTCCCGGCAATCGCAGCAGCACCTGCCCGAGTCCCAGGTGCGCCTCCGCCCGATTCGGCTCGAGTCGCAGTGCGGTTTCGAATTCCGCCGCCGACTCGCCCAGGGCGTCCGGCCGCCGCGCGAGCATCGCCGCCAGCGAGAAATGCGCCTCCGCCGCTCCCGGCGTGAGTCGTGCCGTCTCGCGATACTCCGCGATCGCGTCGTCGAGCCGCGCCGGATCTTTCGAGTAAAAATAGCCCAGACAAAAATGGGCCGTCCAATTTTTCTCCGTCACCGCCAGCGCGTGCGTGAACAGCGTCGGGCTGTCGCGCCACAGCCGGATTTGCCGCGACGTCAGGATCGCGCAAGCCGCGAGCGCCGCGATGGCCAGGGTGCCAAGCACAGCCGCGCGGTGCGACCTCTGCGCCGCGATCTCCGCGGCGCCCCACACGATCATCACAAAAATTCCGATCAACGGCACATACGAGTAGCGGTCCGCCATCGCCTGCCCGCCGACCTGCACCAATCCGATCACCGGCACGAGAATCCCGAGAAACCAAAACCACCCCACCGGCAGCCACGGGCGTCTCCACGCGCCGGTTACTGCGACGCCGGTGAAGCCCGCCAGCAACAAACCCGCCAGCGCCCCTTGCCATAGCGGCAACGCACCCGGATGCGGATAAAACACCGCGAGCTTCGCCGGCCAGAAACATTTTTCCAGATAGCGTCCATACGCCACCAGCGCATTCACCACCCGCACCGTCAGGCTGTAATTTGTCGTCGATTGCAGCGTCCCGAGCGCCGCCTGCGCCCGCACCGCCGCCACACCGGCCAGTGCCGCCAGCGCCAGAAACGGCAGCTTCTCCACGACGAGCCGCCCCGCGCCCGCGATTCCGCCGCGCCATCGATTCAACGGCCAGTAATCGAGCAGCAACAGTGCGCAGGGCAGCGTCACCACCATCGGCTTGCTCATCAGCCCCGCCGCAAACGCCACCAACGCGCCCGCGTATGCGAGCCAGCCGCGCCGTTTTACCCAGCTTCCGTAACAACCGATCGCCACGAGCGAGAAAAACGTGCTCAGCACGTCCTTCCGTTCCGCCACCCACGCCACCGACTCCACGTGCAGCGGATGGAGCCCGAACAGCGCGGCGACCACCCAGCTCCGCCCCGTGGCCCCCGTCGCGCGTTGCAACAGTAGAAACAACAGCGCCGCGTTCGCCGTGTGCCACAGCACGCTGGTCAAATGATGGCCCCACGGCTGAAGGCCAAACAGCTCCACGTCGACGAGGTGCGAGATCCACGTCAGCGGATGCCAGTAGGCGATTTCCGTGGTCTTGAACGCGTGTCCCACGTTCGCCCACGTCAATCCCGACTGCACCCAGGCGTTTTCCGTCACATAGCCGTTGTCGTCGTAACAGATGAAGTCGTTGCGCAACGTCGGCAGGAAAACTCCCAACACCAGCACACCGAGTAGCGTCGCCCCGAGCGCCGGCGAGAATCGCGCTCGCCCTTCGTCGGGCATCGCGGACGGAGATCGCGGTGGCGCTGAAGCTTTCACCGGCATTTTCCTGGTCATCCACCGACCACGTAGCGAGCCCGGACCGGCTCCCGCAATCCCAGAGATTGCGTCGCCGCGACTGCCTCTGCGCACTGTCGCCGCTCAGCAGCGCCGCGCGAATTCCCCGATGAAACGGTCGACGTTCGGGCCGCTCACCTGGCATTCGATCTCGCGGTGCAGGCCCCGGATGCGGTGCGTCAATCGCAACGTCACGCCCGTCGCCTGCGCGATCTGCTCGATCACCCGTCGACGGCTGCGCTGCCACAACCAGCAGGTCAAACCCACGCTGATCGGCTGCGCCACCCGGGCACCTGCGTTCGCGGAATCGTTGTTCATCGTGCGATCACGGATACAGCGATTTTCACGCCAACTCCGACCACCCTCCGGACGTTTTTCGCCGGGTTCGAGCGACGCCGAAAATTTTTTCAGAAACTCCGCGCGCCGCGGCGTTTCACGCATCTTTTCGCACCTTGTCGCGTCTGGCGGTCGACCGCGCCGACTCCATCGGCGAGTCGCTTCACCCCACATTGAAATTCGCCGCCGCATCATGAGCTTTCGAAAATTCTCCGCCGTCTTCACCCTCGTCTCCGCTTTCGCCACCTTGCACGCTCAGGACGTGCGGAAAGTTCAACAGAAGATCGCCGACGGCATCCTCGAGGGCGTCGTGAGCGCCGACGGAAAAGTGCGGACCTTCAAAGGCATCCCCTACGCTGCCCCGCCCATCGGCCCGCTGCGCTGGAAGCCGCCCCGGGCCGTCGTGCCATGGACCGGCGTTCGCTCCGCGATCGACTACGCGCCGCGGGCGATGCAGGGGCGCATCTTTGACGACATGGTTTTCCACGATGCCGGTCCGAGCGAGGATTGTCTCTACCTCAATCTCTGGCTCCCCGAGGACCAGCCGCACACGAAACTGCCCGTGATGGTGTGGATCCACGGCGGCGGTTTCGTGGCCGGCTCATCGTCGGAACCGCGGCAGGACGGCGGCAACCTTTGCAAAAAAGGCGTGCTCGTCGTCAGCATGAATTACCGCATGGGCGTCTTCGGTTTTTTTGCGCACCCCGAACTCACCGCCGAATCTCCCGAGCACTCCTCCGGCAACTACGGCCTGCGCGACATCGTCGCGTCGCTCGAATGGGTGCACAAGAACATCGCGGCGTTCGGCGGCGATCCGGACAATGTCACGATCTTCGGCGAATCCGCCGGCTCCTTCGCCGTGAGCGCCCTCATGGCCGCCCCGTCGGCTCGCACTCTCTTCCACCGCGCGATCGGCGAGAGCGGCGCCATCTTCAGCATTTCCCGTCCGCTGCCCTCGCTTTCGAAAGCCGAAAGCGACGGGGTGAAGTTCGCCGAAACCGCCTTCGGCACCGCGTCCCTCGCCAACCTCCGCGCGCGCTCCGCCGAGGAACTCCTCGCCGCCCAGCTGCAACAGCACACTCGCGCCTCGACCGTGATCGACGGCACCGTGCTGCCCGCGGACAGCCGGGAAATTTTCGCCGCCGGGAAACAGGCGCACGTCCCCCTGCTCGCCGGCTGGAACCGCGACGAAGGCGGCTATGACACCCTGCTGAACGGCGATGCGCCCACGCTCGACAACTATGTCGCTCGCGCCAAAGCCCGCTTCGGCCGCGCCGCGGGCGCGTTTCTCAAAGTCTACCCCGCGACGACCGATGCCGAAGCGGAACGCGCCGCCCGCGATTTCGGCGGTGACGAATTCATCGGCTACTCCACCTGGAAGTGGCTCGACCTGCACCGCGCCACCGGCGGCTCTCCCGTGTATCGCTACCAGTTCGACCAGACGCTCCCGCCTGCCGCCGGTGCGAAACCCGGCGCTTACGCCACCGCGCCGCATGCGTCCGACATCGAATTCGTTTTCCGCGTGCTGTCCTCGCGCCAGCTGCCATGGCGTCCCGAGGACCACACCGTCTCGGAAACGATGGCGAGCTACTGGACGAATTTCGCGAAGACCGGCAACCCGAACGGCCCCGGCCTGCCGGAATGGCCGCGTTATGACGGAAAATCAGGCGACCCCGTCATGCACTTGGCCGCTGACGCCAAAGCGCTGCCTGACGTTCACCGCGCGCGCTACGAGTTCCTCGAACGCGACGGGGATCAGGACTGAAACCAGTCGCCTTTTTTTTCATCACCGCGAGCGCTTCGCTCCGACTCGGAGCCATCACACCTTTTTGTCATCCTGTGCGCAGCGAAGAATCCACTAGCGCGAAGGGTCAGCCGAATAGCGCAGAGGATTCTTCGCTGCGCTGCTGATGAACCGTCCGGTTTGTCATTCTGAACGAAGTGGAGCATCCCGTGCGCGCTTCGTGGCACGACGCGCATGCGAAAGTCCAAATGGATTCTTCACTGCGCTCAGAATGACAGGCATTTGAGAGTTCATCGGCGTAGGCCCACCCAACGGCTTGGCGTTGGTTCGGAGTCCCAGAATACCGTCCCGGGGATGATTTGCCTCGAAGTGTGATGCGTCCGGGCTAGCTGGTAACCCAGTGGTCGAAGGGTTCTTCAACCGCTGCTCCCGCCATCCCGCGTCGGGCGGCTTCGGCCAACCGCCGAAGGTCCGACGTGCGCAACGTGATTGAAGGGCATCACCGCGCCGCGGTGTTATGCGCGACATCCCGGCCGCCCTGCCGCAACCCGCGGTGGTGACGGCGAAATTTGCCACCTCTTCCCTCATGAAAGCATCGGTCCCCTGCCGTCGCGCGGCGTTCGCCATCGCCGGCGTCCTTTCTTTTTTTTCGGGTTCTCTCGTCGCCGCGGACGGCGATGAAATTGTCGCCGTCTATTCGGCCATCAGCCCCGACTATCATCGCACAAAGCTGAGCAACGGCGCGTTCAAGACCGAAACCTACGCGTTCGGCGAAGGCGGCGCCGCCGGCGGCGGAATCAAGGATCAGAGTTTCGACAAGCTGCACTTTCTCGACATCGCACACGCCATCGCACCCTCGTTATCGGCGCAGAGCTATATCCCGTGCGACACCACGAACCCGAACGCCACCGATCTGTTGATCATGGTTTACTGGGGCACGACGATCGGCACCGATCGCACCTCGACGGGCTCCGAATATCAAATTGCCCAATCGTTCGTCCCGCCGCCGCGCGCGGACATGTCACCGCCGCCCACGGGTGGCAGTGCCGCGATGGTGAGCGATCCGAGCACCTCGGGGCGAGGCTCCGAAGGCGCGATCCTCGCCGCGCAGCGCATCGCGGACGACAGTGCGCGCGACCAAGCCGCCTCGTTGACGAAAATGGCGAACCGCCAGCGCGACCGGCAAAACGCCGAGAACGCCATGATTCTCGGCTACCTGACCGAGTTGAAACGCGTCGACAGCTACCAGATGACACCGCTCGCGCAGCGTCGCCTCGACGTCCTCAGTGAGGTCGAGGAAAGCCGGTATTACGTGGTGCTGATGGCCTACGATTTTCAAACGATTCTGAAACACAAAGAACGAAAACTTCTCTGGGAAACTCGCTTCAGTATTCGGGAACGACACAACGATTTCGAAAAACAACTCGCAGCGATGGCGCAATCCGCCGCCCACTTTTTTGGCCAGGACAGCGGTGGACTGTTGCGCAAGCCGATGCCCGCCGTGCAGGTCGAGATGGGCGAACTCAAATCGCTCGGCCCCGAGCATTGAGCCTCACGATTTGCCGTGTTCGGCGACAAGGCAGCAACGAACACCGGCCACACGATTCGATTGTTGAGGTATTGCGGATCGGACTGACCGTCACCGGTCAGTCCCTGTGCTCCGCGCAGAGCTACAAGAACACTCGTGGCCCGCTGCGGGAGCAGCGGGACGAACCGGCGATTTGCAGGCGGGCGCCTGTTCGCGAGTTCGATAACAGCGTTCGTAGCTGAAAAGCTGCTCCAACGCGTTTCTTTCTCATTTCTGGCAAGCGGCATCCACGCGGGTATGGTTGGCACGTGTGCACGCTGCACAACACGTCAGGTCTTGACTCAAGACAAAAGCACGCTGCACAACACGTCAGGTCTTGACTCAAGACAAAAGCGCATGCGTGTCCGCTTTCCTTTGTGGGTCGAGCAACCATCGCCGCGCAAACTGACTCGCTGACGACGGTTTTCCCACGTCGCACGCTGCACAACACGTCAGCACGCTGCACAACACGTCAGGTCTTGACTCGAGACAAAAGCGCATGCGTGTCCGCTTTCCTTTGTGGGTCGAGCAACCATCGCCGCGCAAACTGACTAGCTGACGACGGTTTTCCCATTGCGAGCCGGTCCGCGAGCCAGCCGTTTCTCACCGAACAGCTCAATTTCATCGCTGCCGCCAAGCGAGCCTTGTCGGGGTGCGATTTTTTGGCGGCCATCGCGTGCAGGTCGATCTTCGCGGCGTGCGCCAAAACTTGCAGTCGTTCCTCCCACAGTTCGGAGCGTTCGCGATGAACCTCTTCGGTCTCAAGACCCGCGAACCGCTCCAGCTCCGCGCCCTGCTCCGCAGCGGCCTTTTTCATTTCGGTTTTGAAGCCGCGATCGCCCACGCACCAACCGCGGCTCATCTTCTCGGCAATGAGTTCTTTTTGCGCGAGTTCGTCCGTCGCCAGAAACTTCAGATACTGCACGTAGCGGCTCCAGCCCCCAGAGGAGTCGGGCAGATCGCCTGCCTCCGTCAGCACCGTCCGCGCTTCCAGCCAGTTCGGCCGACGCTTGCCGACATACTTCGGCAGGCTGCTCCAGCGATAGTCGAGCACTTGACTCGGCTCGCATAAACGCGCTCTCACCGGATTCAGATGAATGTAATGACAGACCTGCCCCAAGGCATGTCCCGGCGCCACCAGCAACGCCTTGTATTGCTTGCGCATGTCCACCGGCTCCAGCGCCACGTAGATCCGGACCGAATGGGGGAATGCCAGCATCGGGCCTCAGCTCCGCAACGCCCGCGTCAG
>JBEHYR010000024.1:0-78426 GCA_048498075.1 Verrucomicrobiota bacterium | reverse complement strand
CGCGGCAGTCGGGCGGCTGGTGGCGCATCCGCCGCGGTTCGCGACACGTGCGGTGCTGTTCGTGGCGGCGTTCGAATTGATCGAAGCGCAGGCGGATGCCGAGGGGGCGACGGACGAGAATGGAAAAGGAAAATCGGATGAAGGGAAGGTCGCGAAGATCGTGCATCACGCGGTGGAGCAGACGAAGAAACTGGCGAGCCCGGCGGAGGCGCGGCTGGTGAACGCGGTGGTGCGCAAGCTCGCGGCGGCGCTGGCGGTGGCGGCGCCGGGGAAACTCGCGACGGCGGCGGTGCTGGCGGAATATTTTTCGCATCCGGAGTGGCTCGTGAAGCGTTGGCTGGCGCAGTTCGGCGGGGACGCGACGCGGGCGTTGTTGGAATGGAATCAACAGCCGGCGAAGGTTTATGCGCGGTGGCGGGGCGCGGCGGCCGCGCCTGGTTCCGAGTTTCGGGTTTCGAGTCCCGAGTTGCAGGTGCCGGGGGCCGAGGCCGCGAATGCTCAACCCGGAACTCGGAACCCGGCACCCGGAACCGAATCGTTGCCACCGGCGTGGATGAAGGCGACGTCGTGGCCGGGGTTCTTTGAAATTGAGCCCGGGCAATGGGGGAAAGTGGAGCCGCTGCTGAAGAGCGGAAAAATTTATCTGCAGGATCCGGCGACGCGGCTGGCGGTGGAGGCGCTCGCGCCCAAGGAAACGGAAGTGGTGCTCGATGCGTGTGCGGCGCCGGGCGGGAAGAGCTTGATGATCGGCGACACGATGCAGCGCGGGAAGGTGATCGCGATGGATTTGCCCGGAGCGCGCATCGAGCGGTTGAAGGAAAATTTATCGCGGCTGCCGGCGACGGTCGGGGTGGCGCTGGTGCAGGCGGATGTTCGCGAAGGCGCGGCGGCGATGTTGAAGGAGCACGGGCTGCAGCCGTATTTTACGGCGGTGCTGCTCGACGTGCCGTGCTCGAACACCGGCGTGATGCGGCATCGCGTCGACGTGAAGTGGCGGTTGCAGGAGGGCGATTTTCAAAAGCATCCGGCGCAGCAGCGCGAACTGCTCGCGGCGGCGGCGCGGCTCGTGGGTGCGGGCGGGCGGCTGGTGTACTCGACGTGCAGCGTGGACGTGGCGGAGAACGAGGACGTGGTGAAGGAATTCCTCGCGGACCGGCATGAGCGGTGGGCGCTCGAGGCCTCGACGCTGTCGCGGCCGTGGGAGACGGGGCACGATGGAGCGGGGGTTTTTCTGCTGCGCAGAAAAACTTAGTTCCGAGGTCGGCGATTTGCCGCAATAGGCGCAGAAAACGCAGAAGGAGCTTGGTGGTGGCGGCGTCGAACCGAGTTCTCGATTTGCCGCGAAGCTTTCGACCGCTGGCATTCTGAGCGCGGCGAAGAATGCCAAAACGGTTTCAGGCCGGTAGTAGGGTGTCCGGCGGGTATCTTTATTGATTCGGCGCCGTCCGATTTCGCGGACGCCTCGGAGAGGCGTCCCTACCGGCGCTGCCGCGCCGAGGGATTTACCGATGTTTCTTCCTGGACACCACGCTAGCCGCGCGCGTCACGGCACGAGGTCGAAAACCTTCAGGCGTTTTTCGGTTTCCTGCGTGCCGTTCAGGAAGGTGAACGCGATCTCGCTGGAAGTCGCGACGAGTTGCTGGAAGCGCACGATGTTCCACTCGGAAACGGGCTCGCCGTTGATGCGGGTGACGAGGTCGCCGGGCTGCACGTCGGCGTCGGAGGCGGGCGAGGCGGGAACGACGCTTGCGACCCGCCAGTAGGCGGGCGTCTTGCTGAAACTGAGGCCGGAGTGGCGGAGCGGTTGCGGGAGGACGGGCGCGTGGGTCTCGCGGTAGAACGTGGCGCGGTTGTGCTCCTGATCGAAGGTGACGGTGAAATTTTTCAGCACGCCGCCGCCGATCGAGGTGAGTTCGTCGGTGAGATCGACGACGGGTTGCTCGACGGGATAGTCGCCGATCGCGAGGGTTTGCGCGAGGCGGCCGATGCGTTGCTCGCGGTCGCCGCCGAGTGTGGAGACGGTGGCGCCGGGGCGGGGTTGGGTGGCGAACTCGGGGTGCAGGCCGACGGGATTCAGGCTGAGGGCGGCGTCGCTGCCGGAGTCGATGAGCGCGATGAAGGTCTCGTTACCGATGCGCAGCGGAATGATCGGAGTTTTGCGATCGTTGTTGAACGCGATGGGTGTGCCGGGCACGAGCGGCTGGGCGGTGCGGGGCTGGAGGACGATGCGCGAATTCGGGTAGTCGAGGGTCAGGAGCGTTTCGCGGAAGAGGGGAAATCCGAGGATGCCGTCGATCTGCACGCCGAGGTGCGCGGACACGGCGGCGCAGTCGTAGACGAGGGCCTGGACGTTTTCGAAGCGGGCGCCGCCGACCTCGAGGCGGCGGAGCGTGGTGGCGGAAAGGAGCGCGGTTTCGCCGGTCGCGGACTTCACGCGGACGATCGGCGTGGCCGTGGGCGGGGCGTTTTTCGCGACGTAGCGTGCGGCGAGGTCGGGCGAGATGAGGGTGACGGACGCGCCGGTATCGATGAGGAAACGGTAGGGGCCGCGTTTGTCCCACTTGGTTTCGACGACGAGGTAGTTGGACATCGTCGTGGCAGGCACGATGACGAGCGGCGAGTCGAGTTTCGTGCGGCCGGGCCGCGGCATCTCGTGCGTGAAGAGATGGCAGCCGGCGAGCAGGGCGAGACAGGCGGCGGCGAACAGCGGAGCGAAGACGACGCGGGAAAACTTCATCGATGCGGCTGCGGCAGGCGCAGACTCAGAACCCACGAGCCGGCGGCGAGCGCGGCGGCGAGGGTGTAGAGCGTGTGGCTGTGGCCACGGACGGCGAAATAGATCACGCCGGCGCAGATCGGCGTGACGGCGCGGGCGAGGGAGCCGAGCGAGCGAAAGATCCCGAGCACGCGGCCTTGTTCGTCGGCGTGGGCGTAGAGGGAAATCAGACCGCTGGTCGACGGGTTCACGAGGCCGCCGCCGAGCGCGAGCAGCCCGACGCCGAGGTAGAGCACGCCGGGCGTGGCGGCGAAACCGACGGCGATGAAGCCGAGCGTGGAGCACACGAGTCCGCTCGTGAGGACGGTCGTCTCGCGGAGGCGGGCGAGGAGTTTTCGCACGATCACGCCCTGCGTGACAATCGAGCAGATGCCGAGGAAACCCATGAGGAGTCCGTTCGAGCGCGCGGTGTAATTAAAGCGGTCGGCGCTGAGGAAGACGAGGGACGTCTCCATCGCGACGAACGCGAGCTGGTAGACGAACGCGACGAGGTTGACGCTGCGCACGGGGGCGTTGTCGAGCGAGAGGATGGCGCGGAGGGGATTGCGGAGGCGCGCTTCGACGGAGCGGCCGCGAGCCTCGGGCGGGCGGGTTTCGCGGAAACGGGCGGTGATCCAGACGAGGTTGACGAGGCCGAGAAGGAAGGCGATCAGCGCGGGCACGGAGAACGGGTTGATGCCCCAGTGCACCAGCGACGGATGATCCGCGGAGAGGTCGATGCGCGCGGAGAACGCACCGATGAGCGGGCCGGTGACGAGGCCGAGGCCGAACGCGGCGCCGATCAGGCCCATGGCTTTTGAGCGCTCCTCGCGGGAAGTGACGTCGGCGACGGCGGCGGTGGCGACGGAGAGATTGCCGCCGAAGGCGCCGGCGAGGAGTCGCGCGACGAGGAAAATCCAGAATGTGCCGCTGAAAATCCAGAGCAGATAACTCGCGGCGGTGCCGGCGACGGTGAAGAGCAGAATCCCGCGACGACCGCGCCGGTCGGAGAGCCCGCCCCAGAAGGGCGCAAAGATGAATTGGAGAATCGAGAAGAGGGAGCTGACGATGCCGCCGAACAGGACTTCGGGCAGGTGAGCTTCCTCGCCGAAGACGTGGGCGAGGCTGTTGAGGTGAACGAGCAACCAGCCGAGCAGCCCTTCCGAACCCTCGGTCGTGAGGTAGTGACGCAGCAGATCCGGACCGAGCGGGAAGATGATGGAGAATCCGATCAGGTCGATGTACAGCGTGAGGAAGATGACGCCGAGTGAGAGCGGGCGCGGCGCGGCGGGGGGAGCGGCGGGAGATGCGGAAGGCGATGACACGAGTGAAGGGAACGAAAACGGTTCCGGAGATGACGCCAAGAGACAAAGCGATGTTTCGCGGGCGGAATTTTTGAACGCCCGGAGAAGTGCGGCTCGGCGCCGCTTTCGAGCGAAGGCAGGCAGGCCGTCGAGCCGGCCTGCCAAAAGCGGCGTCGAGCCGCCGCACTCCAGGTCAGAGGCCGAGCTCGGCGCGGAGGCGCTTCGGGAGCTTGGCGACAACGAGGTCGTAGCTGTGGCGGATGAGGCGTTCGAATTCGGCGGCGGGGACGGCGGAGAGATCGGAGGCATGCACCCAGTGGCGCTTGGCGCAGTAGGGCGCTTGCGCGACGCCGTCGATCTCGGTGAGGGCGTCGAACTCGTCGGGCGTGCACTTGAACGTGATGCCGTCGGCGAGGGAACCGTCGAGGGCGACGATGAGAAACATCTTCGCGGCGACCTTGAAAACGAGGTGCTCGCCCCACTGCTTCACGACGGTCGTCTGCGGAAGGGAGAGCGCGAAGGTTTTGAGGCGATCAAGCTGCATGGCGAGGGAAACGGAGAAAATTCCAGCCGCAGATGGCGCAGACGATCGCAGATGGAAAACCGGATTTGGCTGCGTCGCCCGGCGATGCTTGCGGAGCGCAATGGCGGGCTACTTTTTTGCGTTGTCGGCGTCGAAATGAAATTTGTGCATCACCCGGTGCGCGACAGGCGCGAGCAGGATGCCGGCGGCGCTGATGAACATGATGCCGCTGAACAACGCGTAGGTGCCGGCGAAGAGTTTGCCGGCGGAGGTTTTTAAATCGGTGAGCGGGCCCATGCCGGAGAGGATCATCGCGGCGTTCGCGTAGGCATCGATCCACGGCATTTTTTCGAAGCCGTGGTAGCCGAGCATGCCGATGCCGACACTGGCCACGATGAGCGATCCGACCACGGCGCCGTGCCGCAGCATGCGCCCGTAGAATTTGGGGCGCGGCAGCGGCTTGCTCCGGCGGGATTCGTACATGGCGGAGAGAGGGGCTGAGGTGGAGCCCGACGTCCTCGTCGGGCTATTCTGAAGGGGAAGCGGTCAAGCCCGGCAGGGACGCCGGGCTCCACCTCAGAGACGATACGGCAGCGGGAAGCGCGAGGTGAGGGCGACGACGCGGGTCTTCGTGGCGGCAATGACGTCGGCTTCGGCGGGCGTGCCGATGGCGGCGAGGACGGCGTCGATGCAGTCGGCGACCTCGGCCATCTCGGGTTCGCGGAAACCGCGCGTGGTGAGGGCGGGCGTACCGAGGCGGATGCCGGAGGCCTGGAAGGGCGAGCGGGTTTCGAACGGGACGGTGTTTTTGTTACACGTGATGTTGGCGAGATCGAGGGTCTCCTGGGCTTTCTTCGCGGTGAGTTCGGGGAGCTTCGTGCGGAGATCGATGAGGAAAAGGTGATTGTCGGTGCCGCCGGAGACGAGCTTGTAGCCCTTCGCGGTGAAGGCGGCGGCGAGCGCCTGCGAATTCTTCACGATCTGCTGCGAGTAGGTTTTGAACTCGGGCTTGAGGCACTCGCCGAGGCAGACGGCCTTCGCGGCGATGACGTGCATGAGCGGGCCGCCCTGCGTGCCGGGAAAGACGGCGGAGTCGATCGCCTTGGCGTGCGCGGCGCGGCAGAGGATGAGGCCGCCGCGGGGGCCGCGGAGCGTTTTGTGCGTGGTGGTCGTGACGAAGTCGGCGTGCGGCACGGGCGACGGATGGACGCCGGCGGCGACGAGGCCGGCGATGTGCGCGATGTCGGCGAAGAGCAGCGCGCCGACGCTTTTCGCGATCTCGGCCATGCGGGCGAAATCGATCACGCGCGAGTAGGCGCTGGCGCCGACGGTGATCATCTTCGGTTTCTCGCGCTCCGCGGTGGCGGCGAGTTCGTCGTAGTCGATGAGGCCGTTGTCCTCGCGGACGCCGTATTGGCAGAAGCTGTACAGCTTGCCGGAAAAATTCGCGGGGTTGCCGTGCGTGAGGTGACCGCCGTGGCTGAGATTCATGCCGAGAACCTTGTCGCCGGGCTGAAGGACGGCGGCGTAGACGGCGGTGTTGGCCTGCGCGCCGGAGTGCGGCTGGACGTTGGCGTGCTCGGCGCCGAAGAGCTGCTTGGCGCGCTCGATGGCGAGCGTCTCGATCTTGTCGACGAATTCGCAGCCGCCGTACCAGCGCTTCGCGGGGTAGCCCTCGGCGTATTTGTTGGTGAGGACGCTGCCCTGCGCCTCCATCACGGCGGGATAGGTGAAGTTTTCCGACGCGATCAGCTCGAGGTGGCTGCCTTCGCGGGCGAACTCCTCGGCGATGGCCGAGTAGACTTGCGGATCGAGGGATTGGAGCGGCGAGGCGTTGAGCATGTCGGGAAATTTTCGATTTTGGATTCTCGATTTTCGATTGAGGGAGGCGTGAGGACGATCAGCAAGGAGCGAAAATCGGGAATCGAAAATGGAAAATCACGCCGATTTACCGGCAACCTGCGTCTTAAGAAAATCAATCAGCGAGGGGATGGCCTCGACCATTTCGTCACGGCAGACTTCGTAAATTTTCAACGGACCGCCGAAGGGGTCGGGGATTTCCTTCTCGCCGGGCGCGCCGAAGAATTCGCGCATGAGGTAGACGTTTTTCGGCGCCGGGTCGGCGTGGAGCAGGACCATCGCGCGGTGCGACTCGGTCATGCAGACGATCGCGAGCGCGTCGTCGACGAGTTTCTGGGTGAGCGGCTGGCTGCGGTGCTGGGAGATATCGATGCCGACTTTGCGGAGCGCGACGGCGGAATATTCGGAAACCGGCTCGCCGGTGCGCGCGGCGACTCCGGCGGAGACGACCTTCAAGGAGCGGAGCGGTTCGGGTTGGGCAGCGAGGGCGTGCTGGAGGAGCCCGGCAGCCATCGGGCTGCGGCAAATGTTCGCCGTGCAAAGGACTAGGACGGTGTCGGGCATGTCGGCAATGAGTGGGGAATGGACACGAAAAGGGGGCGATTGCAAAGAGCGGATTCGGCGCGCGCTTGCACGCCGGCGGCGATTCGTGAGCGGCGAGGGTAGGCGGGGGCGATCGGACGCCTCGGAGAGGCGTCCCTACCGATGCGGCGCTGGCGGCGGATCAGAGCCGTTTGAGGGCGAGGAGCGCGCGGTGGAGGTGTACGGCGCGCTGGAGCGTGGCGTCGATGATCGGCGGCGGCGACGGGGGAGCCGGGGATTTTTCGGCGAGGTCGGATGGGGTGTCGTCGGAATCGGCGGCGGGCGACGTGGGATCCTCGGGCGGGTTGGCGCGCTCGCGAATCAGAGCGGCCTCGTCGTTGCGGAGTTTGTCGGCATTTTCCTTGAGCAGCGAGTCGAGTACCGCGCCGTGTTCGAGGGCATCGTAGGCGGATTTGTCTTCGTCGGCGGTGGCATCGACGGCGATGTCGGGCGCGATCTCGGACGAGGACGGGCCGAGCGTGACGAGGCCGGGGTATGATTTTTCGGCGGCGAGCACGGCGCGCAGGGGAGCGGCGGTCGCGGCGTTGATGAGCACGAGCACGGGCGAGGCGGGCGCGGCGCGAAATTTCAGCCAGGCCTCGAAGGCGGTGGCGGCGTCGGGTGCGGCGGTGGCGAAACGCAGATCGAGGACGAGCGGGCTGGGTTTGGCGGGAGTCTTCGGGAGATCGGCGGGAAGCGCGTGGGCGCGGTAAAAGGAAAGGCCTTCTCCGAGGTCGCGTGCGATGGGCGCGGTCGGTGGGAGGGCCGGGCCCGGCGCGGCGGCGGTGGCGTTGGCGGCAGTGGGCGTGAAATCCTCGGCGCGGACGGCGGGCGCGAGCGCGAGCAAGAGGAGGCTGGCGGCGAAAAGCGGGAGGGGAACGGAGGCGGAGATTTTTTTTCGCATGCGGAGTCGGACCGCGGTCATTGGCGGTGGAGCTGTCGGGCGGCGATGTCGCGGCGAAAATATTTCGAGTTGCACTGGATCGCCTCGCACACCGCGTAGGCATCGACGGCGGCGTGGTGGAGCGTGGGCGCGAGCGCAGTGACGCCGAGGACGCGGCCGCCGTTCGTGACGAGCTGGCCGGCGGCGTTGCGCGCGGTGCCGGCATGGATGATTTCGACGGAGCACGGGAGTGCGCGGGGAAGGTGGATGGCGTCGCCCTTCACGTAGGAGTTGGGATAACCTTTCGCGGCGATGACGACGCAAAGCGCGTGATCGTTTTTGATTTTGAGCGGCACGCGCAGGAGCTGGCGGGTGGCGGCGGCCCAGAGGAGGGCGAGGACATCGGTCTCGAGGCGCGGGAGGACGACCTGGGTTTCGGGATCGCCGAACCGGGTGTTGTACTCGAGCACGCTCGGACCTTCGGGCGTGAGCATGATGCCGATGAAAAGCGTGCCGCAAAAATCGATGCCTTCGGCGGCGATCGCGTCGACCGATGGGCGGACGATCTCGCGATCGATGCACGCGAGGAGCGCGGGCGTGACGACGTCGGCGGGCGAGTAGGTGCCCATGCCGCCGGTGTTGGGGCCTGTATCGCCGTCGCCGATGCGCTTGTGATCCTGCGAGGTGGGGAGGATGACGTAGTCGCGGCCGGAGACGACGACGAGGAGGGAGGTTTCTTCGCCGGTGAGGCAGTCCTCGAGCAGGATGCGAGCCGGTTGAGAGTTGAGAGTCGAGGGTTGAGAGAGGGAAAGCAGCGATTGGACGGCGGACTCGGCTTCGGCGTGGGACTGGGCGACGACGACGCCCTTGCCGGCGGCGAGGCCATCGGCTTTCACGACGATGGGCGCGGGGCGGGCGCGGATGTAGGCGATCGCCGGTTCGGCATGTTCGAAGAACGCAGCGGGTGCGGTGGGGATTTTATATTTTTGAAGGATTTCCTTCGTGTAGATTTTCGACGCTTCGAGGCGCGCGCCGTCGGCTTTGGGGCCGTAGGCGGGAATGCCGGCGGCGGTGAGGCGGTCGACGAGGCCGAGCGCGAGCGGGACTTCGGGGCCGACGACGACGAAGTCGACGCGTTCGCGCTGCGCGAGCGAGACCAGGCCGTCGATGTCATCCGCCGCGACGGGAAAACACGTGGCGAGTTCGGCGATGCCGGGATTGCCGGGCGCGCAGAGCAGACGGGGCGCGGCGGGGGATTTGTGCAGCGCGAGCACGAGGGCGTGCTCGCGGCCGCCGGAGCCGACGACGAGGATGGTGCGGGGGAGGGGAAGCATCGGAAAAATCTAGGTGGGGCGACGAGAGAGCCAGTAGCCGGGTTCGCGCGAGGGATGAACGATGGCCCAGATGACGATTTGCTCTTCCGAAAAGTCGTAGTGGATGATGAAATGATAGTGACGGGTGACGAGACGCCGGACGCCGTTCAGCCCCATACGACCGATTTCGGGGAAGCGGAGCGCAATCGCGAGGCTCGCATCGATATCGGAACGAAGATGCCGGCCGGCATCCTTGCGCTCGCCTTCGCGGTAAGAAATTTCCGCTTCCAACTCGGCGTGGGCAGCCGGGTGGTAGGCGAGGGATCTCATCGCAGCAGCCGATCGAGCGAGGCTGCGACTTCGTCGCCCGGAATTAGCTTAACCTTACCCGACCGCACTTCCTCGCGACGACGTTGAATCTCGGCTTGCCACAGGGCTTCGTGCTCGGGCGAGGTTTCTGCCAGAGCGTCGGCCATGAGTGCTTCCGCGAGCGCGATTTTTTCCTCGGCTGGCAGCTTTTTCGCGGCGCGCGCGATCTCGGCAGTTTGTGCGGTCATGAGAGAAAAGGTGGGGGTTTTTATTTCGGCGTAAAGTCGCTCTCACAGAACTTGAAGTTTTTTCCGGTAGAAGGACACGACTTCGTCGGGATCGTCGGTGAAGAGAATGTAGTCGAGCATCCAGGCGGGCGCGCGCTTGGTGACGACCATGTGGCGGAGCTGCTTGCGGAGATCGGACCAGAAGTCGGCGTTGAAAAACACGTACGGGACGCGGGGGCGGATGCCGAGCTTGAGGTTGCAGGTCTCGATGCCGATCTCCTCGAGCGTGCCGACACCGCCGACGTTGAAGATGCAAAAATCCGCCGCCTCGAACCATTTTTGGCGGAAGTGGCGGGACGATTCCTGGAAGGTGTTGAAAAAGTCCACGCCGAGTTCGGGCGGTTGGGCTTCGAGTTCGAGGAAGCATGCGCCGGTGAGCGCGCCTTTCGCGCGGGCCTGGTCCGTGGCGAGGCGCATGACACCGCCGCCGCCGCCGGTGAGCACGCCGAGGTTGTAGCCGAAGAAACCGGTGAGCTTGTCGACGAGGCCGGAGATGCGCGCCGTATCGGCGGCTTCGAGACCGACGGCCGAGCCGTAGAAGGCGAGGATGGTGCTCTCCTGGAATTTCCGCGCGACTTCCTCGCGGACGAAAAAGCCGTGCTCCTTTTTATAGGTGTGGAGGTAAATGTCCTTCGTGAGCTCGTCGTACCAGTAGACCGAGAGGCCGATGGCATCGAACATGTCGAGGCGCGCGTGGGCGTTGCTCGAGAGAAAATAGCCGTGGGTGCGCGAGGCCTTGCGGAAAATGAGTCGCTTCAGGCGGACGTCGCCGAGGCGGGTGACGAGTTCGATGTGCTCGAGCAGGTCGGGGAAATAGTCGAGGATGAGCGTGTCGGCGTTTTCCGGGGCGGCGTCGAGCGCCTGGATCATCGTGCGGTGGCCGGAGGGGCCGCCGTTGTCGGCGAGGATTTTTTTCAGCTCGTCGCCGGCGCGCACGCACACGCTCTGGTTTTCCATCGTGGCGCTCTGGCCGCGGACGGTGATCTTCGTTTTCGGCTTCGCCTCGGTTTTGTCGCGGGGCGGATTTTCGTCGAGGCTTTGGTAGAGATCGGTGGCGGTGCCGAGGAGGCGCTGGCGTTTCTTCGTGAGGGTTTTGAGCGCCGGATCGGTGGCTTCGGGGGCGCGGAAAATCTCGACGGAGACCATCGGGTGCACGACGGGCTGGTCGCCGGTGTTGTAGATTTCCAGCATGATGTTCGTGCCGAAGGTCTTGATCGGGTCGAGCAGCACGGCGCTGGTGTGGATGCCGAAGTTGCCCTCGCCCTGGTTGAGCACGACGAAGTGCTCTTTCAGATACATCGAGCAGCTGGTGAGGAGGCCGGAGTGCGGCGGAATGGTGAGCGGGGAGGCCTCGTGGCGGACCTGGACCTTGTCGAGGAAGCCGCGGCCGGCGGTGCCGCCGACGATGCGCTCGAACTGGGGGCGGGTGAGTTTCGCGTTGAGCGTGTAGGAGACCTGGTGAGTGGTGAGAAAGACGCGGCCGGCGCGGTCGATGCTGATCGTGTTGGGCAGCTTGAGGTGGTTGGTTTTAACGGCTTCCCAGATTTCCGCGGTGGAGAGCTTGGCGGCGGCGGGGGCGTGGAAGAGCCGGCCGACGGGCGCGCCGGAGCGGAGGAGTTTTTTCCAATACGGGGCGTTCGGAAAGCTCGGGTCGTAGATGAAGGCCTCGACGTCGAGTTCGACGCGGTTGCCCTCGATGCGCGGCGCGCCGTGGAGGAGCATCTCGATGCCGATGCGCGCGAGCGAGCTGCGCTCGGTGAACTTCAGGTCAGCGAGGTGGGCCTTGAGGAAATCGAACTCGGCGGGGTGGCGCGGCCAGAAGGCGAGGGTCAGGGCGACAGTGCGTTCATCCTGATTTTTGACGGTGAGGATCTGGCCATCCTGACTGGTCCAGAATTGATCGGCGTTCATGAAAAGGGGGCAAAAATGGCGGATGCGGAGGGGCGAGACAAGCGGGGAGTAATTGTTTGCCTTCGCCGGGGGTGGCTGGCAGACCCGAAAACTTCGCGGCACAAAACCAAGCCGTCTGTTTCCATATCGCTCCCATATCCCAGATGAAATTGAAGACCCTCGTTACCGCCTGCGTGTTGTCGCTCGGCCTCGTCGCCGCGGCTCGCGCGCAGGAAGTCAAACTCAACATCCCGAAGCCGGGCGAAGAGCCCGCCGCGGCGGCCCCTGTCGCGGCGCCGGCGGCGGTGCCAACGTTCGACGAGCAGCAGCTCGCCGAGGAATTCGGGTGGTATTTCGGCAAGCGCGTCGGTCTATCGGAACTCGAGTTCACGCCGGAACAAGTGCAGGCGCTGATCAAGGGTTTCACCGCGGCGGCGGCCGGCAAGGAATCGCCCTACGAGCTGGAGAAGATCGGGCCGTCGATGGACAAGTTCATGCAGGGCAAGCAGGCGGCCTACATGACGAAGGTGAAGAGCAAGGCGAAAGCGGATACGGACAAGTTTTTCGCCGACTTGAAGGGCAAGACGGGCGTCGTGACGCTGCCCAGCGGCCTCTCGTATGAAATCGTGAAGCAAGGCGAAGGCGCGCCGCCGAAGCCCGAAGACACGGTGAAGGTGCACTACACGGGCACGCTGGTGAACGGGACGGTGTTCGACAGCTCGGTGCAACGCGGCGAGCCGGTTGAATTCCCGCTCAATGGCGTGATCGCCGGCTGGACCGAGGGGCTGCAGAAAATTTCCAAGGGCGGCAAAATCAAGCTCTACGTCCCGCCGCAGCTCGCCTACGGGGACGAGGATCACCCGGGGATTCCGCCGGCTTCGACGCTGGTGTTCGACGTCGAACTGCTGGATATCAAATCGGCCGCCGCGGCGAGTGCGCCGAGTGCGCCCGCAGTGGCGCCGCTGATTCCGGAAAAGAAGTAATCGAGAACAAAAGAATTTGTTTTGGCTTTCGGAAGCCCCGGCGTTTTTGGCCGGGGCTTTTTTGTGGAGGGACGCTTGAAGCGGCGGTCACGGAGTGGCTGCGCTACCGGTTGAGTTCGCGGAGGTCGGCGAGGAAGGCGGCAAGGTCGGCGTCGGTCGTGGCCCAGGAGCACATGAGACGGTAACCGTGGTCGCCGACGAAGCGGTAGAAGTGCCAGCCGCGGGCTGCGAGGGCGGCGTGAAGAGCGGGCGGCATTTCGACGAACACGCCATTGACTTCGGGTTCGTGAAGGAGTCGCAGGCCGGGGACTGCGCGCAGGGCGTCAGCGAGACGGCGGGCGCAGGCGTTGGCGTGGGCGGCGTGCCGGAGCCAGGCGCCGTCACGGAGCATGCCGGCCCACTGCGCGGCGGCGAAGCGCAGCTTCGAGGCGAGCTGGCCGCCTTGCTTCACGCGATATTCGAATTCGCGGGCAAGTTCGCGGTTGAAGAACACGACGGCTTCGGTCGAGGCCATGCCATTCTTCGTGCCGCCAAAACAGAGGACGTCGACGCCGGCGCGCCAGGTGGCGTCGGCGGCGGACGCGAAGGTTCCGAGTTCCGGGTTCCGAGTTCCGGGTGGTGTCGGTGTTTTGGTTTTTGAGTTTTGGTTTTTGAGTTGCAGCGCGGCGATGGCGTTGGCGAAGCGGGCGCCGTCCAGGTGCACGGCGAGGCCGTGGGCGTGGGCGAGCGAGGTGAGCGCGGCGATTTCGGCGACGTTATAGACGGTGCCGAGTTCGGTGGATTGCGTGAGCGAGAGGACCGCGGGTTTCGGGAAATGCACGCCGTGGCCGAGGTGAAGCGCGCGCTCGACGGTGGCAGGGGCGAGTTTGCCGGCGGGGCCGGGGAGCGCGGTGATCTTGGCGCCGTGAGTGAAGAACTCGGGCGCGCCGCACTCGTCGGTGTCGACGTGCGACATCTCGTGGCAGAGGATGCGAGTGTGGGAGCTGCGGCAACAGGCGGCGAGGGCGAGGGCGTTGGCGGCGGTGCCGTTGAAGACGAAAAAGATTTCGCAGTCCGTCTCGAAAAGTTCGCGGAGCAACCGCTTCGCTTCGGCCGTGTGCGCGTCGTCGCCGTAGCTCGCGGCGCAACCGGGGTTCGCGGCGATGAGGGCGGCGAGGGCTTCGGGGCAGAGGCCGGCGGCGTTGTCGCTGGCGAAGGCGTAATTGGGAACGGACATGGATATGGGCGGTGGCTTCGGCCGTCGCGAAATTGAAAGGCCGGCAGGATGCCGGCGCTACTTTTTTCGCCATTGGCAAAGCGCGCGGGCGACGGTTGGGTGTCGAGTGCGATGAATCCCGCGGACGTTAATCTTTATCTGGTCGGCTTCATGGGCACGGGGAAGACGACGATCGGGCGCGCCGTCGCGCAGCGGCTGGGTTTCTCGCTGGTCGACAGCGACCAGGAAATCGAGCGGGCGCAGGGGCGGACGATCGCGGAGATTTTCGAACGGGACGGAGAGGCGGCGTTTCGGGCGCTGGAGCGGACGTTCATCGAGGGCGGGCATGCGCCGGCGCGGGCGGTGGTGTCGTGCGGCGGCGGACTCGTCGTGCAGCCGGGGATGCTCGAGCTTTTGCAGACGAAAGGCGTGGTGACGTGTTTGCACGCCTCCATCGAGACGATCCTGGCGCGGACCGCGCGGGCGCGACACCGGCCGTTGCTCAACGTCGACGATCCCGACGCGCAGGTGCGGGCGCTGTATGCGAAGCGCGAGCCGATCTACAAGCAGGCGGGGACGGTGATTTTGACGGATGCGCGGCCGTTGAACGACATCGTCGGGCACGTGATCCGCGCGTGGCGGCGCGACGCGGGCGACTTTGCGCGGAGGCAGAAATGACCGGCACGCGGGAGGAGGCGTTGCGGGCGCGGCTGAGTGCGCTGGGTTTCGACGAGGTGCGGTTCGCGTCGGTCGCGGGCGCATGGCCGGAGGCGCCGTTACGGGAGTGGGTGGGGAAAGGCCTGCATGGCGAGATGGCGTGGATGGAGCGAACGACGGACAAACGACTGGATCCAGGGCTCGTGCTCGCGGGGGTGCGCTCGATGATTTTGCTCGGCGTGAGCTATGCGGACGAGAAGCCGCGGACGGTGGCCGGCGAGTCGGGGAGCCGGCCGGCGTGGGCGCGGTATGCATTGCACGAGGATTATCACGACACGATGAAACCGGCGCTCGTGGCGGCGGGGAAGGTGTTGGAGGAATTATTCGGCGTGGGCGGCGCGGACTATCGCTACTATGTGGATACGGGGCCGGTGCTCGAGCGGAGTTGGGCGGCGCGGGCGGGGATCGGCTTTGTCGGGAAAAACGCGATGCTGATTTCGCGGACGCGGGGCAACTGGCTGTTTCTCGCGGCGATTCTGACCACGGTGGAGCTGGCGGCGGACGAGCCGATCCGGCGAAAAATCGAACAGGAGAAATCGAAAGTCGAAAGTCCCGTCGGGCTGCTGTGCGGGAAATGCACGCGCTGCCTGGACGCGTGCCCGACGGATGCGTTTGCGGCGCCGGGCATCGTGGATGCGCGGCGGTGCGTGTCGTATCAGACGATCGAGAACAAGGGGATCATCCCGCGGGAATTGCGGGCGGGGATCGGCGCGCGGGTTTACGGGTGCGACGTGTGCCTGGAGGTCTGCCCGTGGAATCGGTTCGCACAACGCGGGCGGGAGATGTTGCTCGTGGCGCGGCGGGATCTCGCGGAGATCGGTTTGCCGGAGTTGCTGGAGCTGACCCCGGAGCGGTTCGCGGTGGTGTTTCGGAAGACGGCGATCAAGCGGCTGAAGCTCGTCGGGCTGCTACGAAACGCGTGCGTGGTGGCGGGGAACTCGGGTGACACGGCGCTGTTGCCGGCGGTCGCGCGGCTGGCGTCACATGAGAACCCGACGGTGCGGGCGCATGCGGTGTGGGCGGCGTTTCGGCTGGCGGGCGCAGGCGGCCCGGGCGAGTGGCTCGCACCGGCGCGCGCGGCGGAGACGGACGCGACGGTGCACGCGGAGTATGCGGCGGAGTCAGCGGCGTTAACCGCGGAGGACTAGGCGAAAAGTTCGGCCATGCGCGCCACGAAGGCCGCCGGCGGGCGCGTGGGCTGACCGCGGAGATCGCAAAACGCGTGGACGCTCTGGCCGGTGGCGAGCAACTCGTCGCCGCGTCGCACCTCGTAGTCGATGCGAATGCGCAGGAGCGGTTTCTCGCGGGAGGTGGCGATGATGACGAGGTTGTCGTCGTAGACCGCGGGTCGGAGAAATTTCGCGGAAACCTCGAGGACGGGCAGACGGAGACCTTCGGCCTCGAATTTTTTGTACGGGAAACCCAGGTCGCGCAGCAGCTCGGTGCGGGCGACTTCGAACCACGGCAGGTAGTTCGCATGATAGACGATGCCCATCATGTCCGTCTCGGCGTAGCGGACGGTGACGCTGGCGCGGCTCTGGATCATCGCGCGACGACTTCTCCGGGTTCGAAGAGCGCTTCGGCGGTTTTTCGCCAACAGTTACGCGTGGCCCATGCGCGGCCGGCGGCGCCGAATCGGTGGCGAAGGTTTTCGTCGAAAATCAATTTTTCGAACGCGGCCGCGAGTTGGGCGGGGCGATGCGGAGGAACCAGCAGGCCGGTGACGCCATCGTCGACGGCTTCGGAAACGCCGCCGACGTCGTGGGCGACGACCGGCAGGCCGTGTGCGGCGGCTTCGAGATAGACGAGACCGAAACCTTCGATGCTGTGACGGTGTTTCACGCTCGTCATGGCGAAGATGTCGGCGCGGTCGTAGACCTCCGAGAGTTCGTCGTCGGGGAGGTTGCCGAGGAAACGAACGGTGAGATCGGGGTGTCTGGCGGTGGTCGCGCGGAGCTGGTTTTCGTAGTTATCTTTGCTCTGGCTGCCCACGATCCAATATTCGAGGCGGGCGCGGACCTCCGGGCCGAGTATTTGCAGCGCTTCGAGCGTCAGGAGCTGGCCCTTGCGCGGGTGCAAGCGGCCGACGGTCAGAACGATAATTTTATCGCGAGGCGAGATGCGCTTGGGAGGAAGGACCACGAAGTCGCTGCGTAGCGCGCCGGGACTGAGCGTGATCTTGTCGGCCGCTTCGGGGAAATGAGAGAGCAGTAGTTCCTGGGTGTACTTCGTCAGGGTGGTGACTCGCGTCGAGCGACGGATGAGTTGCCGCGCGAGGCGGCGGCGCCAGGGATGGCGGGAAAATTTGAGGATCTCCGAGCCATGAAACGTGAGCACCAGTCGCGCCGGACAGAAGGCACGAAAAAATTGCAGGAGCATCATCGTGAGCATCGGGCCGGGCTCGGGCAGATAGACGATCGCGTGGCGAAGTTTCCGGCGTGAACGGATCAACTCGCGGGCGAGCACGAGCTGGCACCACAGGCCGTGGGTGCCCTTCAGCGGCAGGCGCCGGAGGCGAAATGGCCAGTCCTTTTCCTCGGCGCTGGTTTGTCGCGACTGAGCCCAGACCTCGACATCGTAACCCAAACTGACGGAAGCCTTCGCGATTTCCTCCGTAAACGTCGCGATCCCACCGCGGCGCGGATAGAATTCGTGGGTGATCAGAACGATCGGTGGAATCGCAGCACGTGGAAGGTCGCTCATGAACAAAAGAGGAGCCGAAAATGGCCCCGAAAGCAGAGGGAACGAGCGAATGGCGCGCCGGTCAACTGGCAATCGACATGCGCTTGCTGGCGCGCCACATGCTCTACGTGTTCGCCGGCTGAGGTGCTGCCCGCCCCGGCAGCACACCAGAAATAGGGTTTACATTCCGACACCCGAGACCAAACGTAAATACATACCAATGTCCGAAGCACTCCCTCAAAACCCGGCGAGTAACAAGCCTCTTCCCGTGCTGGCTAAACCCTTTGCACCGGAAGATGAAACCGCGCTTCGCGAGGGTCTTAAGCGCTGCTCGCCATCGACCTTCGAGGCTGCGGTACAGTTTCGAAAGACGGGGAATCCGGAGCACGTTCCGGCCGTGGTGATAGGCGTGATCGAGCGCTTCGTCGAACCGGACCTGCGGATGAAGTTGAAGGATGCGGACGACGATCTGCGGCTGATCGAAGACCTCGGGATCGATTCGCTCACGATGATGGAAATCGTGATTCTGGTGGAGGACGTCCTGCAGCTCTCGATCAATAACGACGAGCTGCGCAACCTGCGTACCGTCGGCGACGTGAAGACTTTCATCGATTGCAAAATTCGCGATCTGCCGCTCCCGAAACCGACGAAATTTCTCCCGATCGAGCACATCGGCGCGGTGATGCCGATCCAGCCGCCGTTCCTTTTTCTGAATGAAGCGTCGGTCAGCTCGAACGGCGCGAACGGCAAATACAAGATCACCGGCCAGGAATTTTTCCTGCAAGGTCATTTCAAGGACAATCCCGTGCTGCCCGCATCGATCATGCTCGAGGCCCTCGGTCAGCTCGCGGTGCTGTTTCTCCTCGAAGGAGTGACCACGGAGCCGGGCAAGGTCGTCAGCCCGCAAACGATTTTTTTCACGGGCTGCGAAGGAGTCCGCGCCCACCGCATCTGCAAACCCGGCGATATTCTGACGCTTTCGATCAAGCCCAAGCGGATGAAAATGCCGCTCGCGACGTTCGAAGGCGCGATCCGGGTGGGGCAGGAAAAAGCGGCGATCGCCGAGGAAATCACGCTGACTTTCGGCTTTGCCGACGCCGTGACTCAGCCCTCCGCCGGCGCTTCGACCAGCACCGCCACGGCGGGAAATTCTCCGGCCGTTCCGGAAACCAGCACCGAGCCGAATCCGCCGCTTCGCGCTGCCTTGGGCGCGTGAGCCCGGCGTAATTCACGCAGCGATCGTCGGCCGCGCCCTTGCACGGCCCCCGTGTCGCGGTGATTTCGCCGCCTCATTCGAAGCCCTCTGTTCCGGCGACCGCGAATGCTCGGACGAAATCGTAGAAATTTAGCGCGGATTCATCCCATTTTTTTTCGTTCTGGGCGCAGCGAAGAATCCAGCCGTGCGCCCGCAGCCGAATATCGCATTGGATTCTTCACTTCCTTCAGAATGACACTCGGGGAACGGTTTGCCTCGAAGTCTGACGCGTCCTGGTTAGAGCCGGCGTCGTTGGCGTTTTTTAGTTGGCGGGTTTTCGGACGCGCTCGCGCGTTGACCCGCGCTGGGGAAATCGCTTGATCTTTGCTTTTCACCTTTGCGCCGCCGGCTTTTTGCGCGGTGCTTACTCTGTTTCACGCTAAACTATGCCTCGGATTTTTATCACGGGCTTGGGCTTTGTGACCAGCATCGGCAACGACGCGGCGACGGTCTCGCGGAATCTGCGCGAGCTGCGGCATGGCTTCGAACTCTACCCGCCATTTCAAAAACCCGACGTGCCCTGCAAGGTTGTCGGCACCGTGAAAGGTTTTTCCACGGACTCGACCGACCCGGAGGACTGGACGTTTCCCGAGCGTTATAAAATCAAGCGGGAACTGCTGCGCACGATGGCGCCGAACGGACTTTTCTCCCACTGCGCGATGGTGCAGGCGCTGGACGACGCCCGGCTGACCGACCTCGCGGATATCTCGAATCCGGAGACGGGGCTCTACGCGGCCTCCGGCGGTTCGCCGTTTCTCACCCATCATCATCACGCTCGCCTGCAAAAAGTCGGCGTCATGCGTTGCTCGCCGCTCGGAATCGTCGCGTCGATCGTGGGCACGTTGAACTTCAACCTCGTGGCAGCGTTCAAGATCCTCGGCGCCTCCTGCGGATTCTCGTCGGCGTGCGCGTCCTCGGCGCACGCGCTCGGTTTCGCTTTCGACGACCTGAAACTCGGCCGGCAGAAACGGATGTTTGTCGTCGGTGGCGAGGATGGGAACAACGATGCGATCCTGCCCTTCGCCGGGATGCGCACGCTCTCGCTCCAGACGAATCCCGACCTCGCGTCGCGGCCGTTCGATGCGGCGCGCGATGGATTCGTCGGCACCGGCGGCGCGACGGTGCTCGTGCTCGAAACCGAGGACGAAGTCACCCGCCGCGGTGTCACGCCCTACTGCGAAGTGCTCGGCTGGGGCCAGGCCTCGGACGGCTACAACGTCGCGATCTCGCATCCCGAGGGCGACGGTTCGGCGGCCGCGATGGTCCGGGCCTTGAGAGCGAGCGGCGTCGCGCCCGAGCAGGTCGATTACATCAACGCGCACGCGACCTCGACGCTGATTGGCGACGTATCCGAGGCGCGCGCCCTCCGCGCCGTATTCAAAAATCACTCCGACCGCCCTGCGATCAGCAGCACGAAGGCGCTGACCGGCCACGGGCTTTCGCTCGCCGGTGCGATGGAGATCGGCTTCTGCGCGCTCGCGATGCGCGATGGCTTCACGCCCGGCTCGGCGCACATTTCCCAAGTCGATCCGGCCTGCAATGGTCTGCGCATTCTGCGCGCGACGGAACCGACGGCACCCGACCTCGTGTTGAAAAACAGCAGCGGCTTCGGCGGGGCGAATGTCGCCGTCGTCCTCAAACGCGTATGAGCGCAGGCTATCCTTTTCCGCTCGTCGCGGACCGATTCGCCCGCCTGCGCGGTCGTCTGGCATGAGCCGCCGGGTCGCCGATTTTTTTCCGCACGCGTTCGTGACCGGGGCGAGCGCCGGGCTGGGCCGCGCGTTCACCGAGATGCTGCTGGCCGATGGCGTGCGCGTGTGGGGCACGGCGCGCGATGGCGGACGGCTCGCGGATCTGGCGAGCCGACACCCCACGCTTTTCACCCCGGTCGTGCTCGATCTCGCGGATGCGCCGGCAGCGGAAACGGCGTTTTTGCGGGCGGCGAAGGCGGCCGGCGGCGCGTTCGACCTCGTGCTCAACAACGCCGGCTACGGGATTTTCATGGAATTCGAGACGGCGGATTTCGCCGCGTGGCAGGCGCAGCTGGAGCGCATGATCATCGCGACGCTCCGCCTTTCCCATGCCGCGCTGCGCGGCATGCGCGCGCGCGACCGCGGCTGTCTCGTCAACGTCTCCTCGCTGGCCGCCGAATTTCCGTTGCCGTTCATGAGCGGCTACAACGTGGCGAAGGCTGCGCTCTCGGCGTTCAGCGAAAGTTTAATCGTTGAAACACGAGGTTCGGGAATCAGCGTCATCGATTTTCGCCCCGGCGATTTCCGGACCGATTTCAACCAAGCCATGCAAACCGCCACTGCTGCGACCACTCAAAGCGCCTCCGCCGCCCGGGCGTGGCGGGCGCTCGAGGCCAACCGCGAAAGCTCACCGGAGCCGCGGCGCGCTGCCGCCGACCTCCGCCGCGCGTTGTGCCGCCGCCGCCGCGGACTGGTGCGGACCGGGCCGTTTTTCCAAGCGGTGATCGCGCCGTTCTGCTGTCGCTTCCTGCCCGCCTCGGCGCGGCTGTTCTGGGTGGCGAAATATTTCCGCCTCTGACGTGGCGAAAGTTCGCATATTGGTGCTGACCTCCAGCACCGGCGGAGGCCACGACGCGCGGGCCGAGGCTTTCGCCGAGTGGTGCTTCCAACTCTATCGGCACGATGTCGACGTGCGGATCGAGCAGATGCTGGAGAAATCTTCGGTCATCAACCGCTCGGGCGTGCGGCTGTACAACCGGATCCAGCGCAGCGCGCCGTGGGTGCACAAACTTTTCTACGCGATCGTTGAGGGGCTGAGTTTCCTGAACCGCCGCAAAGTCACTTTCGGCCAGGGCTATTATGTCGAGGTGCTCGAGACGTTCAAACCGCACCTGATTTTCAGCGTGCACGATTGTCTGAACCGCGGCTATTTCCAACTCGCCCGCAAAGTCCTCGGCGCGGAGCGCGTGCGCTGCGCCACCTATTGCGGTGAGTTTTCCGGCGGCTGGGGCTATTCGCGGAATTGGGTGGAGCCCACGGTCGACCTGTATTTTTCGCGGACGCCGACCGCGCACGATTTCGCGATCAAGCGCGGCGTGCCGCCGCAGCGCGCGCGCGTCCGCGGTTCGCTGATGCACCCGCGTGCGACCGTGGAGATCATCAAGGATTCCGAGCGACGGGCGTTTCGGGCAAAACGCCTCGGCCTGCACCCGGACCTGTTCACGGTGTTCCTCGCCACGGGCACGAACGGCGCGCACAACCATTTCGATTTGCTGACGCCGCTGCTGCGCCACGCCGAGCACGTGCAGGCGATCGTGATCTGCGGCCGGAACAAGGAGGTGTTCAACGAACTCATCCACTGGCGGGCGCTGCATCCAGATTTCAACTGCTACGTCGAGGGCTTCTCCGACATCGTCCACGTGCTGATGCAGGTCAGCGATGTGATCGTGACGCGCGGCGGCACGACCACGTGCGCGAAAGCGCTGCATTTCCGCTGCCCGATCGTGTTCAATGCGTTCGGCGGCATCATGCCGCAGGAGGAGCTGACGTGGAAATTCTTCCGCAACGGCGCCGGCTGCCGCAAGGTCGAGAGCCGGGAGGATTTCGCCCGGATCGTGGACGAATGGATCGCGAAACCGCAGGCCTACGCGCAGGAGCGGGCGGATTTTCTCAGGCTGCGTTACGAGGAGGATCCGACCGTGATCATCGATGAAATCGTCGGGCTCGCCAACGAAGTCGCGCGCGAGAAGCTCACCCGATACACGTTCCCGCCGAAGCTGACGATGAACGGGAATGGCGGTGGGGCAGAGGCCGGCTGAGAGCTTCCGGACAATCCGCTTGGCCGCGGGGAGCGCGGGGTTTTAGCTGGCATCATCTTGTCCGCTCACGCGCCCGTCATCGCCTACCTGTTCACCACGTTTCCCAAGCCCACGGAAACTTTTCTTCAGCGCGAGATCGTCGCCATGCGGGCGCACGGCGTGAGCCTGCGGCTCTACTCGCTCTGGGGCGGCGGCGGATCGTTTCGCGGCGTGCCGGTGGTGCGCTTCAACAAATGGCGGCTGCTGACGCTGGGGTGGATGATTCCCCTCGAATCCACGCGCCGGCCGGAAGTGCTGCGGCAGGTCGTGCGCGGGCTCTTCACGCGCCAGGCGCCGTCATGGCTGAATTTTTGGGAAAACATGCTCGGCGCCGGCTTCGCGTGTCTCTTCGCGCGCGAGTTCCGAAAGGATCCGCCGGCGCTCGTCCACGCGGCGTGGGGCGGTGCGCCGGCGACCGCGGCGTGGATGCTGTGGCGAATGGACGGGCACCGATTCAGCGCGGCGGCGCACGCGTATGACATTTATGAACACGGCGGCGACTGGTGGCTGCGGGACAAGCTCGAACATGCCGTATTTGTCCACACGTCGACCGAGATGGGCCGCGCCGCGCTCATCGCGCATGGGCTGCCGGCGGAAAAGATTCGTTGCATCCGCCGCGGGCTCGACCGGCTGCCGGCCTGCAAGCCGCTGCGCGAAGGGCGCTCGCCGCTGCGCCTGCTCTGCATCGCGCGCCTGGTGGAGAAAAAGGGACTCGAATACCAGCTGCGGATTTATGCGGCGCTGCGGGCGGCGGGTGTGGTGTTCGAGGCGCACATCGTCGGGGACGGGCCGTTGCGGGGCGAATTGGAGAGCGCCGCGGGACGACTCGGATTGGGAGCGACGGTGACCTTCACGGGCCATTTGCCGCAGCACGAAGTGTGGACCCAACTCGCGTGGGCCGACGCGCTGCTGCACACCGGGGTGATCGCCGCGAGCGGCGACCGCGACGGTTTGCCGAATGTGATTCCGGAGGCGATGGCGATCGGCGTGCCGGTCGTGACGTCGCCGGCCGCGGCGACGACCGAGGCGATCACGGATGGAATCACGGGTTTCGTCGTGCCCGTCGAGCTGCCGGCGCTTTGGGTGACCGCGCTGCGAAACCTCGCGGCGGACGATGCGTTGGCCGAGCGACTACGGCGCGGAGCGCGCGCGTGGGTCGAGGAAAACTTCGATGCCTACAAAAACGCGGCCAAGCTGCTGGAGAATTTTCAGAGGGCGATCGGACCATGATTTTTTTCGATGTCACCAAAACCGGCGCGGTGCGCCACCGCTCCGGCCTCGCGCGATTGAGCGGACGGTTGCGCGAGGAAATGGGAGCGGCGGCGACCGCGGTGAATTGGACGGAGGCGCGCGACCGGGCGGGGCGCGAAGACTGGTTTGTGACGAGCGAACTGTTTTCCGAGGCGGAGCGGCCGGGGTTCACGGAATTCATCGGCTCGGCGCGCTGCCGCACGGCGGCCATTTTTGCGGATGCGATTCCGCTCAAGCACCCGCACATCACGTGGCCGCAGAGCGTGGCGCGCCATCCGCACTACATGAAGTTGCTGGCGCGCTTCACGCGCGTGTGGGCGATCTCGGCGGCGAGTCGCGATGAGCTGACCGGCTATTGGCGATGGCTCGGGTTGGAGCACCCGCCGCGCGTGGACGTGTTGCCCCTCGGCGCCGACTTCGACCGCGCGCCCCGCGCCGCGATTCCTTTTCCGCCGGCGACTAAATCCCAATGTCACTTAATAGGTGACATTCAGAAAGGGATTTTATGCGTGGGGATTCTGGAGCCGCGGAAGAATCAGCTGTTCCTGCTGGACGTGTGCGAGCAACTGTGGGGTGCGGGCGAGACGTTTGAACTGCACGTCGTGGGGCGGGTGAATCCGCATTTCGGGGCGCCGATCGTCGCGCGGGTGAAGGCCCTCGCGCGGAGGTTTTCCGGGTTGCGTTATCACGAGGCGGCGAGCGACGCGGTGCTGGCTGAATTGTATGCGACGGTGCGGGCCACGGTTTGCCCGACGATCGCCGAAGGTTGCGGATTGCCGTTGCTGGAATCCCTCTGGCACGGCGTGCCGTGCGTCTGCAGCGATCTGCCGGTATTGCGGGAAAATGCCGATGGCGGCGGTTGCGTGGCGGTCGCGGTGAACGACAAGACGGCGTGGTGCGACGCCCTCCATGCGGTGCTGACCGACGATGAGCGGCATGCGCAGCTGCGGCGCGAAGCCCTGGCGCGAGCGTTGCCGACGTGGGGGGAGACGGCGGCGATCCTGGGCCGAGGTTTGGAAACGAAGGCGGGCTGAAGCCCGCCCCACCTGGTCAGAGCCGTTTGACGGCGTAGGCCATGGCCTCGGCGATTTTTTCGAGTTGCTCGTCGGTGTGCATCGCGGAGATGGCGGTGCGAATCAAATCCTTCCCGGCGGGGACGGCGGGGGCGATGGACATGACGGTGAAGACGCCTTTGTCCATCAACGCGCGCCAGAACGGATACACGCGCTCCTTCGAGCCGAGCACGATCGGGACGGCGGGCGTCTCGCTGCCCCAGAGGTCGAGGCCGAGGCTCTTGAGGATGGCGCGATATTTTTTCGTGTTGGCCCAAAGCTTTTCGAGGTGCTGCGGCTCGGTCTGCATGATCTCGAGCGAAGCTTCCGCACAGGCGGCCTGCGCCGCGCTGATGGCGGCGCTGAAAATGGTCTGGCGGGAATGAGAGCGGAGGTACTCGATCACCTCACGCGACGCGGCGATGAAGCCGCCGGTGCTCGCGAGCGATTTCGAGAGGCTGCCGCAGATGACGTCGACGCGGTCGTTCAGGCCGAAGTGATCGACGGTGCCGCGGCCCTGGCGGCCGAGCACGCCGAAGCCGTGGGCGTCATCGATCACCGAGAAGCAACTGTGCTCGTCGGCGATGTCCATGATCTCGGGCAGGCGCGCCACGTGGCCCTCCATCGAGTAAACGCCTTCGACGACGAGCATTTTGGAGACATCGCCGGCGACAGTGGAGATGACGTTGCGAAGGTCGTCGGGGTTGTTATGCGAGAAACGTTCCACGGTCGCCAGGGAGAGGCGGACGCCGTCCCACAGGCACGAGTGGATGTTTTTGTCGGCGAAGATGACGTCACCCTTCTGCGCGAACGTGGCGACGCTCGAGAGACACGAGAGATAACCCGCAGCGTGGATGTGGCACGCCTCGCGACCGAGGAAGGCGGCGAGTTTTTCCTCGAGTTGAAGGTGATAAGTTCGTGAGCCGTTCGAGGGGCGCGCGCCGGTCGTGCTGGTGCCCCATTTCGCGATGGCGGCCTGACCGGCGGCGATGACTTTCGGGTGAAACGAGAGCCCGAGGTAATCGTTGCTCGAAAGCATGATCATCTCGCGGCCGTCGAGCGTCACGGTGGTGCCGCGCTGGGACTCCATCGCGTGGTAATAAGGCGCATAGCGCAGCCGCATTTTCGTCGGATAGTCGTCGCGACAACGAACGAGAATGCCCTTCTTTTCCTTCAGAAAAAATGAAAGCGCCATGAGCCCGCCGAAGGTAGGTGGGGCCCCGGGGTTGGCAAACCGAAAGCCGGCGCGGCGCAAGCCGGTGCGGCGATGCGAGCGAGTTGCCCGCACTCCCAGGCAGAATCAGCGCACGAAACGGTGGAGGGCGTCGCGGTAGGTCACAGGCTCCTCGCGTGGGATGCGGTGCGTGAGAAACAGCATGAGCAGCAGGAGATTCCACGCGACGGCGACGACCGCGAGGATGCCGAAGAGGCGGCGGAGCGGCGCGGCGGCGACGCGTTGCCACAGCGCGGCGAAGCCGATCATCGCGAACAGCGTCGGCACTTCGAAACCGCGATGGCCGAAGGCGGAGCCGAGCCACCACGTGGGCCAGGCGGCGTCGAGCACGACGATCGCAGCGAGCGACACGAGCCATGCGCGGCCTTCCGCGCGTCGCCAGGCCCACGGCAAAAATCCGGCGATGCCGGCGAGCAGCAGCGGATGCCAATAGAACCAGCCATGCCGCGCGGAAAATAAAACCTCGCGCAGATGCAGGTGCGAAAAATCGAAGCGTTCGCCGCCGTAGGAATACGCGATCCAGGAGCCGTAGAGCAGTTTCCACGCGGCGAGTTGGGCGGCGACGGGGATGAGAACGCCGAGGGCGAGGCCGGCGGCGTCGCGCGGCGAGCGGAGGTGTCGCACGAGCACGCAGGCAGGCAGTGCGAGGTAGACGATGGTGACGTTGCGCGTGGCGACGAGCAGCGCGGAGCAGAAACCGAGGAGCGCCCAGCGATGGGCGCGGCGGTCGCCGTCCGCGATTTGCAACGACAGCCAGAACACCGCCATCGCGAGTGAAAAGACTTGGTTGTGGCTCATCGTGAGCCGGGCCGACTGGTAATAAACCAGTGGACTCGCGAGCCAGCCGACGAGCGCGGCGGGGAGGGCGAGATGGCGTGGGAAAAAGCGCTGGAGGATTTTGATCGCGAGCCAGAGTCCGGCGGCGGCGTAGAGGAGTTGGCCGAGCGTGACTGCGACCAGATACGTCGGCTCGAAGCCGGTGGCGGGCGCGGGTGCGATCGCGCGCGCGAGCAGGAAAAACGGCAAGCTGCCGAGCGCCCAGCCGGGAGGGTATTTGTTGTCGAGCAGGCCGGTTGGCGTGCGCGGCAGATCGGCCGCGATGGCGTGCATGTCCGGGTTCATCGTTTCGCTCTGCGCGAGCTGGTTCGAGAAATCGACGTCGTGGTCGATCACGACTGACGGCAGCCAAAAATAATAAAAACTGTCGTCCCAGCCCTGCAGCATCGAGCGGCGCGGGCTGCCGAGCATGTCCCACGCGGACCACAGCCAGCCGGCGGCGGCGGTGGCGACGCAGACGACCGCGAGCAGCGCGGCGGGTTTCAACGACGCGGGAGGTCGCGCATCCATGTGGTGAGTTCGCGCGTGTAGCCGGCCCACGATTTGAACGTGCGCTGGCGCGCGGCGGCGGCGAGCGCTTCGCGTTCGGCGGGCGAGGCGAGCAGGCGCGCGAGGCCGGCGGCGAGGGTGGGAGCATCGACCGCGTCGAGGGCGAGGCAGCCGCCGTGGCGGGAAATTTCGCCGAGCGCACCGCGGCCGGAGCAGACGCACGGCTTGCCGTGCGCGAGGCTCTCGATCACTGGCAGGCCGAAGCCCTCGGCCAGCGACGGATAAATGGTGAACGCGCATTCGGCGTAGGCGCGGGCGATGGCTTCGTCGGTCGCGGGGCCGTCGTAGCGAAGCGGCCGGCCGGCGGCTTGGAGCACGCGGAGACGGGCGAGCGCGGCGCCCCCGGTCTCGGCGTTCACGTGACCGATGAGACGGAGTTGAAACGCCGCGCCGCGGCCCCAGAGCTGTTCGCAGGCATCGAGGAGCGCGAGGTGGTTCTTGCGGCCCTCGAGCGTGCCGACGCAGAGCACGGTCGGCGCGGAGTTCTCCGAGGGAATGTCACTTAATAGGTGACATTGAGCGGAGGCGGAGCCGGCGGGTTTGTCATCTAATGGATGACAAAGGGTGGGGTCGACGCCGAGGGGGAGGGCGAGGACGGGGGGGGGATTTTTAACTTCGAGCCAGTGCCAGTAGCCGAGGAGGGAGTCGCGGGACTCGGCGGAGATCGCGGCGATGCCGTCGAAGTGGAGGAGTTCGCGAAGGTAGGCGGGGAAACGTGCGACGGTGCCGGGCGGAGTGAGTTCGGGGAAGCGCAGCGGGATGGCATCGAGAAAGAGCGCGACGCGCGGACCGCGGACGTGTTGGAAAAGTTTCGGGAGAGCGCGGAAAACGGCGGGGCTGAAAATTTCGGGTTCGATGAGGCCGTCGAACTCGCCGCGGAGCGCATGCGCGGACGTGCGGCCGAGCGCGCGGCGGAGCCGGCCGCGCCATTTCGCGACGGCAGGCCAGCGGGCGCCGCGCTTTTTTCCGCCCTGGCTCTGCGCGAGGTTGGCGCGTTCCCATGGCTCGAGCGGACGCCACGCGGAGAGGTGAGGGTCGTGCGTGATCGGCGCGGCGTCGGCGCCGAGGTTTTCACGCAGGGCGCGGGCCACGCGCTGGATGCCGGTGCGGGCGCGCGTGTGCGAGGTGTGCGTGAGATCGAGGAGCAGCATGGGCGGCGTCAGCGGGACGAAACGGGCGCGTTCGCGAGCGACGGATCGAGGCGCCAGACGGAGACACGATCGAACGTGGTCTCACGCGTCCAGTGCTCGGCCGGGCAATGGGTGAAAGCCTCGGTTTCTTCGAAGTCGAAGAGCGCGGCGTAGATCGGGCGGCGGGCGGCGGGCGCGGCGTCCTGGAGACGTTTCCAAGCGGCGGCATCGAGCATGTCGTAGCGCACGATCGCGAAGGTCGTGTAGTACGTGAACGAGCCGCTGAGCTGCATCTCGAGCACGACGGCGTTGGCCGGAGCGTGCTGCTGCATCCAGCGCGCGGCGGAGAGATACTGGGTGTCGCCGCGTTTGATGTGGAGAAACTGGAGGCGATCCGTGGCGACGAATTCCCACGCGAGCACGACGACGAGCAGAAGCGGAGGGAGCCAGTGGGAGGGCGAAGCGACGGCGCGGCGGGCGAAGAAGCGTTGCGCGACGAGCAGCGCGCTGAAAATCAGCGCAGGAAACATCGGCAGGATGAAACGCAGATACCACCACGTTTCGCCCGAGTGAAAATAGAAAAGGTAGAACCCCAGGAACGTCGCCGCCCAGATGGAGAGGAGGACGACGGCGGCGCGCGATTCGCGCCACAAAAGCGGCAGGCCGAGCGAGGTCAGCGCGATGAGCGGGGAGAGGAGCGCGCAAAGCCAGAACGCGAAATGGGCGGCGTTGTGCGGGACGAAGCCGAGGGAGAAAGCGCTTTCGACGTTGCCGTAGCCGGTCGTGAGGACGGCGCCGTAGAGTTTCAAATTATACCACGCCAGAAACGCGGCGCCGGGCAGGCCACCGAGGATGACGGCGAACCACGCGCGGACGTGCAGCCGGAGGATCGCGGCGACGGGGAGCAGGAGCAGAAGGTTGGACGGGCGCACGAGCACGGCGACGGCAACGGATGCGCCGACGGCAAAACCCCACGCCCTGTGCCGTCGCGTTTGCAGCGCGGCTGAAATCGCGGCCATCGTCCACACCATCGCGCAGGCGTCGGTCATCGGTTGCAGCGCGTGCAGCAGGTAGAGCGGACAGGCCCAGAGCACGCCGACGGCGGCGACCGCCCACGACCAGCGCAGGCCCAGTTGCCGGCCGAGCGCGAGCGTCAGCGCGGCGGCGGCGGCGGCGAGAAAGACGTTCACTGCGAGCGGGGCGTAATCGAGGCCGACGAAGGGTGCGGCGACGAGGAAGTGCAACGGCAAGCCAGGCGAATAGGTCGTGACCATCGTGCCGCGGGCGCGATCGACGGTGAAGCCGAGCGGTTGTTGCGCGAGATAATCCCACGCGGGCGGCGTCAGCGACTCGAGCCGCGGGACCGTTTGGATCAACTCGCCGGAGCGGAGGAGGCGGGCGACGTTGAAGTAACCGGAGGCATCCGAGGCGGAGGCGATGTAGGCGCTGTGGTGGCGCACAAACCAGAGGTAAAAAACGGCGACGAGCGAGAGCGCGACGAAAACGAAGACACGCCGGATGCGAGATCGGGAAGGCGACGGTTCGGCCGCGGCGGAAGGAAGCAACGAGGGCGCGGCGGAAAACTTCATGCGCGGGTCATGCTCACACCGTGAAGAATGCCATGGACGGATCGTCGCGCGATCAGGGGACGGAGCGGACTTTCAGGTGGCGGACGCCAAAGGGGAACGGCTCCGCGGATTTCACGGACGAGGCGAGAGTGAACTCAATCCGGTTGAGCTGGCCGGGAGTGAGCGGCACGGTGAAATGCCAGGGCGGCCGGCCGGAAATCTCGGTCGTGAACGCGGCCGAACCGGCGACCTGCGCGACGACGGTCCAATGGGCGTCGGGCCATTCGGTGGAATGCCGGGCGAGGAGTTCGAAGAGCAACTCGCTCGCGGAGTGGGGCGTGAGTTCGATGACGATGTGCCGCCCGGCGGCGTCGGGCGGGCCGTTGTCGGGATAAAGGCCTTGCCAGGATTTCACGCGGTTCGCGCGTTTGAGCAGCGCGACGGTGTCGCCGAGAAACCACTGCGGCGAGTTCGCATCGAAGGTGTCGGCCCAGTCGCGGCTCACGAGATAACCGCCGATCGGCGGGAGTGGATCGCGCGCCTCGTTGAGGACTCCACCGCGGAGGTAACCGCCGTTTTCCTCGCCGCGGGCGGCAAAGTAGAGCGGGTTCTCCGGCAGGAAGTAGGTGGCCCACATACCGTGGAAAAACGCCATGCGGAAACTGGAGCCGTCGACGAGCACGGGAATTTCGCGCAGTTGCTCGCGGGAGAAATCGCGCAGCGAAAACCAGTCTTGCGTGAGGATTTTCCGGCGGGACCATTTGTGGCCGTCGAGACAGTTGAAGAGCGTGGCGGCGGCGAAAAGTGCGAGCACGGCAAGGGCGGCGCCGCGGGCGAGCAGACGCAGGCGGGCGTTGGCGGGTCGGAGGAGCGTGTAGGCGTCGACGATTGCGACAGGCAGGAAGGCGGCCCAGAAAACGCCGCCGAACTGAACGGTTTTCTGCCAGCCGTAGTTGAAGCCGGTGTAGAGCGTGTAGGCGAGGAGCGCGCCGGCGCCGGCGAGAGTGAACAGGCCGCCGAGGCGGTCGGTGGCGCGGCGTACCGCGAGCACGAGGCCGGCGAGGAGGGCGACCGTGAGCGCGGCGCCGACGATGAAGCCGAGTTTGTGACAAGTGCCGACGGAGAGCGTGGCGAGGCCGGGCACGTATTCGAAAGGCGTGAGCGGTTCGAAGAGGTTGGCCCAATTTTGATTGGCGCGCGCGGTGTTGAAAGAGGTGATGAAGCCGGGCCAGGCGCGAATGGCGGAGACGGGGTTGAGCGCGATCCCGCCGATCCAGGCGAGAGCGACGGCGCCGGCGGGACGCCACGCGGACTTAAAGCCGCGCGCGAACCAGACGCGAAGCCACAGGAGTCCGGCGGGCATGACGACGAATGGAATCATCTCGGGGTAGGAGCACAGCAGCCCGTGAAACGAGAGCGCGACGAGCAGCAGCCACGCGCCGCGACGGGGCGCGGGATGCAGGCTGCGCTCGGTGGCGACCACGGCTCCGCCGGCCATGAGCGCGCCGAGGAGGTTCGGGAGGTTGGCATTGCCGTGAAAAAAAACGAAGACCGGCTGGAGCAGGACCAGTGCGGCTGTACCGAAAAAACCGAGACGGCCGACGAGGAAGGTGCGCAGCGTAAGAAAAATCCCTGCGACCCAGGTGACGAAGAGCGCAGCGGAGGCGCAGAGGTAGAGTTTGACCGGCGCGAGGTGAACGATGGACGAGGTGAAGGCGAGCAGGCCCTCACCGCCCATGCGGCCCCAGGCCGGATGCCAGCCGATGATCGCGCCGATCGCGCCGGTGAGCGGATGCGTGGGCGTGAAGCCGGGCAGCTCCATGTAGGTGTGGCGCTTCAGATGCTCGGCGGCGGAGATCCAGAAAAACGCGTCGTGGTTGCTGGTGCCGTCGTAGAAGACGAGTTCGGGGCGGGTGAGGAGCGGCCAGAGGAGCGTGACGAGGAACATCGCGCCGAAAAGTCCGCCGGCGAGACCGCGACGAGTGGTGGCGACCGAAACGAAATCCTGCACGAACGCGCGGCGGACGGTGGGGAGTACGAGCGCCACGACCACGGGCCAGACGCAGAGCCAGGCCCACGCGTCACCGAGGGGCCTGAAGAAGTTCACCGCGGCGACGTTCCAGAGGAGCGTGGCGAGACCGGCGATCGAGGCGACGGCGAGGCGTTCGGAGGCGGCGATCGCGGTCAGGCGGACGGCGAGCCAGTAGCCGGCAAGGATGACGCCGAGCGGAAGGCCGATGAGGAGCAGAATATTTTCCAGTAAATTCATGAACGATCCTGGCCGTGACGTGCGCGAGAGACGCGGGCGCGCGGACAAAGGTCCGAATCTGGCGAAAAGGCGGACGCGGGCGCAAGGACCGAGCGGCGGGAATTCGGGGCGGCGCGCAGCATTTTAGAACGTGGCGATCGATTCGAGACGGCGACGGTAGCGCGCACCGATGACCGCGGGAGAAAAACGCGCCTCGATCGTCTCGCGCGCGGCAGCGCCGAGCCGCCCGGCGAGCGCGCGATCGGCGAACAGCCGGCGCATCCACTCGGCGGCGTGCGCGATGTCGGGCTCGGCCCAAATCTGACCTTTCCCATAGGGGCCTTTGCTCTGGGTGATTTGTACCGGCGTGCAGCGCACGGGGCAACCGTTGTCGGTCGTCACGTATTCGGCGGTCGCGGACCAGTCGGTCGAGATGACGGGTTTACCGAGGTACATGCACTCGGCGACGGCGAGGCCGAAGCCCTCGGAGCGATGGAGCGAGACGAAGCAATCGCAGGCGGATTCGAGTTCGTAGATTTCGGTGCGCGCGAGCGTGCCGGTGATGATCGCGGTATCGGGGAGATCGCGCACGGCGGCCTGGAGGGCGGCGAAGTCCTCGGGATTTTCGGTGGCGTTCTGGACCTTGATGACGAGCCCCGCGCCGGCGCCGGCGAGGCCGGAGGCGCGGAAGGCGTCGATGACGGCGTGAGGATTCTTGCGCGCGGAGAAGGAGTTGAGGTCGTAGAGAAAGAGGAAAAGAAATTTGTCGGACGGCAGGCCGAAGCGGGTGCGGTGATCGCCGGCGGGCCGGGCGAAGGAGATCGCGTGCGGCATTGCGAGCACGGGCAGCGGCGACTTCATCGCGATGGCGGCGCGGGCGAAATCGGAGGGCGTCCAGATTTCGTCGAAGTAGGCGAAGCCGGGCACCCAGGCGTCGGGGAACTCGGGGAGTTCCCACGCCCAGTAACCGATGTTGTATTTGCCGGCGCGAAAAGTTTTGCCGTGGTGATGGTCGATGTCACGCGAGGCGGGTGCGTCGATGTGGACGATGTTGACGGCGTAGGGATTCGCCTCCTGGAGGCGCGAGGCGTAGGTCTGGTCGCCGCGGCGATTTTTGCAGTGCAGCTTGAGCGGAACGAGGGTGATGGGAATGCCGGCGGCATCGGCGGCGCGAGCCATGCAGCGGGCGGATTCGCCGACGCCGAGATCGGCGGTGAGGAAGCCGGCGAGATTGAATTCGATGCGGGTGTGGCGGCGGGCGAACGCGGTCGAATAGGGCGAGAGCCGCACGGCGAAATCGAAGATCGTCTCGCCGTCGCGCGTCGTGAGCGTGATGAGACGAAGCTGGCGATTTTTATTTTGCGCGCGGAAACGCTGGAGCGGGCCGAGGCCGGTCACGCGGCCAAGCCACGCGAAGGTGTTGGTCAGTCCGGTGCCGCCGAGGTGCAGGGTGATGACGGTGCCGCGGCGGGCGAGTGCGGGTGACAGCGGAATCGCGATGTCGAACAGGCCGGGCTTCAGATCGGCCAGGCACGCGACGCGGCGGCCGTCGAGGCGGCAGGTGAGCGTCGGCGGCGTGCGCTCGAGGCTGCGGGCGTCGGGGTGCGGGCGGAATTCGCCGCGGAGGACGACCTCGGCGAGATCGCAAGGCGGCAGGCGCAGCGTGGCGCTTTCGCGCAGCCAGACGGAATCGGAGGCGAAGTCGTCGAAAAAAAGTCCCGTGAAAGCCGGTTCGCGCCAGGAGCTGGCGGAGGAGATGGAACGGGCGGTTGAGGGCATGAAGTCGAAGCGAGGGAAAGGGGCGGGGTTTACGTTGGCAAAACTTTATCCGGGCGCTTCGATGGGCCGCGATGGAGATCGAGGAATATCGGCGGATGGCGGCGGTCGAGGACGAGATGTGGTTCTATCGCGCGCTGCACGCGCATATCGAGCGCGAGCTGGGGCGCGTGCTGGGCGAAGGGACGAGCCAGGAAATTCTGGACGGGGGGTGCGGGACGGGCGGGCTGATCCGGCGGCTGGCGGCGCGGCACGCAGGCTGGCGGTGGACGGGGATCGATCTCGAGCCGATCGCTTGCGAGCTGGCGCGGGCGCGGTGCGGGAACGCGGCCGAGATTTTTGAGGGCTCGGTGACGGCGCTGCCGTTCGCGGACGGGAGTTTCGACGCGGTGGTGTCGGCGGATGTGCTTTATCATCTCGACGACGACGGGGCGGCGCTGCGGGAAATTTTCCGGGTGCTGCGGCCGGGCGGCGGCGTGGCGATCAACGTGCCGGCGCACCGGTGGCTCTGGTCGTATCACGATCTCGCGGTACACGCGCGGCGGCGTTACGAGCGTGGAGAGCTGCGCGGGAAACTGGCGGCGGCGGGATTCGTAGCGGTGCGGGCGACGCATTGGAACACCCTGGCGCTGCCGCTGGTGTGGGCGCGGCGGAAATTGCTGCCCGCGCCGGTGAGCGGGAGCGATGTGCGGCTTTATCCGCGGGTGGTGGAGGCGGCTTTTTCCGCGGCCGCGGCGGCGGAACGCGGGTGGATCAGTGCGGTGGGCTCGCTGCCGGTGGGGAGTTCGATTTTTGCATCGGGTAAAAAACCGGATACGGCGCGCTGCTAATTTGGCTGTCCTTCGCGGGGTTTTACGCCACACAGCGACCACCCCCCCCCGATGTTTTATCTTCCCCTGGCGCTAGGTGTGTGGTTGCACGTGTTTTTTTGGGGCGCGGGTTTGGCCATGCTGGCGATGCCGAGACCGTGGCGGCGGTGGTGGCCGGTCCTCGCCTGGCCGGCGGGTTTCACGTTGCAGTCCGTGATCGTTTGGCTGGGCGCCTATGCCAATGTGCAGGGGACGGATCGCTATGCGTGGTGGTCCGAGGTGGTGCCGGCGATTTTGCTGGCGATCGGATGGCGGCGGCACGGCTTTCGCGCCGGGCGGGAGTTGGGAAAATTTCGCGGGCTGATGGCGCTGATGGCGGTGAACCTCGCGGCTTTGGTTTTGCCGCTCGCGATCGCGACGCGGGGACTCACGACGGTGTCGCTGGGCAGTCTCGACGCGGCCGACTATGCCGCCGGCGCGCGGGTGCTGAAGGAATTCGCGCACGCGGACCGGATGGGTTTTCTCGGGCAGACGGAGGTCGTGCATGTGGCGTCGACGGATAATTTTTTCGATTTCTGGCTGCGGCTGAATCACTTCACGCCCTCGGCCCTGATTGCGTTCAACGGAACGATTTTCGACTGCTCGCCGGTGGAGCTGACGAGTGTGCTGACGGCGGTGTTTCTGGTGGGCTCGCTGCCGGTCGTGTTCTGGCTGGCGCGCGCATTGCTCGGCTATCGGGTGCGGGTCGCCGTCTGGGTCACGGCGATTTATGGATTCAGCCCGATCACGTGGTATGCGGTTTTCCACGTCGCGATGGGGCAGTTGCTCGCGGCGCCGGCGATCGGGCTGGCGACTTGGGGCGGGGTGGCGTTGTGGCGCGGGCGGTTGAGTTGGCGGCGAGCGGCGGAATTTGCCGGGCTGCTGGCGGTCGCGTATGGGCTGATCCTCGGCGCTTATAATTTTATTTTGCTGGTGGGGCTGGTGCCGGTACTGGCGTATGCGGGGGGAACGGCGGTGTGGCGGAGAGAGTGGCGGCGGTTCGCGGGGTGGATGCTCGCGATGCTCGCGCCGCTGGTTCTCGCGGGTTTGATCTTCTGGGAGCGAGTCGCGGGATTGCTGGAGCGGTTTCAATTATTCCGGATCTATAACTTCGGCTGGCGGGTGCCGCTGCTCACTCCGGAAGGCTGGCTCGGATTGGTGCGGGATCACGAATTGCGACCGTGGCACGGCGGGGCCCGCCTCGCGATCGGGGTGGCCCTCGGGTTGGTGGTGGTGGTGTGTGCCCGACAGGTGCAGGACTGGCGGAAGCGCAAGGGCTACTTGATGGCGTGTCTCACGATTCCCGCGCTCTGCGGCTATGGCTTCCTGTATGCGCGCGGAGTGTTGCGAGGGACGAATGCGAGCTACGACGCGTACAAAATTTTCGCGGTGTTTTATCCGGGAATGCTGCCGGTGTTCGGAGCGTGGGCGGCGTGGGGATTGAGGGGCGGGGGGCGTGTGCGCGGGTTGACGATCGCGGCGATGACGCTGGTGCTGGGCGCCAATCTGGAGCGGGCCTGGCGCGTGGCGGAGCATGTGCAGGTCGCGCCGTTCTCGGTGCCGCGGGAGCTCATCCGCTTGCAGCTGCTCGAGAACGCGGGGGATATCGGCTCGCTCAACATGCTGCTGCCGGATGGATGGGTGCGACTTTGGGCGAACGCACTCTTGCTGCGCACGCCGCAGTACTTCCGGACGCACACCTACGAGGGGCGACTGAACACGGCCTTGAAAGGCAAATGGGATCTGACGGGTGGATTCATCGACATCCGTCTGCCCAAGGGCGGCAGTCGCAAGGTCAGCGAGCACTTCACGTTGGTAAACCCGCACAGTCCGTATGCGATCCGGGCGCGATTCGCGGACGGATGGTATGAGCCCGAGCAACTGCCGGAAGTGCAAAGGCGCTGGGTGTGGACGAAGGAATCCGCGAAATTGCAGATCGAAAATCTGCAGTCGCGTCCGCTGCGGGTGCGGTTGGGTTTTAATATCCGCAGCGTGGAAAACCGAAACCTCGAGCTCTCGCTCAACGGCAAGCAAGAGGCCGTGCTGCCGGTGAGTGTGAAGGAAGAAAAACTCGCCGGTCCGGTGATCACGCTCGGGCCGGGTGAATCGACGCTGGATTTGCGGACCGGCGGCCCGGTGAGCCCGCTCGCGAGCGACTCGCGCATTTTGGGTTTCTGCATTTTTCGCATCATGCTCGAGGTGCTGCCCGATCCGGCGGAGGAGGGAAAATGAATCCAACGCCGTCGAAACGCGGAGACCGCGCGCGGCGGAGGCTCAACCAAACTTCGAAGAATACCTTGACCACGGTTGGCAGGGATGAACCCGGATCAAACCAGGCCGGCGCAGTGGAGTGATCCGGATGCATCCGTAAACGATCTCTGCGTCGGTTGTTTTCCTGCGGGCATTTTTTTTCGAACCAGAATTCTCGCAGGAGGAAGCTGAGAGAAAGAGAGAGCAGAGGAGATCAGGTCGGTCCCATCCTCTGCTCCCGCCGCGGCCTCGTGGCTAAATTTTTTTCATGGGATTGCGGCTCCGCCGCGCGCGTCAGCCGTGGTTGGTTGGGAAATTTAGGATGAATCGGCCGGCGACGGGGTGCTTTTCTGGGATTGCCACGGACCAAGCGAACCCGCGCAGATAGTCCGGCATGACCGATCAACCGCTTCTCACGGCCGACCCGAAGGCGGGCTATCTCGCGCATGCGGCGGAAATCCGTGTGGCGATCGACCGGGTGCTGGCGAGCGGGCACTACATTCTCGGACCGGAGGGCGAGGCGTTCGAACGGGAGTTCGCGATGTATCATGGCGGCGGGCACGTGGCGGGCGTGGCGAACGGCACGGACGCGCTCGAGCTGGCGCTGCGCGCCGCGGGCGTGTTGCGGGGCGACGGCGTGGCGACGGTGGCGAACACCGTCAGTGCGACCGTGGCGGCGATCGAGGCGGCGGGCGCACGGCCGGTGTTCGTCGAGATCGAGCGAGGGACGATGCTGATGGATCCGAAGGCGCTCGACGCGGTGCTGGCGCGCGAGGGGAAGCGGGTGCGCGCGGTGGTGGTGGTGCACCTTTACGGACAGCCGGCGAACCTCGCAGCGGTCGCCGAGGTGGCGCGACGGCGCGAGGTGAAGGTGATCGAGGATTGCGCGCAGGCGCACGGCGCGGTGTTCGCGGGGGGAAAGGCCGGAACCTGGGGCGACGTGGCGGCGTATAGTTTTTATCCGACGAAAAATCTCGGCGCGCTCGGCGATGGCGGGGCGGTTTTCAGCACGGATGGGATGATCGTCGAGCGCGTGCGGCTGCTGCGCCAATACGGCTGGCGTGAGCGCTACGTCAGTGAAATCGCCGGGCGGAACAGCCGGCTGGACGAATTGCAGGCGGCGGTGCTGCGGGTGAAGCTGAGGCACCTGAACGCGGAGAACGCGAAGCGGCGCGAACTCGCGCAGCGGTATCTCGCCCGGCTGGCGTCGGCGCCGCTGGTGCTGCCCGCGGTGGCGGCGGGCGCGGAGCCGGTGTGGCATCAGTTCGTGGTGCGCACGCCGCGACGGGAGGCGTTGCGGGCGCAGCTCGCGGCCCGCGGCATTTTGTGCGGGGTGCTGTATCCGAGACCGCTGCACAGGCAGCCGGCGTATGCGCAGCCGGGATTGAGTTTGCCGGAGACGGAGCGCGCCTGCGCGGAGTTGCTGTGCCTGCCGCTGCATCCGGCGCTGAGCGCGGCGGACGTTGACAGGGTTTGCGACGAAATCCTTGGTTGGCTGACGTCATGATTTCCGATCCGCCGGCGCTCAGCTTCGTCATTCCGCTCTACAACAGCGCGGCGACGATCGAGACGGTGGTGCGCGCGATCGCGGCGCTGACGGTCGAAGGCGGACACGAGATCGTGTTGGTGAACGACGGGAGTGCGGACGCGACCGGGGCGATTAGCCGTGAACTCGTGCGGAGCGCGGGCGTGCCGGTGACCTACGTGGAGCACGTGCGGAATTTCGGCGAACACAACGCGGTGCTGACCGGCTGGCGGCACGCGCGCGGGCGGCATCTGGTGAATCTCGACGACGATGGACAGCATCCACCGGCGGAGGCGGTGCGGCTGTGGCAGCATGCGCAGACGACGGGCGCGGACGTGGTGTTCGGGCATTATCGGGTGAAGCAGCACAGCGCGTGGCGGAATTTCGGGAGCTGGTTCACGAATCGGATGACGGACTGGGCGCTGGAGAAACCGAAGGGATTTTATCTGTCGAGTTTTCGGTGTGTGACGGCGTTGGTCGCGAGCGAGGTGGCAAAAAACAGCGGGCCGGCGCCGTATATCGATGGGCTGATCCTGCAGGTGACGCAGCGGATCGAGTCGCTCGAGGTGCGGCACGAAGGGCGCAAGGCCGGAACGAGCGGCTACACGTTTCGGCGGCTGATGCGGCTGTGGCTCAGTGCATGGTTGAATTTTTCCGTGCTGCCGCTGCGGGTGGCGACGGTGCTCGGGCTCGCGATGGCGGGATGCGGCGTGGTGGGTTTCGGGTTGGTGGTGTGGCTGTGGGCGACGGAGCGGGGGCCGGCGTTTGGCTGGGGCTCGATGATGGCGGCGCTGTTCGTGTTTGCGGGCACCCAGCTCGTGCTGCTCGGCATCATCGGCGAATATTTGGGGCGGATGTTTTTGACGGTGAATCAACGGCCGCAGGCGGTGGTGCGGGATGTGATACGCGGGGCGGGCTGAGGCGACCCGGATGCCCAGGTTTTTCCGCTCTCGATGGTTTTGGCCGGCGTATTGCGCGCTGGTCATCGCGGCATTCCTGGCGCAGATGGCGCGGTTTTATCATCCGGTCTACGGGTTCACGTCGCTCCTCCAACTCGATGCGTCATCCGAGCCGGCGATGTTGCCGGAACTGCGGGATCTACCGGTTTACGTGTATCGTGATACGGGCGGGTATGACGGGCAGTACTACGCGCAGATCGCCGCTCGTCCGACGCTGCGAGATCCCGCGCTCCGGCCAGCGATCGATAATTTGAATTATCGCGCGCGGCGCAGCCTCGGGAGCTGGGTGGCGTGGGTGGTGGGTGGGGGCGACGCGACGCGGGCGGTGGATGTTTACTCGCTCCTGAATCTGTTTTGCTGGCTGGTGCTCGCGGGACTGCTGCTGGTGGTTTTTCCGCCGCGCTCGGGACATGAAGTGTTGGCGTGGACGGGCGTGCTAGGCTCGGCCGGGGTGCTCGCGAGTGTGCGACTGGCGCTCACCGACCTGCCGGCGCTCACGTTGATGGTGGGCGCGGCGGTGGCGGTGCGGCGCGGGCGGAGCCGGATGGGAACGGGCTTGCTGGCGGCGGCGGTGCTGGCGCGCGAGACGTCGCTGCTGGCGCTGCCGGTCTTCGGCGAAAAGACGGCGCGAGGCTGGATCGTGCGGGCGGCGTGGTGCTTGGCGCCGCTCGCGTTGTGGTATGGCTATATCCGTTACACGGTCGGACCGGGCGCCGACGGTTGGGACAACCTGACTTGGCCAGGGGTGATTTTTCTGAAGAAGTGGCGTTGGTGTCTGTCCGACCTCGGCAACGAGAAATTTGCGCTGCTCGCGTGGACGACGTTATTGACGACGATCGCGCTGACGGTTCAAGCCGCGTGGCTGGTCGCGCGGCCGGCGTGGCGGAATCTGTGGTGGCGGTTCGGCATCGGCCACGTGGGGTTGATGCTGCTGCTCGGCTGGGCGCCGTGGGAAGGTTATCCGGGCGCGGCGAGCCGCGTGCTGCTGCCGCTGCAGGTGGCGTTCAACGCGCTCGCGCCGCGCACCCGTCGGGGTCTCGTGCTCCTGGTGCTGGGGAATCTGAGTTGCGCGAGTGGATTTTTGTTTTTTTTCGACGTGCCGCACGAGCGGGATGAATGGGCGGCGGCGCGGATCGAAGGGAGCGCGTATCTCGTGAGGCTCGGTTCTGGGTGGTATTATCCGGAGCAACGCGGAGCCCGGCGCTGGTGCTGGGCGGATCGCGACGCGACGCTGCGGCTGCACGTGTGGCATGGCGCGGCGCCGGTGCGGGTGGCGTTCAAGCTGCACGCGTTTGCGGGGCCGCGAACGATTACGGTGCGGCAGCGGGAGCGCGTGCTGTGGTCGGGGCGACTCGACCGAGGTGATGCGACGGTGACGATCAACGCGCTGGAATTTCCGCGGGAGGGAATCACGGAACTGCGCTTCACGAGCGAGGAGCCGGCGGTGAAGGAGAACGAATCGGCGCAGGCGCGGACGATTGCGTTTTCGATCGCGGATTTCGAGCTGAGCGCCGCGGGGCGCGACGGTGATGACGGTCGCGCGAGATGACGGCACAGGTCCGGCGTTCCCGCCCTGGCTAAACTGGAACCATGCAGTCGCGGGTGCGCTCGCTCGCAAATTCGTCTGCAATCGGTGGAGCCCGACTTGTCGTCGGGCTGGGCGGTGTGCGCTCGTCGATCAACCCGACGAGGACGTCGGGTTCCATCTTCTACTGCGTCCTTACTGCGGTCCTTCCGACCAGGAGCACTTGGGAAATTTTTATGGCCGGCGTAGGAGCCTGCTTGCAGGCGATGCTGGACGTTCGCGCGCCGGGATCGCCTGCAAGCAGGCTCCTACCTTCGGACCGCCGCGCGGCTCCACTGTTTTCAAACCGCGCTATGAGACGCGGGGCAGGATTTTTTCCCAGCGGGCGAATTCGGTGTCCATCGCGGCGCGCATGCCGGCGACGGCGATCGGGGGCGGTGTGCGACGGAGGCGGAGAACGTGGAAAAGCGCGGCGCGGGCGTCGGGGTGCGCGAGGGCGGAGTGGGGCGAGGTCCACTCGCGGTCGAGATAGTTCCAGCACCAGCGGCGATAGGCGAGCGACTCGAGTACGGTGCGCCATTTCTCGGCGAGGCGGCGGCTGTTCTGCTCGTCGCGAAGTTTGCGGCCGGGAGAGGCGCTGATGTGGTGGCGCACAATGCTGCGGAGGGCGACGGCATGGACGCGGCCGGCGGCGCGAAGGCGGAAGCAGAGGTCGACGTCCTCGCCGCCGTTGGAAAACGTTTCGTCGAAACCGCCGAGTTGCTGCCAGACGGAGCGCTCGATCAACGCGCAGGCGGCGGTGACGGCGGGCACGCGACGGAAGGGAACGAGGGCGCGCAGCCAGCGGGGCGGGAGCGTGCGAACGTGTTCGGGTTTCGCTTTCAGATTGATGAAAACGCCGGCGTGATCGACGGCACCGGTGTTGAAATTCCGCTGGACGTTGCCGACGAGGCCGGCGCGCGGGCCCAGCGAGCGATGCGCGGCGAGCATGGGCTCGAGCCAGCGACGCGGGAGGAGAAGGTCGTTGTTGAGCAGGACCAGGAATGCGCCGGAGGCGAGCGCGGCCCCGCGATTGTTGGCGGCGGCGAAACCGAAATTGCGCTCGTTGAGGACGACGCGGAAAGGAGCGCGGAGGGTGGCGAGCCAGGCGCGGGTGCCGTCAGTACTGCCGTCGTCGACGAGGATGATTTCGTGCGAGGTGGCGAGGGCGGAGGGGAGCGTGGCTTGCAGGCTCGCAAGCATGGCCTGCGTGAGCGCGAGGCAGTTGTAGAGCGGGATGATGAACGAGACCTGCATCCGGGCAGGCAGCGTGCGTGGTCGGCGGGCGCGGCGCACGACGAAAAAGGCGGAGGACGGAGGCGCCGGCGGCCGCGCTCCCATGGGTGGCGTGCCGGAGGCGGCCCCAGGGGCCGGGCTTCTCGCTCGCCATCCTGCGGATCTTGCTCGCAAGACCCCGCGTCAGCGGGAGGGAATCCCTCCCTTGGCAAAGGCGGAGGGTTCTGCATCGTGGCGGCGATGTTCGTCGATGAATGCGTGGTCAAACTTCAAGCCGGTGACGGCGGGCGCGGATGCATTTCCTTCCGCCGGGAAAAATACGAGCCGTGGGGCGGGCCGAATGGCGGCGATGGCGGACGCGGCGGGGACGTGATCCTGCTCGGCGACGACGACACCAACAATCTCGTCGACTACAAATACCAGCCGCACTGGCGCGCCGAGCGCGGCGAGCACGGGCTCGGCTCGGACCAGCACGGCAAGGACGGCGAGCACCGCGTGTTGAAAATGCCGCTCGGCACCGTCGTGATCGACGAGGCGACGGGCAAGGTCGTCGCCGAGGTGATCGAGGACGGCCAGCGAATCGTGCTCTGCAAGGGCGGCAACGGCGGCTGGGGCAACACGCATTTCAAGACCTCGACGAATCGCGCGCCGAAGCGGGCGAATCCCGGCCACGAGGGCGAGGCGGGCACGTATCGGCTGATTCTCAAGAGCATCGCGGACGTGGGGCTCGTGGGATTTCCGAACGCGGGGAAGTCGTCGCTGACGGGCTTGATCACGAAGGCGCATCCGAAGACGGCGGCGTATCCGTTTACCACGCTACACCCGCAGATTGGCGTGATCGAGTATCCGAACGAGGTGAAGGGCAATCGGCGGCTGCTGCTCGCGGACGTGCCGGGCCTGATCGAAGGCGCGAGCGAGAACCGCGGGCTCGGGCATCGGTTTCTGCGGCACATCGAGCGCTGCGCGCTGCTGCTGATCATCGTCGACATGGCCGGTACCGATGCGCGCGATCCGAAGGACGACTACAAGCAGTTGCTGCGCGAGCTGGAACTTTACGATCCGACGCTGCTGGAGAAGCCGCGGGTCGTCGCGGCGAACAAGATGGATGTGGAGGCAGCGAAGGGGCAGCTCGCGAAATTCAAGCGGCGCTACAAGAACGTGGATGTGATCGAGATTTCGTGCCTGAGCGGCGAGGGGATCGAGAAGTTGAAGAAAGAGTTGTTAAAACGAGTCGGGAAACATCGCGCGGCGGAGAAAAAAGTGGCGTCAGCCGCGGTGTAGGAGCGTGCTGGCGGGCGATCGACGTGCGAAGGACCAACATCGCCTGCAAGCAGGCTCCTACATGGGACCGGGCGAATTCTTCGCTTCGCTCGGAATGACAAACCTGTCTTAGTCCAGACCTCTCTCAACTCACATGGCCTCGCCTCCACGCTCTCTCCTGATGCGCGCGAACCGGTTGCTCGGCGCGAATTTGGTCGAGGCGAACCTGGTCAAGCTCGAGGATCTCGAGAAAGCCAACGAGCGGCTGCTCGAAGTGATGGCGATGGAACAGCCGCGGCAGAGCACGGTGCTCGGCATCCTCGCTTACGAGATGAAGGCGCTGCGCGAGGACGACCTGCTGCAGTACGTCGCGGAGAACGAGGGCGTGGGGCTCGTCGACCTGCGGCACTACGACATCGCGGACGACATCAAGAAGTCGCTGGACCTCGCGGCGTGCTGGGCGACGTGGTCGGTGCCGTTCGACCGCGAAGAGGATTTTCATTTCGTGGCGACGGCGTACTATTTGAGCCCGGCGGTGCGGACGCATTGGGAGAAGGAGTTGAACGGACCGATCCTGTGGTTCGGCACGACGCTCGAGGTGATCGCGGACCATCTGGAAAAATTGGAAACGGAACGAGGCGGCGCGAAACCGGCGCAGCCCGCGGTGAACTAAAATGGCGCTCGGGAAAATCCAGTCGCAGATCGTCAGCCAGCTCGTCGCGATGAAGCGGCTCACGCCGGAGCAGCGCGATACGATCGCCGCGCTGCCCGGCGAACCGACCGGCGGCGCGCTCGATAAACTGCTCGAGGACGATTATCGCATCACGTCGTTTCAACTGCTGGTGGCGAAGGGCCGGGCGCTCGGGCTGGCGCCGTTCAACGTCGCGCGATTCCGGATTTCGCCGGAGACGTATGCGCGGATTCCGCTGGAGTTTTGCCAGCAGAATCTCGTGCTGCCGGTCGGGCAGGTGGGGGAATTTTTGTTGGTGGCGTTCGCGAACCCGTTCGAGATCACGGTGCCGACGAAGATTCAGGAGATGACCGGCAAAAAGGTCGTGCGGCTGCTGGTGCGGGAGAAGGATCTCAAGGAAAAGTTCAACAAGAACGCGGAGCGGCCGGCGGGCTTCGAGGACGTCGTGCAGAAGATCGGCGCGGAATTCGGCGGCGTGGCCGAGGTCGGTCCCGACGAGGTCAACGAGGAATCCGGCCCGATCATCCAGCTCGCGAACCGGATTATCGAGGAAGGTTATCACGCGGGGGCGAGCGACATCCACGTCGAGCCGCAGGAAATGGACATCATCGTCCGCTACCGCATCGACGGTGTGTGTTCGGAAAAACTCCGGCTGCCGCCGCGCGTGGGTCCGGCGCTCGTGGCGCGGCTCAAGATCATGTGCAACCTCGACATCTCGGAGCGACGACTGCCGCAGGACGGGCGCATCGTGTTCAAGCAATTCACGAAGAAAGGCCTCGATCTCGATTTGCGCGTCTCGACCGCGCCGCTGAATCACGGCGAAGGCGTGGTGATGCGCATCCTCGACAAGGCCAAGACGACGCTGCCGCTGCCGGCGCTCGGGTTCACCGAGGAAAATCTCGCGCGTTACCGCGAGTGCATCCGGCAGCCTTACGGGATGATTTTGCACTGCGGGCCGACGGGTTCGGGGAAATCGATGACGCTCTACTCGGCGCTGAACGAGATCAACACGCCGGACATCGTGATCCGCACGGCGGAAGATCCGATCGAGTACACGCTGCCGGGTTTGAACCAGATGCAGATGCACCGGCAGATCGGGCTGACGTTTGCGTCGGCGCTGCGGGCCTTTTTGCGGCAGGATCCGGACATCATTCTCGTCGGCGAAATCCGCGACAAGGAGACGGCGAACATCGCGGTGGAGGCGGCGCTGACGGGGCATTTGTTGATCAGCACGCTGCACACGAACGACGCGCCGGGCACGATCGCACGGTTGACCGACATGGGCGTGGAGCCGTTCATGATTTCCTCGTCGCTGCTCTGCGTGTGCGCGCAGCGGCTGATGCGGCGCGTGTGCAAATCCTGCCGCGTGCCCTACGTGCCGCAGGGGCGCGAGCAGGAGATTCTGGAAAAGGCGATCGGGTGGAACGGGCAGATTTTCAAACACAACCCGAAAGGCTGCGGGAAGTGCGGCAATACCGGATACAAGGGCCGCGTCGGCATTCACGAGCTGATGGTGACGAACGACGAGTTGATCGATGCGATCAACAAGGAGGCGGAAACGGCGGAGCTGAAAAAAATCGCGCAGCGCGGCGGGATGAAAACGCTGCACCAGGACAGTTTGATCAAGGTGAAGGAAGGATTGACGACGCTCGAGGAGGCGATCTCGACGGTGCCGCCGGATTTGTGAGGCGCCGGGGCGGCAGGACGGTTTTAAAAAATGGTGTGGTCGCGCGGCGGGTCGAAGGTAGGAGCCTGGTGGCAGGCGATCCCGGTGGGCGAAGGTCCAGCATCGCCTGCAAGCAGGCTCCTACAGCGGCTAGAGAAATTTTCGAAGCGCTCTACCATGGCGTCCCGCAGGTAACCTTACGGACTGGGATCGAGGGTTTGTCGTTCTGAGCGCAGCGAAGAATCCAGTGCGCGCTTCGTGGCACGACGCGCGTGCGAAAGTCCAGGTGGATTCTTCGCTGCGCTCATTCCGATGTGCTTTCAAGATGAGGCCAATTCGTCCCGCCGCTCCCGCGGCGGGCTACGTCGGAATGTAGCCCTGCGCGGGAGCGCCGGGATGGTCTCAACTTGAAAGCAGGTTGGAATCAGCATGACAGGTATTTGAGAGTTCATCGGCGTCTGCCACCCGACGGCTTGGCGTTGGTTCGGAGTCTCGGAATGACGGAGGATTTTTCAAAGTTGTCTCGGGCGCACCACACTGAGCTATTGCAGGCGCCCGATTGGGAACTGCACGACGCGGCGGCCGGCGAACTCACGCCCGGGGCGGACTTTAGTCAGGCTCGGAGGATGCCGGCGGGCTGAAGCCCGCCCTACTTCGGAGCGAGGAGCTTGTCTCCAGGCGAAGAAGAGATTGGCAAAGCGGCCCGGAATCCCCGTGATGAATTTATGAAGCAATTATTCCCGCTGTTGCTCGCGTTGGTGCTGTTGGCCTCCGGTGGCTGCAAACCGAAGGAAATTCCCGCGGTACAGCGCAAGCAGGCGGCGAACCTCGTGAGCGAGGCGCAGTTCGCGCTGACGTTGCGCGACTACGCGCGCGCGGAGCCGCTGTTCGATCAGGCCACGAAGCTCTGCCCGGACACCGGCGAATACTGGATCGATCTCGGCGTGACGCGCCGCCGTCTGAACAACAAGTCGGGCGCCAAATCCGCCTATGAAAAAGCCGTCGACGTTTTCCGCGCGGCCTTCGAGAAGGAATCGAAGGACACCGACGCGCTGCTGCAGGAAGTTTACGCGCTGGCGCTGCTGGGCAAAGCGGACGAAGGGCGGAAGGTTTTGGAAAAGGCCCGGAAGAAACTGCCCGACAGCCGGCCATTGCGCGGTTTCGTGGAAAGCAAGCAGTTGGACCACATCCTTGAGGATCCGGGGTTCAAGGAACTCGCGCTCTGAGGCGGATCGATGCCACGGAGGTGGAACCGGACGTCCTCGTCGGGTTGTTCGACGAGCGCACATCGCAAGCCCGACGAGGACGTCGGGCTCCACCGATTGAAGACAATTTCGCGAGCAAGGGCATCTTCGACTGGAGGGTCGGCTGAGCGTGGCTGGCTCGCGCTGTCCAATCGTCACCACAGGTGTCCGCGCGGTTCTGAACGATGAACTATTGGGGCGAGTTCGCGATGGTGGCTGGAGCGCATTTGCTCGCGGTGGCGAGCCCGGGTCCGGATTTCGCGATCGTGCTGCGGCAGAGCCTCGTGCATGGGCGCCGGGCGGCGATCGCGACGAGCGTGGGCGTGGGCACGGGCATCTTGCTGCATGTGGCTTATTCGCTGCTCGGGATCGCGTTGGTGATACGCAGTTCGGCGAGCGCGTTTACCGCGGTGAAATTTGCCGGCGCCCTTTATCTGGCGTGGCTCGGGGTGCAGGCGCTGCGCGCGAAACCGCGTGCGGAGAATGAAGTTGGGGGCGCGGAAAGCACGGCGAGGCCGACGGATCGCGCGGCGTTTGTCACGGGGTTCCTGACGAACGCGCTGAACCCGAAAGTGACGCTCTTCTTCCTCGCGCTCTTCGCGACGGTCATCAGCGCGGGCACGCCGAAGATCATCCAGGCGGGCTACGGACTCTGGATGGCGGCGGCGACGGCGGGGTGGTTTTCGCTCGTCGCGGTGCTGTTCACCCGAACGGGCGTGAGGCAAAGCTTTCTCCAGCATGGCCATTGGATCGACCGGGCATTGGGGGTGGTTTTCCTGGGGTTCGCGGCGAGCCTGGCGCTGGCGAACCGGTAGGGCGCGTCGGGTTTTGTGTAGCCCTGCGCGGGAGCGCAGGGACCGGGGGAGGCGAATGGTCCCGCTGCTCCCGCAGCGGGCTACGCGGCCAGCGCCCGGCTCGGCGGAAAGGATTTCAGAACGGCGGCGCTCAGCCGAAGAACGATGCAGGCAGAGTCCGTCCGGCCGTTTCCAGCGCGCCGGCGGCACGACGCCGTGCCATGGCCAACATCCTCCTAGTCGATCCCGCGGAAATCGCGCGCAAGGCGATGTCGGGGATGCTTGCGCGCGGCGGACATCGAATGGCGGCGGTCGGCACGATCGAGGCGGCGTGGGAGTTTCTCCAGCGCAACGTCGCCGTGGATCTGATTTTCCTCGAACTGAAGCTCGAGGGCGAAGGTGGCCTCGCGCTGCTGCCGCGGCTGCGCGGCGATTGCTTTTTGAAGCTGATGCCGGTCGTCGTCTACACGGCCGCGGGCGATCGCGACACGGTGCGGCAGGCGCTCGCGTTCAAGGTCCAAAACTTCCTCGTGAAACCGTATCGCGACGAGACGATCTTCGCGGAGATCGGCAAGGCGGTCGCGAATCCCTGGCGCAACCGGCATTTCGAGGAGGAGAAATCGTTTTGCGCGATGATGGGCTACACGCCCGACAGCCTGCACCACGCGCTCGAGCAGCTGCACCGGGGGCTTGAAGCCGCGAACGCGGAGCTGGCGGAACTCGCGAAGGACGAAAAAGCCGACGAGATCGCGGCGCGCATCGTGCTCCTCGCCACCGACGCCGAGGCGGCAGGCGCGTGGGGGGTGGTGGATATGCTCAACGACCTCCGCGAGCAGGCGGAGAGCCGGCAGTGGCCGGCTTTTGCGGCGCGGCTCGGCGCGCTGGCTTTCGCGGAGCGGATGATTTTCGCGCACCTGCATCGCGAGCTCGTGCCCGAGGGATTCGTGACGGAAGCGGAGCGGAATGACGAGGCGAAGGCAAAGGCGCGGGCGCTGTGGTTCGACGCGCCGGCGGAGGATCGCTGTCCCGTCATCCAGTGGCCGCAAATGGCGCAGGCGCTCGAAGCGCTGCCGGGTTGCCCGGTGATCGATTCGGCGGCGGCGTCGTTCCAGATGTCGGCGACCGGCCGGCCGTCGAGCCTCGCGCCGCTGATGGATCTCGCGGAAACCGATCCGGGCATCTGTGCGCACGTGCTGATCGCGGCGAACCAGCTCCGACACGGTAATGCGGAACTGGATTCGGAGCCGGTCGAGGATCCGCGCATCTGCGTGAGCCTCCTCGGCGAAACGAAACTGGCCGCGATCGCAGGGGCGTTGATCACCGCCGAAGCGCGCATGATGGAAGTGCCGCCGTGCGGCTGGACGAAGTTCTGGATGTTCCAGGTCGGGGTGGCGCGGATGGCGCGCTACATCTGCCGCTACCTCGAATTCGACAGCCTGCAGGCGCGCGCGTATGCGGCGGGGTTGTTGCACGATCTGGGCAAGCTGCTGCTGCTGCACCTGCACCCGATCGGCTTCCAGGCGGTGCTCGATTATGCGCGCAACGAGGAAATGCCGCTCGCGGCGGTGGAGCAGAAATTTCTCGGCTGCACGACGCGCGAAATGGCGGCGCACTTCGCGGAAAAGCACGGCTTGCTCGCGAGCTATGTGAACGTGATGCGCTGGGTCGCGACGCCGACCGAGGCGACGGAGGACGTGGTGCTCGTCGCCGTGGTGTCGCTCGCGCACGAGCTGTGCCGGCAAACCGGCCTGGGCTGGAGCGGCGATGCGATGAAGGAAGAGGCGCGGCCGATCGCGGAGACGGCGGCGTGGACGATTTTGCGCGAGCGAATTTTCCCGAGCTTCGATCTGCAGAAATTCGAGGCGGAGGCGCACGCGAAGTCGCGTGAGCTGAGGGATGCGTTGCGCGGTGAGGCGAGCGCGGGGTGAGGCCGGGCACATCGTGAGCTTCGGCTCGAGCGGCTTGCGGGGACGGACGCTCACGTCGTGATTCGCCGGCGCCAAAAAAAAAGCTTCCCGGCGGGCAGCGGAATGCCCGCCCTACCGCTGCAACGCCGTCGCCGTGGGCAGGACAGGGGGAGAAGATTGTCATCCTGAACGAAGTGAAGAATCCAGTTCGCGCCGGCCGTCGGGGCGATGCGAGCGGCGAAATGGATGCTTCGCTGCGCTGCTGATGAACCGGGCGGTTTGTCATTCTGAACGAAGTGAAGAATCCCGTGCGCGCTTCGTGGCGCGACGCGCGTGCGAAAGTCCAAATGGATTCTTCGCTGCGCTCAGCATGACAGGCATTTGAGCGTTCATCGGCGTAGGCCACCCAACGGCTTGGCGTTGGTTCGGCGTCTCAGCATGACGGGCTTTGCTTTGAAGGCGTCAAAAGGGGACGAGGCCGGGCAGCGGGAGAGGCCTGCGCTCGCTGGTGCTCGTGCGCTACGCTTTCGCGGAAGCTGCGGCGACGGGCGCGTCGGCGGCGAGAATCTGATCGACGGCCAGCAGCATCGCGCCGAGTTCGGTGGCGATGCGGCGGTATTGGGCGATGTTCCAGGCGCGCGGAGAACTCGGCGGCGCGGTCCCGACGAGCGGAAGATCGCGCAGGCGCGCAGCGCAATGGGCTGCGACCGGCGTGTGGGCGCGAAACGCCTGCTCGAGTTGCGACAGTGTGTCGGCGGCGAGGCGGGCGAAGACGGCGAGTTCGGGCGTGTCGTGCGACGCGCCGGGTGTGAGATGCACGGCCATGACGGTGAGCGCGCGCGTGATGCGCTGGTTGCCGTTGGCGAGCGCGGCGATGGGTTCGAGGCTGGACTGCTGGTTTTGCGGATCGCCCATCATGCGCTGTAACGAGGAAAACACGGCGGCGTTGGTGCTTTCGGCGCGGCGCTTCGCCAGAATCGCGGGGTGGTCGTAGGCGCCACCGGCGGCGAGCCGTTGCGCGATGAGGGCGAGGTAGGCGCGGTTGGCGTCGAGTGCGGAGGCGAGGATCGGCGGCAGGCGATCGCGTTCCCAAACGGGCCAGAAGAAAATCGCCGCGATCAGGGCGAGCAGGCCGCCGGCGATCGTGCTCGCGAGCCGTTCGCCGGTGAAGCCGAGCGTGACCGGCTCGTGTGCTTCAGTGAGCAGCACGACGAGCAGGGTGATGAAGACGACGGCGATCGCGTAGTTGCGTTTGAGGAAGAACGCGAAGCCGAAGATGGTGGCGGCGGTGGCAGCGACCAGGAAGGCGGCGGGCAACTGGAGCCAGAGCAGGGCGCTCGCGGCGAGGCTGCCGATGAGCGTGCCGAGCGTGCGCTGCACGGCGCGCTGGCGCGTGGAGCCGTAATCCGGCTGGAGAATGATCGCGGTGGTGAGCGGCAGCCAGTAGCCGTGAGGCAGGTGGAGGAATCTGAACGCGGCGATGCCGAGCATCGTGAGCACCGTGAGGCGCGCGGTGAAGCGGAGGAGCGCGGGGTTGACCTGACGGCGGAAGTTCAAGGCCGAGGCCAGCGGCCGGAGCGTCCACGTGTGGAGATCGAAGAGTTCAAGGGAAAACGCGGCGCGCTCGTCGGCGCGGTCGACGGTGGCGCGCAGCGCCTCGTGAGTCGCGGGCAACTGGGCTTCGATCTGGCGGAGGATGTCGCCGAGCTGGGCGGCGGTCGCCGGATCGCTGATACGCGCGGGCGCGCCCTCCTGGAACACGCGGAGGAGGTTGCGCAGGCGGCGCAGGCGGACCTCGAACGCGGCGAGGTGCGCGGGCTGGCGCGAGACCACGGTGACGGCGGTGCTGCGGGAGAAATTGGTGAGCGAGGTGAGGACGGGTTGAAACGCGTCGGCGAGCCACGCGGCGGCGGGCGTGACGAAGGCGGATTCGAGCGCGGTGTTGAGGGCGACGACGCGCGTGGCGAGGCGGGCGGCGGCGAGGTTGAGTTCGCCGAGGCGGGTGCGGACGGGCGTGGCGGGTTTGCCTGGCGGCAGGGCGAGCGCGGCGTAGGCTTGGTCGAGCGTGGTGCGGAGCTGGCTTTCGACTTTCTGGAGGCGGGCGCTGCGGTCGGCGGTGGGCGCGGGCGCGAGTGCTTCGAAAAGATCGGCGACGGCAGCCCAACTATCGGAGACGGCGCGGCGCAGCGGGTGCTGCGGACGAACCGGCCAAAAGAGCATTTGCAGGAGCAGGCCCCAGCCGCCGCCGATCGTGGCAGCGAAGCCGAGCGCGCCAGCGAGCCCGGGCGCGGGAGGCGTGGCGATGGCGATGAGAAAAAGCAGCAGCGAGGAGATGGCGAGCGACGCGCCGTAGTCGGGTGTGAGATGCCGCCAGAGTCCGCCGCCCGCGGCGATGAGGCCGCCGCCGAGAATCATCCAGGTCACACTGTGAGCGGCGAGGGCGCCGAGGTGCGAGGCGCCCGCGAGAATCGCAGTCATCGCGAGGAGCAGGCCGAGGCGGAGCGTGTAGGAGCCGCGGACGTCGACCAGCGCGACGTTCTGGCCAGCGAAGGCGACGAACGGTACGCTCAGCGGGAGATGACCGGTGGCGGCGAGCAGGAGCGGGACGATGACGGCGAAGGTGGCGCGAGTGGCGCGGCCGAGATCGGGCGAGAGGGCGCGGCGTTCAGCAAACGTGTGCCATTTCTCCCGGAGGCGCGGCGTCATCGGGAGCCGACGCTGGCGGGCGCGAGGGGAGGCGTCACGCCGTTTTACCGCTGCCGGTGCGGCTTCGCCCGCGGAGGGAGTGTAACGCATTGCGTTACACTTTCGCTCCGGCGGGTGGGCGGGTTGAAGTGCGAGGCGAGAGGCGCCGGGGCGGGCGGAAGGGCGGCGGGAAAAGCGCTTGTGGGGTAGGGCGGGGTCTTCGAACTTGACGACAAACCGTGGTGAAGGCGTCACGCCGTTTTACCGCTGCCGGTGCGGCTTCGCCCGCGGAGGGAGTGTAACGCATTGCGTTACACTTTCGCTCGGGCGGGTGGGCGGGTTGAAGTGCGAGGCGAGGGGCGCCGAGGGCGGGGGAAGGGCGGCGGGAAAGCGGTTGTGGGGTGGGGCGGGGTCGCCGAACTTGACGACAAACCGTGGTGGAGGCGTCACGCCGTTTTACCGCTGCCGGTGCGGCTTCGCCCGCGAATGGAGTGTAACGCATTGCGTTACACTTTCGCTCGGGTGGGTGGGAGGGTGAAGCGCGAGGCGAGGGGCGCCGGGGCGGGGGGGAGGGCGGCGGGAAAAGCGGTTGTGGGGTGGGGCGGGGTCTTCGAACTTGACGACAAACCGTGGTGGAGGGCGGGGCGCCGAACCCCGCCGACAAACGTCTCTTTTGCTCAGCGCGCCGTGAATGACCACAAACCCGGCGGGGTTTCGGGACGGGCGGCGCGGGGAGGGCGGGGAAACGGGGATCTCAGGCGTAGACGCCGCCGCCGAGGAGGCGTTCACCGTCGTAGAACGCGAGGATCTGGCCGCTCGCGAGGCCGCGCTGCGGATCGCGGAAACGGATCAGCGCGGTCGTCGGACTCTCGGGGATGAACTCGAGCGGCACGCGCGGATCGCGATAGCGGACGCGGCCTTCGAGGGTGCGCGCGGTGGTCGCGGTGCCGGCCGCGTCGAGGAGCGGGGCGTCGAGCCACGAGAGCGAATGGACGCGGACCTCGCGTTGAAAAAGACCGGGCGCGTCGGGGTGATCGAAGGCGACGAGGAGTGCGCGGTCGGCGGCGCGTTTGCCGACGACGACGTAGGCCTCGTGATCGGTGTTCGAGGGAATGCCGATGCCGCGGCGCTGGCCGAGCGTGTAGAAATGCAGGCCGCGGTGGCGGCCGAGTTCGCGGCCGTCGCTCGCGCGGACGATCGGGCCGGGCGCATCGGGCACGTAGGCGCGAAGGAAGTCTTTCATCTTCACCTCGCCGATGAAGCAGATGCCTTGGGAATCTTTTTTGTCGGCCGTGGCGAGGCCGGCTTCGCGGGCGAGGCGGCGGAGTTCGGGCTTCGGGAGATGGCCGATGGGAAAACGGGCGTCGCGGAGTTGGTCCTGCGAGAGGAGCGCGAGGAAGTAGGACTGATCCTTGTTTTTATCGGCGCCCTCCAAAAGCAGCTGAGAGCCAGGAGCCGAGGGCTGAGAGTCGGAAATTTTGCGCGCGTAGTGGCCGGTGGCGACGGCGGCGAAACCGTGGTCGCGAGCCCAGGCGCGGAAGACGCCGAACTTGATTTCCCGATTGCACATGATGTCGGGATTCGGCGTGAGGCCGCGGGCGTAGCCGTCGAGGAGATAGGCGACGACGCGTTCGCGATATTCCTGCATGAGATTCACGACGCGGAACTCGATGCCGATCTGATCGGCGACGCGCCGGGCGTCGTCGATGTCGCGCTGCCACGGGCAATCGCCGAGGATGTTGTCCTCGTTGATCCAGTTCTTCATGTAGGCGCCGACGAGGTCGTGTCCTTGTTGTTTGAGGACGAGCGCGGCGACGGAGCTGTCGACTCCGCCGGACATGGCGACGAGGATTTTTTCGGAAGCGGGCACCGCGGGAAGCGACGCGACGCGGACGGGGTTTGTCAAACGCGAGGCGCGCGCGGGGCACGCGCGGGGACGTTGTCACTTATCGAGTGACAACGAGCGCGGGGGGCGGGCGGGCGAGATTACAGCTTGTCGGAATTTTCGGCGTGCGGGATGCTGACTGCCCTCCATGGCTGTTTCCACTCCTCGCATCGTCCGGGCCTGGCTCGAATCGCTGACCAGCGGCGTCGTGGAGTTGGACGCGGACTGGAAGGGCACGCTGCCGCCGCAGTTGACGATGGGCGGACATTGCCCGGCGCCGGGCGGGTTGAAGCCGGCGCCATTGCTCGCGGCGGCGCGGACGTTCGGATATTTCATTTGGGAGGACGAGATCGTGTTCGTGCTGCCGGAGAGCGCGTTCGTCGGCATCGATCCGGCGCGTGACACGCTTTATCTCGCGGGCGATTTCAACGGCTGGCAGGCGGCGGTGGGCGAGGCGGTGTGGAAGATGCGGCTGGTGGAGATCGACGGCGAACGGGTGCTCGCGTGGTCGGGACCGCCGAAGGAATTTTTGAATCCGGCGGGGCAACGGTTCAAATTTGTGACGGGCGAACATCACTGGTTGAGCCTGCCGGACGACGCGCCGAACATCGTGCGCGACGACAAGGGCAACCTGAACCGGATGATCGATCCGCGGCGGACCGGGTGGCACCTGTGGCAGTTTACGTGCGGGGTGGCGTTCGATCTCGCGGAGCCGTTGACGATCGCGTGGGCCAACGAGCCCGCGAGCCCGGCCGTGCCGGTGGTGCCGGGGAAATTTTTCTTTCAGCTGAAGACGGAGCTGCCGCTCGGCGCGATCGTGCGGGCGCAGGAAACGGTTTTCAGGTTGTTCGCCCCGCGCGCGCGGGCGGTGACGCTGCTGCTCTGTCACACGCTGGCGGAGCGTGACCGGCCGGCGGCGATCCCGCTGGTGCGGCGACGCGATACCGACGTGTCGGCGGGCGTGTGGGAAGTGGCGGTCGACGGGCGGGTGCACGGGTGGTTTTACTGGTACCTGATCGACGGCGCGACGACGGTGGCGGGGGGATTTTCGCCGACGACGCGCGTGCTCGATCCGTGGGCGCTCGCGACGGTGGATCGCGATGGGCCGGGCATCGTGGTGGATCGGGCGTGGATCGGGAAGGCGCACCACGGCTTTCACACGCCGGCGTGGCACGATCTCGTAATCGCCGAGGCGCACGTGCGCGACCTCGCGGCGGATGCGCCGGCCAAGGCGACGTCGGAGGAACGACGCGGCTTCACGGGCCTGCGGAAGTGGGTCGAGAGTCCGGAGTTTTATCTGCACAAACTCGGTGTGAACTGCGTCGAGCTGCAGCCGGTGCAGGAGTTCGATAACGCGCAGCCCGGCGATTATCACTGGGGCTACATGACGAATAACTTTTTCGCACCCGAGAGCAGCTACGCGCTCGAGCCGGAAAAGGCGTCGGGCGTGCGCGAGCTGCAGGAACTCGTGCAGGCGTTTCACCGGCGCGGGATCGCGGTGCTGCTCGATGTGGTTTACAACCACGTCGGCCTGCCGGCGCACCTGACGTTCATCGACCGGTTGTATTACTTCGAGCAGGACGCCGAGGGGAAGCTGGCGAACTGGAGCGGTTGCGGCAACGACCTGCGCGCCGGCGCGGCGATGGCGAAACGGCTGATCGTCGAAAGCTGCACGCACCTGATCGAGGCGTATGGCGTGGATGGGTTTCGCTTCGATCTCGCGGAACTGATCGGCGTCGAGGTGTTGAAGGAGATCGAATCCGCGCTGAAGCGCGTGAAGCGCGACGTGATCCTGATCGCGGAGCCGTGGAGTTTCCGCGGACACATCGCGGCGGTGTTGCGCGACACCGGCTGGGCGTCGTGGAACGACGGCTACCGCGACTTCATGCGGGACTACGTGCGCGGCAACGGCGACCCGGCGCGGATGGAATATTTCCTGAAGGGCTCGCCCTGGCACTTTGCGCGCTGGCCGGCGCAGACGGTGAACTATACCGAATCGCACGACGACCGCGCGTGGCTCGACATGATCACGGAGAATCCGAACTTCGACGGCTTCACGCCGACGGAGAACGATCGGCGCCGCACGCACCTGATGGCGGCGCTGCTGTTCATGTCGGTGGGCATTCCCATGCTCGCAGCGGGACAGGATTTCCTGCGCTCGAAGCGCGGCGTGCAGAACACGTATCTGCGCGGCGATCTGAACGCGCTCGATTACCGGCGCCTCTACCGGAATCTGGGCACGCACACGTACTTCGCGGACTGGATCGCGTTTCGGCGGAGCGAACGCGGACGGCTGCTGCGGTTGTTCGCGCGGCCGAGCGAGGGTTTTTTCCAATTCTTCACGACGAGCGGCTCGCCGGCGCTGGCGGCGGTTTATAATGCGGATCTTTCGGAGGGATCGACGCGGCTGCTGTTTGCGATCAATCCCACGGGCAGCGACGTGATGCTGCCGCTGCCCGAGGCGCTGGTCGCGGCGGGCTGGCGGCAGCTCGCGAATCACGAGCGGTTTTTTGCGCCGGGCGGGCCGGGCGCGACGGAGCCGGTCGAAGCGGAATTGTTCGTGCCGGCGTTGGGTTGCGGTTTGTGGCTCGCGCACAGCTGAGCCGCAAAAAGCACGCGAATTATGCCAGTTATTGCGCCGCCAAAACCCTTGCAAGAAATGCGGAGCCGCTCTTCATTCGACTCTCCGCGCCTACACGCGGATCAACGTTCCTCAGCAAATAACACTACATAAACGGAAAGTCCTACCATGGCAGTTAAAGTCGCAATCAATGGTTTCGGTCGCATCGGCCGCCTCGTCTTCCGCGCTCTGGTCGAGCAGGGCCTTCTCGGCTCCACCTTCGACGTCGTCGCGGTCGGTGATATCGTCCCCGCGGACAACCTGGCTTACCTGCTGAAGTATGACTCCACGCAGGGTAAATTCGCCGGCACCGTTTCCTCGAAGAAATCCGCCGCCGACAAGGCCGAGGACGACGTCCTCGTGGTCAACGGCCACGACATCCTCGTCGTGAGCGCCAAGACTCCCGCGGAACTGCCCTGGGCGAAGCTCGGCGTGCAGCTCGTGATCGAGTCGACCGGTCTCTTCACCGACGCCGAGAAGGCCAAGGGCCACATCGCCGCCGGCGCCAAGAAGGTCATCATCTCCGCTCCCGCGAAGGGCGAGGACATCACGGTCGTGCTCGGCGTGAACGACGACAAGCTCGACCTCGCGAAGCACAACATCATCTCCAACGCCTCCTGCACCACGAACTGCCTCGCGCCCGTCGTGAGCGTTCTCCTGAAGGAAGGCTTCGGCATCGAGGAAGGCCTCATGACGACCATCCACTCCTACACCGCGACGCAGAAGACCGTCGACGGCCCGTCGAAGAAGGACTGGAAGGGCGGCCGTTCCGCGGCGATCAACATCATCCCGTCCTCGACGGGCGCCGCGAAGGCCACCGCGCTGGTGTGCCCCGAAGTGAAGGGCAAGCTCACCGGCATGTCGTTCCGCGTGCCGACGCCGACCGTCTCCGTCGTCGACCTCACCGTCCGCACCACGAAGGAAACCTCCTACAAGGAAATCTGCGCGGCCATGAAGAAGGCCAGCGAGACCTACCTGAAGGGCATCCTCGCCTATACGACGGACGAAGTCGCCTCGAGCGACTTCATCCACGACAAGCACTCGTCGATCTTCGACGCGGGCTCGGGCATCGAGCTCAACTCGAAGTTCTTCAAGCTCGTCTCCTGGTATGACAACGAGTGGGGCTATTCCAACCGCGTCGTCGACCTCACCAAGAAGGTCGCGGCCGCGCTGTAAGCCTTAACGAATAATCCGAACCTCTCATTGAACCACAGAGGCACGGAGACACAGAGAAGACCGAATCAGTCTCTGTGCTTCTGCGTCTCTGTGGTTTTTCTTTTCTGAGCCATGCCCAAATTTAAAACCATCCGCGATCTCGACCTCGCTGGAAAACGCGTGTTCATCCGCGTCGATTTCAACGTCCCGCAGGACAAAAAGACCGGCGCGATCACGAACACCGCGCGCATCGAAGCGGCGCTGCCGACGATCAAATTCGCCCTCGAAAAAGGCGCCTCGGTCGTCCTCGCCAGCCATCTCGGCCGGCCCGACGGCAAGGTGATCGAGAAGTTCTCGCTCAAACCGGTCGCCGAAGCGCTGGAAAAACTCCTCGGCAAATCGGTGAAGTTCGCCGCCGACTGCGTCGGCCCGGTCGCCGAGCAGACCGCTGCCGGATTGAAGCCGGGCGAAGTTCTGCTCCTCGAAAATCTCCGCTTCCACCTCGAGGAAGAGGGCAAGGTGAAAGAGAAGCAGGCGGACGGCACCGAGAAATCGATCAAGGCCGATCCGGCGAAGGTCGCCGCGTTTCGCGCGTCCCTCTCGAAGCTCGCGGATGTCTACGTGAACGATGCGTTCGGCACCGCGCACCGCGCGCATTCGTCGATCGTGGGTGTCCAGCTGCCGCAGAAAGCTGCGGGCTTTTTGATGGAGGCCGAGCTGAAGGCGTTCGCGAAAGTTCTGGAAAATCCCGACCGCCCGCTGCTCGCCATCCTCGGCGGCGCGAAGATCGCGGACAAAATTCCCCTCATCAACAACCTCCTCGACAAGGCCAACGTCCTCATCATCGGCGGCGGCATGGCGTTCACGTTCAAGAAGGTCGTTTTCGGAAAGCAGATCGGCGGAAGCCTCTTCGATCCCGAGGGCGCGAAGATCGTGCAGGAACTCGTCGCGAAGGCGCAGGCGAAGAACGTGAAGCTGGTTTTCCCGATCGATTACGTCGCGGCCGACAAATTCGCGCCCGACGCCGCCACGCAGATCGTCGGCGAAGATATTCCCGAAGGCTGGCAGGGCCTCGATGCGGGCCCGAAGTCGATCGCGCTCTACCGCGAGACGATTCTCGCCTCGAAGACGATCGTCTGGAACGGCCCTCCCGGCGTGTTCGAGTTCGATGCGTTTGCCGGCGCGACCAAGGCGATGGCCGAGGCGATCGCCGAAGCCACCGCGAAGGGCGCGACGACCGTCATCGGCGGCGGCGACACCGCGACGGCGGCGAAAAAGTTCAAGATCACCGGCAAAGTCACGCACACCTCGACCGGCGGCGGCGCGAGCCTCGAATTCCTCGAAGGCAAAATCCTCCCCGGCGTGGCGTTCCTCGAGAGCTAAACAATCCAGTCTATAGCTGAGAGCGAAGAGCTGAGAGCCGCGATCGATCCGGGCTACCGACTCTGAACTCTCAGCTCTCAGCTCATTCTCACCACCATGAATCCCCGCAAAAAACTCATCGCCGGCAACTGGAAGATGAACAAGTCGAACGGCGAAGCCGTGACGCTCGTTCAGGAAATCGTCGCTGGCGCCGGCAAGATCAACGACGTTGAAATCGTCGTTTGCCCGCCCTTCACCTCGCTCGACGCCGCCGGCAAGGCGCTGGAGGGCTCCGTCGTCAAGCTCGGTGCGCAGAACATGCACCCCGAGGCCAGCGGCGCCTACACCGGCGAGATTTCGGCGCCAATGCTGCGCGCGCTCTTCGCCACACACGTCATCCTCGGCCACAGCGAGCGTCGTGCTTACTTCGCGGAGACGGATGCCTTCATCAACAAGAAGGTGATCGTCGCGCTGAAGAACCAGCTCAAGCCGATCCTCTGCGTGGGCGAGACGCTCGCCGAGCGCGAGAGCGGCTCGACGCTGAAAGTCGTGCAGACGCAGCTCGAAGCCGGCCTCGAAGGCGTGAGCAAGGAACAGGCGCCGACGGTCGTGATCGCCTACGAGCCCGTCTGGGCGATCGGCACGGGCAAGGTCGCGACGACGGACCAGGCGCAGGAAGTGCACGCGTTCATCCGCGGTTTGTTGACGAAGCTCTTTACCGAGCCCGTCGCGCAGAAGGTGCGCATCCTCTACGGCGGCTCGATGAAGCCGGACAACGCGCCCGAGCTGCTCGCGCAAAAGGACATCGATGGCGGCCTCATCGGCGGCGCTGCGCTCCAGGCGCGCAGCTTCCTCGATCTGATCAAGGCGGCCGAAGCGGCGAAGTAAGTTTCGCCAAATCGGTTTCGAATTCAGAGGGCGGCGTGGAGGAAACTCCGCGCCGCCCTTTTTTTTGAGCAATTTGGACGCTTGCGTGGGAGCGCGGGCCGCCGGCCCGCTTTTCCGAATTGCGGGCGAGCCGCCCGCGCTCCCACGCTGAGCCATGCGCGAACCGCCCGGCTGGCATGCGCGAGGTTACCTGCCGCACTTCGACAACGGTGCGTCGCTGCAGGCGAGCACCTACCGGCTGGCGGATGCTCTGCCGGCCGATGCCGTCGCGCGGTTCGAGGAGCAGTCCCTCGACGACGAACGACGCCGAGCGGAAATCGAGCGATGGCTGGATGCGGGACATGGAGCTTGTGTGCTGCGAGAGCCGGCGAACGCCGCATGTGTCGTGGAAAACTGGCAGCACTTTCATGGCATGCGCTATTGGCTGCATGCTTGGGTGGTAATGCCGAATCATGTGCACGTGTTGATCGAGCCGATTGGCGGCGCGGAGATCGCGATAATCGTGCAGTCGTGGAAATCCTGCACCGCGAAGCGGATCCTTGGGAGCGCGGGCGGCTCGCCCGCTCAGGAAAATGCGGGCCAGCGGCCCGCGCTCCCACGCAAGCGAGTTTTCTGGCAACCCGATTACTGGGATCGCTTCATTCGCAACGAGCGGCACTACCGCGCGACGATTGACTACATTCACGCAAATCCCGTGAAAGCCCGCCTTGTAGCACGCGCCGCAGACTGGCCGTGGACCAGCGCTGCAAAAATTTCTACTCCATGAAACATCTCTTCACTCTGGCATGCTCCTTCTTGTTCTGCGGTGTCGGTTTCGGTGCCGTCGCGAGCCGCTACGACGTAACGACCTTCGGTGACTTTCGCGGCGATGTCGCCGCCGACACAGCTGTGATCCAGCGCGCGATCGACGCTTGCGCCGCGGGTGGCGGCGGGTCGGTCGTCGTGCCCGGCGGATTGAAAGTGACGATCGGTTCGATTCAGCTGCGCTCGCACGTCGACCTCCATCTCGAGCGGGGCGCGGTGCTGAAGGCGACGGGGCGGCACGAAGATTTCACGATTACCAACCCGTATCCGGTGACGACGCGCCCCGGCGAAGTCGCGCCGCAGATTGGCGTGATGATTTACGCGAACGAGGCGGAGGACGTGGCGATCAGCGGCGCGGGCACGATCGATGGCAACAGTCCGGCCTACGTCGCCCAGCACGGCGCGGAGATCGACAAGGCGAAGGACGCGCGGCCGTACACCATCGTGTTTCGCGCGAGCAAACACGTGACGTTGCGCGACGTGACGATTCGCGACGGCGCATTTTGGACCGTGCGCACGCTCGGCTGCGACGATGTGCTGATCGCCGATATCCGCATCGATAACAGCCTGCTCATGCCGAACAACGACGGACTCGACATCGACTGGTCGTCGAACGTCCGCATCCGCGGCTGCCACATCGTGTCGGGCGACGACTGCATCGCGCTGAAGACCGCACCCGAAAGCATGGGCATCCACCAGCCGTGCGAGCACATCGTGATCACAGGCTGCACCTTGAAATCGAAGTCGTCGGCGATCGTGGTGGGCAGCGACGTGATCGGGACGATTCGCGATGTGATCGTCGATGACTGTGCGATCTACGACAGCCATCGCGGCGTGTCGGTGCGCGTGAATCTGGCCGGAACAGCGGAACGGATTTTATTTTCGAATCTCACGATTCAAACGCGGATCTACGATCCGGCGTGGTGGGGGCGCGGCACGCCGATCGACGTTGTGGTCACGCCTTGGAACGACGTGACGAAGGCCGGCGTGGTGCGCGACGTCCGTTTCTCGAACATCGACGCGCGCGGCGAAAACGGCATCGTCGTTTACGGTTACGGACCGGGCATGATCGAGAACGTGACGTTCGATCGCGTCGCGGTGCACATCGACAAGACGACGAGCTACGCCGGCGGCCATCAGGATTTTCGGCCGGCGCCGACGAACGAGTTTCCGGAAATGACGACGAGCGGCTTCCTGTTGCGCAATGCGAGCGGCGTGACGCTGCGCGATTGTCGGGTGACCTGGGGCGAGCACCGGCCGGATTATTATCGGCACGCGATCGATGCGCAGGGCATCGCGAGTCTCGACGTGAGGGATTTCGTCGGCGAGAGCGCGAATCCGGCGAAGTGGCCGGCGCGGGTGGTGAAATGAAGTAGGGCGGGCTTCAGCCCGCTCTCCGCCGACACCGATTCAACCAGGGGCGTGGCGGGTTGAAGCCCGCCCTACTTCGCGCGGGTCGCGAGCGACTCGATCAGGGCGGCGAGAAAACTTTTTTCGCCGGGGAGCGACACGATGGCGGCGCGGGCGGCGAGGGTGTGCTCGCGGGCGAATTCGCGGGAGCGGTCGAGGCCGTGAAGGCTGACGAAGGTGGTCTTGTGCGCCTTCGCATCCTTGCCGGCGGTTTTGCCGAGCGTCGTGCTGTCGGCGGTCGCATCGAGGATGTCGTCGACGATTTGAAACGTGAGGCCGAGATGATGGCCGGCGACGCGCAGGGCGACGAGTTCGGGTGGCTCCTCGGCGGCCGGCCAGGGCTCATGCGGGCGGGCGGTCCGTGCTCCCACCAAACCGCCGAGCAGCAGAGCCGCCTCGATCATCGCGGCGGTTTTGTTGAGATGGATGAACTCGAGGTCTGCCGCCGAGACGTCGCTGCGCTTTTCGGCGAGGAGGTCTGCCATCTGGCCGCCGATCAGACGCCGGCTGCCCGCGGCCTCGGCGAGGGTGCGGACGAGGCCGTGGGCGAGCGCGGGATCGGCGGCGTAGCTCGTGGCGAGCAGGGCGAACGCGTGCGTCAGCAGCGCGTCGCCGGCGAGGAGCGCCGTGGCTTCGTCGAAGGCCTTGTGCGCGGTGGGACGGCCGCGGCGGAGGTCGTCGTTGTCCATGCACGGCAGGTCGTCGTGGATGAGCGAGTAGGTATGCAGGCACTCGATGGCGATCGCGGCAGGGAGCGCGGCGTCGTCGGTGACGCCGAACAACTCCGCCGCGGCGAGGACGAGGACGGGGCGCAGGCGTTTGCCGCCCGCTTCCAGGCTGTAGTGCATCGCCTCGTGGAGACGCGCGGGCCGCGCGGTGGGGGCGGGCAGATACGCGGCGAAACCGGCCTCGACGCGTTGCACGTGGCGGTGAAGTTGAGCGGCAAAATCCATCGGCTCTGAGGTGGGCGAAAAGCGCCAGCGGGGCAAGCGACGGTTGCGCGGGGTAAACCGAACCGGCGGCGGGCCGCGGACGAGTTTCACGTATTACGTGAAACTAGTTCGGAGGGACGGGGCGGCTGGGGGGAAGGTGGGATGGAAAGTTTCTCGCCAAGGGTGGGGGCGATTCTCATAAACCGCGCGCATCCACCATGCCCACCTACGAGTATATTTGCCCGAAATGCGGCTTCGAGTTCGAGCAGTTCCAATCGATGAAGGATGAGCCGCTGAAGAAGTGCCCGAAGTGCAAGAAAACCGGCGTCAAGCGCCTCGTCGGCGGCGGTGCCGGGCTGATTTTCAAGGGGAGCGGCTTCTACATCACCGACTACAAGAACAAGAAAGCGCCCGCGGAGAAAACGGGCGGCGAGAAAGCGGCGCCGGCGAAGAGCGAGGGAAAGTCCGACGCGAAGCCCGCCAGTCCGCCAGCGTCGAAATAAACGACGGCGCATTCGGCGATTGTCTCGCGCGCGGAATCCCGCGCAGGATCGCCGCGCCTTCCGGCAATTTTCATGAGCACCAAAACCGAGCGCGAACTTCATGGCCCCAGTTGGACAGAGGTGATTCTCGGCGCGCTCCTGAGTTTTGTGTTGGGCGTCGCGCTCGCGGCGGTGGCGCTGATCCTGAAGCCGGTCGTGGCGGTGAAAGAACTGCCGAAGGAGCCCGCGGCGGACGTCGTATATTATGTCGAAGGAAGCCGCGATTCGAACAAGGGCCGCCAGGCGGTGGCGAAGCAGAAAACATTTCTGCAGGGCAGCTCGGTGGCGCTGACGGAGGACGAACTCAATTTGCTGGCGACGCCGAACTCCACGCCTTCGGCGGCGAAAGCGGCCGCGAACCCCGGCACGCCTCCGGCCGAGCCGCCGGCGGAAAAAGCGCTCACCGCCGGCTCGCCGAATTTTCGCGTGCGCGGCGACGTGCTGCAGATCGGCGTACCGATGCGGGTGAGCGTCGCCGGATTCGATCAGCGCGTGATCGTGCAGGCGCGGGGCGGATTCGCGAAAAATGGGGACGTTTTCGTTTTCGATCCGAGGGAAGTTTACCTCGGCTCGTGTCCGTTGCAGCGGCTGCCGTTGGTGAAGAATTATCTGATGAACCGTTTCTTCGCGGCAGCCTCGATTCCGGATGAGTTGAGCGCGGCGTGGCGGAAACTGGAGAATGTCAGAGTGGAAGGTTCGGCGGTGCATCTGACGATGCCTTGAGCGATGCGCGCGGCGGGTGCGGTCGCGGTCGGCCGGCGACGGAAGACCATCGGATGAGACGCGCGGCGCTTGCGATTTTCCTCCTGCTGGGGGCGGCCTTGCAGGCGGTGCCGGCGGTGCTGTTCCAATCCGCGCCGGGGCGATTCGAGATCGCTGCGGTCGATGCGGCCGCCGCGCAACCGGCGCTCGCGGCGGCGCAGTCGCTGTGGGCGGCGCTGAGCGAGCCACTGGCGCTGCCGGAAGCCTTTTCGTCGCCGATTTTCGTGCGGGTGGTGCCCCCGGGAGAATGGTCGGAAGCGGAACCGTTTCGCGTGAACGTGGAGCCGGCAGGCCTGGTGTCGCTGCGGCTGCGCGGGGGTGACACGGCGGAGGTTTTGCGGCGGCGCGGGCTGGTGCAGGCGCTGTTGATGCGCGTGGCGGTGGCGCAGCACGGCGTGTCGCCGTCGCTCATGGCGCCGCTCTGGCTGGAGTTCGCCTGCGTGGAATGGTGGCGCGCGAGCGAATCGGGCAGCCGGCTGGATTTCCTGAAACAGCAATCGGCGAAAGCCTCGCCGCCTCCGCTTGCGCGGCTGCTCGCGTGGAGTCGCGGAGAGCCCGAGCCGGTGGAAAACGCATGGGGCGCGTATTGGCTGATGGTGTTTTTGCAGGCGGAGTCGAATCGCGGCGCGGAGTGGCGGCGGTTTTTGGCGGCGCTCGGTGGCGGGGCGAAACCGTTGGGGGCGTTGACGGAAAATTTTCCGGACAGATTCACGGGCGCCGCGGAGCGGGAGCTTTGGTGGGAGACGGGCTGGCATCATCATCGGCGGGTGCGAACGCTGCCGCTGCTGAGCGCGGCGGAGTCGCGGGCAGCGATCGCGGATGCGACGCGTTTCGTGGCGATGCGCGACGGCGTCGAGGTGGTGGTGCCAAGCGATGCGTGGGGTGAGTGGGGACGAAGTCTCACTGGACGCGCGATGCTGCGGGCGGCGGCGACGCGCTTGGCGCAACAAGCGGCGGCGTTGCATCCGTTTTATCGCAACGCGGCGATTTCGCTCGGCCGATTGCTGACGTTGGCGGGCGATCCGTCAGGCGTTCGCTCCGCCGAAGAGGTGGCAGCAGCGCGTCAGGCGTTCGACCGCGACTGGCAGGATGCGTCCGATCTCGAAGCGGAAAGCGCACGGGCGCTCGACGCACTGGAGCGCCGGTAAACGAATTCGGGGGCGTGCAGCGTTTGAATTTGTGTTCCGCGCGCCCAGGCGACGAGACCGCAGAACAGATGGTCGAGGGACAGGGGAATTCCCGCCGGCCTTGATCCAGATCAAGCTTTGGCCTGAAAAGGCTCCTCTAGCCGCGGCTGCGCCGTAGCGTGGGACGACTCAACCCCGCCGACTCCGCATGAGCGATTTCGCCCCTCCGCCGCACGGTCATGACGTCAACAACTCCGCCGGCGATGGTCCTTCGCCGCTGCTCCAACAGGTCGCGAACGGGTGGACCTCGCGGCTCACTTTTGTGGTGATTCTCGGGCTGGTCGTCGAAACCGCGACCGGCTTGTGGGTGTTGTTCGCGCCGTTTTCCGTCGCTTCGCAATTGCTGGTGCTCGCGCACGGCGTCGCGGGTTTGCTCCTCGTGGCACCATACGCCGTGTATCAGGCGCGGCATTTCCGCGATTGGAGCACGCAGACGCTCTCGGTGGTCAAGCTGATCGGCTACGCCGCGATGGCGCTCACGGTGACCTGCATGGCCAGCGGAGTCGTGGTCACGGCGCAGGCGCTCTTCGGCCGGCGGCTCTCACCGTTGTGGGATCAGATCCATCTCGTGACCGGGCTCGCGACCGCCGTTTTGATCGTGCTGCACCTCGTCTTTTCCTATTCGCGCCGGCGCGAGAATCTGCGCCGGGTCGAAGGCTTTGGCCGCCGGCTTCGACGGCCCGCGGTCCCCTCGTTATCACGGCCGACCTCGACTACCGCCGCTACCGCCAGGAATTCCTGAACCTCGTCGTGCCGGACATGGAACGCGACTCGGGCGTGTATCAGCCGACCGTGGTCGGCGATTCCGCGACGTGCTGCATCGAGCTGGTCGCAGGTTCTGCCGCTGCGCTGGCAACCGCGACCGCGGGCGGCGCGCCGCATGCGCCTTGATTTTTCGAGGCGGTGCCGCCGGGTTCCGGCCGTCGTCGCGGCGGCCATCGTTTCGCTGCTCTCCGTCGCGGCGGCATCCACCGACATGCCGGCGCGCAGCGAACCGCTGATCATCGCCCCGGCGTCGGCGGGATCTCTTTTCACGCCAATTCCCGCGCACGACTCCGGACTCGCAGCGGTGAATCGCTACGACGACCCTGACATGTGGGGCCGTCGCTTCGATGAATTTTCCGGTGGAGCGGTGGGCTCCGGCATCGCGGTGGGCGACTTCGATCATGACGGCCGGCCCGACCTCTACGTGGTTCACAAAACCGGTCCCAATCATCTCTACCGGCCGAAGGCCCCTTTTGTTTTTGAGGATGTCACCGACCGGGCCGGCGTCGGCGGCGGTTCAGGCTGGAACACCAGCGCCACTTTCGTCGATGTCGATGGCGACGGCTGGCTCGATCTCTACGTCTGCAAGCTCAACGCCCCAAATCTCTACTATCGCAACAATGGCGACGGCACGTTCACCGATCGCGCCGCCGCCGCCGGGATCGCCGTCGTCGCCGGCAGCGTGAGCGCGGTCTTCGAGGATTACGATCACGACGGCCATCTCGATTGCTTTCTCGTCACCAACCTCGGCGACGCGGCGCGTGCGCCGGATGGCGACCGCGATTTTCTTTTTCGCAACCACGGCGACGGCACCTTCACCGACGTCACGGCCGCCGCCGGTCTCGTCGTCGCGCCCGAACGCGGCCACTCCGCCACCTGGTGGGACGCCGACAATGACGGCTGGCCGGATCTCCATGTGGCGAACGATTTCGACGCCCCCGATCACCTGTATCACAACAACCGCGACGGCACGTTCACCGATATCGCCGGCGCCGCGCTGCCGCATCTGCCTTGGTTCGCGATGGGAGCCGATTTCGCCGATATCAACAACGACGGCAGCTTCGACCTGTTCGTGGCGGACATGGCCGGCACCACGCATCTCAGGCGCCAGACTTTCTCGCTCGGCCAGCACGATGCCGCGGCGCTCATGGAGCGGACGTCGCCGCCGCAATACGCCCAGAACGCGCTCTACCTGAATGACGGCACGGGCCGGTTTCTCGAAATCGCCCAACTCGCCGGCGTGGCCCGCACCGATTGGACGTGGGCGCCGGTCTTCGGCGATTTCGACAACGACGGCTGGGAGGATCTGTTCGTGACCAATGGCATGGTGCGCGATTTTTCGAACGCCGACCTCATTGCACGCCAAGGGCAGGCGGCGTCCCGGGCGCAGGCCATCGCGCTCGTGAAACGTAGTCCCGCGCTCCAGGAGGAGAATCTAATGTTTCGCAACACCGGCCAGCTCCGCTTCGAAGACGTCACGGCGGCGTGGGGCCTGCGCGATGTCGGCGTCAGCTTTGGCGCTGTGGCCGCCGATCTCGATGGCGATGGCGACCTCGATCTCATTTACGCCAACTACAACGGAGCGGTCAGCCTCTACCGCAACGACAGTCAGGCGAATCGCGTGGCGATCGAGCTGCGCGCTGCCGGCGCCAATCGCTTTGCGGTCGGCGCCCGTCTCTTCGCCACGACGACAGCCGGCCGGCAGTCCCGCCGGCTTACGCTCTGCCGCGGCGCGCTGTCATCGACCCTTTCCGAAGCGTGCTTTGGACTGGGCACCGCGGAGCATCTCGTGCGCCTCGAGATCGACTGGCCGGACGGGCGCGTGCAAACCGTCGAAAATCTCGCCGCGAACAGGCGCTACACCTTCGACGAGCCTTCCTCGCCCGAACCACTCTCACGGGCGCCCGCAGCAGCGCCGGTTGCGCCGATTTTTTCCGACGTGACCGCGCACACTGGGCTCGGGTTCGTCGTCCGCGAATCGCCCGTGGACGAGTTCAAGGATCAACCGCTGCTCCCGATGCGGCGGCAAAGCCTGGGGGCTGGCGTCGCCTGCGCCGACGTCGACGGCGATGGTCACACCGATATCTATTTCACCGGCGGCAACGGCCAGGCGGGAAAACTTTATCTCAATCGCGGCGATGGCACGTTCGCGCCGGACGCCCAAGCGCAACCGTGGGATGAGGCCGGCCCGGGCGGAACGATGGCGCCGTTGTGGATCGAAGCCGGCGGACGCCGAGTTCCCGATCTCGTCGTCACGAACAGCGGCATTGGCTCGCCACCGGGCGATCCCGCGTGCGGCGACCGACTCTATCTCAATGACGGAATGGGCAAATTTCACGCGGCCTCCGCGAACGTCTGGCCGGGTGATCCCGGTCCCTCATCGGTGGTGGTCGCGGCCGATTTCAAGCACGACGGTCGGCTCGGCCTCTTCGTCGGCGGCACGTATCGAAGCGGCCGTTACCCCGAGACCTCGACGAGTCGGCTGCTGGAAAATCGCGATGGCGGATTTTTTCCGGTCGCCCCGGAGTTCGCTCCCGCGCTGGCCACGCTCGGCCGCGTGACTGCGGCGATCTGGTCGGACGTGAACAACGACGGCTGGCCCGATCTGCTCGTCGCGACCGAGTGGGGGCCGATCCGGTTGCTTCTGAACCAGCAGGGCCGCGGGTTGGAAGAAGCCACCGGCGCGGCTGGTCTGGCGACGCGCACCGGGTGGTGGAATTCGATTGAAGCGGCGGACGTGAACAACGACGGCAACATGGATTATATCGTCGGCAACCTGGGATTGAATACGCCGTATCAAGCATCGCCGCCGGCGCCGGTCCGGCTGTATTACGGCGACTTCGACGGTTCCGGTCAGAACCAGATTCTCGAAGGATATTACGAAGACGGCCGGCTGCTGCCGCGTCGGACGCGTGATGTCATCGTCAAAGCGATGCCGTTTCTCGGGCGCACGTATCCGACCAAAGCCAAATTTGGCGCGGCCGCGCTCGACGAAATAGCTCCGCTGGACGAGGCCCTGGCGTTGGAAGCCAACGAATTTTCTTCGGGCGTTCTGATCAACGACGGTCGCGGCCACTTCGAGTTTCGCGAACTGCCGAGACTCGCGCAGGTCGCGCCGATTTTCGGTCTGGCGGCCGGCGACTTCGATGGTGACGGCGTCGTGGATATCCTCCTTGCGCAAACCTTCCACGGACCTCAACCGGGTGTCGTGCGTTTTGACGGCGGTCGCGGCTTGCTGCTGCGCGGTCGCGGCGACGGCAGCTTCGATCCCGTGCCGTCGGCGGACAGCGGCGTCGATCTGCCCGGAGAAGGTCGCGGTCTCGCCGTGCTCGATCTGGACGGCGATGGCTGGCCCGACGCGGTCGTCACCCGGATCGACGCTCCGGCCGTGGCTCTGGCCAATCGCGGAGAAGCGACCGGCAAAAATTCGTGCACGATCGCGTTGACTGGACGCGCCGGCAATCTTCACGCCATCGGCGCGGTCGTCACGGTTCTCTTTCGCGATGGCACGAAGCAGCGGATGGAATTGCACGCCGGCGCCGGATATCTTTCGCAAAGCGAGCCGCTCGTTTTTTTTGGCTACCGCGACGCAAATCCGCCGGAGCGGATCGAAATCCGCTGGCCGGACGGCCGCGTCGAATCGCTGCCGTGGAACCGGCAAACCCGCGAGATCGCTGGAGGATGCCTGCCGCGCCAGGAACCCGGATCAAGCCCCAGTCGCCGTTCTCTCATCCGCCTTCGAGAATGAGGGCGCTCGCACTTTGGAAGAGGATGGTGGGCCGTTATGGTGCGGCGGGGGCCGGGATGCGCGCGCGAATACTGTCCGCCCAATCGAGTAACTGTTGAACCTGGGTCGCGGTGAGCTTCGCCTCGCGATGCGTGAGGAGATACGACGTGAGCGGCATCTCGCGGTCTCTTGTTTCCTTGATCGTCTCGGCCATTTTCTTGCGCGCGCGATTGGGGGTATAGCTGCCGAACCGGGAGAAGTTGAGTTCACGTTTTCCTTCGTCGACGTGATGTTGCATCCACCAACCGACGGGTTGGATCCGCGTATACCACGGATAGCGCGTGCGATCGGAATGGCAGTCGTAGCAGCTTTCCGCGAGGATGGCTTTCACTTCCGGTGACGTGGGATACCGCACGGCGATATCGTCGGCGCCGGGCGCGGCACTCGAGAGGTTTTTCGTGACCGGGAAAAACTGAATTGCAACCGCGCCGATGGCCGCGAGGCCGAGGAGTTTTTTGAGGAGAGAGCGCATGGCAGGGGCTGAGGTTTGACGGGTGGTGGTTTTATTTATGATGGTCCGGTTGCTCGATGGGCAACGTGGGCGCGGGAGCGGTCCAGTTCGGATGATCGAAATATTTCGGATACTCGGCCAGGGCGTGGGTCAGCTTCATCGCGCCCTCTTCGGATCGGGGATCCGCGGACACCAAGGCGGCTCCGGTCACGAGTTCGGTGATCAGGAAGTGCAGGTTCGCATCGGCCGCGGGCGTGAGCTTACAATTCTGGATAAGGAACGTCACATTTTCCTGCACGGCGCCGGCCATGACCCTGGCTTGTTCCCGAGTTAAAGTCTGGCGGGCGGAATCAGCCAGGGCGGGCGTGACGGCATCGCGGATACGCTGCATGCCGAGGCGCAAGGGTTCGTCGGTGGCCCAACGTTGGCCATCGTTGAGGCTCAATCCGGCGGCCCCCTGGTCGTGCGCGTGTTCGTGGCCATGCCCGTGCCGGAGGTGAGACCGGAGCGCATAGCCGGTGATAATGAGCGCAATGACGACGAGGCCGACGACGAGTGACCGGCGACGAGTCGAGGTGGGAGGATTCATGGGATGTTTCATGAGAGAACCGGGAGGTTGATGGAATGAGCCGAACCAAACCCGCGACCTTCCCCGGCTTCCTCGTAGGTGATGCCGTCGCGGATGTGATAGATGCGTTTGAAAGTGGGGATGATTTTTTCGTCGTGCGTGACGACGATGATGGCGGTGTCGTAACGGCGGGCCATGTCGTTGAGAATGCGGATGACGGACATCGAGCGCTGCGAATCGAGGGGGGCGGTGGGTTCGTCGGCGAGGATCACCGGCGGGCGGTTGACGAGGCCGCGCGCGATGGCGACCCGCTGCTGCTCGCCGCCGGAAAGGTGGGCGGGCATGGCGTGAGCGCGGTGTTGCACGTCGAGCGCGGTGAGCAGTTCCAGCGCCCGCGCGCGGGCCTCGTCGTCGGGGACGCCGGCGAGCATCGGCAGCAGGGCGACGTTGTCGGTCACATCCAGAAACGGAATGAGATACGGCGCTTGGAAAATAAAACCGATCTTGTCGCGTCGCAGCGCGCGCAGGTCGCGCACTTTCCAGCTACCGTCGTAGATCGTCTCGCCGCCGAGCGTCATCTTGCCGGCGGTGGGGTCGATCACGGCGCCGAGGCATTTGAGCAACGTGCTCTTGCCGGAGCCCGAGGGGCCGATCAGTCCCACGACTTCCCCGGCGGCGACGCGCATGTCCACACCCTTGAGCGCGTCCACGGCGGTGTCGCCCGCGCCGTAGCGTTTCTTCAAGCCTTCGATGACGATGCCTTGTCCGCTCATCTCAGCCTCCGATTGCCTCGGCCGGATCGACTTTCAGGGCCATGCGGATCGCCACGATGCTGGACAGCACGCAAATCAGCATCACCGCGAAAAAGCCCGCGACGGAATCGCGGAGGATCAGGAGCACGTATTTGGGAAACAGCGGCGCGGCAAAGGTGGCGCTGATCTTGCCGACGACGAAGCCGAGCGATCCGAGAATCAACGCCTGTTGCAGGATCATCGAGGCGATGTGGCGGTTGGTGGTCCCGATGAGTTTCAACACCGCGATCTCGCGGATTTTATCCATCGTGAGCGTGTAGATGATGAACGCGACGATGGTGGCGCTGACCGCGGCGAGGATGACCAGAAACATGCCGATCTGTTTGGCCGAAGTGGCGATCAGTTTGCCGACGAGGATTCCCTCCATCTGCGCGCGGGTGTAAACCTGCAGGTGTTTCCAGCGGCGAATCGGTTCGGCCACTTGTTCCGGAGTGAAACCGGGTTGGATTTGCACCAACACCGCGTTGACGGACGGGCTGCGGCTCTGGGAGGCGATGACCGAGTCGAGCAGGTCGGGCACGCCCGGACGGTTGAAGGCGGGATTGGCGGCGGTGCGCCGGCGTTGTTGGATGATCGCGTCGTTGTCTTTTAGGAACTGTGCTTCCTGCGCGTCCTTGAGCGGAATGAAAACCATCGGGTCGCCGCTCGACGACACCATGCGGCGGGTGAGGCCGATGACGGTGTAGAGATTGCGGCGAATCCGGATGCGTTCACCGAGTTGAAACCTGGTGCTGACATCCGCGACGGCTTCGTAGTGGCCGCGCGTGATCTGCCGGCCGGCGATCAGATAACCCGGCTGACCGGGCTCGCCGGGGCCGCCCGGAACCACCCCGACGACCATGGAGCGCACATCAACATCGCCGTGGCGCACCTGCATGGTGAGGTAAGTGATGTTGGCGGCCCGCGCGACACCGGGAATGCCGCGGAGGCTGCGGTAGACATCGTCAGAGAGACCGGAAGGCTCGGCATACGGCCCCAGCGTATCTTTCTGCGCGACCCACAAGTCGGCGCCGCTGTTGTCGAGCAGGGCCTGGCCATCGTCCACCATGCCACGATAAACTCCGGCCATCGTGAGCGTCACGCCGATGAGCAGGCCCAAGCCCACGCCGGTGAAGACGAACTTGCCCCACGCATGTAGAATATCCCTGCCGGCGAGACTGATCACTGCGAACCTCCTGGCAGGTGTGACAAGACTTTGACGCGGGTGTGTGCGCCCAGTGAACGCTGGCTGTAAACGATCACGCGGTCGCTGGGCGCGAGTCCGTCGAGGATCTGCACGCGGCCCTCGAGGTCACTGGCGCCCGCCTTGATCGGCGCAAAGGCCAGCGCGCCGTTTTGCAGAACCCAAACGCCGATTTTTCCATCGACGCGTTTCACGCTGGCATTGGGCACCACGGGCGCGTCGGGTAGCGCGGGCAGCGCCACCGTCACTTCGGCCAGTTCTCCGATCGGCGGCAAGGGCGCGGGTATTTGCTCAAACACGATCTTGGCCAACGTCTCTTCGGTCACGGTATCGGCGACGGGTTCGACGCGGAGCACTTGTCCGGAGAAAGTTTGACCATCCCGGGAACGGAGCGCGATGCGGGCCGACAATCCGGCGCGCAGTTGGGTGGCGCGCAATTGATCGAAACGGCCGTTGATCCAGAGGCTCGTGGGATCGACGACTTCCAGCACGGGCTGGCCGGCTACCACGGTTGTGCCCGGATCGGCGTGGCGGACCATCACCACTCCGTCGGCCGGCGCGACGAGTTGGAGGCTGGCCTTTTGCTGGACAAGCACGTCGAGATTCGCGCGGGCGCGGCCCAATTCATGTCGTGCCATTTCCAAACCGGCCTGTGCGGTCGCGAGGCTGGCGGTCGTCACTTGAAATTCCTGCCGCTTGGTATCGGCGGCTTCTTCGCTGACGGAGTGCGCCTTGAACAGTTGTTCATAACGCTGCGCCTGGGTCTCGGCATAATGCTGCCGGGCGGACGCCTCCTGCACTTTGGCTTCGGCGGTGAGCACGCCAGCGTTCGCGCTCTCGAGTGCCGCGTTCTGTGCGGCGATGCGTTCGTCGAAGTCCACGGGATCCATCTCGCCCATCACCTGTCCAGCCCGCACGCGATCACCCACCTGCACGTAGACGTGTTGCACCCGGCCCGCCGTGGTGGGGCCAATCTTGAAAGTGTAGCGGGCTTCGATCGTCCCGATGCCGAAGAGGGCGGGGGAGATGGCCCGGTGCTCCACCGCGGTGGCCGTGACGGGGACAGTGGCCAATGGGCCGGACCGGAAGACGACATAAACGAAGAGTGCCAGCAGCGGAACGATCACCGCCAGCAGTGCCAGGGTGCGGCTTTTGAGCGGGAACTTTTTCATGACGTTCCTCTCACGCCCCGGGCGAAGATGGCGAATGCGCCGGCAGCGGCGCTGCGGGTTCGCGGAATCTTGCCGACGATCAACGATTGCATGATCAAACCCTGAATCATGCCGATGAACAAGGTGGCGGCGGCCTTCACGTCGACCCCGGCCGCCACTTCGCCCTGATCCTTTCCTTGTTCGAGAAGCGCGTGCAGGCGCTGGGTGTATTGGGTGAGCAAGGTTCTCACCGCGCGTTTTGCGGCGGTATCCTTCGCGCGCTGGAGTTCGCCGAAAAGCATCCGGGGAATCCCGGGATGCGTGGCCACAAAATCGAGATGGGCCGTGAACATGGCTTCCAAAGCGGCGAGAGGAGACGCGGCGCCTCGGGCTGCTTGATCGATCCGGGCCAGGAGCCGTTCGGCGACCCATTCCATGACCATCTGCCACATGGCGTCCTTGGTGGGAAAATGCCGGAAGAGCGCGCCCTGGGTCAGATTCATCCGCCCGGCGATCGCACTGGTGGTGATCTCACCCGGGTTCTGTTCGGCCGCCAGCGCGATCATGGTTTCGACGATGACGACGCGACGCTGGCCGGCGGGAAGATACTTGGATTTGGGTTTCATCGGGGTGGTAGAAAGAAAGTAATCAATTACTCACTTCTGATCGCCGTCAATGACGCGGGGAAGGCAATCGGCCTAAACCTTGATCTGGATCAAACGCTCGCAGGTCGGCCGGAGCATGAAGGTCACGCGGCCACGGCAGATCGTCCGCGCGTCGCGAGCCGCAACGATTACGCCCGGGGCGCCGTCGCTCTTTTCAGCTTGCGCCGATTATGGCCGAAACCGATCGCGAGGAGGACGATCATGCCCAGCGGCGCGATGATTCCCTCGCGCGTCGGAAACAGCCCGAGGGCCGCGAGTCGCGGAAATCCCGCGAGCGGATGGACGGGCCCGTAGCCGGCTTCCTGCAGCGCGGCCACTCCTTTGCCGATCAGCACAACGGCCAGCACCGCAATCAACGCCGAGCTGTAGGCGAAGAATCGGGCGATCGGAAGCGTGCGGCTGTAGCGCATCATCACCCACGCGACGATGAGCAGGGCCACGACCGCGGCCAGACCTCCGGCCAGCACGACGACCCCGTTGCCGTGATGCCAGATCGCGGCATAAAACAGAATGGTTTCGAACACCTCGCGATAGACGACGAGGAACGACAGGCCGGCCAGAAGCCAGGCCGAGCGGCCGTTGAGCGCGCGCTTCAGTCGGTCGCAAACGTAGCGCTGCCAGGCTTCCGCGCTGCTCTTGCCATGCATCCAGATTCCCACCCACAGCAGAACGCCGGCGGCGAGAACCGAGCCGAAACCTTCCGTCATTTCCCGGCTCGCACCGCTGATCTCGATAAAACAGGTGGCGGCGATCCAGGTCAGGACGCCCGCGACGAGCGCCCCGATCCACCCGCCATGCACGTAGGGGAGCACATCGCGGCGATCGGTTTGCCGCAGGAAGGCGATCATCGTGACGACGAGCAGAAGGGCTTCCAGTCCCTCCCTCAGCAGGATCGTGAAGGCTCCCAAGAAACTGGATACGGTGGACGCCTCGTCGGGAGCGAGCGCGGCTTCCGCGTCGGTGAACAATGCGTCCAGCGTGGCGGCTTGACGCCCCACCTCATCGAAGGGCCGGCCGCTGGCGATGGCGGCCCGCAGGGCTCCCGTCGCCGCTTCGATCCTGACGAGGAGCGCGTGGTCGCGCGTCGACAGGACCGGTTCGACCGGCTCAAAACCGTCGAGATAGGCCGAGAGCGCCAGATCGGCCGCGCCCTTGCGGTCACCCTTGCCGTAGGCCGTCAGCATTTCGGCCAGATGGGTGCGCGCGAGCGTGAGGAGGCCGGTCGTCGTCGCAAGCACCGCCGCCGGGTTGCGGCGCAGATAGGCGGTGACGGCCTCGGCTTTTGCGTCGCCGATTTCGCCCGCGAGCGTCGCTGGCGTCATGTTGACGAGCTTCTGTAGGTCAATCCTGGTGCGCAGAGCGAGATCGTCGTGCCAGATCCGTTCACCGTCGGCCGCTCGGCTTGCCGGGTAAGCGAAGGCGCTGACATAGAGCGCCAGGTCCCAGCGATCCTGCGCCGGAAGCGTCGCGAAGCTGGCCATGGTGGTGCCGGGGATGCCCTGATCGATCACCTGCTTGAGCGCAAATACACTCCGCTCGCGGGCGCGCTCCCGGTCGGCAAAGGCAATGGGCGGCGTTTTCAGACCGACCGCGGCCGGACCTCGACCGTCGCCGTTCGGGCCATGGCAACTCGCGCAAGATTGCGTGAACAAGGCGCGCCCGCGATCGAAGGCGAGGGGCTGCGCGGGCGTGAGCGGCACCGGGTAGGTTTTGATGAGATCGGCCGCGAGCGAGCGAGCCGCCAGCGCGACGGTCGGCGCTGGAGCTTTGCCGGCGACGAGAGTTTGCAGCGTCGCCGCCCGCAGTTGCAGCGCAGCCTTCGCGCCCGACTTCGGCAGCGCGCCGATCCGCTCGTGGGCGGACGCCGCAGACTCCGTCATCTCCGCGAACTCGCCCTGGCTGACGATCCTGCCGTCCTGAACCGCTCCGGGATAGTCCACCGCGATGTAATCGAGCAGACGCCACGCGATTTGAACCGATGCGGTGTCGGCGCGAACCAAAGAGGCCGCGAACGCGCAGACCAACAAAAGCAGGAGGGAAAAGCGGACCTGGGCGAGGTGGACGCCGATCGCTTTCGTCCCGGTAACGAAAGCGGGGCCGCTGCCTCGTTGCACTTTGAGATGCGCGGCAGGATCAGGCGGCACGGCGGCGAGCACTCGCAACTTCGAACCAGACGGCGCGCAGGCAGTCCGGTGGTGGAAGCGGGCGCAAGGCACCGAGCACGATCCCGATGATGAGCGCGGCTTCGAGACCGTCGCGCAGGGTGAGAAGAAAGATGGAGAGCATCGCGGATTTCAGGCGGCGTCGCCGTTGTTGCCGATCGCTTCGACGGGGCAGCCCTGGATGGCTTCCTCCGCGAGCGCGATTTCCTCGGGTGTTTGCGGCTGGCGATGGACGAAGGAATAGCCGGATTCGTCGTGGCGCGCGAAGATCGTCGGCGCGGTTTCGCGGCAAAGGTCGCAGTCGATGCACTGGGCGTCGACGTAGTAGCGGCCGGGGACGTTTTGTGGAAGGCGGTCGGAAGGAATAGCCATGGCGGTATTTGGATTGCGAGGGCGACGATACACTCGGCTGGCTTGCGCGAGAAATTCATTAGCCGTATGGATTGATGCATTGTATGAATGAGTATCTGCCGACCACGCCGTTCGATCTTTACGAGCTCCACCTTTCCACCTCGTCGCCCAGCACCGCAGTTTCACCAAGGCCGCCGAAATCGCCGGACTGACCCAGAGCGCGGTGACGCGGCAGGTGCAGGGCATCGAGGCGAGCCTCGGCCTGCCTTTGTTCGAGCGGACGACGCGCAACGTGAAGCTGACGCCCGCCGGGGCGGCGTTGTGGCGCGAGTCGGTGCGGCTG